>DASUGU010000092.1:0-21823 GCA_036273855.1 Pseudonocardiaceae bacterium
CGGCCGGCTGCTCGGAGCGCTGGGACACCGGTGCGGACGTCTGCTGGGACGTCGACTGCTGTGGGGCGGGGTTGCCGGCCGTCTGGCCTGAGGTGGCGGGCGCCACAGCCCCTCGGGAGGCGACCGCCCCTCTAGGGTCCAGTTTCTTGTGGGTCGGCGTGCCGCTGTCGAAGCCGGCGGCGATCACGGTGACCCTCACCTCGTCCCCGAGCGAGTCGTCGATCACAGTGCCGAAGATGATGTTGGCCTCGGGGTGCGCGGCCTCTTGCACCAGCGACGCGGCCTCGTTGATCTCGAACAGGCCGAGGTCGGAGCCACCGGCGATGGCGAGCAGCACGCCGTGCGCGCCGTCCATCGACGCTTCCAGCAGCGGCGAGTTGATCGCCTTCTCGGCCGCCTGCACCGCCCGCCCGTCACCGCGGGCCGACCCGATGCCCATCAGCGCGCTGCCCGCGCCGGACATCACGCTCTTGACGTCGGCGAAGTCCAGATTGATCAGACCGGGCGTGGTGATCAGGTCGGTGATGCCCTGCACACCGGACAGCAGCACCTCGTCCGCCGAGCGGAACGCGTCCATCAGGCTCACGCCGATGTCGCCGAGCTGCAGCAGCCGGTCGTTGGGGATCACGATCAGGGTGTCGCACTCGTTGCGCAGCGCGGTGATGCCCTCGTCGGCCTGCTTCGCCCGCCGCTTGCCCTCGAACGAGAACGGCCGGGTGACCACGCCGATGGTCAGCGCGCCGAGCTTCCGCGCGATCGACGCGACGACCGGGGCGCCACCCGTTCCGGTGCCGCCGCCCTCACCGGCGGTGACGAACACCATGTCGGCGCCCTTGAGGACCTCCTCGATCTCCTCGCGGTGGTCCTCGGCCGCCTTGTGGCCGACTTCGGGGTTGGCTCCGGCGCCGAGACCTCTGGTCAGTTCGCGACCGATGTCGAGCTTGACGTCGGCATCCGACATGAGCAGCGCCTGCGCGTCGGTGTTCACCGCGATGAACTCGACGCCCTTCAGCCCGACCTCGATCATGCGGTTCACAGCGTTGACCCCGCCGCCGCCGATGCCGACGACTTTGATCACCGCCAGGTAGTTGTGCGGGGGCGTCATCGGATCCGCCTTCCTGATCGTGGCTGCCTTCTCGAGCGTAGGTGTTCACGCCGGCCGCCCTGTTGGGGGTAGGTCGGGTCCCGGCCAACCCTCAACCTCAACCAGAGGTTCAGAGTCATGTCAACCCCATACTGTGTGGACAGGACGGTAGGCACCAGAAAAGGCCGGGTCCAGCAGCCACGCCGAACGGCGGCCCACGTGTTCGTCACGCTACGCGAGCACGATCTCGTTCCGCCGTCCGGAAACGGCGTCCGGAAAACGGCGTCCGAAACACCGTCAGGACGAAACACCGGCTAGGACGAAACACCGCTAGGACGAAACACCGTCAGGACACCGTCGGCAGTTCCGGGCTGGACACGTCGTACACCTTCCCCGGCCGGGTCATCAACGGCGCGAGCACTTCCGCCTTGTGGGCCGAGTCGTCCGCGCTGCCCCAGCGGATCGTCCGGCCGTGGGTCAGGCCCAGCGTGACGCTGCCCGGCGTCTTCGCGCTCACCGTCACCACCAGCGACCGCAGCTGCGGCGGCAGGGCCCGCAGCACCCCGACCACGGCCGCGGTGCGCTGGTCGGTGGGCGCCACGTCGGTCAACTCGATCCTGGGCAGGCCGTGCGGTGGCGTGGCGACGGTCGCGTAGTCCACGCCCGTGGCGTCGACCAGGTGGCTGCCGTCGGACTCGGCCAGGTACCCGATGGGGCTACGCTCCGTGATCTCGATCCGCACCGTGCTGGGCCAGGCCCGCTGCACCTGCACGGTCGCCACCCTGGGCAGCAGCCGCACCTCGGCCTGGATCGACCGCAGGTCCAGCCGCAGCATCGGCGTGCCGTCCGGTACCGACGCCGCCGCCCTGACCTGGTCGGCGGTCAGCTGCCGGGCACCGCTGACCTCCACCGACCGCACCCCGAGCAGCGGTGTCCACCACACGGCAGCGGCCAGCAGGACCACTCCCAGCACCACGGACAGCGCCACCCAGCGCCGCATCATCACCCGGCGCCGGGTCGGCACCACCTCCGCCCGGCTCGGCCGGGACCGGGTGGGTTCGCGAGGCGAACGGGCCGGCCGGGCCGACCGCTCCGGACGTGACCGGGTCGGCCGGCCGGACATGTGCTGTTCCCGGCGTTCCCTGCGGCGCATGGCCTTCTCGGCCGCGGCACTCCGCTCGCGGGTCGGTTGACCGCCCCGGGGCGAGTCCCTCGGGGTGCTCACCCGAGCCGCCGGTCCAGAGCCGCGATCACCTCGGGGCCGAGCATCGTCACGTCACCCGCGCCCATCGTCAGCACGAGATCGCCGTCGGACACCAGCCCGGCCACCAGGTCGGGCACCCGGTCGAAACCGGGTTCGTAGTGCACGTGGCCGGGCAGGTCGACCGCGTCGGCCACCACGCGCCCGGTCACGCCGGGGATCGGCTCCTCGCGCGCGCCGTACACGTCCAGCACCACCACCTCGTCGGCCAGCCCGAGCGACCGGCCGAACTCGGCGGCGAAGTCCCGGGTCCGGGAGTACAGGTGCGGCTGGAAGATCACCACGAGCCGGCCGCCCTCGCCCAGCACCAGCCGGGTCGCGGCCAGTTGTGCCGCCACCTTGGTGGGGTTGTGCGCGTAGTCGTCGTACACGCGGACCTTGCCGGACCGGCCCTTGAACTCGAACCGCCGCCGCACCCCGCCGAAACCGGCGAACCCGGCCAGCAGCCCGTCCAGCGGCGCGCCCAGTTCCAGCCCGGCGAGCAGCGCGCCCGCCGCGTTGAGGGCCATGTGCCTGCCCGGCACGGACACCCGCAGCACGATGTCGCGGCCGTCCAGGGTCACGGTCACCTCGCCGGCACCGGCCCGCTCGTCACTGGTGCCACCGAGAGCCTGGAAGTCCCGCAGCACGGCGTCGTCCGGACCGGTGGCGGTGAAGCCGTACCGCCGCACCCGCACCCCGGTCTCGACCGCCCGGTCGGCCAGGGCGGCGGAACCGGGGTCGTCGGCGCACGCGATCAGCACGCCGTCGGGCTCGATGCGGCCGACGAAGTCGTCGAACACCTTGGTATAGGCGGCAAGCGTGCCGTGGTGGTCGAGGTGGTCGGCCTCCACATTGGTCACGACGGCGACCGACGGGGTGAACGCCAGGAACGACCCGTCGCTCTCGTCGGCCTCGGCGACGAACAGGCCGCCGGTGCCGTGATGTGCGTTGGCGCCGGACTCGTTGAGGTCGCCGCCGATGGCGAACGACGGGTCGAGCCGGCAGTGTTGCAACGCGACGGTCAACATCGACGTGGTCGACGTCTTGCCGTGGGTACCGGCGATGCAGATGACCCGGTGGCCGGCCATCAGTTCGGCCAGCGCGGCCGACCGGTGCAGCACGGTGATGCCGCGCGCCCGCGCCCCGGCCAGTTCCGGGTTGTCGTCACGGATCGCGCTGGACACCACGACCACGGAGGGCCCACCGGGCAGCAGGTCGAGATTGTCGGCCGACTGGCCGATGCCGATCCGCGCGCCCTGCGCCCGCAGCGCCAGCACGGTCGGCGAGTCCTTGGCGTCCGAACCGGACACCGGAACACCGCGCGCCAGCAGGATTCGGGCGATGCCGCTCATCCCCGCGCCGCCGATGCCGATCAGGTGGGCGCCGTCCAGGACGGTCATTTCCGTACCGCCTCCAGCACGATCCTGGCCAGTGTCTCGTCGGCGACCCGGTGGCCGCTGCCCTGCGCGGCCCCGCTCATCGCAGCCAGCCGCCGGGGATTGGTCAGCAGCGGTACGACGAGCTCGACCACCTTCGCCGGGGTGAGTTCGGCGTCCGGCACCATCAGGGCGCCGCCGATGTCCACCACCGGCTGGCCGTTCAGCGCCTGCTCACCGTTGCCGTGCGGCAGCGGCACGAACACGGCGGGCAGCCCGACCGCGGACACCTCGGCCACGGTCATCGCGCCACTGCGGCACAGCACGGCGTCGGCCGCCGCGTAGGCGAGGTCCATCCGCTCCAGGTAGGGCACGGCGACGTAGGGGGGCGCCGGGCGGCGAGGGTCGCGCTCCACGGTGAGGGTGTTCTTGGGGCCGTAGGCGTGCAGCACGCCGATCCCGGCGGCGGCCAACTGGTCGGCCGCGCCGGACGCGCCGACGTTCAGCGTGCGGGCGCCCTGCGAACCGCCGGTGACCAGCAGGGTCGGCGCGTTCGGGTCCAGGCCGAAGAACCGGCGTGCCTCGGCGCGCAGCGCGGCCCGGTTGAGCGAGGTGATGGACCGGCGCAGCGGGATGCCGATCACCTGGGCGCCTGCCAGGCCGCTGTTGGGCACGGCGGCGGCGACCGAGGTGGCGAACCGGGCACCGATCTTGTTGGCCAGGCCGGCCCGCGCGTTGGCCTCGTGCACCACGATGGGCAGCCGGCCGCGGGCGGCCAGGTAGGCGGGCAGGGCGACGTAGCCGCCGAACCCGACGACGACGTCGGCACCGACCCGGCCGAACACGGCCCTGGTGGTCCGCACCGACTCGCGCACCTTCAGCGGCAGGCGCAGCAGTTCCGGCGTCGGCTTGCGCGGCATCGGCACCGGCGGGATCAGCTCCAGCGGGTAACCGCGGGACGGGACCAGCTTGTTCTCCAGGCCGCGCTTCGTGCCCAGGGCCACCACCCGGGCGTCCGGGCGCAGCCGCATCACGGCGTCGGCGAGGGCCAACGCGGGTTCGACGTGACCCGCGCTGCCGCCACCGGCGACCACCACGCACGGCCCGTCGACCAGGGACAGCCCGGAGAACCGCTGGGTGTACGCCTCGCTGTCGCTCAACGCCAGCCTCCTTCCGCCGCTCTGCCGGTGGCGCGCCCGACGCCGTACCGGCCAGGCGCCCATCGTTCCTCACCACCGCGCGTGCCCGCGCGACCGGGTGCGGAGCGGGCCGGGCGGCCGGACGCGCGCGGCGGGGTGGACGGCCGGGCCGGTTTGCGGCGGACAGGTGGCTGGTAGACGTCGGGGGCGGGCAGGTGCAGCAGCCGACCGAACCGGCCGGGGCCCTGGGTGCGCAGCGCGGCCACCGACTCGGGTTCGTGCCGGGCGCAGTTGGCCAGGATGCCGAACACCAGCATGGTGACCACGAGCGAACTGCCGCCGTAGGAGATCATCGGCAGCGGGATGCCGGTCACCGGCAGCAGGCCGACGACGTAGCCGATGTTGATCGCGGCCTGGGCGATCAGCCAGGTGGTCAGGGTCGCGGCGACCACCCTGATCCACGGGTCGATGTTGCGGGTGGCGATCCGCATGCCCACCACGGCGACCATGGCGAACAGGCCGAGTACCAGCATGCAGCCGACGAACCCGAGCTCCTCGCCGATCAGCGCGAAGATGAAGTCGGTGTGCACGTTCGGCAGGAAGTCCCATTTGGACTGCCCCATGCCGAGGCCCTTGCCGAACAGGCCGCCGTCGGCCAGCGCGTACAGCGACTGCTTGGCCTGGTAGGACGCGGCGTCGTTGGCGTCCGGGTGCAGGAACGACAGCACCCGGGACAGCCGGTAGGACGCGCCGACGGACAGCGCGGCGATGCCGGCCAGGCCGCCGACGGCGAACGTGAGGAACAGCCGCAGCGGCGCGCCGATGAACCACAGCAGCGCGAACATCACCACGGCCAGCGTCACGGTGCTGCCCAGGTCGGGTTGCAGGATGACCAGGGTCAGCATGAGCAGCGCCACCGGCACCACCGGTACCAGCAGGTGGCGGTACTGGTGCAGCAGCGCCCGCTTGGTGACCAGCACGTGCGCGCCCCACAGGGTGAGCGCCAGCTTGGCCACCTCGACCGGCTGGAACGACACCGGGCCGAACACGAACCAGCCGCGGGTGGTGGAGACCCGGTGGCCCAGCGGCGTGAGCACCAGCAGCAGCAGCACGACACACACCACGACGGCCGGCCCGGCCAGTGCTCTGATCCGCTTCAGCGGCACGCGCAGGCCGAGCCAGAACACGACGGTGCCGATCATGGCGAACGCCAGCTGCTTCTTGAACAGCGTGTACACCGAGGTGGAGCCGTTCTGCAGCGACTCGACCGGTGACGCCGACGCGACCATGACCAGGCCGATCGCGGTGAGCAGGCCGAACACGGCGAGCACCAGGTGGAACGAGGCCAGCGGGCGGCCCAGCCACGCGGTGAGCGGACCGAGGGCGGCCCGGACGCGGACCGCCCGGCTCGGCTGCCGGGTGCTCCGACGGGTGGTCGGCCGGCCCGCCTGGACCGGCCGGCGGAACTCCCGCGTGTCCCGGATGCCCCGCGCCGGGCTGGTCATTCCCGCTCCGGGCCCAGCGCGTTGACCGCGGCCGCGAACGCCCTGCCCCGGTGTTTGTAGTCGGTGAACATGTCCATCGACGCCGCCGCCGGGGCCAGCAGCACCACGTCGCCCGGACGGGCCATGGCACGCGCGGCACGCACCGCCGACGACATCACGGACATGGGATCATCGTCTCCCGCCGGCACCCGGTGCACGGGGACATCCGGCGCGTGTCGCGCCAGCGCGGTGGCGATCACCTCGCGATCGGCTCCGATCAGCACCACGCCGGTCAGCCGGTCGGCGGCCTCGGTGACCAGGTCGTCCACCCGGGCACCCTTGAGCAGGCCGCCCGCCACCCACACGACCCGCTCGTGGGCGCGCAGCGACGCGGCGGCCGCGTGCGGGTTGGTGGCCTTGGAGTCGTCCACGTAGCAGACGCCGTCGACCTCGCCGACCGTGGTGGCGCGGTGTTCGGCGGGCGCGTACGCAGCCAGGCCGGCGGCCACTGCCTCGGGCGGCACCCCGTGGCACCGGGCCAGGGCGGCCGCGACCAGCGCGTCGAACACACCGGGCGGGCCGGCCGGTCGCACGGCGGAGACGGCGGCCAGCGGCACCGGCCGGTCGGCGAACGCGTTGTCCACCAGGTGTTCGTCGACGACGCCGAACTCGCCGGGACCGGGCGCACCGAGCCGGACGCCGATCTTCCGGTCCGCGGGCGCCTGCGCCAGCAGTGCCGCGACCCGCTCGTCGTCGACGCCCGCGACGGCGACGGCACCGGTCAGCACACGGGCCTTGGCGGCGGCGTAGGCGTCCATGGTGCCGTGCCAGTCCAGGTGGTCCTCGGCGATGTTGAGCAGCGCGCCGGCCGCCGGATGCACCGACGGCGCCCAGTACAGCTGGAAACTGGACAGTTCGACGGCCAGCACCCGGTGTCCCGCCGACACCGCGTCCAGCACGGGCAGGCCGATGTTGCCGCAGGCCACCGCGTCCACGCCGGCCGCCACCAGGATCCCGGCCAGCATGCCCACCGCGGTGGTCTTGCCGTTGGTGCCGGTGACCACCAGCCATTCCGGCGGTTGGGGCAGGTCGGCGCAGATCCGCCAGGCCAGTTCGACGTCGCCGATCACCTCGATGCCGGCGGCGGTGGCCGCCGCGAGCACCGGCGAGTCCGGCCGCCAACCAGGCGCCGTCACCACCAGGTCCACATCGGACGGTGGTTTGGTCAGGCCGTGGGCCACCCGCACACCGCGCAGCGTGCCGGCGAGCGCGCGCAGCCGGTCCGCGTTCGCGTCGGTCACGGTGACCGCGGCCCGCCTGGCCAGCAGGGCCTTCGCCACCGACGGCCCGGTCACCCCGGCGCCGGTGACCAGCACGTGGCGACCGGCGAGACGGCCCGAGAACCCGTCGGTCACGTCAACCTCCGCCGTAGCTCAGCCACTCGCTGTAGAACAGGCCGAGTCCGAACATCGCCGCCGTGGCGCCGAGTAGCCAGAACCTGATGATGATCGTGGTTTCCGCCCACCCGGCCATCTCGAAATGATGGTGGAAGGGCGCCATCTTGAATATTCGTCTGCCTGTGGTGCGGAACGCGACGATCTGCAACACGTCCGACAGCGCCTCGACGACGAACAGGCCGCCGATCACGATCATCAGCAGTTCGGTGCGGGTGGTCATGGACAGCCCGGCGAACAGGCCGCCCAGCGCCAGTGAACCCGTGTCACCCATGAAGATCCTGGCGGGTGCGGCGTTCCACCACAGGAAGCCGACGCAGCCTCCCATCGCGGCCGCCGCCACCAGTGCCAGGTCGAGCGGATCGCGGACGTAGAAGCAGCCCGCCCGGGTGCCGGCCGTGCAGTCGTGCGTGGTCTGGAAGTAGGTGATGACCAGGTAGACCGCCAGCGCCATGGCGGCCGTGCCGCCGGCCAGGCCGTCCAGGCCGTCGGTGAAGTTCACCGCGTTGGACCACGCGGCCACCGCCACGTAGCAGAAGATGATGAAGCCGACCACGCCGAACGAGACGGCCGCGATGTCCCGCACGTAGGACAGGTTCACCGACACCGGCCGCAGCCCGTACTTGTTCGGGAACTGCAGCGCCAGGATCGCGAACACGATGGTGGCCACGAACTGGCCGACCAGCTTGGCCGTCTTGTTCAGGCCGAGGTTGCGCCGCCTGCGGATCTTGATGAAGTCGTCCAGGAAGCCGACCAGGCCCAGCGACGTGGTCAGGAACAGCACCAGCAGGCCGGACGCGGTGGGCGGGGACGGCGACGGGCTGAGCGCGCTGATGATGTGCGCCACGATGTAGCCGGCCCACATGGCCAGCACGATCGCCACGCCACCCATCGTCGGCGTGCCGCGCTTGATGGCGTGGCCCTTCGGGCCCTCCTCGCGGATCTCCTGCCCGAAACCCCGCCGCGTGAACAGGCCGATCAGGTACGGCGTCACCAGGATGGACACGAACAGCGCGGCCGCGGCCGCGATCAGGATGCCCTTCACGCGGTACCACCGACCGCGAGCAGTTCGTCGGCCACCCGCCACAGGCCGACCGCGTTGGACGCCTTGACCAGCACGACGTCACCCGGCCGCAGCTCGTCCCGCAACAGCGCGACGGCGGCATCGGCGTCCGGCACCAGCACCGACTCCCTTCCCCGTGATCCCGCCAGGTGCGCGCCCTCGTGCAGCGCCCTGGCCTGTTCACCGACCACGACCAGCCGGTCCACACCCAGTTGGACGGCCAACCCGCCCACCTCGTTGTGCCCGGCGGCCGAGTCGTCGCCCAGTTCACCCATCGGACCCAGCACGGCCCACGTTCTGCGGGCCGCCTCGTCCGACCGGGCCATCCTGACGACCGCCCGCAGCGCGGCCGCCATCGACTCCGGGCTCGCGTTGTAGGCGTCGTTCACCACGGTCACGCCGTCCCGCCGGGTGGTGACCTCCATCCGGCGCCGGGACGCCGGCCGGGCGTCGGCCAGGCCGGCGGCGATGCCGGCCACGTCCATGCCCAGTTCCAGGGCGACGGCGGCGGCGGTGAGCGCGTTGCCGACGTGGTGTTCACCGTGCAGGCCGAGCACGACGTCGGCCTCGCCGACCGGGGTGACCAGCCGGAAGCCCGGCCGGGCCTGGTCGTCCAGGGCGACGTCGACCGCGCGCACCGAGGCGTCCGCCGACCGGCCGACGAACGCCACCCTGGCCTTGGTCCGCGCCGACATGGCCGCGACCAGCGGGTCGTCCGCGTTCAGCACGGCCAGCCCGCCCGCCGGCAGCGCCTCGACGAGTTCGCCCTTGGCCTGCGCGATCGCCTCCCGCGAGCCGAACTCGCCCAGGTGGGAGGTGCCGACGTTGAGCACGGCCCCGATCCTCGGCGGCGCGATCCTGGCCAGGGCGGCGATGTGGCCGACGCCCCTGGCCGACATCTCCAGCACCAGGTGCCGGGTGTGCTCGTCGGCGCGCAGCACCGTCCAGGGCAGGCCCAGTTCGTTGTTGAACGAGTTGGGCGGCGCGACGGTCGCGCCGAGCCGGGCCAGCAGCGAACCGATCAGGTCCTTGGTGGAGGTCTTGCCCGCCGAGCCGGTGACGCCCACGACGGCCAGCCCGTCGGGCACCAGCCGGTCCAGCACCGAACGGGCCAGCGCCGCCAACCCGGCCAGCACCGCGGCACCCGAGCCGTCGGTGTCGCCGGCCAGCGCGTGCGCCCGGCTGACCTGCCACTCGACGGCCGGCACGATCACCGAGGGCACCGGCACCGCACGGCCGGCCAGCACAGCCACGGCGCCGGCCCGGATCGCGGCCTCGGCGAAGTCGTGCCCGTCCACCCGTTCACCGGGCACCGCGACGAACAGGTCGCCCGAGGTGAGCTTGCGCGAGTCGAACTCGACGCCACCGGTCACCACTTCGGTGCCGCTCACCCGGTGCAGGCGGCCACCCACGGCGGCCGCCACGTCGGCCAGGGTCAGCTTCAACACGGTGTCGACTCCACTGTCACCTCGTCACCGGCCCGCCGACCGCTGCGCCGGTACCCGCCTGCGGATCGCCGCCGCGAGTTCGTCCCGGTCGGCGAACGGATGCACCACCCCGGCGATCTCCTGGCCCGTCTCGTGTCCCTTGCCGGCCACCACCACCACGTCACCAGGGTGCGCCGCGGCCACGGCGTGCTCGATGGCGCCCCGCCGGTCGCCGATCTCGACCACCTCGCCGCGCTGGTCCTCCGGCACGGCCAGCGCGCCGGCCAGCATGGCGGCCCGGATCGCGGCCGGGTCCTCGCTGCGCGGGTTGTCGTCGGTGACCACCAGCAGCGCGGACCGGCGGGCGGCCGCCTCGCCCATCAGCGGGCGCTTGCCGGTGTCCCGGTCGCCGCCGCAGCCCAACACGGTCAGCACCCGGCCACCCCAGCCGGCCCGGGCCAGCTGGGCGCGCACCGCGTCCAGGGCGAGCGCGACGGCCGCCGGCTTGTGCGAGTAGTCGACCACGGCGGTGAAATCCTGACCCAGGTCCACCCGCTCCATCCGGCCCGGCACGTCGACTCCGGCCAGGCCGGCCGCGATCGCGTCGGCCGGCACACCGACCTCGTGCAGGATCGCCACCGCGAGCAGCGCGTTGGCCACGTTGAACGTGCCCGGCAGGCGCAGTGCGACGTCCACCCGCAGCCCGCCCGGCCCCAGCGCGGTGAACGACTGCCCGCCGTCCACGTCGGCGGACACGTCCACGGCGGCCCAGCCGCGCTCGCCGGGCGACGTGTGCAGCGTCGACACCGCGACCGTGCCCGGCCGCACCAGTCGCCTGCCCCACTCGGTGTCCGTGCAGACCACCTCGGTCCGCGACCGGCCGTCGAACAGCCTGGCCTTGGCGGCGAAGTAGTCCTCCATGTCGGTGTGGAAGTCCAGGTGGTCCTGGGACAGGTTGGTGAAAGCGCCCACCTCGAACCGGACGCCTGCCACCCGGCCCAGTATCAGCGCGTGGCTGGACACCTCCATCGCCACGTGCGTGACGCCGCGCTCCACCATCACGGCCAGCAGCGCCTGCAGGTCCGGCGCCTCCGGGGTGGTCAGCGCGCTGGGCATCCGCTCGCCGTCGATCCGGGTGCCGACCGTGCCGATCAGCCCGGCACTGCGGCCGGCGGCGGCCAGCCCGGCGGCGATCATCGCGGTGCTGGTGGTCTTGCCGGAGGTGCCGGTCACGCCGAGCACGGCGAGCCGGTGCGACGGATCGCCGTAGATCCGGGACGCCAGCCCACCCAGGACCGAACGCGGGTCGTCGTGCACCAGCAGCGGCACGTCCCGCAGGGCGGGCCGGGCGGCACCCACCGGATCGGTGAGCACGGCGGCGGCGCCGGCCCGCAGGGCGTCGGCGGCGAAGTCGGCACCGTGCGCCCGGTTGCCGGGCAGCGCCGCGAACAGGTCACCGGCCCGCACGTGCTGGGCGCGCAGCGTCACACCTGTCACCGCGGCCTCGCCCACCGGCCGGGCATCGGCCAACGCGGCCAGCTCGGCCAGCGTGACCGGTGTGGTGCGGCTGGGACGTGGCGGCATGACGGTGATGTCGTCCTCCGGATGGGCTGGCACGTCGCGGAAGGCTACCGGCGGGCCGATCAGTGCCCGCACAGCGCCCGTGACGGGGCCGTGACGGACCGGTCGCGACCTGCGGGGTCCTATGGCACCACCAGTGTGAACTCCGGTGTCGGGGTGGGCGACACCGGCAACTGGTACCGCTGCGCCAGGTACGAGGCGATGTCCGCGAACAGCGGCGCCGCCGTCCTGCCGCCCTCCACGTCACCGTTGGGCTGCTCCAACATGATCCCGATGACGAACCGGGGGTTGTCGGCGGACAGCATGCCGGCGAACGTGACCCGGTTCTTGGTGTGGCTGTAGCACCCGCACTTCGGGTCGATCACCTGGGCGGTGCCGGTCTTGCCGGCGATCTGGTAGCCGGGCACGGACGCGGAGGGCGCCGTCGCGTCCTGCGGGAACGGGCCCTTCTGCGTCACGGCCCGGAACATGTTCCGCACGATCTCGGCGTCCTGGACGCTGAGCACGCGGACACCCTTCGGCTGCTTGGTGGGCACCACGGTGCCGTCCGGCTTGGTGACCGACTTGATGATCCTCGGCGGCACGCGCAGACCGTTGTTCGCGATCGCCTGGTACATCCCGGCCATCTGCAGGACCGTCATGGACAAACCCTGCCCGATCGGCAGGTTGCCGAACGTGGACCCGGACCACTGGCTCATCGGCGGCACGTAACCGGCGCTCTCGCCGGGCAGCTCGATGCCGGTCTTCTGGCCCAGCCCCATCTTCATCAGCATCTGGTCGTAGCGCTTCGGGCCGACCATCCTGGCCAGCTCGTCGGTGCCGATGTTGGAGGACTTGGCGAAGATCCCGGTGACGGTGAACTTCTCGGTGCCGTGCGACCAGTCGTCGGTGACGACCTTGTCGCCGTCCTGGAACGACGGCGGCACGGTGATCACCGTGGTGGGCGTGACCAGGCCCGCGCCGATCGCCGCCGACGCCGTCACGATCTTGTTCACCGAGCCCGGCTCGTACGGTGTGGACACGGCGATGTTGCCGGCGTTGGCGTTGGTGATCGTGCTCGGGTTGTTCGGGTTGAACGTCTGGTCGTCGGCCAGCGCGTAGACCTCGCCGGTGTGCGCGTCCATGACCACGGCACTGCCGTACTTCGCGCCGGACTCCTTGACCCACTGGCCGAGTTCCTGCTGGACCTCGTACTGCACGTCGGCGTCGATGGTGAGCTGGACGTCCTCGCCCGGCACCGCGGCCTGGAGCACCCGCTGCGAGTTCGGGATCACCACGGAGTCGTTGCCCTGCTCCGTGTTCGCCTCCTCGCGACCCGGCTGGCCGGCCAGTTGACCGTCCATTGCGGACTCCAGGCCGAGCACGCCGTGCACGCCGGGTGTGGTCCCCGGATCGGTGCGCCAGTTGGCCATGCCGATGATGTTGGCGCCGACCGAACCGTCCGGGTACTCGCGGGCGGACCGGGCCTCGGCGCCGATCTCCGGGAAGTCCTTGGTGATCTCGGCGGCCACCGACGGTTCGACCGACTTGTCCAGGTAGACGAACGACACGTCGGACCGCAGTGCGGACAGCACCTGCTGCTCGTTGAGCGAGTCGCCGATCAGCCGGTGCATCTCGTCGGCGATCTGCTGCGTGTGCTCGTCGTAGCTGACACCGGCGTGGCTCGCGGCCTGGCTCGGGTCGGCCCAGTTCTTCCGCATCGTCCTGGGCTGGGCGGTCAGCGCCCGAATGTCCACATTGAACGCCAGCTCGGTGCCGTCGCGGTCGGTGATGATGCCGCGCTGGGCCGGGATGATCATCGGGGTGAGGCTCTGCTGCTGGGCCTTGGACGCCAGCGCGGACGCCTGCAGGCCCTGGATGTCGACCAGCTTCAGGCCGGCGATCACCAGCGCCACGATCATCAGCAGCCGGCCGATCACCAGCCGGGGCTTGGAGCTCGAGGCGAAGATGGCCGGTCTGCGCGGTCTGCGCGGTCTGGGCCGGGTGACGGGCGCCGGGCGCGGGGCCGGCCCACGCGCGTACGGGGCCGGCCTGCGGGCGGGAGCGCCCGAGGGTGGCCGCGGCATGTGGTCAGCCCCCTGTGGACGGATTCGCCGTGGTGGTCGGCGAGTTCGTGGTGGCCGGCGGCTTCGCCGAGTTCGACGCCGGTGGGGTGGAAGTGGGCGGGGTGGTCGACTTCGGCGGCGGAGGGGGCGGTTCGGCCACGCTCGGCGTGCCGATCACCTTGACCTTGCCGTTCGGGCCCACCACCAGGTGGGCCGGGTTGCCGGCCGGGATCATGCCCAGTTGCCGGGCCCGCTGCGCCAGGGACGGCGGCGAGTCCTGCTGCGCCACCTCCTGCTGGAGCTGGCCCACCTGCACCTGGAGCTGGTTGGTGGTGTTCTTCGCCTGCTCCAGGCGGTACGCGTCGGCGGTGGCCTGGGTGGAGAACCACAGCGTGGCCACCACGCCCCCGACCAGCAGCACCATCACCGTGATGACGAACGTGGCCCGGGACGCCGAGCCCGGCTTGCGCTCGACCTGCTGGACCGGCGAGACGGCGCCCTGACCGGAGCGCTGCGCCCGGCGGGCGTAGGCGCGCTCGGCGGCCGGGGACCGGTCCCGGGTGCCGGTGGTGCGCTCGGGCTGCGCGGCCGGCGGCTTGCCGGTGCCGCGCTCCCTCGGCTGGGTCCGGGGCGGCTGGGTCCTGGTGCGGGTGCGACTGGCCGGACCGCCCACCCGTGCTGGTGCTGTCATGCCGGTACCTCCCCGCTGGAAATCCGTTCGCCGGCACGCAACCGCACCGACGCCGCCCTGGGGTTGTGCTCGATCTCGGCCGCGTCCGCCTGTGCCGCGCCCCGGGTGAGCAGGCGCAGCCGGGGCCCGTGGCCGGGCAGTTCCACGGGCAGCCCGCTGGGCGTCCGCGACTTCGCCCACTCGGCGAAGACCCGCTTGACGATGCGGTCCTCCAGCGAGTGGTAGCTCTCCACGACGATCCGGCCGCCGACCGCCAGCGACTCCAGGGCCGCCGGAATGGCCCTGCCCAGCACGTCCAGCTCGCCGTTGACCTCGATGCGCAGGGCCTGGAACGTCCGTTTGGCCGGGTGACCGCCGGTCCGCCGGGTGGCCGCGGGCACCGCCGCGTACAGCAGTTCGACCAGGCGGGCGCTGGTGGTGAACGGCTCGGTGGCCCTGGCCGACGCGACCGCACCCGCGATCCGGCCGGCGAAGCGCTCCTCGCCGTACTCGCGCAGGATCCTGGTCAGCTCGGCGACCGGATAGGTGTTCAGCACGTCGGCCGCCGTCTTGCCGACGCCCGGCGTCATCCGCATGTCCAGCGGCGCGTCCCTGGCGTAGGCGAAGCCCCGCTCGGCCTCGTCCAACTGCATCGACGACACACCGAGGTCGAACAGCACGCCGTGCACCTCGGGCAGGCCCAGTTCGGCCAGCACCTCGGGCAGCTCGTCGTAGACGGCGTGCACCAGGTGGACGCGGTCGCCGTGCCGGGCCAGCCGGTCCCGGGACCGGTCCAGGGCGGTGGTGTCCCGGTCGATGCCGACCAGGGTCAGCCCGGGATGGGCGGACAGCAGCGCGTCCGCGTGGCCGCCGAGACCGAGGGTGGCGTCGACGCAGACCGCCGAGGTCACGTCGATGGCGGGGGCCAACAGGGCCAGAACACGGTCCAGCAGCACCGGCACATGCCGGGGCTGCTGGTCAGACGGGTCGGCCACTGTCACACACCCCCTTGATCCCTCCGCGATGCCCGAGTTCCGGTTCCGCTCAGGCCGGTGGTGAGCCGAACCGGCACCTTCACCCCCGAAGGTGCCGGCAGGCGTGATCGGATGCAGTCAGGTCCCCGCCCGCCCGTCGAACCTGGCGCCGGGGAAGTTGCGTCAGGGCCGATAAGCCGAGCGGACCGAGGCCAAACGGCATCCGGTCATCCGGAGCGGCCCGCACACTCCTCGGGCCGCTGACCGGTCAGAACACGCCGGGCAGCACCTCCTCCTGCGCCTGCGCGTAGCTGTCCTCATGGGCGTCGAGATACCGCTGCCATGCCTCGGAATCCCAGATCTCCAGCCGCGTGATGGCGCCGATGACCACGCACTCCTTGGCCAGTCCGGCGTAACGCCGCAGCTCCGTGGCGACCGAGATCCGCCCCTGGCTGTCCGGAAACTGCTCGTCGGTGCCGGCGAACAGGTACCGCTGGTAGGCACGGACGGCCTCGTTGGTGAACGGTGCCTCCGCGACCTTGCGGGCCATCTGCTCGAACTCCGCCCTGGGAAACACGTACAGGCAGTGGTCCTGGCCCTTGGTGACCATGAGACCCCCCGCGAGTGCGTCCCGGAACTTCGCCGGCAGCGTGAGCCGCCCCTTGTCGTCGAGCTTGGGGGTGTGCGTGCCGAGAAACATTCGGCTCCCACCTCCCCACTGACCATGGACCGGTCAGCCATGGAGCCCCCGTCTGCCCCACTTGCCGCCACAGTACCCCACTTTCCGCCACAGTCAACGGCACTTCAGCCGGCTCGACTCGCTCGATGGGGTCGTTTGCGCTGGTAGCGGACGTGGGGCGGAGTGGGGGGCAGGTGGGGGGTGCGACGGCATCCAACCGCATCGGGGCATGTTCCGGTCAACCGGGGAACGGGCGAAACCGGCGAATCCGGCCGGCGCGCCCGGCTGGCGGGGCGATCGTGGGGACAAGTGGTGAACCGGAACCAATGCCGGCGGTCCACCTCGGGCGCCGTTCGTGGCAGGCTGTAAAACGAAACCCCGGTCAACCCCCGGTCAGCACGGGCAAGCGCGGCGGACGCACATCCGCCCGGACGGCACGTCGCGACGATCCGGCGGAACGGCACCAGTGCCCCGGGTCGCCCGATGAACGCCCCTGGAGGTCGAGTGACGTCGACGAGCCGCCCTGCCGCTGTGCAACCCGGCAGTTCCAACCATGTGCCGGATCCCACCGCGACCGAGACGACGGCGAGCACGGCACCGGTCCGACTGGACGCGGCACTCCGCGAGCTGCACGACGTGACGCAGCGTATCAGCGCGAACGTGGAACGTGTCCTCGTCGGCAAGCCCGACGTGGTGCGCCTGTCCCTGGTCACCCTGCTCGCCGAAGGCCACCTGCTGGTCGAGGACGTGCCCGGCGTCGGCAAGACGTCGCTGGCCAAAGCACTGGCGAAGTCGATCGACTGTTCGGTCAACCGCATCCAGTTCACGCCCGACCTGCTGCCCAGCGACATCACCGGCGTCTCCATCTACAACCGGCAGACGATGAACTTCGAGTTCCGCTCCGGCCCGGTGTTCGCCAACATCGTGATCGGCGACGAGATCAACCGGGCATCGCCGAAGACCCAGTCCGCGCTGCTGGAGTGCATGGAGGAGCGCCAGGTCACCGTCGACGGCACGCCCTACACGCTGAGCGCGCCGTTCATGGTCATCGCCACCCAGAACCCGGTGGAGATGGAGGGCACCTATCCGCTGCCCGAGGCCCAGCGCGACCGGTTCACCGCCCGGGTGTCGATCGGCTACCCGGACCCGCAGGCCGAACTGGCCATGGTGGACGAGCACGCCGGGGCCGACCCGATGGCCGGGCTGCCCGCCGTGTCCAACGCCGGCCAGGTGCAGGGCCTGATCACCACGGTCCGCCAGATCCACCTGGCGCCGGAGATCCGCCGCTACGCGGTGGAGCTGGTCTCGGCCACCCGCAGGCTGCCCGACGTACGGCTGGGCGCGTCGCCGAGGTCGACGCTGCACCTGGTGCGCGCCGCCCGCGCGCAGGCCGCGCTGTCCGGTCGCGAGTTCGTGGTGCCCGACGACATTCACGCCATCGCCATCCCGGTGCTCGCGCACCGGCTGGTGCTCTCCGCCGAGGCACAGGCGGCCCGCAGGTCCGCACCGGAACTGGTGCGGTCCTTGTTGCAGCGGGTACCGGTGCCGCACGGTGCGCTCGACGCGTCGGCCTCTGTCCAGTGGCCGCCGCGCAACACCCGCTGACCCGGGCGAGGTAAGCATGCGTGGTGCGCTGTCCGGCCTGACCACCCGAGGCCGTTGCCTGCTCGCCGCAGGTGTCGCCGCAGCTCTGTGCTCGGCGGTGCTGAACGAGCGGGACCTGTTACGGGTTGCCGTGTTCGTGGTGGCACTGCCGCTGCTGTCCGCCGCGCTGGCCGCCAGCGCCCGGGTCGGCCTGTCGGCCCGGCGGTTCCTGCTGCCGCCCAGGGTGCCGGCCGGCGACGACTCGGACGTGGTGCTGGAGGTGCACGCGCACGGCAGGGTGCCGGCCGGCGGTCTGCTGCTGGAGGACGGCGTCCCCTACACGCTGGGTGGCAAGCCCCGGTTCGTGGTGGAGCGGCTGCGCCGGCGTGGAACCGCCCGGCTGGGCTACCGGGTGCACCCGATCATGCGGGGCGTCCACCAGCTGGGCCCGCTGCGGGCCCGGATCACCGACCCGTTCGGGCTGGCCGAGTTCGAACGGGAACTGGCCGGGCAGAGCCGGATCGTGGTGGTGCCCAGGACGGTGGCGCTGGTCGGGCTGCCCGGCGGGTCGGGCACCGGTATCGGTGACGACGGCTCGGTGCGGCTGCGGTCCGGCCAGGGCGAGGACGACGCGGTCGTCCGGCAGTACCGCCAGGGCGACGACCTGCGCCGGGTGCACTGGCGGTCCACCGCGCGCCGGGACGAGCTGATGGTGCGGGTCGAGGAGCGGCCGTGGCGCGGTGGCACCACCGTGCTGCTGGACCGCAGGATGAACGGGCACCGCGGGCACGGGCCGAAGGCCAGCCTGGAGTGGGCGGTGAGCCTGTGCGGCAGCATCTGCCTGCACCTGCACCACTGCGGGCAGCAGGTGCGGCTGGTGGCCGAGGACGGCCAGGTGCTGGTCGGCGACAACGCCGAGACCGGCTACAGCGACGACGTGGTGCTGGACGCGCTGGCGATGCTCCAGCCCACCCACCGCGGCGAGGTGAGCTACGGCGTCGACCCGGGAGCCGGCCACGAGCTGATCGCCATCCTCGGCGGGATCAACACGACCGAGGCGGCCGAACTGGCCAGGGCGCGGTCCCGCCGGGCGCGCAGCCTCGCCGTGCTGATGGACGTGGGCACCTGGGCCGGTTCCGGTGAGGGCCCGGCGAGCGACCCGAGCGACAGCGCGGACCTGCTGCGCGAGTCGGGCTGGGGTGTCGTGGTGGCCGGGCAGCAGGCCGGCTTCCCCGAGGTCTGGATGGAACTGTGCCGGGTCGAGGCGGCCCGTGCGCGCGCGGCGCAGGGAGGCACACGGTGAGCAGCGACACCCTCGCGAATCCGGCCAACTGGCGACCGCCTGCCGGACCACCGCCGCCGAGCGCGCCCCCGCCACCGGCGGGTGCCGGCCGTTCTTCCCGGCCACCGGCCCGCCGGCCGCAGGCCGGGAAGAACGGGGCGACCGCCGGTTCGACGATGGCCATGCCGGCCGCGGCCGCGATCTCCTGCATCTGCGCGGGAACCGCGATCACCGGCACCGTGGCCGGGTACGGCTGGCTGTCCTATGTGGTCGTCGTGGTCGTCGTGATCATGGCTGCCGGCGCGGCCATGCGGGCGCTGAAGGTGCCCGGTCCGGCGATCTGGCTCGGCGAACTGTTCGTGCTGCTGTGCCTGGCGGTCACGCTGTTCACCAACACCGGCGTCGCGGTGGTGCTGCCGGGGCCGACGGCGCTGCACGATCTGGGCGTGGTGCTCGGCCAGGCCGGCAACGACGTGCAGACCGGTGTCCCGCCGGTGGACGCCGATCAGGCGATCCTGTGCCTGGTGCTGCTGTCCATGGGCCTGGTCGCGGTCGCGGTGGACACGCTCGCGGTGACCGCGAAGGTGCCCGCCGCCGCCGGGCTGATCCTGCTGTGCGTCTACGCGGTGCCCGCGTCGCTGGACGAGGGGATGCTGCCGTGGTGGAGCTTCGTGCTGGGTGCCGGTGCGTTCACCGTGATGCTGGCGGTGGACGGCGTGCAGCGGCACCAGGCGTGGCGCGGCAAACTCGGGCTGCCCGCGGTGGCCACCACCGGCGTGGCACCCGCGACGGTCGCGGTGACCGCGGTCGGCGTGATCGTGGCGCTGTTCATCGGCGGCACGTTCACCGTCATCGGGACCGTCGGCCGGCTGCCCGGCCAGGACACCGGCGGCGGCACCGGTCAACTGGGCATCAAACCGTTCACCGTGCTGTCCGGCATGCTGGACCAGAAGGGCACCACCGAACTTTTCGACGTCACCGGCCTCCCGCCGAACGCGCCCTATCTCCAGGCGCTCACGCTGGACGACTACCAGGCCGACAAGGGCTGGGTGCGCGGCACCCAGATGCCCGCGGGCGTGCGGGCCGATCTGCAGCGGCTGCCGCTGGCGCCCGGCCAGCAGTCCAGCGACCCGACCACCAAGGTCACCGTCACGGCGGTCAACTGGTCGGACGTGTGGCTGCCGGTGTTCGGCATGCCGACCAACCTGCGGGGCGTCTCCCCGGACTACCGCTACGACACCGACTCCGGGATCGTCTACAGCGAACAGACCCGCAGCCCCGGCAACTACACCGAGCAGGCCGACCTGACCGAACCGACCGCGGGCGCGCTGCGCGACGCGGGCGCGGACTTCAGCCAGGTGCCCAAGAAGTACACACGGATCTCCGGCGTCGACCCGAAGGTGGCCGACCTGGCCCGGCGGATCACGTCCAACACCAGCAACGAGTTCGACGCGGCGCAGGCCATCTACAACTACTTCCGCTCGCCGAGCAACGGCTTCACCTACTCCACCCAGACCGCGCCGCCGGTCACCGGTGACGCGCTGGTCGACTTCCTGTTCCACGGCAAGACCGGCTTCTGCGAGCAGTACGCGTCCGCGATGGGCGTCATGCTCCGCACGCTGGGCATCCCCACCAGGGTCGCGATCGGCTTCACCGACGGCTTCGAGGCCCAGGGGCACCGGACGATCACCTCGCAGGACGCGCACGCCTGGGACGAGGTCTACTTCCCCGGCTACGGCTGGGTGACCTTCGACCCGACGCCGCTGACCGACGGCCGCACCCAGGTCCCCGGCTTCGTGCAGACGCCGCAGAACAACAGCGGTGCCAACTCCGGCAGCCGGCAGAACCCGGACAAGCCGCACGGCAACCCGACCACCACGCCCAAGGCCCCGTCCAAGGTGACGCAGCCGAGCTCGACGACGATCACCACGTTCAGCGGCTACAACGGCCCGCCGGTGTGGCAGCTGGGCACAGTGCTGGGCCTGCTGGTGGTCGCGGCCGCCGGCACGATCGTCGGCCGGCGCTCGACCGCCCGGTGGTCCCGGCCGATGCGGCTGGTCGGCCTGGCCGCCGCGTTCCTGTGCCTGTTCTTCGCGGCCGCGCTGTTCTCCTGGTGGCTGGCCGTGCTGGTGGCCGTGCTGGGTACGGCGGGGGCACCCGCCGTGGTCCGCGAGTGGCGGCGACGGCGACATCAGCGGGCCATCACGGCCCGCGGCGCGGACGCCGCCGGCGCGGCCTGGTCGGAGCTGGTCGCCGAGTCGTGGGACCGGGGCACCGGCGTGGAGCGCGGCGACACCCTCCGGGTGGCCGCCAACCGCATGGTCCGCGAGCACGGCCTGGACCGCGAGGGCCAGACCGGCCTGCGCACCCTGGTCGGCGAGGTGGAACGGTCCTGGTACGGCGTCCGGACGCCCGACGGCGGGACCACACCGGTCGTGGTCGACTCGTTCGACACGATCCGGCGCAGCCTGCACCGCAACGCGCCCCTGGCGTGGCGGGCCCGGCTGCTTCCCCGGTCGGTCCTGCGGCCGATGCGGGACCGCGCGCCCGAGAGCGAGGACGAGGACTAGCAGCAAGGCCGTGAAGTTTGGCGACGCGCGTGATCGTCAAGCCCCTTTGAAACAAGCAACGGAGTTCCTGCTAGAACAGCGTCGACCAAGATCGTTGATCAGCAGGAACCCCGTTGGACACCCAGTCTGTCATTACCCGCACCATCACCGTGGCCGGGGGCCGGTACG
>DASUGU010000093.1:0-28967 GCA_036273855.1 Pseudonocardiaceae bacterium
CCGCGCAGGCCCAGCTCACGCTGCAGCTCCCGCACCATCGCCACGGCGCGTTCCTTCAACTCAACGGGGTACCTGCCTGCTGCTGCCATGCTGACCATCCTTGCCAGAAGTCATGGCCTCCAAGATCCCCGGGGTGGTCCATGGGCCCGGATTTCTACGACACCCGACTGGGCACCGATCGCCGCAAGCGCAACCACGTCCGCCAACTCGAAGCCATGGGCTACCGGGTCACCCTCGAGCCCGCCGCCTGACCACATCAACCCAGCATGAACCCGGCTCCGCTGCGCTACGCCGGGTGCTTCGCCTACCACTCACCTCAGATTTTCGGATTAGTGGGCAGTTCAGCTGTTGCAGAGCGGGGCGCGCGCGTGTCGGCCATTGGGTGGTGCCTGGCCAGCCGCCGGATCTCAGCTGGAACCTGGTGGAGTGCCGTCCGCACTGCCCTGTGAGCACGGGTTCGACCCGTGCCGGCGGGTCGCCCTCGGGCTGACCGAGGTTCGACCCGTGCCGGCGGGTCACCCTCGGGCTGACCGCTCCGTCGGCCGGCACCGCGGGGCAGAGCGGCCTGGTGGCCTGTCACCTGCACGACCCGGCCTACCGGGAGAAGGCAGGCGTGGGCTCTTCGAAGCGCGCGACCGGACCGTCTGATTCGGACAGTTTGCGGCACGAAACTCGTACCCGTACACCCGGCTGCTCGCGGCCGCCGCGCCCGATCCCGGCCGGACCCTGGCCGGACTCGCCGAGGCCAGGAAGCTCCGACTGGCCGTCCAGGCCGGTCAGGCTGGCCGGTCCGGTCAGGCCGGTCGAGCCGGTCGAGCCGTCCAGGCCGGTCGGGCCGCCGAGCAGCCTGTCGCGACCGTCGCCGGTGCTGCCGGTTCCGCAACGCGTGCGCGTTCGCGATGGACACGCGCCACACCCGGCCGCCCAGCTTGCCGGCCGCGCCCGGCCACACCGCGCTGTGCTGGCTGTTCGCCGAGTCGGTGGCGTCGATCCGCCTACTATCGATCGGGAATCGACACGGCGGGTGGGAGGGCGCATGCGCGCTAGGGGTGCCGGGGTGCTGCTCGCCGTGGGTGCGGGTGCGGCTGGGGCGACGTTGAACCTGTTCGGCAGGCGGCCGCCGTGGCGGCGTTACCCGTGGTACGTGGCCGGGATGGTGCCCGGACTGGTCGGCTCGGAACTCGGCGGCCCGGCGGCGACGGCCCAGGCGGTGGCCGCGGGTGTCGCACTCGGTCTGGGTGCCGGGCGCAGCCGGATCGGCACGGCGGGACTGGCCGTGGCGGCGGGTACCGCGGTCGGGTTGGTCGGCCTGCACCGGCGGTCGGTGGCCGCGACCGACGTGCTGGACGCGGCGCTGGTCGACGCGCTCGGCCCGGACGCGCCGAGCGTCGGACCGGACCTGGTGCCGGCCCGCGCCCCGCTGGCGAAACTCATGGTGGACCGGGACGTGCGCTACCACGACGAGTTCCCCGAGCAGGTGCTGGACATCTGGCGGCGCCCCGGCCGCCGTCCCGACCGGCCGTCGCCGGTGCTCGTGTACGTCCACGGCGGGTCGTGGACGGGCGGCACGAAACAGCAGCAGAGCACCTACCTGACCGCGCACCTGGCCGCCCAGGGCTGGCTGTGCCTGTCCCTGGACTACCGGCTTGGCCCACGCCACCGCTGGCCGGCGCAGATCGTGGACATCAAGCGCGCACTCGCCTGGATCAGGGCCAACATCGCCCGCTACGGCGGTGACCCGTCGTTCATCGCGATCTCCGGCGGCTCGGCGGGTGGTCACCTGGCCGCGCTGGCCGCCGTGTCCGCCAACGACCCGGCGTTCCAGCCGGGATTCGAGGACGCCGACACGTCGATCCAGGCCGCCGCCCTGCTGTACGGCGTGTACGACGTGACCGTGCTCAACGACGACGGCCTGCCCCGGCTGCGCAATCACGTCCGGGCCAACCTGTTCGACGCCGACCTGGCCGACGACCCGCACACCTGGCGGGCCGCGTCACCCACGTTGCGCCTGGACGACACCGCGCCGCCGATGTTCGTGGCGCACGGCGACCGCGACGAGGTGGTCGAGGCGACGACGGCCAGGCGGTTCGCCGAGCGGGCCAGGCAGGTCAGCAGGCAGCCGTTCGGCTACGCGGAACTCCCCTACGCACACCACGCGTTCGACTTCCTGCCCTCACCGAGGGCGCGGGCCACCGGCCGTGCCATGGCCCGGTTCCTCCAGGTCGTCCGGGACCGGCAGCCGGTCGCTCAGGAGCTGTGATCGACGTAGGACACCAGTTCCGGCACGAACAGCGCGGCGTCCACCGTGCCGACGCCGGACACCAGGTCGTACCCCGTACCGGCGGCGAAGCCGTGTACGGTGCGCATCTTCCCGTCCTGCGTGAACGACACCGTGTTGTCGCCCTTGGTCACGTCCACCAGGCCTGGCGCGTGCGCCTCGGACATGAAGTACAGCGCCGGGTTGATCAGGCCGAGCGGGTGGCCCGCCTGCTGCGCGGCCAGCGCCACGATGCCGGCGAACAGCGGACTCGCTTCGCTGGTGCCGCACGTCGGGTACCAGCCGGCCGGCTGGCCGGCGAAGCTCTGGTACACGTTCACCGCGCCGCTGCACGATCCGCTCATCGACACATCCGGCACACCGCGTTGGTCGCCCACCACCGAGGCGACCGGCAGCTGGTAGGCGGGACGGCTGAACACGGCGGACCGGCCGCCGCCGGTGGCCAGCGCGTTGGGGCCGTCGTCGCCCTCGATGTAGCGCTGGGTCGCGGTGTCGTAGGAGTCGTTCCACACCGCGTCCGGCGCGGTGCGGCCGCCATTGGCGTCCAGGCTCAGTTTCGTGCCGCCCACACCGGTGACCAGCGGGTCGCTGTCCGGCCATGACGTCACCGGCTGGGTGAACAGGCCGGTGGTGGCGGTCGCGTCGGTGGCCCCGGAGTCACCGGAGGACGCCAGCACGGTGACACCGTTGCGGTAGGCGTCCTGGTAGGCGCCGCGCAACGCGAGCAGTGCGTCCTCGCTGGGGAACGTCTGCTCGGTGGCGCTGAACCTCTGGCTGATCACGTCGGCCAGGTGGTGGTCGACGACGTACTGCTCGGCCTTGACGATCTCCGGAAAGCCTGTCGTGCCTTCGTCTTCCGACGTGGGCGTCGCCACGACGACGATGTTGGCCAGCGGTGCCATGGCATGCGCCCACTCAACGTCCAAAGTGGTCTCGCCGGCCCAGCCGGCCCGGTTGGCGCTGCCGTCGTACGCGGGCACCTTCCCGGCCGGCTCGATGACGGTCAGCTTCGGCGTCGGCAGTCCGTAGTTCTGGTCGAACACGGCGAGATCGTGCTGGATGGTCGGTGAGCCGAACGAGTCGACGACGGCGATCGTGGTGCCCTGGCCCCGGGTGCCGCGCGCGTACAGCGGCTGCAGGTCGTACGCGGCCTGCAGCTGGGCCGGGCCGTAGCAGGCGATCCGGTACTGCTGCTCGCACTGCGCCGTGGTCAGCGGCAGGGCGCCGGCCGCGCCGGCATCCGCGGTGGCCGGATGCGTCCGGACGATGTCCGGCGACGGCGCAACACCGGCGGTGGGCGCCGAAGCACCGCCCGCGGTGAGGGCAACGGCGGCGAGCAGGGCGGTCCGGGATCGACGCATCGGCACTCCGTGGGACTCGGCGGCTGGTCGGGCAGCGACGCTAACACCGCGAGTGACCGATCGATCACCGTCCGCGCGGGACGGTCGGTTGATTCACCCGGACGAATCACCTGGATACCGGGCGACATCGGCACTAGCATCCGCGCCGTGATCGACGTGACCCGTACCGTCCCGATGCGGTGGACGGCGCGTCGGGACGGCGATGATGCCGACTCGCTGCGCGCGCTGGTGCGGCCGGACGGGGTGTGCTTCCTGTACACCACGGTCGAGGCCGACGACGTCCACCACGCACTGATCACCGCCGCCGTCGACGACTTACCCGGCGACCTCTACACCGAGGTCGACGATCAGGCGGCCGAACGGCTGGCCGACCTGGCCGGGCTGGGTTTCAGCCTGCACCGCGCGGAACACCGCTACGTGCTCCCGGTCGACCCGGCCCGCACCGGTCTCGGCGACGCGGCGCTCCCGGCCGGGTTCACCGTGGTGTCGGCCGCGGACGCCGACGTGCAGCGGCTGGCCGCGCTGGACGACACGCTGCGGGCGGACGTACCGGGCGCGGCGGGCTGGCACAACGACCCAGCCGAGTTCGCCAGGCAGACGTTCGACGATCCGCAGTTCGACCGGGACACCTACCTGGTCGCCGTGGATGCGTCCGGCGGATACGCGGGGCTGGTGCGGGTGTGGCGCCGGCCGGTGCGGTCCCGGCTGGGCCTGATCGCCGTGGTGCGCGACCACCGGCGCAGCGGGCTGGCACGGGCACTGCTGGGCCGGGCGTTCGCCGTGCTGCACGCACAGGGCGAGGACGGGGCCACCTGCGAGGTGGACGTGACCAATGTGGCGTCGAACGCGCTGATGATCGCCCTGGGCGGGCAACGGGACGGCGGCAACGTGGAACTGGTGCTGCGGCGGCACAGCGCCTGACGAAAGTCAACCGCCCCAGGACGGGCGGGATTCACCGTGTGAACGCCGTGCCCCCACCAGGGGACACGGCGTCCGTCACCGGATTCCGGGCTGGATCAGAAGGCGCCGATGCCGTTCGGCGAGCCGAGGCCCGTCGGACCGTCGTAGCCGACGCCCGCGTTGCACATCTTGGTGCTGATCGTCGGGAAGCTGGAGCAGCGCACCGATTGCTGGTTGCTGCCCGACGTGATGTCGCGGAAGTTGGTCGACGCGCTGGAGTACAGCGTGTTCGGGCCGTTGAGCGTGGCGGGCACGCCGCCACGGGCGAACAGGCCACCGATGAAGGGAGCGGACGCGCTGGTGCCGCCGACCACGACGAAGCCGTCGGGCTGGCCGCTGAACGGCGCGTCGTCGTCGAACACGGCCAGGCCGGTGTTCGGGTCGGCGTCAGCGGACACGTCCGCCGCCGCACGGTGGTTGGCGCACAGCGCGGCGTCGGCCGCGGGCTGACCGGTGGCCGAGGCGAACCGGGTCTCGCAGCCACTGCCGCCACCGCTCCACGCGGTCTCGGTGGTGGCGCCGAGCGTCGTGCCGCCTACGGCGATGACGGTGGGCAGGTCGGACGGCCAGTCCTGGTGGGTGCCGCCGTTGAAGCCCGCGTCACCGGTGGACACGGTGATGGCCACGCCTGGCTTGTTGAAGTCGGCGAGGTCGGTGCCGCTGGTGTTGGTCGTGGTCTCGGAGTAGCCGTAGCTGATGCTGACCGCCTTGGCACCCGCTGCCGCGGCCGTGGCCGTGGCCTGGGCGAACTCGCCGGTCGACGTGTTGCTGTCACTGAAACCGGCGGCGACGGGGACGGAGATCTCCAGGAGGTGGCAGCTGGCGCAGGCCGCGGACGCCATGTCCATGTCCAGCGACGTCTCCAGGGCGATCTCCTCTTCCTCCTCCTTGCCGATCCGGCTGGTCTGCGGCGCGGGCTGCGCGCCACCGTTGAAGTTCTCCAGCTTCAGGCAGCCACTGGCCACCGTGCAGGCCGGCAGGCCGAAGGTGGACCGGTAGGTGGCGAGGTCGGAGGCCAGCGTGGCGTCGACGCCCGCGTCGATGATCGCGATCGTGGCCGTGCTGGTGGACGTGGCCGGCAGGTGGTAGGCGGCGGCCAGATCGGCCGGGCCCTTGCCCGCGGGCAGTGCGGTGACCAGCGGCTTGGTGGAGCCGGGCGCCACGGTGACGACCTGCGCCATGGACGCGCCGCCGACCGGCCGCACGCCGTGGTTGCGCAGCAGGGTGCCGCTGTTCACTTCCTGGCGTACCTGCGCGGCCACCGCTGTCGCGTTGGCAGTGGGGCCCGCGGGAACCATCTGCGGCTGTGCGACCGCGACGGCGGGTAAGACAAGAGCACCGGCGGCGAGCGCGATGATGGTCGCCCTCACCGACCACCGGGCACTCGCCCGTTGGGATGCGAACACGTTCTCCTCCATCGATGGATGGTGACCAACCCCGCCGACCACCGACTGCAGGGGATGGTGGCCGGCGGGGCCTACCCGAAAAGTGTCAGCCATCCGTGAGCGATGAACTACCCGCCGTAAGGAGGTAGCGAGCAAGATCGAGGTCGCGCCTGGTGACCGCCGTGTGTTCGCGTGATCGACCTGGCCATCCGGCGCGGCTAGCCTGAGCGAGCGAACGGCACGGTCGGGGCGAGGAGGCGGTATGACGGACGACGGCACGGCGGCGATCGTCGCGACGGCGAGCGGCAAGGTGCGGGGCGTGCGAACCGGTGGAATCACCGCGTTTCTGGGCATTCCGTACGCTGCGGCACCGATCGGACCCGCCCTGTTCCGACCGCCGTCGCCACACGCGGGTTGGGACGGTGTCCGGGACGCCGTGGAGTTCGGCGCGACACCGCCGAAGCCGGGCTACCCGCCGCCGTTCGACACGCTGCTGACCGACCCGATCATCCCGGGCGACGAGTCGCTGAACCTGAACGTGTGGACACCCGATCCGGGCGGTTCGGGACTCCCCGTGATGGTGTGGATCTACGGCGGCGCGTTCCGCAACGGCGGTGGCGCCGTGCCCTCCTACGACGGCGCCGCGTTCGCCAGGGACGGCGCGGTCATGGTGAGCATGAACTACCGGCTCGGCGTGGCCGGTTTCGGTCTGCTGCCCGACACTCCGGGCAACCTGGGTCTGCACGACCAACTCGCCGCACTGGCCTGGGTGCAGGAGAACATCGCGGCCTTCGGCGGCGATCCGGGCAACGTCACGATCTTCGGCGAGTCGGCCGGCGGGATGAGTGTGACCACGCTGGTCGCCGTCGCCGCCGGCAGTGGCCTGTTCCACAAGGGCATCGCGCAGAGCGGTGCCGGCCATTCCGTGCTGGCGCCGGAGGACGCCCGGCTGGTGGTCGGCGAGTTGGCCAGCAGGCTGGGTGTGCCGGCCACGGCGGCCGCACTCGGCGAGGTGGACGTGGCGCGGCTGGTCGACGTGCAGCGGGCGGTCGCGCAGGACGTGGCCACCCAGCCGGATCCGGCGCGGTGGGGCGCCAGCGTGGTGGCGGCTGGCATGGCGTTCATGCCGGTGGTCGACGGTGAGCTGGTCACCGAGCGGCCGGTGGACACGATCGCCGCCGGTGTCGGGCACGACGTGCCGATGCTGATCGGCACCACTACGGAGGAGTACCGGTTCTTCCTGGTGCCACCGGGCGTCGCGGCTGCCGCCACCGACGAGATGGTGCGCGGCGTGGTCGCGTCCCGCGGCTGGCCCGCCGGGACGGCCGACCTGTACGCGGGTAACCGGCCCGGCGCCACACCGGGTGACGTGCTGGCCGCGGTGATCACCGACAGCTACTTCCGGCTGCCCGCCGTCCGGCTCGCCGAGGCCCGTGCGAGTGCGCCCACGCCCACGTACATGTACGAATTCGGTTGGGGCACACCGGTTCTGGGCCTGGGTGCGTGTCACGCGCTGGAGATCGGGTTCGTGTTCGACACGCTCGACAAGCCAGGCACCGCCGACATGGCGGGCCCGCAACCGCCGCAGTCGCTGGCCGACGACATGCACGCCCGGTGGATCGCGTTCGCCTCCGCAGGCGACCCCGGCTGGCCGGCGTACGACGCGGCGCGGCGCGCGGTGATGACGTTCAACAGCCCCGAATCCCGGGTTGTCGACGACCCCAGGCCGGACGAGCGCGCGCTGTGGGACGGCGTGGTCTGACCCGCGTTTTCACGACGTTTTCAAGGCCGGCCGGTCACGCTGACCGGCCGGCCAGCGGTTCCGCCGTGCCGTCGAGTTGACGGTGTCCTCGCTGGTCGACAGCACTCACGACGCCACTTACCGTCTCGTCCCGCACATCGAAGCGCTTCACCTAGGAGCGGCACATGCGGAAGAGACTCAGCGGCGTCCTCGCGGCGGTCGTGTCGGTGGGCGTCGCCGCCGCGGTCGCGGTGGCCGGCGGGGCCACCTCCCCGGCCGGCGCGGCGACCACGGCCGGCACGTACACGTGGCAGAACGTCGCGATCGGCGGCGGCGGCTTCATTCCGGGCATCATCTTCAACCAGACGCAGCCCAACCTGATCTACGCGCGCACCGACATCGGCGGCGCGTACCGGTGGAACCAGGCGACCAGCAGCTGGACTCCGCTGCTGGACTGGGTCGGCCAGGACAACTGGGGCTACAACGGCGTGGTCAGCCTCGCCTCCGACCCGGTGAACCCGAACAAGGTGTTCGCGGCCGTCGGCATGTACACCAACAGCTTCGACCCGAACGACGGCGCCATCCTGCGGTCGGCCGACGAGGGCAACACGTGGCAGGTCAGCAAGCTGCCGTTCAAGCTCGGCGGGAACATGCCGGGCCGGGGTATGGGTGAGCGGCTGGCGATCGACCCCAACGACGACAACGTCCTCTACCTCGGCGCGCCCAGCGGGCACGGCCTGTGGCGCAGCACGGACGGCGGTGTCACATGGTCGCAGGTGGCGAGCTTCCCGAACGTGGGCGACTACGTCCAGGACCCGACCGACACGACGGGCCTCGCCAGTGACAACCAGGGCGTCACGTGGGTGGCGTTCGACCAGGGCACCGGCACCAAGGGCAGCCCGACGCAGGGCATCTACGTCGGTGTCGCCGACTTGCAGAACACCGTGTACCGCAGCACCGACGGCGGTGCCACGTGGCAGCGGATCACCGGCCAGCCAACGGGTTTCCTGGCCCACAAGGGTGTGGTCGACCCGGTGAGCGACGACCTGTACATCGCCACCAGCGACAAGGGCGGCCCGTACGACGGCTCGTCCGGTGACGTGTGGAAGTACGCCATCAAGACCGGGACGTGGACGAAGATCAGCCCGCACCCGTCGACCGACATGAGCAACGACTACTACGGCTACAGCGGCCTCGCCCTCGACCCCGAGCATCCCGGCACGGTGATGGTCACCGGGTACAGCTCGTGGTGGCCGGACACGTTCATCTTCCGCAGCACCGACGGCGGCACGACGTGGAAGCAGCTGTGGAACTTCACCAGCTACCCCAGCCGGGACCTGAGCTACACGCAGGACATCACGTCCGAACCGTGGCTGACGTTCAACAACACCAGTCCGGTGCCACCGGTGCCGAGCCCCCAGTTGGGTTGGATGACCGAGGCGCTGGCGATCGATCCGTTCAACTCCAACCGGATGTTCTACGGCACCGGCGCCACGCTGTACGGCACGACCGACCTCACCGACTGGGACACGGGCGGCAAGATCGTCATCAAGCCGTTCGTGCAGGGGTTGGAGGAGACGGCGGTCAACGCGCTGATCAGCCCACCGACCGGGCCACCGCTGGTGTCGGCGCTCAGTGACCTGGACGGCTTCGTGCACACCAACGTCACCACGGTGCCGTCGGCGATGTTCAACGCGCCGAACCTGACCAGCGGCGACAGCCTGGACTACGCCGAGCTCAACCCGAGCGACATGGTGCGGACGGGTGAGATCGACAAGTCGTCGAACCCGAACGTCAACCGGATCGGGTTCTCCACCGACGGCGGCACGGACTGGTTCCAGGGTCAGGAACCGCCGGGCGTCACCGGTGGCGGGACCGCGGTGATCGCGGCCGACGGGAGCGCGACGGTGTGGGCGCCCGCCGGTACCGGGGTGTACTTCTCCACCAGTTTCGGCGGTTCGTGGACGGCGTCGACGGGGATTCCGCAGGGTGCCGTGGTGGCGTCGGACCGGGTCAACCCGAAGACGTTCTACGGGTTCTCCGGTGGGAAGTTCTACGTGAGCACCAACAGTGGCGCCTCGTTCACCGCTTCGGCGGCGACGGGGCTGCCGACTTCCGGGAAGGTGTTCATCAAGGCGGTCGCGGGGCACGCCGGTGACATCTGGCTGGCCGGTGGCGCCGGTTTGTGGCACTCGACGGATGGTGGCGCGACGTTCACTCGTCTATCTGCTGTGGACTCTTCGTTGAACATCGGGTTCGGCAAGGCGGCGCCTGGCCAGACGTATCCGGCGCTGTACGCCATCGCCACGGTCGCGGGCGTGGCCGGGGTGTTCCGGTCCGACGACGAGGGTGGTAGCTGGGTGCGGATCAACGACGACCAGCACCAGTACGGCAACATCGGCCAGGCCATCACGGGCGATCCGCGGATCTACGGGCGGGTCTACCTGGGTACGAATGGCCGAGGCATCGTGTACGGCGACCTGACCGGGACGACGACCACGCCACCGGTCACCACTACGGTCGCGCCACCACCGACCACCACCGCTCCCCCGCCGGTGACCACTCCGCCGCCCTCGACGACCACGGCGCCGCCGGTCAGCGGCACGGCCTGTCAGGTGACGTACGACAAGCCGAGCGAATGGGCCGGCGGCTTCACGGCGAACGTCACCGTGAACAACACGGGCAGTACGGCGTGGACCGGATGGACGGTCACGTACGACTTCCCCGGTGATCAACAGGTCACCAGCGCGTGGAACGCGACGGTGACGCAGAGCGGCACGCGGGTGACGGCGGCGAACGTCCGCTACAACGGCACGGTCGCGCCGGGCACGAGTGTGGCGTTCGGGTACCAGGGGACGTGGGCGAACAACGACACGTCGCCCGGGTCGTTCTCGGTGAACGGGGTTCGATGTTCATAATGGCCGGGTGTTCGACGGCATCGACGAAGAGGTTCTGACCGGTGGGAACGTGGCCGGCCGGGTGGTGCGCATCGGATCGACGGTGCGCAAACCGGCCGGCCCGTCCACGGATGCGGTCGACGCGCTGCTGCGGCACCTGACGTCCGTCGGATGTCCTGGCGTGCCAAGGAGTTCCGGCCGAGACGACGAGGGCAGGCATGTCCTGGAGTACGTGCCGGGCCTGATGGCCGACCAGCGGGAGTTGGCGCCAGCAGAGTTGGCCCGGGTGGGGCGGCTGATCCGGGAGCTGCATGACGCGATGGCAGGCTTCGTGGCGCCTGCCGATGCGGACTGGCGGGTGGTGCTGCCGGCGCCGGGTCCGGCTTCGCAGGTGTGCCATTACGACCTGGCGCCGTGGAACCTGGTGCTCGGTGAGGACCGGTGGGTGTTCATCGACTGGGACAGCGCCGGGCCGGGTCGGCGGATGTGGGACCTGGGGTATGCGGCGCACGGGTTCGTGCCGTTGGCGCCGGATGGTTCGGCGTCGGCGGCTGCGGCGCGGTTCCGGGCGCTGGTGGACGGTTATGGGGCGGACGCGGCGGAGCGCCGGTCGCTGCCCGGGCTGACCGGCGCGGTCACCAGGGCGATGGCGGACCTGCTGAGCCGATCGGCCGTCACGGGTGAGCAGCCGTGGGCGCGGTTGAATGACGAGGGGCATGGCCGGTACTGGCAAGCGGCGGCGGACTACATCGAACGCCACGAGTCGACGTGGGCGGCCGCGCTGCTGGACTGATCGCAACGATCGCCGGCTGGCTACCACGGCCTTGGCCACGCCCCCACGCCGAAGTCCCAGGCCGGCGTCGGGGTGCGCGCCAGCTGAACGCCTCAGACCCCGGCTGCCGATCCGCTCGGCTGCAGTCGCCGACCAGCTGGCGTACGCGACCGACCGCCGTACGCGACCGACCGTCCGGCGGCTCCCGTGCCGTCGGGTGCCAGTGTCGACGGTGACAAGATCCTGCCTGACTGGATCGCGTAGCGGCGTTGACAGGAGGTCGGCTGTGGGCGAGGCTGCGGTCATGACGACCCATGGTGAGGTCCACGCTGCGTAGTCGGTCAGCGGAGAGCGACCTGCTGCGAGAGCTGAATGACGACATCTGGCGTGCTTATCGGCGCGCATATCACGACGGTGATGCCGAGGCGTTCCTGGCGCTGCACAGTCCGGATCTCATTCGAGCGGGCGGGCCGGCGAAGACGATCTCTGGTTTCGTGGACTATGGCGCGATCACGAGGCAATGGCTGGCTGAACTTGCCGAGCGTGGTGACAGTGTCGACATCGAGTTCCGGTTCACGGAGCGGATAGTCGGAGCTGATGTGGCGAGCGAACGTGGGGTGTATCGGCTGACCGCGCGGCGGACCAGCGGCGAGCAGAAGGTGATGTACGGCCAGTTCCACACGTTCGCGCGCAAGACAGACGGCCGGTGGCGAATAGCGGTGGACTACGACTCAGATGAGAACGCAACCGCCGAAGATTTCACAGCGGCCAAACCCATGGAGGACACGTAGCGGAGCCGCAAGTCGACCCTCAACGAACAACAGGCGCCAGACCCGCCACAGCGCGCACCCAGGAACCCGCAGCGCTACCACTGGCAACGTGTGTCGACCACTCAATGAACGACACGCCGACCACCACAACCCAACGGCCCCAACCATCACCCAAGCCGCGCGTGTCGTCCCGTCAACGGCCGACACGCGCCACGCCGAACGATCTCCCTTGGCAAGATCGTCGAACCGTATCTCTCCTCACATCCGTGCCCGTCGAACAGGGGCAATATCAAGGTGTCCGGGCTACAGGGTCAAGCTCACGGCGGCCACAACCCCAGATGACGAACCAACGAACAACCCGACGCCACCAAGCCCACGCGTGTCGACCGCTCAACAAACGACACGCGCCACAGCCACGGGGCACCTGGCGGCCGCGGCCCCGATGCCCAACCGATCAACCACGCGACGCAACCAGACCCGCACGTCTCGTCCCCTCAACGGACGACACACGCCAGAACTCCGGCGCCATCACACGCATGCCGGCCACCATCCGCGCAACAGCGCCCAAACGCGCCGACACAACCCATCGATCGTGCGTGTCGACCATCCAATGGACGACACACCAACCACCGTCCGCCCAGTCGCTCTTGGCATCGGCCGAACCGCGCATGTCATCCGGTCAACGGCCGACGCTCGTTTAGCCTTCTTCGCCGCCTGGCGTCTGGCGCCCAGACCCGGACCGAGCGGCCAACCGCGACTCAGACCGAATCCGCGCGTGTCGTCCGCTCAACGGACGACACGCGGCGCGCGCCCCTACGCAACCCAGTCGGTTCGCGCGTCGGCCGCTCAGTGGCGCTACGCCTATTCCTTGCCGACTTCTCGGGCCACGCGCTCCAGACGATCCCTATAGCTCTCCCACCACGCCTGGTCGCCCGGGGCGAGATTGGACGTTCCCTCCCGCAACCCGGCCGACCCGTCGATCAGCTCTCGGACAATGTCCGCATGCCCGGCGTGACGGTCCGTCTCGGCGATCACGTGCACCAGTATCCGGTGCAGCGTCACCTCGCGCCGCTCCGGCGCCCACCACGGCACCTGGCCGGTCGCGTCCAACTCCAGCTCAGAGATCGTCGCGTCCGAATGCGCCCACGCCCGGTGGTACAGGCCGACGATCACGTCGCGTGACTCGTCGGCGGTCGCCCACATGTCCGCGTTCGGCTCGGCGTCGTCGTCGAACCAGGGCAATGGCTCATCGAACGGTCGGGCGAAGATCTCGCCGAGGTAGCCAATTTCCATGCTGGCCACATGTTTGACCAGCCCCAGCAAATTGGTCCCGGTCGGCGTCAGCGGCCGGCGAATATCGTACTCCGACAGTCCGTCCATCTTCCACAGCAACGCATTGCGCCCGGCCTGCAGATAGCGGTGCAGATCCGCTTTCGGTCCGATCATGCCTGGCAGTGTGCCATCCGGCACCGACCGAAACAGCCGACTAGGCCAGGGTGCGGGTGGACGCGCCGACCAACGGTCGCAGGTCGATCGGCTGCCCGTCGTTCGGATACGGCAACGACGTGAAGTTCAACGGCGTCCGGTAGGCCGGGTCCACCTGCCAGTCGAACGTCAGCAGGACGTGGTGCAGGATCGACTTGACCTCGGCCATCGAGAAGAACATCCCGATGCACTTGTGCGCGCCACCGCCGAACGGCTCCCACGCGAACCGGTGCACCTTGTCCTCGCGACGGTCGTCGGCGAACCGGCCGGGGTCGAACTTCTCCGGATCCGGCCATACCGACGCCAGATGGTGCGAAAAATGGGGGGTGACCGACACCTGGGTGCCGGCCGGAATGTGGTGGCCGAGCACCGACGTGTCCTTCACCGTCGCCCGCCCCAGGCTGGGCACCGGTGACACCAGCCGCTGGCACTCTCGCATCACCAGATCGAGCGACTTCAGTTCACCCAGTTGCTCCAGCGTGGGCTCCCGCGTGCCCAGGCCGTCCGACTCGGCGCGGCAGCGTTCGTGCCACTCGGGATACTGGCCCAGGTAGCTCAGCATGGTCGACACGGTGATGGTGGACGTGTCGTGAGCGGCCATCAGCAGGAAGATCATGTGGTTGATCACGTCGGCGTCGGTGAGCCGCTCGCCCTCGTCCGTCTCGATGCGACACAGCACCGAGAACAGGTCATCCCCACCGGACGCCCGTCGGGTCGGCAGGTACTCGCCGAGGAACCGCTCCAGCAGCTTCCGTCCCACCAGACCCCGCCGCCACCGGCCGCCCGGCACCGGCAGCCGCACGAACGACGTCGCCGCCTGCACGCAGTCGATGAACGCCTGGTTGATCCGGTCCATCTGGCCCGAGTCGGTGCCCTCGTGGCCGCCCATGAAGATGTCCGTCGCCAGGTCCAGGGTCAGGGTCTTGACCGCAGGATAGGCCCGGAAATCGGGCGACGGCGTCCACTGCGCCAGTCCGGCCTTGATCGCCGGGTGCAGGGCCTCCAGGTACCGGGACAGCCGCGCCGCGGTGAACGCCTCCTGCAGGATCCGCCGATGGGTCTTGTGCTCGTCGAAGTCCAGCAGCATCAGGCCGCGGTCGAAGAACTTGCCGATGTAGGGCCGCCAGCCGGGGCCGTTGGCGAACGCCTTGTCCGAGTTGATCAGTGCCGTCGCGCACGCGTCCGGCCCCAGCAGGAGGGCCACCCGCCTGCCGAACGCGCCGTTCCAGGACACCGGACCCAGTTCGGCGTACCGGGCCCGCCACAGGGTCAGCGGGTCGCGGATGTAGGCCGGGCCGTAGCCCAGCAGGGGCATGCCGTAGTCCCCCAGTACGGGCTGGAGACCGGGAGGGGCGGGAGCGAGTGCTTTCGTCATCGCGATCTCCTCGGGGACGGCGCCACGGACAGCGTAACCACGCGGTAACCACGCACCGCAAGACCATCACCCGGGTTGCGACCCCCTGGGGGCGGGAACTTCTAGACTGGGGACCGAGAACCCCCGGAGGATGGCTGTGAACGGGCCGAGCGACACCCTGATCGCGGGACGGTACCGCCTTGTCGAACGGCTCGGCAGCGGGTCGATGGGCGAGGTCTGGCGGGCCCGCGACGAGCGGCTGGACCGCACCGTCGCCGTCAAGCAACTGCTCACCGGCACCGGGCTGAGCGACATCGCCGCCCGCGAGGGCAACGAGCGCGCCCTGCGCGAGGCCAGGATCACCGCCCGGCTGCGGCACCCGCACGCGGTCACCGCGTGACGATCGGGCTGGTCACGGGCGTACTGATCGGCTCGGGCCACCACGACAAGGCTTTCGCCGGCACGCAGGACCAGCCGCTGGCCGCGCACACCAGGGGCGTCCCGGCGCCGGTCACCCGGCACAGCGCGGGCTGTGTCGCCGACTACAGCCTGGTCCAGTCCTGGCCGGGCGGCTACCAGGCCCAGGTCACGGTGATCGCGGGCCGGACCGCGGTGGACGGCTGGGCGGTGACGCTGACCCTGCCGGACGGCCAGACCATCACCCAGGTCTGGAACGGCCAGTTGTCCCAGCAGGGCGGGTCGGCGACCATCGCGAACCTCAGCTACAACGCCACCATGGCTGCGGACGGGTCGACGACGTTCGGTTTCCAGGGTGGGCTGGCCAGCGGCACGCCCGCCCAGCCCGAGGTGTCCTGCGCGGCCCGGTAGCCGCGGGTCAGTGCAGGCCGCCGCGCAGCGCGGTCACCCGGTTCACGGCCGCCTCGAAGGTGGACTCGGCGAGTTGGCCGGACTGCAGCGCGGCGACCAGGCCGGCATCGACGTCGTCGCCCTGGGTCACGCTGCCGTCGGAGCACAGGATCAGGTCCATACCGGCCGCGGCCGCCGCGACGGCCCGCTGCTTGTCGGTGCCGAAGCTCTTCAGTGCGCCGGCCTCCAGCGCGTCGGTGATGGTGACGCCGTGGAAGCCGAGCCGGTCGCGCAGTTCGCCCTGCACCACCGCGGAGGACAGGCCGGCCGGGTGGTTGGCGTCCAGCGCCGGGTAGACCGCCCACGACATCATGACCAGCTTCACGCCTGCGGCGATGGCGGCCGGGTAGGGCGCCTCGTCGACGGACCGCAGGTCGGACAGCGACACGTTCAGGGTGACCGGCACCTCGTCGGTGTTCTCGCTGGCGGTCGCCGCGCCCAGGCCGGGGAAGTGCTTCACGGTGGTCGCCGGGCCGACGGCCTGCTGGGCGCTGACGAACGCGCTGCCCAGGCGGGACACGGCAGCCGGGTCGGAGCTGTACGAGCGCTGGAACTGGTCGTCGAAGTCGCCGGGCGTGCGGAACACGTCGAGGACCGGGGCCAGGTTGACGTTCATGCCGACGCCCGCGAGGTTCTGCCCGGCTCCGGTGCCGGCCTGGCTCGCTGCGCTGACCGGGTCGGCCGCCTCGCCGATCTGCTTCTCCGACATGGCGGGCGCGCCGGGCAGTCGCCGGACCTCGCCGCCCTCCTGGTCGGTCATCAGCAGCAGCGGCGCCTTGACCGGGCTCTGCGCGTTGGCCTTGCGCAGCTGGCTGACCACCGAGGTGATCTGGCTCTCGCTGGAGATGTTGTCGCCGAAGAAGATGACGCCGGCCGCCTGACCGGCCTTGATCCGCTGGATCAGGCTGGCCGGCGGGGTGAGGCCGGTGTAGGAGTAGATGATCCGCTGGCCGGCGAGCTGCTGCGGGCTGAGCGACGAGACGCCGACCTGAGCGCCGACGATCTGCGGGTGCTCGGGCACCGGATCGGTCTTGGCGTGCCCGACCGCGTCGCTGAGCAGCGCGGGAACCGCCGCCACCGCCACCGCGGTGAGCACGCCGATCCAGCGGCCCCTGGCCCGTACACTTGTCATGTCGTCACGCCTCCGTCCCGGAACGGTACCGGTGTAACACTTTGACGCAAGCGTGGCCAGATATAGTTAATTTCCAACACCATTCGGTGGTCCTTACGATGGACGGCGTGCGGGAAGCGGAGCTGACGGCGGCGAGGACGACGGTGCTGGACTCGGTCCGGCGGTCGCTCGCCGAGGGTGGCCTCCCGCTGCGGCCGGCCGACGTGGGCATGCGCGGCTGGCGCTCCCAGCCCGGCTGGCTCGGCCCGCTGTCGCAGACCGAGGAACGCGCCCTGGTGTTCGTCGCGGTCGACGTCGTCCAGCGCGTGGCGACCAGTCCGGCGTGGCTGGCCCTGGACGACCACCGCGTCCGCCTCGACCCGGCGACCGAGCTGGCCGAGATCGACCTACGCGCCTACGAGCTCGCGGTACTGCGCCGCCAGCTCGGCGACCGGCGCGACGCCGTCCTCGGCGACAGCTGGACGGCGCTGGTGGACCGGGTCGCCGCGCTGGTGATCTACGCGGAACGGTTGCGGGAACTGGAAACCGAGCCCACGGCCGAACTCGCCGACGAGCACGTCGCCCGGCTGATGGCCGGGGCGGCCGGCGACGAGCTGGCCGCCGGCCACGTCCACGACCTGGCCGGCGAGCTGCCCACCCGAGACGTCACCGACCAGCCGTCGTCACCAACTGCGTGACGTCGCGAAGGAGTGTGACGTGATCGGCTCGGCGTCCTCGGGCCGCTGGTAGACCGACTGCACCGCCACCCGGCCCGGACCGACCAGTCGCAGCCACAGGCTCCGGTAGCTGTACCGGCGCCAGGAGAACAGGCCCTGCGACTGCGGGTACTCCAGGTGCAGGTGCATGGTCACCGACAGGTCCCGGTAGAGCAGGGCGGTCGGCTGCACCAGCATGGTCTCGTTCGGCGCGAGGTCGCGGACGAACGTGTTGCCCGGCGAGTGCAGCAACAGCAGGCCGGGATTGCCCCGGGCGCCGAAGATGTCGCCGAACATGCCCATCGGGTAGTGGGTCTCGCGGTCGTCGCCGCTGCCCGTGACGTACCAGACCGGGGAACGCTCCCATGTGTACTCGACGTTGCCGGTCGCGGCGAGGAACCGGTGCTCCCGCACCCAGATCCGCTGCCCGTGCTCCAACGGCAGCACCACCACGTCGCCCGCGTGGTTGTCGGACAGCGCGATGTGGCCCGGTCCCCTGCCCTCCACCATGATCAGCGGCAGGCCGGCCATCATCCGGCTCCAGCCGCCGGACAGGCTCATGTTGGTCAACTGCGCCGCGGGGTCCGTCCACAGCAGCACGTGGTGGGAGAAGTAGATGTAGTCGTCACCGGCCAGCGCGAAGTCGGCCACCGGCACGTAGGCGCCCTCGATCTGCAACATCGACTGGCCGAACTGGATCCTGGCCATGTCCTTGATGGCCGGCTGCTTCTGCCAGCCGGACCGGGACACCGCCGCGCGGACGTCCACGGGTGCGCCGCAGCGCGGGCACGACGGCGCCGTCGGATCGCTGTGCTGCCGGCAGTAGCGGCAGACGTACGGGGTCGCTGTGGTCATCGCGGCCTCATTCGGAGTGGTGGTGGACGTACATCGACTGGATGCCGACCCGGCCCGGGCCGGTCATCTCGGCCAGGTACATGCCGTGCCGCATCAGTCCGGTGCGCAGCTTCTGCTGCACCGCCTGCATCTGCACCGTGGAGTCCTTGTACAGGTAGCCGCCCGGCTCGACGAGGATCCTCTCCCCCGGCGCCAGCGTCCGCTCGAACACGTTTCCGTAGCCGTGCAACAACAACATGCCCGGCTGGCCGCCGGTGACGAACCGGTCCATGAACATGCCGCCACCGCCGTGCAGCACGTTGGCGAGGCCCTTGATCCGGACGAACGAGTAGTTGATGTTCCCTGACGCAAGAAGGAATGCGTGTTCGCGCACATCCAGTTCCATGCCGGGATGCAGCGGCAGCACCACGAGTTCGCCGGGCGAGTCCCGGGAGAACGCGATACGGCCGGGGCCCTGCGCGACCGTGACCACGAACGGCATGCCGCCCAGCACGCGCTTGAAGCCGCCGCCGGTGTTCAGCGCGGCGATCGGGGTGTGCTCGTCCTTCCACAACATCACGTGGTGCTCGAAGAACACCGAGTCGCTCTGGCCGAGGCTGATCTCGGCGACCGGCACCAGCTCGCCCTCGACCTGGCAGGTGCTGTTGAAGAACCGGAACTCGGTCATGTCCCGCAGCCGGGGCGCCTCGCGCCAGCCGGAGTCGGAGACCCTGTTGCGCTCGTCGAGGGGCGCGCCACAGGTAACGCAGCTCACGGCGCCGGGCGGGTTCTGGCCCCGGCACCACTGGCACTCGATCCGGTCCACAGCCGTTCTCCGTTCGCTAAGGGCCGTCTGGATCACGCACAAGCTAGCAGCGACCCGGATTGCGGCGGGGGCGATACCGGTAAGGTCATGGCCAGGACGGTGGGCGGGGAGGCAGACGGTGGCGTTGTTCAGTCGCGAGTTCATCGCGGTTCCGGATGACCGAAAAGGACAACTGGTCTACAAGTGGCCGGACGTCAACATCCGGCGGTTCACCCGGGCGATCGTGAACGCCGACGAGGTGGCGCTGTTCGTCAACACCGGCCAGGTCGTGCAGACGATGGGCCCCGGTCGCCACCAGATCGACGCCAACGAGCTCCCCGGCCTCGGCGCCCTGATCGACATGGCCACCGGCGGCAACGCCTACCGCGCCGAGCTGTACTTCGTGGGCAGCCGCGAATACACCGGGTTCACCTTCGGCGGCCGCATCGACGACGTCCAGGACAGGCAGACCGGCCTGATCGTCACGTTGCGGGTGTTCGGCGACTACGCCGTCCGCGTCGTCGACCCGATCCGGCTGATCACCAACCTGCTCTCCACCGTCGACGTGACCAACAACGAGCGCGTCTCGGGCTGGGTGAGCGACCAGTTGCTGAAGGTGATGCGCGCCGACGTCACCAACCAGATCGTGCGCAACGGCTGGCCGATCCTGGGACTGTCGGCCTACACGCCGGACATCGAGCGGACCGTGATCACGCGGGCCAACGAGCAGTTGGCGAACTACGGCGTCGCGCTGACCAGGATGGGCAACTTCGACATCAACCTGTCGGCCGAGGACTCCGCGCAGCTCAAGGCGTTGGCCAAGGACACCAGCTACTCGCGGCTGGCGGGCGGCTTCAACCAGTACGCGGCCGGCGAGATGGCGCTGGGCGCCGGGCAGGGCATGGCGAAGGGCGAGGGCGCCGTCGGCGGCGCGTTCCTGGCCGCCGGCCTCGGCATGGGCAACGCGGCCGTCGCGCAGCCGGGCCAGCCCGCGGCGCCGCCGCCGAGCGGCTTCGCCGGTGGCGGCCAGGGCGGCTACTCCGGTCCGCCGCCCGCCGGCTACCAGCAGCAGACCGCGCTGCCGCAAGGACAGCAGCCGCAACAAGGCCAGCAGCCGCAGGGACAGCAGCCGCCGCAGGGACAGCAGCCGCAAGGACAGCAGCCGCCGCAGGGCGCGCCGGCCGGTCCCACGTGTGCGTCCTGCCAGGCCGCCAACCCGCCCGGCGCCAAGTTCTGCATGAGCTGCGGCACGCCGATGGCCGCGCCCGCCGTGCACTGCACCTCGTGCGGCACCGAACTTCCCACGGGCGCCCGGTTCTGCGGCAACTGCGGCACAGCGGTCGGTTAGTGCCGGCGTGCGCCCGGTGCGGTCATGACTGGGACGGCCCGACCGGCCTCGCCGTCGTGACCATCAGCAGCCTGCCGGCGTCGATCACCCGACTCCTCGATGCCGGCGGCATCGGCGACCACGATGACCGGCTCAGGACCAGACCGGCCGCGCTGGTGTGGTCACCGCTGGAATACCTCGCGCACACCGGTGACGCGATCGACTGGTACCGCGGCCGCGTCCGGCGCGTGCTGAGCGAGGACCGGCCGATCCTGGCCGGGTTCGACTGGGACGCCCACACGGCAGGCCAGAACTATCACCAGCGGCACCTCACCGACGTCCTCGGCGACGTCCGCCGCGTCTGCACGAGCTTCGCGGCACTACTCGCCACACTCGACCCCGCTGACTGGCAGCGCGCGGGAACCGGGAGCGACGGCGGGTCACGCACCATCGCCCACCTCGTGCACCGGGCGGCGCACGAAGCGCGCCACCACCGGCACGACATCACGAGCGCCCTCAACACTCCCCTGATGGGCGACCCGTTCCACGACTAACAGCCGGGTGTCGAACTCCCCGTTCGACACCCGGCTCGCTGTCCACGACTGCCGACGGTCAGCCAGTCGGTACCGATTCGTTCGCCACAGCCGGCTCATCCGCCGGCGCGGGCACGATCGCCTCAGCGAATCGCTGCAGGCCCTGTAGACCGAAACGTCCGGCCAACTCGTCGAAAATCGGGGTGTTCCCCGCCCCCTCGACCGAATCGGCCATCCCCACCGATGTCGCGTCCATGCATCATCACTACCCCATTCGGCGGACATCCGCACGCTTGTTGCCCGTTCGTGACCTCACCCGTCCGACAGCAGGCCCCGGCGCAACTGGGCCAGCGTGCGGGCGAGCAGTCGGGAAACGTGCATCTGGGAGATTCCCAACCGGCCGGCGATCTCGCTCTGCGTCATGTTGTGGAAGAACCGCAGCACGATCACGGTGCGCTCGCGTTCCGGCAGCGACGCCAGCAGGGGCCGCAGCGCGAGCCGGTTCTCCGCGTGGGCCAGGGCTTCGTCCTCGGTGCCCAGCCGGTCCCCGATGGACGCGGTGCTGTCGTCGTGCGAGGGCTCGTCCAGCGACGTGCCGCGCTGCGCGCCGGCGACCAGGAGGCTCTCGATGACCTCCTGCTTGGGCATGCCCAGCCGCCCGGCCAACTCGCTGGGTGTCGGCGACCTGCCCAGTTCGGCGGTCAGGTCGGCGGCGGCACCGGCGATGGAGGCGTGCCGCTCCTTGAGCGGGCGGGGCACGTGCACCAGCCAGGACGAGTCCCGGAAGTGCCTGCGGACCTCGCCGACCATGGTGGGCACGGCGAAGGACATGAAGTCGGCGCCGCGGCCCGGGTCGAACCGGTCGACGGCGTGCATCAGGCCGACGGCCGCGACCTGGGCCAGATCCTGGTGCGGCACACCACGGTTGCGGTAGCGGCGGGCGATGTTCTCGGCCACCGGCAGGTGTTCGGTGACCAGTCGTTCGCGCAGTTCCGCCCGCTTGGGATCGTCCTCGGGCAGGTCCCGCAGCTCCACGAACAGTGGAGCGAGATGGTCGTAGCCGCCGCGGGAGTCCGATCTGGCGGGGCCACGGCGCCGCTGGGTCACGCGCGGTCGACCTTCTGCTTGGCCAGCTCGATCCACACGACGTCACCGTCGGCGGTGCCCCGCTCCACCTCGCTGCGCACGGAGTCGGCGAGCGTCATCAGCACCTGCCACGGGAAGCCGTCCGTCGGCGGCAGTTCGGGGGTACTCACGGGCACCGAGCAGCGGACCCGGATCTCCCGCTCGGCCAGGCTGAACCGGCACCGCAGTTCGGCGCCGGGCACGGCCAGCGGGACCAGCATCGAGCAGGCCTCGTCCACCGCCAGCCGCAGGTCGTCGACCTCGTCGAGGGTCATGTCCCGCTGCAGCGCCAGATCGGCGGCGACCGCGCGCACGGTGGACAGGTACTCCGAGCCCGCGGTGAGCCGCAGTTCGATCGCGGCGAGCTCCAGGTCGGACGAGCCGGGCTGGGGGGCGGCGTTGCCGACGTCGTTCATCGTTGGACGTCCAGCACCTCGGTGAGACCCATCATCTCGACCACCCGGCGCACGGGCGGCTGGAGGTTGAGGACCCGGAACACGATGCCGAGCCGATTGGCCTCCTGGACGCCGGCGAGCAGGGCGCCCAGGCCGCTCGAGTTCAGGAACGGCACGCCGGCCAGATCGACGTCCACCCGCCGGGGTGACACGCCGTCCTCGCCGCCCACCGCGCTGACGACCGCGTCGCGCAGTTGGCCGGCGGTGTGCAGGTCGACGTCACCGGACGCGGTCAGCACGACGACGTCGTCCTCCCGCGCCCAGCCGAGCTCGAGCATGGTTGCCTCCAGGGTGTTTCCGGCGTGCCGGAACCCAACTCTGACATACACGTGACGTACACCCCCGAGAGGGCAGTACCCGTTACGGCGTCGTGCCAACCACGCACGGGGCGTGGTTGGCCAAGGACCGTAGCCGACACTGTCGTCCGGCGGTCACCCGGTCGGTGACCGCTCGGCGGTCGTGGCTCGCAGTGTCGGTCCGGTGACGATCTCCGTGACGCTCGCCGAGACCTCCTGGGTGGTCCGGGGGCTGATGTCGGTCGTGGTGATCTCGACGGTCCGGTCGCCGGCCGCCCTGGGCAGCTCCGCCCACACGGTCTTGCCGCCGCCCGCCTCGCGCCGGGTCCCCCAGCGCGTGCTGACGGCGGCCACGATCAACAGGCCGCGGTGCCGGTCGCCGACCGGCTCCGGACTGAACAGGACGGGCAGGTCGGAGCTGCTGTCGACGACCTCGATCCGGATGACGTCGGCCCCCATGGCCAGGCCGAACGCCGCGATACCGTCGCCGTGCTGGACCGCGTTGCCGACCAGTTCGGACACGACGAGTTCGACGATCTCCCTGGTCCCCGCCGTGACCTGCCAGCCGTGCAGCACATCGGACGTGAAGCGGCGGGCGGCGGGGACTGCCATCGTGCCGGCCGGCAGCTGGGTGCTGGTGCGGACGGTGATCACGATGGGCTCCTCCCTGCGCCACACTTCTGCCTGCCACGCCGTTGGATGGCGGGTTTCCCACCGACACCGGGGACAAACCTGCCACCCGTCGACGTGGCACACCAGACGATCGTGCTAGTGCGCGCCCACCACCTGGTGCACCGACGCCAGCCCGGCGGGTGCCGCGGCCAGCGCCTTCTGGATGGCCTCGACGAGCGCCAGCGCCGACTCCTCGGTCAGCTCGACGGCGACCCGCGCGGACGCGCCCAGCTCCGAGTTGATGAAGTCGATGTTCACGGTGTGCGCGTACGGGGCGTGCACGGGGTGGTCGACGTAGACCGAGGCCGCGGTGACCCCGAACCAGCCGGCCGCGCCCTTGCCGCTGCCGTCGATCCGCACCTTCTCGGTCAGGTAAGTGCACATGAGAGCCTCCTCAGGCGGACAGGTGCTGGCCGAAGAACGCGAAGATCTTCTGGTAGCCGTCCACTGCCGCCTCCGGGCGGTAGCTGGGCCGGTCGTAGGCGAAGAACGCGTGGCCGGCGCCGTCGTAGGAGTGGAACTCGTGGTCCTTGCCCAGCTTGGTGAGCTCCTCGTCCAGGGTCTTGACCTCGTCCGGCGCCGGGTACTGGTCGTCGTTGCCGAACATGCCCAGCAGCGGGCAGGACAGGTTGCCGGCGATGTCCATCAGCGAGGTCATCGGGAAGCCGGAGCCCTCGGGCGGGTTGTTGACCACGAAGGCGCCGTAGCAGTCGACGGCGGCGTCGAGCTGCAGCGAGCACGCGGCCAGGAACACCTGGCGGCCACCGGAGCAGTGCCCGATGACGCCGATCTTGCCGTTGGCGTGCTCCAGCGTGTTCAGGTACTTGGCGGCGCCGTCCACGTCGCCGACCAGCCGCGCGTCGGGCACCAGGCCACTGGCGCGGGCCGCGGCGGCCGCGTCGTCCGGGCTGGCGCCGGGGGCCTCCCGCCAGTACAGGTTCGGCATGCAGGCCGCGTAGCCGTGCATGGCGAACTTGACCACGACCTCCTTGCTCCACGAGTCGTAGCCGGGCATGTGGTGGATCACCACGACACCGCCGCGCGGCGCGTCCGAGGTCGGTCGCGCGAGGTAGGCCTCGATCTCGTCACCGCCGTGTCCGGTGATGGTGACGGTCTGCGCCTGGATCGCGTCGGTCATGCTGCGTTCTCCCTTGTCTGTTTGCTGAGAGTTTCCTGCTCGGTGTGGAAGTATCGGCCGCCCCGCAGTGCGGACGCCAGTGCGCCGATCGCCGCCATCGCGGCCGCGGCGCCGAACACGACCACCAGTCCGTCGTGGAACGGGGTGGCGATCAGCCGGGGGAAGAACTGCGGGCCGGTGAGGACGGCCACGTTCCGCGGTGACAGCGACGGCAGGACGCCACCGCCGGCCAGCAGGTGTCCGATCGGGTTGTTGCCCAGGAACGCGGCGAACAGGGTGCTCACCGGCGGCAGGTTCGCCAGGTTGGCGGCCGCGTGGGCGGGCACGCCGTGGGTGGTCAGGCCCCGGGTCAGCGTCGCGGGCAGCGAGTGGGCCAGGCCGGCGACCATGAGCGAGAAGAACACCCCGATGGACAGTGCGGTGCCGGAGTTCTGGAACGTGGAGCGCATTCCCGAGGCGACACCCCTTGCGGCGACCGGCACGCTGCTCATGATGGCCGACGTGTTCGGCGCCGAGAACATGCCCTGGCCAATTCCGCTGAGCACCAGTAACGCGGCGAACGCCGGGTAGCTGAAGTCCACCGGGAGGGCCAGCAGGCCGACGAACGAGCCGACGAGCAGCACCAGTCCGCCGGTACCGAACAGGCGGGCGCCGAACCGGTCGGACAGCCACCCGGACAGCGGACCGGCCACCAGGAAGCCGACGGTCAGCGGCAGCATGTAGATCCCGGCCCACAACGGAGTGTCCTCGAAGGCGTAACCGTGCAGCGGCAGCCAGATGCCCTGCAGCCAGATGATCAGCATGAACTGCAGGCCACCTCTGGCCACGGCGGTGAGCAGCGCGGCCAGGTTGCCGGCGGCGAACGCCCTGATCCGGAACAGCCGCAACTGGAACATCGGTTCGGCGACCCTGGTCTCGGTGACGCAGAACGCGACCAGCAGGGCGATCCCCAGGCCCAGCCCGCCGAGCACGGTCGGGTTGCTCCAGCCGGTCGGATGGCCGCCGTAGGGCTGGATGCCGTAGGTGATCGCGGCGAGCAGGACACCGGAACCGGCGGTGAACGTGATGTTGCCGATCCAGTCGATCCGGGCCGGGGTCGGCTTGCCGAACTCGCGCAGCTTCAGATAGGACCAGACGGTGCCGAAGATCCCGAACGGGACGTTCACCCAGAACACCGCGTGCCAGTCGATCTCGGCGAGCAGGCCGCCCAGCAGCAGGCCGAGGAACTGGCCGGCCAGCGCCGTGATCTGGTTCACGCCCAGGGCCATGCCGCGCTGCCGCACCGGGAAGGCGTCGGTCAGGATGGCGGCCGAGTTGGCGGTGAGCATGGCACCGCCGAACGCCTGCACGACCCGCCAGCCGATCAGCCACAGGGCGCCTGCCGAGCCGTGGTACGGGTCGACGGACAGCAGGATCGACGCGATGGTGAAGATGACGAAGCCCAGGTTGTACAGCTTCACCCGGCCGAACATGTCCCCGAGCCTGCCCAGCACCACGACGAGCACGGCGGACACCAGCAGGTAGCCGAGGATCATCCACAGTAGATAGCCGATGTTGCCCGGCGCGAGTGGATCGAGGCCGATGCCGCGGAAGATCGCGGGCAGCGAGATGATCACGATCGAGGCGTCGATGGACGCCATCAGCACGCCGAGGGTCGTGTTGGACAGGGCGATCCACTTGTACGAGTCGGTGCGGTCGGCGCCGGCGGCAGCGCTCACAGCGCTCACAGCGTGTCCGCCATGCGCTCCAGCAAGGGAATGACGGCGATCAACTGGCGTTGCTCCTCCCGGCTGAAGCCCTCGGTGAGGGCGGTCGCCATTCGTTGGCTGTTCGCCGACCGGCGATCCACCAGCAGGCGGCGGCCGTCGGCGTTGACCGACATGAGCGCCCGCCTGCCGTCGTGCGGATCGGCGGCGCGGTTGACCAGCGCCCGCTGTTCGAGGACGGCGAGCGTGGCGCCCATCGCCTGCGGCCGGACACGTTCGTCGTCGGCCAGCGCGCCGGGCGTCGCGGGCCCGTACCTGTCCAGCCGGGACAGTACGGACACCTCGGAGAGCGTCAGCTCTCCCGGCGCGTGGTGCTGCCGCAGCCGGCGCACGATCCGGCCCAGCACCACCCGCAGATCGCAGCCGGCCCGCAGCAGGTCGGTCTCGCTGAGTTCGGGCACAAATAGTCAACCTAGCCTTATCAGTTCGGATGTACAAATCACCGGGTTCGAGCACGAGGAGCAGCGACTCTGCGCCGCCCGGCGGGAATCAATAGCCCAATCGGGTGGCCACGACGCAGGCTTGTGTGGGAGGGGTACACTCGGCAACGTCCGCGAGAGGTCCGCAAGGTGTCCTGTGATTCACGGCGCGCTCAGCCGTGCGTCCGGTTGACCGCCACCGGCCCGCTGCGGGGCAACGCTCAACAGGTTTCGTTCGCGCACATGAAGCCACTGCCGTGGCGGGGGTGGCGTGCGGACACGCGTGCACGATCTTCAACTCGACGACAGGAATTCAGCCAGACGACAGGGAGTCTACGAACGCGCGTCAACCAGGCGCAGCACATTCGTACCCGACCTTCGTCACGACGTGCCCTGGGGAGTTCTCACCGATGGACGTGCTTGTACCGGACTGGTCCGACTGGGCAGCCCTCAAGGTGTGCGAGGTGCGGCCGTCGCTGGTCAGTTCCGCGCGCGTCGGCCAACCCAGCCACCTGATGCGCGGCGCCGGCTTCCAACTGGCCCCCGCGTCGGCGGTCAGCGTGCTGGGACCGCTGCGGGAGGACGAGTCGGAATCCGAGCCCGCCCCGGTCGACTGACCAGGGCGCGCCCGCGTCGTGGCTGCTATCGAGGCAGTTTCACGATGGTCGAGAAGAAATCGTCGATCCGGCGAATGACCTCGATGAACCGGTCGAAGTCGACCGGCTTGCTGACGTATGCGTTGGCGTGCAACGAATAGCTGCGGAGGATGTCCTCCTCGGCCTCGGACGTCGTGAGCACCACGACCGGAATGGTGCGCAGGTCCGGATCGGCCTTGATCTCGGCCAGCACCTCGCGGCCGTCGCGCCGCGGCAGGTTCAGGTCCAGCAGCACCAGGGCGGGCCGGGGCGCGTGCTCGTACTCCCCCTCGCGGCGCAGGAACAGCAGCGCCTGCTCGCCGTCGGTCGCCACGTGCAGTTCGCTGTGGATTCGGTGCTGGGCGAACGCCTCCCTGGTCATCAGGACGTCGCCCTGGTCGTCCTCGACCAGCAGTACGTCGATCACCGGCAGTGGCGAGGTCTCAGTCATCATCATCACGCTTGTCCTCGGCCTCCGGTAGCACGGGCAGGGTGAAGCAGAACCGGGCGCCGGTCTCGGCCGTGGTGTCCAGCCAGATCGTGCCCCCGTGGTACTCGATGATCTTCCGGCACATGGCCAGGCCGATGCCGGTGCCGGAGTACGTGGCCCGGTCGTGCAGGCGCTGGAAGATGACGAAGATCCGGTCGGCGTAGCCGGGCGCTATGCCGATCCCGTTGTCCTGCACCGAGAACAGCCAGTACTCGCCCTCCCGCCGGGCCGTCACGCTCACCTGCGGGGCGTCCTCGCCACGGAACTTCAGGGCGTTGCTCAGCAGGTTCTGGAAGACCGCCGTGATCAGCGTCGGCTCGCCCAGCACCACGGGGAGATCGCCGGACTCGATGACCGCCTTGGCGTCCTTGCGGGCCTCGGCCAGGTTGGCCCGGGCCTGGCCCAGCGCCTCGCCGGTGTCAACCGGCTCGCGGTGCTCGGCGGAGCGGCCGACCCGGCTGAACGCCAGCAGGTCGTTGATCAGCACCTGCATCCGCTTGGCACCGTCCACCGCGTACTCGATGTACTGTTCGGCTCGCTCGTCCAGCTGCCCGGGGTAGCGCCGCTGCAGCAGCTGGCAGAAGCTGGCCACCTTGCGCAGCGGCTCCTGCAGGTCATGGGAGGCGACGTAGGCGAACTGCTCCAGCTCGGCGTTGGAGCGCTGCAGGTCCTGCGTCCTGGTCTCCAGGGCCGAGTTGGCCGCACGTACGGCGGACAGGTCCTGCAGGATGCGCTCGCGCATGCTGCTGACGTCCGCGCTGAGCTCGCGGACCTC
>DASUGU010000094.1:0-24666 GCA_036273855.1 Pseudonocardiaceae bacterium
TGGTGCGGGTGATGACAGACTGCGTGTCCAACGGAGTTCCTGCTGAGCATCGATCTTGGTCGACGTTGTTCTAGCAGGGACTCCGTTACCTGTTTCAGCGGGTTGGACAACCACGCTCAGCACCAAACTTCACGGCCTTGGACCTAGTCCAGGAGGTCCTCGAGCACGATCGGGATGCGGCGGACGCGGATGCCGGTGGCGTTGTGCACGGCGTTCGCGACCGCCGCCGCCATGCCGACCGTGCCGATCTCGCCCACGCCGCGCGCACCGACGGCGTTGTGCAGCGTGTCCGGATACTCGACGAACTGGACGTCGACATCGGGGATGTCGGCGTTCACCGGGAGCAGGTAGCCGGCGAAGTCGCCGTTGGCCGGCCGCCCGTTCGCCTCGATCTCCAGGCCCTCGTGCAGTGCCGCCGACACACCCCAGATCATGCCGCCCATGATCTGGCTGCGGGCCGTCTGTGCGTTGATGATCCGGCCGGCGTCGAAGACGCCGAGCAGGCGCGACACCCGGATCTCGCGGGTCCACCGGTGTACCCGGACCTCGCAGAACTGGGCGCCGAACGAGCTGAACGAATGCTTGGTCATCTCCTCGCCCGGCGCCGACGAACCGGTCGCCGAGATCGACGGGCGGCCGAGCGCGCGCAGCAGTTCGCCGAACGTCATCGACCGGCCCCCGGACACCAGGCGGCCGTCCGCGTACAGGACCTCGTCACCGTCGAACGGCGCGCCGGGGGACGCGGCGAGCCTCAGCAGGGCGTCGATCACGGCGGCCGCCGCGACCATGACGGCCGTGCCCGCGCTCGCCGTACCGGTCGAGCCGCCGGACATGCCGCCCGGCGGCAGCGCCGAGTCACCCAGGCGTGGCGTGATCCGGTCCGGCGTGATGTCCAGCGACTCGGCGCCCACCAGGGCCAGCACGGTGAGCAGGCCGGTCCCCGGGTCCGCCCCGCTCGTCGCGACCGCCGCCGTGTCGTCGGCCCGCAGGGTGATCTCGACCGTGGCGGGGAACCGCAGGGCGGGGAACATGGCGGTGGCGGTGCCCATACCGACGAGCCAGTCGCCGTCGGTGTGGCCGCGCGGCGACCGGTTCGCCCACCCGAACCGGGTCGCGCCGAGCTGGAAGCACTCGTCGAGGTGCTTGCTGGACCACTGCAGGTCCTTGCCGGGCGGTGCGGTGGAGTTGTTCCGCATGCGCAGCTCGATCGGGTCCATCCGCAGCGCGACGGCCAGTTCGTCGATCGCGCTCTCCAGCGCGAACGACCCGGGTGCCTCGCCCGGCGCCCGCATGAACGTGGTGGGTGGGACGTGCAGCGGCACCATGCGCTGGCTGATGGCCAGGTTCTGGGTCGCGTACCACTCCCGCGACGTGACGTGCGACGTCTGCTCGACGAACGACCGGTCGGCATCCGTGCTGCACCAGGAGTCGTGGCGCAGCGCGATCAGCGTGCCGTTCGTTGCCGCGCCGAGGGAGATCCGCTGCACGGTGGCGGCGCGGCCCGCCGTCGCCGTGAAGACCTGTTCCCTGGTGAGCGCGGCCTTGACCGGCCGGCCCAGCGCCCGGGCGGCGGCCGCGGCGAGGAACGCGGGCGCGGACGTCCGCGCCTTCCCGCCGAACGCGCCGCCGACGAACGGATTCACCGCGCGCACCGTCGACACGTCGACGTCCAGTGCGGCGGCCAGCTCCATGGCCTGGAGATGGGTCGCCTGGTTTCCACTGTAGACGGTCAAGCCGTCCTGGTCCCACACCGCGACAGCGGAATGCGGCTCCATCGCGGCGTGGTGCTGCGTGGTGGTCGCGTACGTCGCCTCGGTGACCACCGGGCTGGCGGCCAGCGCGTCCTCGATGGACTCGACACCCGGCGCGAGGATCGCCAGAACCGGCGGCGAACCGTCCCTGGCCGGCGGCGCGTCCTCGGCCGTGGCCAGACCATCCCGCAGCGACGTCAGCGCGGGCAGTTCGTGGTAGGACACCTCGACGAGCGCCGCCGCGTCCCTGGCCTGCTCGAAGGTCTCCGCCACGACGAAGCCGATCGGCTGGCCGTAGTGCGTGACGTCCTTGTCCTGCATCGGTACCCGGGTCTCGCCGAACAGCGGTGTGCTCGGGGTGCGCAGTTCGAGCGGGTCGAACGGCGAGTACACGGCGAGCACGCCGGGGGCGCTGTTCGCCGCCGTGAGGTCCATCGCCTCGATCTCGCCGTGGGCGATGGTGCTGAGCACGACGTACCCGTAGACCATGCCCGGGAAGTTGTGGTCCGCGCCGTAGCGGGCGCGCCCGGTGACCTTCAGCGGCCCGTCCAGCCGACCGGTCATCAGCGGCTCTCCTCGGTCAGTTCGGACAGCGCGCGGACAATGGTCCGCCGCAGCAGGGACAGCTTGAATCCGTTCGTCGACAACGGCCGCGCACCGTCGGCGGCCACCGACGCCGCTTCCTCGAAGGCGGCCACGGTCGTGGGCGCACCGCGCAGGGCGGCCTCGACCTCGGTCAGCCGCCACGGGACGGTCGCCACGCCGCCGACCGCCACCCGGGCGTCGACCGCCTGCCCGTCCCGGACGTCGAGGGCGACGGCGGCGGAACACAGGGCGAACTCGTAGGACTGCCGGTCCCGCACCTTGACGTACGTGGACCGCGCCGCCCAGTCCAGCCGGGGGACGACGACCTCGGTGATCAGTTCGCCCGGCAGCAGGTCGTTCTCGACGTCAGGCGTGTCGCCGGGCAGGCGGTAGAACTCCGCCAGTGGCACGGTGCGTTCGCCGGTGGCGCTGACCAGCCGGACCTCGGCGTCCAGCGCGCGGAGAGCGACAGCGACGTCGCTGGCGTGCGTCGCCACGCACGAGTCGCTGGTGCCCAGTACGGCGTGCAGCCGGTTGCTGCCGGTGATCGCCGGGCAGCCGCTGCCGGGTACCCGCTTGTTGCACGGCACGGCGGTGTCACGGAAGTACGTGCAGCGGGTGCGCTGCAACAGGTTCCCGCCGATACTGGCCATGTTCCGCAACTGCTGGGACGCGCTGGCCAGGAGGGCACGGGAGATCATCGGGTACACGCCGTGGTGATCGGCGACGTCGCTCATCCGCTCCAGGGCGCCGATCCGCAGGCCGTCCGTGGTGTCGATGCCGCGCAGCGGCAGGTCGTTGATGTCGAGTACCCGTTGTGGGGTCAGGACGTCGAGTTTCATCAGGTCGACCAGCGTGGTCCCGCCGGCCAGGAACGTGCCGGGTGCGGCGAGCGCGGCCTCGACGGTGGCGGGTGCGGTCAGCTCAAACGGTCGCATCGGCCCGCCTCGCCTGCTCGACCGCTGCCACGATGTTCGGGTAGGCCGAGCAGCGGCAGAGGTTGCCGGACATGAACTCCCGGACGTCCTGGACGTCCTGCCGGACGGCGGCGACCGCGGACATGATCTGCCCTGACGTGCAGAATCCGCACTGCAGCGCGTCCTGGTCGAGGAACGCCTGCTGGACCGGGTGCAGACTGTCCTCCGTGGACAGTCCTTCCACGGTCGTCACAGGCTGCCGCACGGTGGCGGCCAGAGTGAGGCAGGCCAGGACCGGACGGCCGCCGACGTGCACGGTGCAGGCACCGCACTGGCCGCGGTCACAGCCCTTCTTGGGTCCCGTGATGTCCAACCGTTCGCGCAGGGCGTCGAGCAGGGTCACCTCCGGGTCCGCGCTGAACCGATGTGTCGTGCCGTTGACTTCGAGCGAGATGTCCACCGAGTCTCTTCCCCTGACAGCATGGAGGGCGAAGCCGGCTTCGAACCGGATACTCATCCGCTTCGCCTGCTCCCGACGCTAGCGGATTACAATCCGCTTCGCAACGAGCTGGAGTCCCTCCAGACCTGGACCACCCACCGGAGGTGCCATGACGACGGGATCAGTCAGTCCCCGGCGCGCCGACACCCGCCGCAACCACGAGCGCATCCTCGCCGTCGCGGCGGAGTCGCTGGCCAACTCCGGTGAGGTCTCGTTCAACGCGATCGCCAGGAAGGCCGAGATCGGCGTCGGCACCGTGTACCGCCACTTCCCCACGCCGGAAGCCCTGATCCTCGCCGTCTACCAGCGCGAGGTGCGCCATCTCGTCGAGATCGTGCCGAACCTGCTGGAGCAGCACACGCCCGAACAGGCCTTCCGCACCTGGACCACCGACCACCTGGCGCACTACATGATGACCAAACGCGGCCTGGCCAACGCCCTGCGCATGGCCACGGCGTCCCGAGGCGAACTGCCCGCCAGTGCCCACGAAGCCATGGTCGGCGCGGTCGCGAGCCTGCTGCGGGCCAACGTTCAGGCTGGGACAGTCCGCGCCGACCTGAACCCCGAGACCGTCCTGCGAGCGCTGGGCGGCCTGCTGTACCTCGACCCGAACGACGACTGGCGAACCCAGACCGCGAACCTGACCGACTTGCTGTGGCGCGGAATGCGGACCGATAGTCCCTGACCTGGGCCGTGCTTCAGGTCTACTTGCGATACTCACTGCTACGGCTTCAGCTTGCTGGCCCGGCTCAGGGCAGCCCGGTCGATCTGCGTGATGGTCAGCAGTTGACTCAACTCGACCTCGGTCAGCCACCGCGTCGGCTCGGCGTGCAGGGCCTCGCAGCCTGGCCAGTTCGACGAGTACGACGGGCAACTGCTCGTCAGCCAGGACAGCGGCCGCGCGCAGCAGCGCGATCGGCTCGTCCGCCTGCCCGGGCCGGTCGTCCGGATCGGGTTCGGCGTCGGCCAACTCGGTCAGGGCGTGGACCCAGGCGTTGGACAGATCAGTGACGACTCCTGGCCGCGGACGTCGGTCAGGTCGGTGTGGGTGCACCGGGGAGTCGGCGGGCGAGGTCGGCGAGTACGGCGTCGGCGTCGATTGGGGGTGCAGCGGTAGCCGACGTGCAGGTCGGGTCGGATCACGAACGCGGCGGCGCGATCGATGCCATAGCGTTGGTGTGCCATGCGGTCGGGGTCGCCGACGGCGAGCGGATGATCGGTGCGGGGCTCGGGGCTGATCACCCGTGCCCGCACCAGGTTCGGGTAGGCCAGTTCGATCCGGTGGGCGATCCGGCCCAGCTCGACCACGGGTCGCGCCCCCTCGTCGGTCCCGGTGAACAGGAGCACGGTGTGTCGCGTGCCGTGCAGGAGCGTGTGCAGGTGTTGAGTTGTGCCGTCGATGACCACGTCCACCTGGCGTGCGCGGTCGCCGGGTGCCGGTGCGTCCTGCCAGTCGGCACCGTGCTGGCGGTTGAGGGAGCTATGCGGGTAGCTGGTCCGGACCTGCGCCAGCGTGCCGACGAACCGCTTGCGGGCGGAGTGCCGGGCCAGCACCCGGGAGACGATCTGCGGTGCCAGGCGGCCACGAAGGAACCTCGCGGTGGCGTTCTGCCCGGCGATCACGGCGAAGAAGCGGTCGGTGGTGGTGAGCAACCGCTCGCCGATGGGATGACGCTCGGCGTGGTAACTGTCCAACATGGACTCTTTGCCGATGCCACGGACCACCAGGGCGAGCTTCCACGCGAGGTTGTAGGCGTCCTGGATCCCGGTGTTCATGCCCTGCGCGCCGGCCGGGCTGTGCACGTGGGCGGCGTCACCGACGAGGAAGACCCGGCCGTCGCGGTAGCGCGGCACGCTGTGCCGGTGCAGCCGATAGCGGCTGACCCACTGCTCCCGGACGACCGTGGCGGGCACCGGTAGCCGCTGATCCAGCATGGCTTGGAACTCGTCGTGGGTCGGCTCGCGGTATTCCGGGCCGGGACCGTGCTCGTCCGCATTCAGGTCGACGACGGTCAACCCCCGCTCGACGTGGACCCCGCGCTGCTCCAGCTTCGCGGTCAGGATTCGTTCCGTGTCGTCCTGGAAGAGCATGTGCAGGCTCTGGTACTCGGTGTAGTTGCTCGGATCGCGCAGCAGGTCGTGCAACTCCAGTCGGACGCTCCTGCCGGTGTTGAACACGATGTTGAGGCTGGGCGCCTCGCTGCCGGCAGCGAGCACGTCCGCGACGACCTCCATGTCCTCGAAGATCTCCAGGCACCGCGGCTGGATCACCAACGCCCGGGACGTCGTCGCCGGAGCCGGCGCCTGATCGACGATCCGTACCGCGACGCCGTGTCGGACCAGTTCGTTGGCCATGGTCAACCCGCTCGGCCCGGCGCCGACCACGAGCACCGGTGTGTCGGTGTCGGACATGGCCACCTCCACCGAGGTTATTCAACGCATGATGAGATAACGTACGCGCCCGGCGCGTAAAGTCAACGCGCGGTGAATACCTCAAGGTGGTCATGGTGCTGAATCCACCGAGCCAGTACAGCGACGACCGGAACCTCGGTGCCCGGCAGCGGCTCTGGGCGCGGCAGGACCCGTTCTTCGACATCGTGGGCTGGATCCTGGACCTCGCCGAACCGGCGCCCGGGATGCGGGTGCTGGACGCCGGCTGCGGGAACGGCGAATACCTGCGCGCCGTGGCCGGGCGCGGAGTGTGGGCAGCCGGGTGTGATCTGTCCATGGGGATGCTGCGGGCCGCCGGCCACCCGGCGACGATCAACGCGGACGTGACCGCGCTGCCGCTGCCGGACGGAGCCGTTGACGTCGTGCTGGCCCTGCACATGCTGTACCACGTGCCGGACCGCGCCGCTGCCATCCGGGAGCTGCGCCGAGTGCTGGCACCGGGCGGGGTGTGCGTCGCGGTGACCAACGGGGAACGGCAACTGGAGTCGTTGCGCCGACTCGTCGAGCAGGCCGTCGGTGAGGCGACACCGGGATGGCGGATGCGATCGGTGACTGCCGCCTTCTCCGCGGAGAACGCGGCCGACCAGCTGGGTGTGGCGTTCCGGTCCGTCACGCACGTGCGTCCCGCTCACCAGCCACGCGTACCGGTCCGGGACGCCCGACTGGCCGCGGACTTCGTCGCCAGTTGGGCCGCCTTCTACCAGGACGAGACGAGCCGACCATGGTCGGACGTCGTCGACCAGGTCGAGCGGAACGTGCGGGCGGTGATCGACCGGGAGGGCGCCTTCCTCGTGTCCGGCGACCTGGCCGCCTTCGTGTGCCGCTAGAACGCGTCCGTGGTCAGCGGCCGCGGTGGGCCTGCTCGCGCCGCGCCTCGGAGCCGACGGGATCCTCGATGACCAGCACCTCGGCCGTGGCCAGGTCGGTGTGGTGGTCGGTGGTGTAGAAGCGCACCTCGTGCCCGTCGGGATCGTGGGTTTCGGGCAGGATCCAGCCGATCGTGGCGAAGTGGACGCCGGCGTGCGTCTCGCCGAGGGCGCCGAGGCGGTCGGCGAGCTGTTCGATCGCGGCCTTGTCCGGGACGCCGATGGAGAAATAGTCGAAGCCGCTCGCGCGTGCCGCGCGTTCGGGGTCCAGGACGAAGCCGAGCATGGGACCACCGTTGGGGTGCGCCATGACCAGGCCGGTCGTCCGCCCGTCCGTGGTGAACCTGATCACCAGGCGGTAACCCAGCCGTGACTCGTACCAGTCCAGGGTCCGGTCGAGATCGGCCACCGGGAGCTTGAGGTGATGGACGCCATCGAGGATGGGTGCGTCGGTCCTGCTCATCGCCACTCCCGAAATTTGAGTGCAGTCAGACTGCAATGATGCAGTTAGACTGCAATGATGCAGTTAGACTGCATCTCGTGAGCGACGATGTCAAGGGACTGCGCGAGGCACGGGTGGCCGCGACCGAGGAACGGATCCTCACCGGGGCCCGGAACCTGTTCGTGCGCAAGGGTTATCACGCGACCACCCTCACCGAGGTCGCGGACGAGGCCGGTGTGGGCCATCGCACCGTCTACCTGCGGTTCGGCACCAAGGCCGCCCTGCTCAAGCGCGTCACCGACATCGCCGTCGCCGGTGACGCCGGCCCGTCGGATGTCGCCCACCGGGACTGGTTCCACACCGCCCTCAGCGCACCCACGCTCGACGAACGGATCGACGCGCTCACGTCCGGGACCACCGAGTTGATGCGCCGCGCCGGTGACCTGTTCGAAGCGGTCCAGCAAGCCCAACCGGCCGAGCCACTACTGGCTGACGCGTTTCAGGCCGGCCGCGAGGCCACCCGCCACAACCTGCACACCTTCATCGACCGAGCCGTCACCGACGGTCTCGTCGACCGGCACGCCGTCGATGTGGCGTGGCTCCGGGAGACGGTGACCCTCGTCTGCCACGCCGACACCTACATCCTCCTTCGGCGCACCACCCACTGGGAGATCCGCGACTACCACACGTGGCTGACCACCACGCTGCACCGCCTCTTACCCTGAGGTAGCCGGGGTGTGACCGTCGATAACGTGTTGGACCGGCCGACCGGCGGGCTCAGAATGCGGGAGTGACCGCCTTCCGCATCCGGCCGGCTCGTGCTGATGACCTGCCCGCGTTGACCGACGTGTTCCGCCGGTCGTCGCTGTCCAATGACGGCGACCAGGCCGCGCTGCTGGCCAACCCCGACGCGCTCGTGCTGTCCGACGAGGCGATCCTGGCCGGCGGAACGCGGGTGGCCACCGAGCCCGGCAGCGGCGTCGTCGGCTTCGCCACCAGCAGGGACATCGACGGCGTGTTCGAGTTGGACGACCTGTTCGTCGACCCGGACTGGATGCGCAACGGGATCGCCACGCTGCTCGTGCACGACATCGCACGCATCGGCAGGGAACAGGCCGTCGCCGGAATCGCGGTCACCGCCAATCCGCACGCGCTCGCCTTCTATCGCCACGCCGGCTTCCGGCCCGCCGGCCGGACCGAGACCCGGTTCGGGCCCGCGCCGCGGATGTATCTCGACCTGACCGCCGACCATCCACAATAGAATCTCTGCTGGTCGACGCCAAGACTATGACCGCTGTCATCATTTTCTGCCATATAGTGCGCTCTCCATGACACCCGCTCGCCGCTAGAATGTTAGATCTTGAGCGCCGGCGAAAGGGCGGAACATGGCCGTCGATCTTTCTGCCCTGACCGCCGATGACGACTTCTTCGAGGCGTGGGAGTTCGGTGATCCCGGTACGCGGTATCGATCTCGTCGCATGCCACCCGAATGGAGCAGCCACGAGAGCGGTCCGTGGATTTTCTGGACGTATCCGGACGCTCCCTGGCGGGAGCAGGGCTGGAAGATCCACGTTGCCAGCTCCTTGACCAACGCACAGCCGGTGTTGGATGTCGTGTCGGCCGTGTGTGTCGAATTGGGTGTTCCGTTCAAACATCTCGCCGGTCGGTCTTTTTTCTGCACGCCCATGCGAAACACGCCGATCGGGTCCAGAGTGGCAAGTTCGGTACGATCTATCCGGGTGACGAACCTCGGTGCCGGGCTATGCTGGAGCGCCTCGCGACCGATCTTTCCGGCGTCGACGGGCCCTATGTTCTGACCGACCGGCGGTTCGCCGGCAGCACCTGCGTCTCCTATCGCTACGGCGCTTTCACGAGTCGGTCGCGGCTGACCGAGGACGGCAGTTCGGTGCACACGATGCTGGCACCGGACGGCTCGGAGACCGAGGACGAACGGCGACCCGAATTTCGGCTGCCGCCGGGTGTCGTCGACCCGTTTCGCACGCCGCCATCCGGTGCCGGCGGAGGCGCGATCGCCCTCCACGGCTACACGTTCGTTGAGGTGCTCCGGCACGCCAACGCGGGTGGGGCGTACCGGTTCCGCTCACCGGACGGCGAGCCGGTGTTCGTCAAGGAAGCCCGTGCCCACAACGGTTACGCGCCGGACGGCAGCGACGCGAAGACCCGGCTCACCGCCGAACACCTCACGCTGCGCACACTGCACGCCGCGAGTCCCGGCCTGTGTCCACGGCCGGTGGAACAGTTCCAGCACTGGGAGCACAGCTACCTGGCCACCGAATTCGTGCCCGGTGTGCCGCTGTATCGGTGGATGGTCACGAACAATCCGGCCATCCACGCGGGCCGGCCGCCGGAAGCCTTCGCCGCCTATCACGAGCGTTGCCTCGCGCTGCTGGACCAACTCGGCGACCAGCTCCGCCGCCTGCACCAACTGGGCTTCGTGTTCATCGATCTGGGCCCCAACAACGTGCTCGTCGACGACGACGACCACCCCCGCCTGGTCGACTTCGAGGCGGCACAACGCATCGACGCCGTCCGGCTGGTGATGGGCACACCGGGCTACCCTGCCCCGCGACGCCCGTAGCCTGGCGAAACAGGACCCAGCCGCCGTCGACCGACGCGGACTGGCGAATCTGGCGCTGCTGCTCCTGTTCCCGCTCAACGACGTGGTCGAACGGGAACCGGGGGTGTTGCGGCACCTGCACGCCGACCTGGCCGAGGTGGCCGACGTGCCACCGCGCCTGTGGCGACTGACGACGGCCGACCGGGCGCCGAGCACCCAGCCGCGACCGCCCGACCCGGAGGCGGTCCGCGCGGACCCGCTGCGCGAACTGCGTTGCCTGGCCGACCGGACGGCCGACGCGCTCGCCGCGACGGCCCAGCCGGACCATCCACGCCGGGTCTACCCGACGAACCCGTTGGGCCTGCGGACCAACAGCCGGGCGGTCGCCGCTGGCACCGCTGGTGTCCTGCACGCCCTGCGCCGGGCAGGCCGGCCGATCGACCCGGCGGTGGTCCGCAGGCTGCGCGACGACTCGCTGGCCGCCCTCGACACCACGCCGCCGGGACTACTGTTCGGCACCGCAGGCATCGCCACCGTGCTCGCCGACCTGGACGAGCCGGACGCGGCCGGCACCCTGCTCGATGCCGCGGCCGTACACCCGCTCAACGCCACGTCGGCCGGCCTGGGCGGCGGCGCGGCCGGCACGGCCCTGGCGCTGCTGGCCGACTACCGCCGACACGGTGACCAGTGCAGGCTGATCGCGGCCGCACGGCTCCTGGAGGGCATCCCCGACGGCGCCGAGATCGAGGCCGTGCTGAGCGCGGACCACCCGACCGGCCTGGTCGGCGGGCGGCCGGGTGTCGCGCTGGCCCTGTACTACTTCGGCCGGATCGCGGGCGACGACGCCGCGCTGGGCCGGGGCCTGCGCCTGCTGCGCGATGAACTGGCGCACGGAGTGCTCACCCCGGTACGCGCCCTGTCCTTCCGGTTCTCCGCGACCGACCGGCGGATCGTGCCGTACCTGTTCGTCGGTGCGGCGGGTTACGTCGAGGTGCTCTCCCGCTACCTGGCCCACGATCGGGCCCTGGAGTTCGACACCCCGGCCCGGTTCACCGGCGACGGCGACAGCGAGCCCGACGCCGAGCTCGGTGCGGCCGATGTGTTGGCCCGTTGCCTGCAGGCGTGTACGACCCGCTTCACCGCCCAGTCCGGCCTGTTCCCCGGCCTGGCCGGTCTCGCCATGACCCTGGCCGACGCGGGCCGCCACCTCGGTCGCCGCGACCTGGAGACGGCCGCCGTGACCAGTGCGCGCGGCCTGTTCCGCCATGCCGTCCGGTGGGAGAACGGATCTGCGTGGCTCGGCGATCCCGGTCAACGGCTGTCCACGGATCTGTGGTCCGGCTCGGCGGGGGTGCTGCTGGCATTACGGCAGTTGATCGACCCGGTGCCCGATCCCCTGTTCACCCTTGACCGCTATCTGGACGGGTCAAGGGCCGTGTAACCGCCATCGGGAAAGAGGAGTGATCAGTATGGATGAAGTCCTTCGTCTGCAGGCCGAACCGGAACCGCAGGAGGACAAGGCCTGCGGGCTCAACCACACCACGAGCAGCATGGGCAGCGTCTGCCTGTGAGTCCGGTGTCCGCCGGGCGGCCCGGGCCGCCCGGCGGACGTGTGCCCTCAGCGCGACCTTCAACACGTGGCCGGCGTTCCTCTTCGACACCGTAGAATGTTGTTCGAGCAATCATCGCGTTATTGCGAGTTCAATTATCGGAACCGGCGGGGTCCCGCCGCCGAACCCCCAAGAACAGTATTGCGGCCCCCTATTTATGGGGGTTGTGCGGTGCGCGTGAACGCCGTTTTGATAAGACGGTCTTTCCCACCTCTTGGGGTTCGCTTTAGGTCGCCATGACGTCGACGTTGTCGCTCCGACGATCCACCACCACCACGGCCGACTGAGAGGGTTCCGATGTCAGGTTCAGGCAAGATCACCCGAAGACGAGTACTGATCGCCGGCGCAGCCACCGCTGGTGCGGCGGTCTTCCCGGCCGTGCGCGGGCTCGCCGCGGCCACGGTCACACCGGCTTCGGTGTCCCGAGGTCAGACACCGCTGCCCAGCGCCCGGATCCCGAAGTACGTGACCCCGTTGCGCACGTTCAACGGTGTGCGCGTCTCGGCCACCGACTTCACCACCCGGATGGTCGAGTTCCAGCAGCAGGTACTGCCCCAGTCGATGTACCCGTCCGCCTACCAGGCCGGCACCTGGCTGTGGGGCTACCAGGTGGACGGCAAACCGGTGTCCTGGCCCGGCGTGACCGTCGAGGCCACCCGGCACAGTCCGACCACGATCACGTACATCAACGGCCTGCCGGCCAACGCCACGGCGTCCCGGCTGGAGCCGCTGCTGACCATCGACCAGACCATCCACTGGGCGGCCCCGCTGGGCGAGAGCAGGACCAACCAGCCCTACCGCGGTCCGATCCCGACGGTCGCGCACCTGCACGGCGCCGAGGTGCCCTCGGCCTACGACGGTGCGCCCAACGCCTGGATGACCCCGGACGGCCGGCACGGCAACGCCTACCAGAGCCTGCGGCCGACGGCACCCAACGCGATCGTCTACCAGTACCCCAACAGCCAGCCGGCCACCACGCTGTGGTTCCACGACCACGCCCTGGGCATCACCCGGATCAACGTGTTCGCCGGCCTCGCCGCGTTCTACCTGGTGCGGGACGAATTCGACACCGGTAAGGCGACCAACCCGCTGCGACTACCCGCCGGGCCCTACGAAGTCGAGTTGATGATCCAGGACCGGCTGTTCGACACCAACGGCCAGCTCCGCTTCCCCGACGGCTCCAACACCGACGCCGACCTCAACGGCCCGCCCAGCAATCCGCTGAGCCACCCGTTCTGGATCCCGGAGTTCTTCGGCGACGCCATGGTGGTCAACGGCCGGACCTGGCCGGTGCTGGCGGTCGAACCCCGCCGCTACCGGCTGCGGTTCGTCAACGGCTGCAACGCCCGCTTCCTGCGGATGAACCTCACGGCCGCGGCGAACGCGTCCTCGGCCACGCCGCCCTCCGCCCTGCCGTTCTGGCAGATCGGCACCGACGGCGGGCTGCTCGATCGTCCGGTCCAACTCAACGACCCGGCCCGGGCCGACGCGTTGAAGCTGTTCCTCGCGCCGTCCGAGCGCGCCGACGTGATCATCGACTTCGCCGGCATGCAGGGCCGCTCGTTCGTGCTGACCAACGACGGCCTGTTCCCCTACCCCAGTGGCGGTCCGGTCGACCCCGACCTGGACGGCCAGATCATGCGGTTCGACGTGACCCAACGCCTGTCCGGTGTGGACCACACGTTCGACCCGTCGACCGGTGCCGCACTGCGTGGCGGCCCAGGACAACCCCGCGAGATAGTCCGGCTGGTCGACCCGACGACAGGCACGATCGCGGCCGGCGTGCGCCCGTCGGTCAAGCGGCAACTCGTCGTCTTCGAGCAGGAAACCGTGGACTGCGCGGAATCGGACGTCAGCGACGGTCCCCTGGAGGCGTTCCTCAACAACAGCAAGTGGCATGGCATGCGGGACGGCACCTCCACACCCATCCCCGGTTCCGTGCCCGACCAGACCGGCCAGGGCATCTACCTGACAGAACTCCCCCGCGTCGGCGCGACCGAACAGTGGGAACTGCTCGACATCACCGACGACTCCCACCCGATCCACATCCACCTCATCCAGTTCCAGGTCCTCAACCGGCAACCGGTGGACGTCGACGGCTACCGGGCCGCCTGGGCCGCCCGGTTCCCCGGCGGCCGCTACGCCGGACAGCAGTGCGACGGCACCTTCGGCCTGACCGACTACCCGGCGGGGCAGATCATCCCGGGCTACGGACCGCCCGGCGACTACGACACCCCGAACGCGGACGGCGCGCTGGGCGGCAACCCGGCCATCTCACCGTTCCTGAGCGGCCCGATCCAGCCACCCGATCCGAACGAGGCCGGCTGGAAGGACACGTTCAAGATCAGCCCCGGCATGGTCAACCGCGTGCTGGTCCGCTGGGCACCCATCGAGACGCCGATCTCCGGTGCCGCGCCGGGCGTCAACCGGTTCTCGTTCGACCCGACGACCGGGCCGGGTTACGTGTGGCACTGCCACATCCTCGACCACGAGGACAACGAGATGATGCGGCCCTACATCCCGGTGCGATGACGATGCGACGACTGGTCATCGTCGGCGCGGTCGTGGCGGGCGGGCTCCTCGGAGTCACCGGCACCGCGGCCGCGCACGTCGTCACCGAACCCGGGTCCGCGCCGCAGGGCAGCGTCGCGAACGTGTCCTTCCAGGTCCCCGACGAACAGGCCACCGCCACCACCACGAAGGTGGAGGTGGCCTTCCCCACCGACCATCCGATCGCCTCGGTCGACGTCAAGGCCCTACCCGGGTGGCACGTCACCGTGGCGCACGTCCGGCTGGCCAAGCCCCTGGACTCCGACGACGGTCCGGTCACCCAGGCCGTCTCGCGGATCACCTGGTCGGGCGGGTCGATCGCGCCGGGCACGTTCGAGGACTTCACCGTGTCCCTCGGGCCGCTGCCCACGGACACCGACCGGCTGGTGTTCAAGGCGATCCAGACCTACAGCAACGGTGACGTGGTGCGCTGGATCGACACCTCGATGCCGGGCGGCGCCGAGCCGGACCATCCGGCGCCTACGCTGCGGCTGGTCCCGGCCTTTCCGGCGGTGCCCGCCGGGGTGGTGCGTTCCACGGCGACCGGGATCACCTCACCCGCCTCCACCTCCGGTGAGCCGCTCGGAGTGATCGGCATCGTCGTCGGTCTGCTCGGGTGTGTCCTGGCGGCCGTGGCGCTGCGACGGGCCCGCAGGGCATCGTGAAACGCGCGGCGCTGATGCTGGCCTGCGTGGTCCTGGCGCTGCTGGGTACCGCCGGGCCGGCATCGGCGCACGCCGTGCTCATCGCGACACAGCCGTCGTCGCTGTCCGTCCTGCCGACCGCACCGCACCGGGTGACGCTCACGTTCGGCGAGCAGGTGCAGGTGTCCCCGGACGGCGTGCGGGTGCTCGCCCCGAACGGATCACGGGTGGACGACGGGCGTGCCGGCCACGTCACCGGGCGTGGTGACACCGTGGGAGTGGGTGTCACCGCGACCGCGCAGGGCACGTACACCGTGGCCTGGCGGGTGGTCTCGGCCGACTCCCATCCGGTGTCCGGGGCCTTCACCTACTCCGTCGGGCACGTGTCCGCCACGACCGCGGTGGCGTCGCCCGACCACGGCAGCGCCGCCGTCACCATCCTGTACTGGACCAGCCGGGTCCTGGGCTACGCGGGATTCGCGCTCCTGGTGGGCTCGGTCGGGTTCGTCCTGCTGTGTTGGCCGGACGGCAGGCGCGAGCGTCGGGTGCGGGAACTGGTCCGGCCGGGCTGGCTCGTGCTGCTGATCGCCACGGTCGCCGACGCACTGCTGCAGGGGCCCTACGGCGCCGGTGTCGGCCTCGATCACCTCGCCGACGCCCGCCTGCTCGCCTCGACCATGGCCCTGCCGCTGGGCACCGGCCTGGCGCTGCGGATCTCGCTGCTCGCGGTGGCGGCGCCCCTGGTCAACGGGGTGCTGTCCGGCGCGCGGCGAGCGGTGTACGGCTGGTTGTGGGCCGCCGTCGCCGTCGGTCTCGCCCTGACCTGGTCGATGTCCGGCCACGCGGCCGCCGGCCTGCAGCCCGGGCTGGCGCTGCCGGTCGACGTGCTGCACCTGTCGGCGATGGCCCTGTGGCTGGGCGGCCTGGCGGTCCTGGTCCGGGCGAAGCCACCCGACGACGCCGTCGGACGGTTCTCCCGGCTGGCGTTCACCTGTGTCGTGGTGCTGGTCGCCACCGGCACCTACCAGAGTTGGCGCCAGCTGGGCCGGTGGCGGGCATTCCTGGACACCGACTACGGTCGCCTCCTGCTGCTCAAGATCGCCGCCGTCACCGTGGTGCTCGCGGCCGCGTGGTTCTCCCGGCGCTGGGTGCGGACCAGGGCGGGCTCGCTGCGGCACCCGGTACTCGTCGAGACCGCCGGCGCCGTGGTGGTACTGGCGCTCACGGCGGCGCTGGTCAACTCCGACCCGCCGCGCACACCGGTGGTGGCCACCACCGTCGCACAGTCCACATCGGTCCGGCAGTCGATACCGTTCGACACCGGCGGTCCCGGTGGTGCCGGCACCCTGAAGGTCGACGTGCTCCCGATGACCACCGGTGCGAACATCATCTACGTCACGGTGCTGGATCCGGCAGGCCGGCGCACCGACGTGGCCGAGCTGGACGTGGCGCTCACGCTGCGGACGCGCGGAGTCGGCCCGCTGCGGTTCACCCTGCGGCACACCGGCATGACCCAGGGCACCTACCGGTCGGCGGACACCGACATCCCGCTGCCCGGCACCTGGGACATGCTGATCACCGTCCGCACGTCCGACTTCGACGAGACCACGGTCGCCGTACCCGTCACCGTCGCGGGTTGACATCGCTGTGTCCGCAATGGACACCTGCCGGCAGGTTACCCGGTGTTCGACAAGGTCACGCTTCCCTTGGGTCAGGCGATGGCCCATGATGTCGTCGATGCGCGACGGACCGGAACCCACCGAGCGTGACCGCGCTGCCGCGCACCGGCAGCCGCCCACCGTGGACCTGTCGACCGCCCTGCGGCGTGCGCAGGCCGGCGACGAGGCAGCGTTCACGGTGCTGTACCGGGCGATCCAACCCGGCCTGCTGCGCTACCTGCGGGCGCTGGTCGGCGAGGACGCCGAGGACACGGCATCCGAGGCATGGTTGCAGATCGCCAGTGGCCTGGCCTCCTTCCGGGGCGACATCGACGGGTTCCGCGGCTGGACCACCACCATCGCCCGCAACCGCGCGATGGACAGCCTGCGCAAACGTTATCGGCGGCCCACCGCGGACCAGCCGGTCGACCTGTTGACCACACTGCCCGGCCGGGACGACACGGCGGGTGCCGCGGTCGAAGCGGTCACCACCGACGCCGCCCTGGCGCTGATCGCCCGGCTGCCGCCGGACCAGGCCGAAGCCGTGCTGTTGCGCGTGGTCGTCGGCCTGGACGCGGCGACAGCAGGCCGGGTGCTGGGCAAACGCCCCGGAGCGGTGCGGACGGCGGCCTACCGGGGGCTGCGCACCCTCGCCGGGTACCTGGCCGCGCAGGACCGGAGGGCCGACCCAGCACACCGGTCCGCGGCGGGTGTGACACAACCGACGGCTTCGACGCTGAAAGACATGAGATGAGCACGAACGGTCCCCGCCGCATCGACCGGCACACCGCTGAGCAGCTACTGCGCGGCACGCCGGTGGATGGCCACGCTGACGGGGCAGCCGCGGTGGCAGACCTGCTTGCCGCCGCTGCCGCCCCCGCTCGCGAGGACGAGCTCGCCGGGCAACCGGCGGCTCTGGCGGCCTTCCGCTCCGCTCGTCTCGGCCCTGTCCCCCAGCCACGGAGACGATCGGTGATCAAGTCCGCACTGGTGACGTCGCTCACGTTCAAGGTCGCCGGCCTGACGGCTGCCTTGCTGACCTCGGGCGGCGTGCTGGCGGCTGCCCTGACCGGTCATCTGGCCCCGCACTCGGGTCCCGGACCGACGGTCGCGTCGACAACCAGCAGCCACGCCACGGCATCGACCCACCCGGCCACCGCGGGCACCACCGGCGCGGCCGGATCCGGTCAGGACGGACGAGCCAACAGACCGGCGCCGACGCCCAGTCTGATCGGCCTGTGTCATGCGTACACAGCGCGCGGCGGCGCGCCGGACAACCCGGCGTTCACGGCTCTGGTCACCGCCGCCGGCGGCCGGGCGAAGGTGTCCGCCTACTGCGCCGCCGTACTGAACCGGGCGCCGGGCAAGCCACCCACCATGGGGGCACCTCCCCGACACACCGGGTCGGCGGATCCGAGGAATGGCTCGGCGCATCCGACACCGACGGCTCATCCGACGCACGCCGGCGGCGGGTCCGGTCACTCCGGCCACTAGGGACACACCGGCCTGCGGCGGCTCGGCCGTCGAGTCGCCGCATCATGGGCGGGCGATGTCTTGGCACCCTCCCCCCGAAGACACGCCCGCCCCCCAGCGCCGGTCACGGGCAACTCCTGCCGGGCCCTCCGTCTCCCCGGCAGCCACGTTGCCCACCGGTGTTCCGCGTCGCGCCGTCCGAGTCACGCGCGGCGCGACGCGGGGCAGGGGAAGGAGGTGGACATGGACAGCGCGGCCCGCCTGCTGTTGATCCAGAGCGACTCCGCGCGGCTCGTGCGACTGCTGTCCGATGAGGCCTACGAGGTCGACGTGGCAGCCGACGGACGACGCGGCCTGCACCTGGGCCTGACCAACGCCTACGACGTGGTCGTGTTGGCGCGCGGACTTCCGGACATGGACGGCCTGGACCTGCTGGCGTCGTTGCGGCTCAACGGAATGCTCACACCCACGCTCGTGCTGTCCGCACTCGGCGACCCCGCTGACCGGGTCACCGTGCTCGACTCCGGTGCCGACGACCATCTGGCGACGCCGTTCGACGAGGACGAACTGCTCGCCCGGCTGCGCGCACTGTGCCGCCGGCACGTCGACACGGACCGACACCTGCGGGTACCCGGTGGCGTACTCGAGGTCGACCTGCGGCAGGTCAGCGTGCCCGACGGGCCGGCGGTGCGCCTGTCCGCCCGCGAGTGTGCGCTGCTGGCCACCCTGGCCAGGCAGCGCAGCAAGGTGTTCTCCCGTGACGAGTTGCGGGTGCTGGCCTTCGACGACGCGGGCGTCGAGGTCGTCGACACCTACGTACACTACCTCCGGCGCAAGCTCGGCAGGACCGTCATCACCACAGTGCGGGGACACGGCTACCAACTGGGTCCACTTCGTTGACATGTGATCCTCCATATCGCCCGGCGTCAATTTCTTGGCGGCGATCGCATGTGCCGAGCGTGCCCGACATTTCTTAGAAATCTTTGGACCGTGCCCGGTGGTGGCATTAATGGTTGCCTCTCATTCGAGGGGTCGTAGCACCCTTCAGCTCAGGGTTCTTCGTCGTGCCTACCTGAGGAAACCTGGCCTGGTCAGCTCTCGATCATGCAGGAGGAAATCACGCACAAATCCGATGGAGCCGCATTCCCCAGGTTCGCCGAGTCATCCGAGAAACCAATGATGCGAATGCGAGAACCCACATGAACCTCAAACGGAAACTGGCCATGCTAGCTGTCATGGCGACCGTCGCCAGCCTGACCCTGATGTCCGCGGGCACCGCGTCCGCGTCGGGCAACGGCTCGCTCCAGGTCACCGGCCCATGCGGCGACATCCTGAACCTGCGCGAACGGGTCACCGGCACGATCATCGTCACCATCACCATCCCCAGCAGCGACCCGAGCGAGGTCTGGTCGCTCACCGCGCAGCAACAGGAATACGGACCGGTGACCGGCGGCCGGAGGGCAACCCGATCGACCTGGTGCCCAACCCGCTGCCGCCACTGGCGTTCAGCACCGTCGAGGGCGGCTTCACCACCACCGCCAACTTCGCCGACACCTCGGGATCGACGCACGGCTGGAGTTACGTGGCCACCCGGACGTCGCCGACCCCGTTGACCTGCGCCAACCAGGGCTTCTGGACCAACCCCGGCAACGGGGTGGCCGGTCCGGTCGCCGCCAACCCGGTCGGCAAGCCCGACACGCCACCGGCGTTGACCGGCGCCACCGAAGCCGACGCCGGGGCCAATGACGCGCTGCTGCAGTTCGACCAGGAGATGCTGGACACCGCGCAGGGCGTTCCGGCCACCAGCCGGTTCCAGGTGCTCGTCGACGGCGTGGCCCGCACCGTCACCGGCGTGTCGGTGACCGACGATGTCCCACCGGCCAACGCGATCGTGGACGTGACGTTCGACGGTCTACCGCTGACGTCCGGTCAAACCGTGTCCGTCCTGTACCGCAAGCCGTTGACGGCCGGCCTGCCGCAACTGCAGGACCTGGACAACCTGGAGACCAACAGCTTCGGTCCGGTCTCGATACCCGCCTTCTGATCCCGTCCCGTTCGGACACAGGTCACCCCGCACACCGGGGTGGCCTGTTTGCCGTGTCGGCCGATTCCGGGTCACCGCAAGGTTTGCGGAAGGTTCGCGGAAGGTGACGCGAGCAACCTGGGAGAAAGCACCGACGACGGAAAGGAAGGCCATGGCCAGCTCAGCACAACGGCAGCGGCTCGTCGAGTACGCGCAAACACTGGTCGATCACGCCAGTCACATCCACTACGCCGAGATCCGACCCATGAGATCGCTCGCGGAACACACCTGGGCGAGCGTCCTGGGGCTGTTCAAGCAGGGCGGCTACCTCACCATGGACTGCTCGGAGTCGGTCACCTCGCTGTTCCGGTGGGCCGGCCTGCGCGACCCGAACGGCTTGGGCTACAACGGAGAGGGCTACACGGGAACGCTCCTCCAACACCTCAAGCACTACACGGAGACCGCCAACGCGAACCCCGGGGCACTCGGAGTGTTCGGGAAGGCACCGGGGACGCATGTGGTCATGCTGATGGAGCGTGCCGGCGACAACCCGTGGGTGTTCTCGCACGGTCAGGAAGCCGGACCGTTCCGCATCCAACTGTCCCAGGAGAAGGCGGCACACAAGGGCGAGCCGTTCACGTGGCTGGACATCAGCGGCCTGTGACACTCGATCGACTGCCGGGCATCGGTGGCTCCACCGGTGCCCGGCTAGTTCCATCCACGACAGACAAAGGGAGGCCACTGATGGCCGTCACCACCGACACCAGCGCACCGGACACCGTTGCCGCAGGCGGCTCGGACGTGCCACCGGTTCGGGAACCGGAGTACGCGCTGTGGGCGATCCTGGCCGGCCTGGCCGTGCTGGTCGTCCTGGACGCGCTGGTGCTGTTGTACTTCCACCACGACGCGGACACCGCCGTGGCGATCATCGGCGCGGTCGACGGCCCGATCGCGGTGCTGGTGTCGGCCTACTTCGGCATGAAGACGGGCACCGCGGCCGGCACCGCCAGCCGCGTGGACGCCGAGCAGGCTCGGGTCGCGGCCAACCAGCAGACGCTGGCCATGGCCGCTCAGATGCCGCCCGAGGCGGCTCGCCCGGTCCTGCGCAAGCTCGGCATTCCGGTCGTGGACAACTGATCATCGCTCACTGTCCTGAGTGGATCGGAGTGTGTCGCTGGGCGAGGTTGTGCAGGTGGGTGCGGATGGTTGCTGTGGTGACGGTGGGCTCTTCGGGTGTGGTCGGTGCCGATCGCGGTGAGCAGGTCCAGGGCGGTCTGCAGTGGTGGCGGGCCTGGCCGGGGTTGTGCATGGCCTGGTAGGTACGGGCCAGCCCGTCGCGGGCTCTGGCCTGGTTGGCGGGTTGAGTGAGGTCGATGCTCAGTTGTAGGGCCGTGTTGTGGTGGTCGAGTGCTTCGTGGTGGTGGTTGGTGGCGTGGTGGACCCTGCCCAGACCCTGGTGGGCCTCGAACTGCCCGTTGCGGTAGCCGGTGTGGCGGGTGCTGGTCAGGGCCTGCTGGAACCGGTCGGCGGCCAGGCCGTGGGCGCCCCGCAGCACATGCACGTAGCCGAGACCGATCAGCGATTCCTGTTCGGTGCCCTGGTTGCCGGTCCGCCGGGCACCGGCCAGTGCCTGCCCGAAACAGTCGGCCGCCGGTTCGTCGGCGCCGCGCAACAGGTGGACGTGACCGAGGCCGATCAGCGCCATCTGCTCGGCGTGGCACGGGCCGGTCCGGCGGGCGCTGGCCAGTGCCTGCTCCAGGCAGTCGAGTGCCGGCGGGTACCGGCCCCGCACCCGGTACACGTAGCCGAGACCACGGAGCGCGTACTGCTCGGCATGTCGGTTGCCGGTCCGGCGGGCGCTGGTCAGCACGCTCTCCCAACAGGCCGTGGCTCGCCCGTAGGCACCCCGCACCACGTGGACGTAGCCGAGACCGCCGAGCGCGATCTGTTCGGCGTGGCAGTTGCCGGTCCGCCGGGCGCTGGCCAGTGCCTGCTCGAAACGCTCGGCCGCCAGCCCGTACCGGCCCTGCGCGTTGTGCACCATCCCGAGATCGTTCAGCGCATCCTGCGCTGTGGCGTGATTGCCGGTCCGGCGACCGCCGGCCAGTGCCTTCTCGTAGCTGTCCGCCGCGGGCCCGTAGCGGCCCTGCACGTAGTGGACGCCACCGAGACCGATCAGCGCGTGCTGCTCGGCCGTGTGGTCACCGGTCCGGCGGGCGACCGCCAGGGCACGCCGGTACAGCAGGGCCGCCTGGTGGTATCGGCCGCGGGTGCGCAGGTGGCGGGTGAGGGTGGCCGACTGGTGCAGTGTGTGGTCGGGCCGGTCGCCTGCGGTGTGGTGTGCGGTGGCCAGCAGGTTGTCGATCTCGGTGTCCAGCCAGCACTGCGCCTGGTCCCGGTCGTCCAGGGTGGGTACCGGTGTGTGCGTGGCGGGCGGTTGCGGTCGTCGGGCGGCGTCCCACGGGTGGGTCAGGTTCGTCGCCCGGCAACTCGTGGTCGCGTAGTGCGCGCAGAGCCGGTCCAGGGCGGCGCTCCGGTCGGCTTCCGGCAGCTCCCCGGCCAGTGAGGTGGCGTACGCCGCGACCAGGTCGTGCAGCGTGTAGCGGCGGTGGCTGGGCTGGTTGATCAGGCTCGCCGTGTACAGCTCGTCCAGCAGCCGGCGGGCGTCCTCCACCGTCGTGTCGGCGAGGGCCGCCATGGCGTAGGGCTCGATGACCGGGCCCGGATGCAACCCGGTGAGCCGGAAGACGCGCTGCTGGTCGGCGGTGAGATGCCGGTGGGACACGGCCAGCGCGGCACCGATGGCGCGATGCCCGTCGGACAGCCAGGCCAACCCGCGCCCGGTGTTGAGCGCGTCGGCGAGTTCGGCGCACAGCGCGGCGGGGGTGGTGGCCGGGCCGCTCGCAGCCGGGCGGCGGTGATCCGGATCGCCAACGGCAACTGCCCGCACAGGGTGACGATCCGGTCGACGACGGGCCGGTCGGCCGACGCCGCGCGGTCACCGGCCAGGTCCCGGAACAGCCGCGCCGCGTCGACCGGGTCCAGCACGGGCAGGCTGAGGTGGACCGCGTCGTCCAACCCGACCAGGCGCCTGCGGGACGTCACGATCACCCGGCAGCCGACGGTCGCGGGCAGCAGCGGCTGCAGTTGCGCCTCGTCGGCGGCATTGTCCAGCACGATCAGCATCCGGCGGCCGGCCAGCACGCTGCGGTACAACCCCGCACGGGCGTCCAGGTCCGGCGGAATCCCGGCCGCCGGCACGCCCAGCCCGCGCAACAGGTGGTCCAGTACCTGCCCGGGTGGCGCCGGGTCGACCTCGGGGGTGAATCCACGGAGGTCGCTGAACAGCACTCCGTCGGGGAATCGGTCCGCGAGCCGGTGGGCGGCATACACGGTCAACGCGGTCTTGCCGACGCCTGCCATGCCGTCGATCGCCGAGATCACCACGGTGTCGCCGGTAGCGCCGGTGGACCCGAGCAGGCCGGTGAGCGTGTCCAGTTCGGCGTGCCGACCGGTGAAGTGCCGTGCCGCCGCCGGTAACTGGTGCGGCACCACGGCGGGCGACACCCGTTCGCCGGGCGTCGGCAGGAGCGGTTGCTGGTCCCCGGCGAGGATGTTCTCGTGCAGGCGGCGCAGCTCGGGACCGGGCTCCAGGCCCAACTCGTCGCACAGTGCTCTGCGGGTGTGCTGGTAGGTGGCCAGAGCGTCGGCCGGGCGTCCGGCACCGGCCAGGGCGAGCATCAACTGGCCGGCGATGCGCTCGTCCAACGGTCGGGTTGCCGCGCGGGTGCTCAATTCGGCGAGTAGGTGCGTGTGTTGTCCGCAGCGCAGGGCGGCGTCGGTGCGGTCCAGTTGCGCCGCCTGCCGCTCCACCTCCAACGCGGTACGCACCGACGCCAGCCACGCCGTGTCCAGACCGGCGAACGGGGTGCCGCGCCACCATCGCAGGGCCTCATCGAACAGCGCCACCGCACGGGTGTCGTCGACCGCCAGCCGCGCGTCGTTGATCAGTTTCCGGAACCGGTGCAGGTCCACCGACAATGGGTCGATCGTGAGCACATAGCCGCCGGGGCGTCGTTCGATCGTGGCCATTGGTTCGGCGGCGAAAACCGTTCTCAGCCGGGACACATAGCTGTACAGCGCTGCCCGGCCGCGCTGCGGCGGGCATTCGCCCCACACCCGATCCATCAGTTGGTCGACCGACACAAACCGATTCGCCTCGACCAGCAACACGGCCAACACGCACCGCAGCCGAGCATGACCCAGAGCCACCTGCTGGTCGGCATTCTCGGCCTCGACGACGCCCAACACGCGAAACAGCACGGTCGCCCCCCGGCCTGACAGAACAGATGTAGTCACCTGATGGAAGATCACCGAACCCGTCTCCAAGACCATTGCGATATCGTCCGGAGATTGGCGCTCGACCATTGCTAGCATGCCGATGTTGTCCGGTGCCGATACCGGACAAACATCGGTCTACTAGGAGTGTGCTGAACAAGGGGTGATTGGGGCGGGAAGAACGCCGACAAGGCCGTCTATGCGGCAGCAAGTCAGACCCTCACGGGTCGACAACGTGGTCGTTCTTCCCGCCGACGCCAGTCTGGACGCGGAGCCTGGAC
>DASUGU010000095.1:0-65405 GCA_036273855.1 Pseudonocardiaceae bacterium
CGTACCGGCCCCCGGCCACGGTGATGGTGCGGGTAATGACAGACTGGGTGTCCAACGGGGTTCCTGCTGATCAACGATCTTGGTCGACGCTGTTCTAGCAGGAACTCCGTTGCTTGTTTCAAAGGGGCTTGACGATCACGCCCGTCGCCAAACTTCACGGCCTTGTGACTAGCTGGGCAGTCACCAGGCCTGGCCAGCTGACAGCCGGTCTCGCCGGCTGAGAGCTGGTCCGGACGGGCAGTCGCCGGATCTGGCTGCCCGACAGCCGGTCTCGCTGGCCAGCCGGGCCGCCAGGCCAGCTGGGTGGTCGTGTGGCTGGGCGGTCGCTGGGCTGGCGGTCGGCCGGTCGCGTGCCGGCTCGGTACCGGGCAAGTTCAGCGCCGAACTCGCCGGTCGGCCGGGTCGCTGGCCGGCTGCTGCCCGGCAGCCATGGCTGGATCCGATCCGTCCCATTGCCGATCCCGGCGATGGCGCTGCCCGGTGACAGATCCAGCGGCTTCGGCAGCGGTGGACCAGTAGCCGGCATCCGGCGCGGAAGGCTGCGTCAGCCAGCCATTCAGCGATGGGTGCCTAGCCAGCCGGAAGGGAGGCGATCGATCCAACGCCCTTGCGCGGCAACGAGTCAGCGGTCAGTGGTCCGGCGCGACTCGGTCGGGATCTCTGCCGCCCCTGCCAGGGCCGATCCCGGCTGCCGCAGGCAGTGGTCCGGGCCGGACCGTCCGTTGACGCATGGTCCGAATACCTGCCGTCTGCCATGGCCGATGCCGGCCCTGGTAGGCGGCGGGTCGGACCTGCCCGCCGGCTCACCAGGTCGGTGTAGCCAGCCTTCGGGTGCGGCACTATCCGCGCAGGCGGCGTGGGGTCCAGGCGGGGCCGCTGGGTTCGCGTCGGTGGGTCAGCAGCCGAGGAGGCGGGAGGCGAGGTAGCTCTCGACCTTGTCGATCGCCACTCGCTCCTGGGCCATCGTGTCCCGTTCCCGGACGGTCACGGCCTGGTCGGTCAGCGTTTCGAAGTCGACCGTGACACAGAAAGGAGTACCGATCTCGTCCTGGCGGCGGTAGCGGCGGCCGATGTTGCCGGCGTCGTCGAAGTCGACGTTCCAGTTCTTGCGGAGCTGGGCGGCGAGGTCCCTGGCCTTCGGCGACAGGTCGGCGTTGCGGGACAGCGGAAGTACGGCGGCCTTCACCGGTGCGAGCCGGCGGTCCAGGCGCAGTACGACCCGCTTCTCCAGCACGCCCTTCACGTTGGGCGCCTCGTCCTCGGTGTAGGCGTCCAGCAGGAAGGCCATCATCGGTCGGCCGACGCCGGCCGCGGGTTCGATGACGAAGGGGCGGTAGCGGGAATCCGACGCCTGGTCGAAGTAGGACAGGTCGACGCCGGAGTGGTTGCTGTGGGTGGTCAGGTCGAAGTCGGTGCGGTTGGCGATGCCTTCCAGCTCACCCCACTCCTGGCCGGAGAACTCGAAGCGGTACTCGATGTCGACCGTCCGCTTGGAGTAGTGGGAGAGCTTCTCCTTGGGGTGCTCGTAGTGACGGAGGTTGTCCTTGTTGATGCCCAGCTCGGTGTACCAGCGGGAGCGCTCGTCGATCCAGAACTGGTGCCACTGCTCGTCGGTGCCCGGCTCGACGAAGAACTCCATCTCCATCTGCTCGAACTCGCGGGTGCGGAAGATGAAGTTGCCCGGCGTGATCTCGTTGCGGAACGACTTGCCGATCTGGCCGATGCCGAACGGCGGCTTGCGGCGGGAGGTGGTCAGCACGTTGAGAAAGTTGACGAAGATGCCCTGTGCCGTCTCCGGGCGGAGGTAGTGCAGGCCCTCGTCGGACTCGACCGGGCCGACGTAGGTCTTGAGCAGGCCGTTGAACATGCGGGGCTCTGTGTACTGGCCACGGTTGCCGCAGTTCGGGCAGGGCACCTGGGACAGGTCGTTCTCGGCGACGGCCTGGCCGGAGCGCTCCGCGTACTCCTCGGCCAGCTGGTCAGCACGGAACCGACGATGACAGGAGGTGCACTCCACCAGCGGGTCGACGAACGCCTTGACGTGGCCGGACGCCTCCCACACCTGGCGGGGCAGGATCACGGACGAGTCGAGGCCGACGACGTCGTCGCGGCCCTGCACCATGAACTTCCACCACTGCCGCTTGATGTTGTCCTTGAGCTCGACCCCCAACGGGCCGTAGTCCCACGCCGAGCGGGTACCGCCGTAGATCTCGCCGCACGGGTAGACGAAGCCACGGCGCTTGCACAGGCTGACGACGGTGTCGATGCGGTCGGCGGGCACTGATACTCCATACGTTCGGGTCGAGGGTGCGCGTGCGGGATGACCTGCGCACGCGTGGCAAACAAGGGTAGCTCCCGGCGCCGCGCACCCCGCACAGGGTGGACAACCGCCTCGTGGAACGTGTAGTGCGACGCCGCGTACCGTCGACGTGCGGCGGTCGCCGCTCATGGCACGGGCGCGAATGAGGAGTGGTGATGCAGGCGAGGCGGGGCCTTAACTTCCGGGGTCGGCTCGGCAGCCGCGCGCCGATGGTGGCGTGCAACGGTCCGCTGGCCAAGGTGCCGCCGCTGGTCGCCTTCCTCGGCGTGCTCATCGTGTTCGGCGTGGCCGTGTGGCTGCGCGGGGTGGCCGGTGCGGTGCTGTTGGGCCTGCTCGGGCTCGGGGTGCTCGGCCTGCTCGCGGTCACCTGGCAGGCACTGAAGCCGGGTGACCGGGTGCTGCGAGTGGTCGTGGTGATCATTCTCGCCGGTGTCGCCATCTCCTTGTTGCGTTGAACCTCGCAGGTCGACGCACCGCCTAGGATGGTGGGAGGCACCCGAGACGGGCTGGTGTGACGCCCGTCGCGCTCGGGTCCGCCCCACACGGAGAGGACGGATGCCCGTCGTGAGCGCCGACGCCGCACCTGTTGGGCTGCAGCATGGCGTGGACGAGCATGTGCACTCGCCCGACCGCGTCGAGGTCAGCACCGGTTCCGCCCGACCGGTGGCCACGTTGGCCGCCGCGGGTGATCTGCTGCGCGCGCTCGCCGCGCCCGTGCGCATCGCGATCGTGTTGGAACTGCTTGAGTCCGAGCGCTGCGTGCACGAACTGGTCGCCACCCTGGGCGTGACCCAGCCGCTGATCAGCCAGCACCTGCGGGTGCTGAAGTCGGCCGGTGTCGTGGCGGGCGAACGGCACGGCCGCGAGGTCGTCTACCGGCTGGTCGACGAGCACCTCGCCCATATCGTGACCGACGCCGTGACCCACGCCGAGGAACCGGCGGTGGACCCCGGTCGGAAGGATCGACCGTGACCGACAGTGACGTCGACCGGAGCAGCCGCTCCATGCCCGGCCAGCGCGCCACCCGGCAGCGCGCCGCCATCGCGAAACTGCTGGACCAGCTCGACGACTTCCGTTCCGCCCAGGAATTGCACGAGGAGCTGCGCAAACGCGGCGAGGCCATCGGGCTGACCACCGTCTACCGCACGTTGCAGTCGCTGTCCGACGCCGGCGAGGTGGACGTCCTGCGCACCGCGTCGGGCGAAGCCATCTACCGGCACTGCTCCAGCCATCACCACCACCACCTGGTGTGCCGGCACTGCGGCCGCACGGTCGAGGTGGAAGGGCCGGCCGTCGAGTCGTGGGCCACACGAGTGGCCGCCGAGCACGGGTTCGCGCAGGTCAGCCACACTATGGAGATCTTCGGCACGTGTGGGGACTGCGCCGATCGGCTGTGACGCCGCTCAGTGTTCGTAGGGGTCGGCCGGTGCATCGACCGTGTGCAACGCCGTGACCAGCAGCGTCGGCGTGTAGCCGTCGGCCGCGGTGGCCGAGCCGGGGCGGAGCCGGCCGGTAACCGTGATCCACTGGTCGTTCGCCAGGTCGGCTGCGAGGTGGCCGGTGAGCGCCACCGTCATCGGTGTGGCGTCGGCGGCGCAGCAGGTGATGACCAGCCGGGCGACGTAGTCGGTGCCTGCGGTGTGCACGACGAAACCGGTGAGTTCCACGGTCCTGGTGTTGAGCGCGTGGGTGGGGTCCCACACGCTGCGCGCGATGAACTCGCTCACCGCCATCGGCACGATGCCGCTCGGCAACGGCGCGAACGCCTCGCTCGGTGGAGCGATCCGGGTCGCCCGGGCGTCACGCAGGACCGTGTCCGCGCCCAGGGCCGGTGGGGCGACCAGGAAGATCGTGAGCACCGGCAGGACCAGCAGCCAGCACCAGCGGGCGCCCGGGTGGTCGTGCGGGGCCGGGTCGGTGATGGCGCGGACCATGGCCGTGATCGCAAGAGCGATGATCACGATGCCGGCGGTCAGGACGAGTGGCGCCGAGGCAGGCTTGACGTAGCGCAGGTCGGTGCCGTCCAGGGTGATCTTCACCAGTGCGCTGCCGACCAGCACGAGCAGGACGTTCACCGCGTCCTGGCGGGTCACCGGTAGCCGCCGAGGACGACCAGCCCGACCGCGACGGCCGAGCCGACTGCGACCAGGAACGTCACCGGCGCGAACCGCGCCACGAACGCCTTGCCGAACGTGCCGGCCTGCAACGCGATCAGCTTGACGTCCACCGCCGGTCCGACCACCAGGAACACCAGCCGGGCCAGCAACGGCAACGCCGGCATGGCCGCCGCGACGAACGCGTCGGCTTCGCTGCACAACGCCAGCACGACCGCGAGCACCGCCAACACTCCGACGCTCGCCACCGTGTTGCCGCCCACCGCCGCGAACCACGACGGCGGGACGAGCACGTTCACCGTGGCCGCCGCGAGCGCACCGGCCACCAGGAATCCGCCCGCCGACGCGAGATCGGCCAGGGCTGCCTCGACGAACAAGGACCAGCCGGAGCCGTGGGTGTGCTCGTGCCGGTCGGCGATCCACGCGGTGCGGCCCGTCCGCGACCACAGCCAGCCCATGGCGAACGACGTCAACAGCGAACCGAGGAACCGGGCGAGGACCATGCCGGGCGCGGCGGGGAACGCGACGGCCGTCGCGACCAGCACCACCGGATTGACGGCGGGCGCGGCCAAGAGGAACGCCAGCGCGGCCGACGGCGGCACACCCTGCCGGATGAGCCGCCGAGCGACCGGCACCGACGCGCATTCGCAGCCCGGCAGCAGGATCCCGGCCAACCCGGCCACGCCGATGGCGGCGGTTTCGTTGCGCGGCAACGCTTTCCGCAACAGTCGAGCCGGCGCGAACGCCGCGATGCCACCGCTGATCAGCACGCCCAGCACGAGAAACGGCATGGCCTGCACGCAGATCGCCACGAACACAGTGGCGCCGCTGCGGGCCGCCGCTCCGCCGAGCCGCATCGCGACCAACACCAGCAGCCCGACGAGCAGCACCCACCGAGCCCGCGGACCGGGCGAGGACCCGGAAGACGCAGGCGCTGCCACAGCCCGCCCGAAGCGAGACCCCACCACGGCAGCAGACCTCTCCACGGCAGCCGAAAGTGGCCCGGCAGCCGGCGGATCGCCAGCAGAACTGGGCCCGACACGAGATGTCGGCCCGGCAGCGCAAGACAGCACGCCCGCCGAAGTCAGCCCGCCCGCCGAAGCCAGCCCGCCGGCCGAAGCCAGCCTGCGGGCCGAAATCAGCTCGGCAGCAGCAGTCAGCCCGGCAGCACAAGCCGGCCCGCCAGCCGACATCGGCCCGCCAGCAGAAGTCGACGCGCCGACACAAGCCAGCCCACCAGCCGACGTCGGCTCGGCGGCCGTATCGGCCGTGGGCGAAGCCTGGTCGGGTCGGGGGTTGGGCACCTGGCGGATCGTGCCAGGTCAGGGGGTTGCTCTATGGGGTGATGTGGGTAGCTTCCTCCAGCAACTCGACACGCAACTGGGACGCCGTGGACACCACCAGCATGAGCAGGGTGCCCATGGCGGCGACGTTCAGGCCGCTGGCCGGGAACGTGTACCGCAGCGTCACGTCCAGGCCCCTGCTGGTGTGGACCACGCCGAGGGTGCCGAACAGGCCCTGGCCGGCTCGTTCCGCGGCGGACGACGCCAGTTGTAGCGAGTCGGGCAGGTCCCACGCCACGACGCAGGTCAGGCTGAGCACCGCCAGTCCCTCGGCCAGCTGAATCCCTTGCAGCGCACAGGGGACATCACCGTGCCGGAACGTCAGGGCGCCGTCGTCGTCGACCGTCACGTCGTGGTAGCGCTCCAACGCCTCCCGGGCCGTCTCCAACAGGTTTGCCGTGGTCACGGCTTCCGTCATCGTTGCTCCCCCACCGCGCCTGCCGCGTCCACGGCAGCGCCGAATCGCCGGTCGCGCATCGCGTACGTCTCCACTGCCCGCCACAGTTGCAGGCGGTCGAAGTCCGGCCACAACACGTCCATGAACACCAGTTCCGCGTAGGCGGACTGCCACAGCATGAAGTTCGACGTGCGTTCCTCGCCGGACGGCCGGATGAACAGGTCGACGTCGGGCATGTCGGGCTGGTACATGTACCGGCCGATCATCCGTTCGTCCACCTTGTCCGGGTTGATCTCGCCGGCCGCGACCAGTTTGGCGATCTGCCGGGTGGCGTCGGCGATCTCGGCGCGGCCGCCGTAGTTCACGCACATGGTGAGGTTGACGACGTCGTTGTTCTTGGTGCGTTCCTCGGCGATCTTGAGCTCGTTCACCACGCTGCGCCACAGCTTGGGCAGCCGGCCGGCCCAGCGGACCCGCACGCCCAATTCGTCCAGCTCGTCGACCCTGCGGTGGATGACGTCGCGGTTGAAGTTCATCAGGAACCGCACCTCGTCGGGGCTGCGCTTCCAGTTCTCGGTGGAGAACGCGTACACCGAGATCCACTTGACGCCGATCTCGATCGCGCCGCGCACCACGTCCAACACCACGGCCTCGCCGCGCTTGTGGCCCTCCACCCTGGGCAGGCCGCGCTGGTTGGCCCATCGGCCGTTGCCGTCCATCACGATCGCGATGTGCTTGGGCACGAACTCCAGCGGGATCGCGGGCGGTTTCGCCCCGGACGGGTGCGGCTCGGGTGGCCGCACCGGCGTCGTGCGCTCCTGGGTGTTCCTGCGGCGCCGCGACGACGGCAGCATGCTGCGTTCCTTCCTACGCGACTGCGAGACCTGTTCCTACTTCTCGACGACGTTCGGCGACGGCACCGGTTGCCTGCGTTCGACCAGCGGCAGCGACCGCAGCTGGCGCTCCAGGTGCCACTGCAGCAGCGCCGCGACCAAGCCGCTGGCCTCCCGCCTGGCCGACTGCCCGGTCGACTCGGCCACCGGCCACTCGCCGTGCAGCAGGGCCTCCAGCAGCGAGAACGTCTCCGCGGCCGGCCGGGACGAGCCCGGTGGCCGGCACCGGCCGCACACCGCGCCACCGGCCGGCACACTGAACGACTGGTGCGGACCCGGTTCGGCGCACCGCGCGCACTCGGCGACCGCGGGGGCCCAACCGGCGTAGGCCATGGCCCGGAGCAGGAACGCGTCCAGCACCAGCGACGGGTCCCGTTCCCCGGCGGCCAGCGCGCGCAGGGCACCGGCCACCAGCAGGTAGAGCCGCATCGCCGGCTCGCCCTCCTCCATGGCCAGCCGGTCGGCGGTCTCCAGGACGGCGCAGCCCGCGGTGTAGCGGGGGTAGTCGCCGACCAGGCCGATGCCGAACGCGTCCACGGTCTCCACCTGGGTGATCACGTCCAGCGTCCGGCCGGTGTAGAACTGCACGTCGACGTGGCCGAACGGTTCGAGCCGGGCGCCGAACCGCGACTTGGTGCGCCGCACGCCCTTGGCCACCGCGCGCACCTTGCCGTGCCGGCGGGTGATCAGCGTGACGATCCGGTCGGCCTCGCCCAGCTTGTGCACCCGCAGCACCACACCGGTGTCGCGGTACAGACTCATGCGGACATCGTCCCACGTCTAGAAGCCGAGCCGGCGCAGCTGCTTGGGGTCTCGCTGCCAGTCCTTGGCGACCTTGACGTGCAGGTCCAGGTACACCTTGGTGCCCAGCAGCGCCTCGATGTGCTTGCGGGCGGTCATGCCGACCCGCTTGAGCCGCTCCGCTCCCCTGCCCAGCACGATGGCCTTCTGGCTGGTCCGTTCGACGTACAGCTCGGCGCGCACGTCGATCAGGTCGTCGCGGCCCTCGCGCGGCGCCATCTCCTCCACCACGACGGCGATGGAGTGCGGCAGTTCGTCGCGCACCCCGTCCAGGGCGGCCTCGCGGATCAGTTCGGCGACCAGGGTGGTCTCGGGCTCGTCGGTGAGTTCGCCGTCCGGGTAGAGCTGCGGGCCGTCGGGCAGCCGGTCGACCAGGAGATCGGTCAGCACGCCCACCTGGTAACCGTCCACGGCAGACACCGGAACGAGCTCCGCGAAGTCGAGAAGTCCTTGCAGGGCAAGCAGTTGCGCGGCGACCTTCTCGGGACCGACCAGGTCGGTCTTGGTGACGATGCCGAGCACCGGGGTGCGACCGGCCAGCGCGCGCAGCTCGCCCGCGATGTACGTGTCACCGGCCCCGACCGGCTGGTCGGCCGGCACGCAGAAGCCGATGACGTCCACCTCGGTCCAGGTCTCCCGGACCAGGTCGTTGAGCCGCTGACCGAGCAGCGTCCTCGGCCGGTGCAGACCGGGGGTGTCGACGATCACCAACTGGGCGTCCGGGCGGTGCACGATGCCCCGGATGGTGTGCCGGGTGGTCTGCGGCTTGTCCGACGTGATGGCGACCTTGCTGCCGACCAGGGCGTTGGTCAGCGTGGACTTGCCGGCGTTGGGGCGGCCGACGAAGCACGCGAACCCGGAGCGGTGCTGGGTCACGGGGTGTCCACGACCCGCACCGTCCCGGAGGCGTCGGCCAGCATCACCGGGGCGGCCTTGCCCAGGTCACGCACGGCGGCCACGGACTCGGCGTCCAGCGAACCGGCCTCGCTGACCACGGCGGCCGCCTCCAGGCCGTCGGCACCGCTGGCCACGGCGGCGGCCACGGCGGCCTGCAACGCGGTCAGCCGCAGCGAGGGCAGCGCCACCGTGCACGCGCTGTAGGTGCGGCCCATGGTGTCGCGCACCGCGGCACCCTCGGCGGCACCCACCCGCGCCCTGGTCGACCTGGCCAGCGTGATGATCTTCTGGTCCTCCGGGCCGAGAGGTTCAGCCATGTTCGGTACTCCCTTCCCGTGCCGGCGCGGCGACCTGCCGTACCAGCACCGACGTGATCCGCATCCGACCGCGCCGGTCCTTGCCGCCCTCGGCCCGCAACTGGAGCCCGGCGATCTCGGTCTCCGCGCCGGGCAGCGGCACCCGGCCGAGCTGCTGGGCGAGCAGGCCGCCGACGGTTTCCACGTCGTCGTCGTCCAGTTCGACGTCGAACAGGTCACCGAGGTCCTCGGACGGCAGCCGGGAGCTGACCCGGACGGTGCCGTCGTCGAGATGTTCGATCGGCGGGCGCTCGTCGGCGTCGGACTCGTCGGTGATCTCGCCGACGATCTCCTCGAGGATGTCCTCGATGGTGACCAGCCCGGCGGTGCCGCCGTACTCGTCGATCACGATCACCATGTGGGTGCGGTCGTGCTGCAACTGCTTGAGCAGCTCGTCCAGCCGTTTGGTGTCCGGGATGAACACGGCGGGCGTCATCAGGTCACCCACGACGGGTGCCTCGGCCGGGTCGACGCGGGCCAGGTCCTTGAGGTTGACCACGCCGACGACGTCGTCGACCCCGTCGCCGACGATGGGCAGCCGGGTGAAGCCGGTACGCAGGGACAGCGCCAGCGCCTGGCGGACCGACTTGGTCCGCTCGATCCACACGATCTCGGTGCGCGGCACCATGACCTCGCGGGCAATGGTGTCGCCGAGCTCGAAGACGGAGTGGATCATCTCCCGCTCGCCCTCGTCGACGACACCGCGTTCACCGGCCAGGTCGACCAGTTCGCGCAGCTCGACCTCGGACGAGAACGGGCCGTAGCGGAAGCCCCGGCCGGGCGTGATGGCGTTGCCGATCAGGATGAGCAGCCGGGACAGCGGGCCCAGCACCATGCCCAGCACCCGCACCGGCCCGGCCGCGATCAGGCCGACCGCGTAGGGATGCTGGCGGCCGATGGTGCGGGGACCGACGCCGACCAGCACGTACGACACGACGACCATGCACAGGGCGGCGATCAGGACGGCCAGCCACTCCGGGTGGATCAGCCACAGGCACACCACGGTGACCAGCACGGTCGCGGTGAGCTCGCAGGCCAGCCGCAGCAACAGCAACAGGTTGATGTGCCGGGGGCGGTCGGCGACGACGACGGCCAACTGCCGGGCACCCACCCGGCCGCTGCGGGCCAGTTCCTCGACCCTGGCCACGGACAGCGTGCCCAGTGCGGCGTCGGCGCAGGCGAACGCCCCCGCGGCGAGTACGCCGACGAGGGCGAGCACCAGCAGCAGGGCGGAGTTCGACGCACTCCCGGGCACGGCCGCTACTCCTGGTCGGGGTCCTGGGCCGGTGGCTCGGCCGGCTCCGCGGCGTGGTCGAGCCCGACGACGCCCAGGACGCGGTCGTCCGCCTCCCGCTGGGCGGCCCGGCGGGCGGCGTCCACCCGCGCGGTGCGGAAGTCGGCGAGGATGCGCTTCTGCAGCGTGAACATCTCGCGTTCCTCGGCCGGTTCGGCGTGGTCGTAGCCGAGCAGGTGCAGCACGCCGTGCACGGTGAGCAGGTGCAGCTCGTCGAGCAGGCTGTGCCCGGCGGTCTTGGCCTGGTCCTTGGCGAACGACGGGCACAGCACGATGTCGCCGAGCAGGGCGGGCCCGGCGTCGGCGGCGTCGGGCCGGGCGGTGTCCAGCTCGTCCATCGGGAAGGCCATCACGTCGGTGGGGCCTTCCAGGTCCATCCACTGCTCGTGGAGCGCGGACATCGCGTCCAGCTCCACGAGCAGCACGGACAGCTCGGCCAGCGGGCTGACGCCCATCCGGTCCAGCGCGAACCGGGCGGCGGCGACGATCGACGTCTCGTCGACGCCGACACCCGACTCGTTGGCGATCTCGATGCTCATGTGCTCACGTCTCGTCGAACCGGAACCTCAGTTGGCCGGTCGGACCTTGACGTCGCCCGGGCCGGCAGCCTGTTCGTCCTGGGCGGCGTGCCAGCGGTCGTAGGCGTCCACGATCCTGCCCACCAGGCGGTGCCGCACCACGTCGTGGCTGGTGAGCATGGCGAAGTGCACGTCGTCGATGCCGGCCAGGATCTCCCGGACGATACGCAGGCCGCTGCGCACCCCGTTCGGCAGGTCCACCTGCGTGATGTCGCCGGTGACCACGATCTTGGAGCCGAACCCTAGCCGGGTGAGGAACATCTTCATCTGTTCCGGCGTGGTGTTCTGCGCCTCGTCCAGGATGATGAAGGCGTCATTCAACGTCCGGCCACGCATATAGGCCAGCGGCGCCACCTCGATGGTGCCGGCCTGGGTCAGCCGCGGGATCGACTCGGGGTCGATCATGTCGTGCAGCGCGTCGTAGAGCGGCCGCAGGTACGGGTCGATCTTCTCGTACAGCGTGCCGGGCAGGAAGCCGAGCCGCTCACCGGCCTCGACGGCGGGCCGGGTCAGGATGATGCGGTTGACCTGCTTTGCCTGCAGCGCCTGGACGGCCTTGGCCATGGCCAGGTACGTCTTGCCCGTACCGGCGGGGCCGATGCCGAACACGATGGTGTTGGCGTCGATGGCGTCCACGTAGCGCTTCTGGTTGAGCGTCTTGGGCCGGATGGTGCGGCCGCGCCGGGACACGATGTCCAGGCTCAGGACCTCGGCCGGCGACTCGGCGTCACCGGCGGAGAGCATCGCCACGGTGCGCGAGACGGTGTCCTTGCCGACCTGCTGGCCGCGTTCGGCGAGGATCGCCAGTTCGGTGAACACCCGCTCGGCGAACGCCACGTCACCAGGGGCGCCGGACAGCGTGATCTCGTTGCCCCGGACGTGCACGTCGGCGGCGAGCAGGTCTTCGGCGGTGCGCAGGTTCTCGTCGCGCGACCCGAGCAGCGTGAGCATCGCTTCGTCCGGCACGGTGAACCGGGACGAGACCGTCCCGGTGCGCTGGGCGGTCGTGCCGTTCCCGTTGGTGTCCTGGCTGGGGACTGGTGTGGTGGTCTCCGATCGCGCTGCCGCGGATCGGGCAGCTCCACCCTGTGTGGTGCCGGCCACGTGCGCTCGGGCCTACTTTCTGCGCGTTCGCGCGCGATGTCGCTGTGAGTGCTGACCGGTCCGATGCTAGCCGCCCACTCGGACACCGCGCACCGGATAAGCCGCCCCGACCAGGTTACGGCCGCCCGAACAATCCCAGTTGCTCCCCACCCAGCACATGCAGATGAGCGTGAAAAACCGTCCGCCCGGCATCCCCGCCAGTATTGAACACAAGCCGATAACCACTCTCGGCGAACCCCAGCGATTTGGCCACAGCAGCCCCAGAAGCAACCACCTCGGCCAACACATCAGGAGCAGCGGTAGCCAACGTCAGAGCGTCCTCGAAGTGCGCTGTGGGCACCACCAGCACGTGATGTGCGGCCTGAGGATTGATGTCCCGAAACGCCAAGGTCCGCGCTGTCCGGTGCACCACGTCCCCAGGAATCTCCCCGGCCACGATCTTGCAGAACAAGCAGTCAGACACCAGATCCATGCAGGAAGGCTAGCGGCACCAAGACCAACAAGACGACCACGCGGAAGGGGTCCTGGGGCGCAGCCGGCCGGCGTGGGGGTGTGGGGCCGGGCCCCGCAAGGCAAGGCAGCCGACCGAGCGAAGCGCACAGCGCGAGCACACTTTCCCGGAGGCTGCGTCGCGGTGAAGTCTGGGGGTCACTCCACCGCGACGCAGCGTGCGCCGGACCGAGGGGGGAGGTGTCCGGCGGGTCGTGAACACGACGGCGAGCGATGGCAACAGCCCGCATTGGTCGTGTCTTGCAAAGGTTAACTCGTGTGCAGCGGGGCGCGCCACCTAGGCACCGAAGGTTTACGGCCTTTTCACGAGTCGATCGGGTGAATTGGCTGCTCCTGACCGGAACGGGCGAAGGTCACTCCCACCTGCGGGTGAGGGGTCCGATTGCCCCTAGGGCCACCGCGGCGGCGGTGGATGTCCGCAATACCGTCGGTCCGAGGCGGACCGGCACCGCGCCCGCGGATCCCAGAACGGCGATTTCACTCTCGGTGATCCCGCCCTCGGGTCCGACGACGAGGAGCAGATCGCCCGCTGTTGGCATTGTCACGTCACCCAGCCCGCGGTCCGCGGATTCGTGCAGGACAAGGGTGAGCGCGGCGGCGCGGGCGCGGTCGGCGAGGGCGGGCGTGGCCAGCGGGTCGCCGACGGGCGGGCACCAGGCGCGGCGGGCCTGTTTGGCGGCTTCCCGGGCGGTGGAGCGCCACTTGCCGAGCGCACGGTCGCCTCGCGGGCCGTCGTCCCAGGTGACGACGCAGCGGGCGGCGCGCCAGGGCAGGATCTCGTCGACGCCCGCCTCGGTGGCGAGCTCGACGGCCAGTTCGCCGCGGTTGCCCTTGGCCAGGGCCTGGGCGAGCACGACGCGGAGCTGCGGCGCGGGTTCGATCCAGCGTTCGTCGACGGCGAGCGTGACGGTGTCCCGGCCCACGTCACGCACCGCGCAGCGGGCCAGGCCGCCCCGGCCGTCGCACAGCACGAGCGACTCGCCGACGCGCAGCCGTCGCACGGTGGCGGCGTGGTGGCCCTCCGGGCCGTCCAGCACGGCCTGTGGCCCGTCCGGCAGGCGTTCGACGAGGAACACCGGCAGGGTGGTCACCGGCCGGCGCGCCCGCGGAACCGGGAGAACAAGCCGCCGGGGTGGCGGCCGTTGGTGGCCAGTTCGGGCTGTTCCTCGCCGCGCAGTTCGGCGAACTGGCGCAGCAGTTCGGCCTGCTGGGCGTCGAGCTTGCCGGGGATCTCCACTTCGAGGTGCACGTGCAGGTCGCCCTTGCCGTCGACCCGGCCGGACGAGCGGAGTTTGGGCAGGCCGCGGCCGGTCAGCACGAGCTCGGTGTTGGGCTGGGTGCCCGGTTCGATGGTGATCTCCTCGGCACCGTCGAGGGTGTCCAGGGGCAGCACGGCGCCGAGCGCGGCGGACGTCATCGGTACCCGCACGGTGCAGTGCAGGTCGGCGCCCTCACGGTCGAACGTCGGGTGCGGCAGTTCCTCGACCTCGACGTACAGGTCACCGGCGGGGCCGCCGCCGGGGCCGACCTCGCCCTGACCGGCGTGCCGGACCCGGACGCCGTCGGCGACACCGGCGGGCACCTTGACGGTGATGGTGCGCCGGGCGCGGACCCGGCCCTCGCCGTCGCACCGGGGGCACGGGTCGGGGATGACCTCGCCGAAGCCCCGGCACACCGGGCAGGGCCGCGCGGTGACGACCTGGCCGAGGAACGAGCGCTGCACCGACTGGATCTCGCCGCGGCCGCCGCAGGTGTCGCAGACGCGGGTGGTGGTGCCCTCCCGGGTGCCCCCGCCGCCGCACAGCTCGCAGAGGATCGCGGTGTCGACGGTGAGTTCCCGGCTGACGCCGGTGGCGCACTCGTCCAGGCTCATGGTGAGCCGGATCAGCGCGTCCGAGCCCGATTGGACCCTGCTGCGCGGGCCGCGGGCGGCAGCGCCGCCGCCTGCCGCGCCGAAGAACGCGTCCATGATGTCGCCGAGGCCGAATCCGGCACCGGCGAACGGGTCGCGCATGCCGCCACCGCTGCCGCCGTTGGACAGCGGGTCGCCGCCGAGGTCGACGATCTGCCGCTTCTTCGGGTCGGACAGCACCTCGTAGGCGGCCGTGACATCCCGGAACCGGTGCTGCGCCTCGGCGTCCGGGTTGACGTCCGGGTGCAGTTCCCGCGCGAGCCTGCGGTAGGCGCGCTTGATCTCCTCGGGTGTCGCGTCCCGGGTCACCCCGAGCGTGCCGTAGTAGTCCCTCGCCACTTCGTCCAGTCCTCCTGCCGTGGCCTGCCGAGCAGGCCCGGCCCACCGTCGTTTCTCGTACCGTTCGGGGTTTCGGCCGGCCTTACTGGCCGGCGAGAATGTCCCCCACGTAGTTCGCGACCGCGCGCACGGCCGCGATGGTGCCCGGGTAGTCCATCCTGGTCGGCCCGACGACGCCCATCCCACCCAGGGGTGCCACGCCGCTGCCGTAGCCGATCGACACCACGGACGTGTTGCGCATCTCGTGCGCCTCGTTCTCCTCGCCGATCCGCACGGTGACCGTACCCGCGTCCCGGGTGGCGGCGAGCAGCTTGAGCACGACCACCTGTTCCTCCAACGCCTCCAGGACCTGGCGCAGCGAACCGGGGAAGTCGGCGACGTTGCGGGTGAGGTTGGCGGTGCCGCCGAGCAGCAGGCGGTCGTCCGGGTGGTCGACCAGCGACTCGATCAGGACCGAGCAGATCCGGATCATGACGTCGCGCAGTTCGCTCGGGGCCTGGTCGGGCAGTTCGGCGACCTTGGCGGACGCGTCGACCAGCGGTTCGCCCACCATTGCCGAGTTGAGCTGGGCGCGCAGCCGGCCGACGGCGTCGTCGTTGACGATGTCGCCGAGGTCGACCATGCGCTGGTCGACCCGCCCGGTGTCGGTGATCAGCACCAGCATGAGCCGGGCCGGTGTGATCGACACCACTTCGATGTGCCGGACCGAGGACCGGACCAGCATCGGGTACTGCACGATGGCCACCTGCCGGGTGAGCTGGGCCAGCAGGCGGACGCTGCGCCGCAGCACGTCGTCGAGGTCCAGGGCGCCGTCCAGGAAGCTCTGGATGGCCCGGCGTTCGGCGACGGTCAGCGGTTTGATCTCGGACAACCGGTCCACGAACAGGCGGTACCCCTTGTCGGTGGGGATGCGCCCGGCGCTGGTGTGCGGCTGCGCGATGTACCCCTCGTCCTCCAGGGCCGCCATGTCGTTGCGCACGGTGGCACTGGACACGCCGAGGTTGTACCGCTCGACGAGCACCTTGGAGCCCACCGGCTCCTGGGTCGACACGTAGTCGGCGACGATGGCACGCAGCACCTCGAAACGGCGCTCATCCGCGTTCACCTGTCACCTCCGGTCGCGGGCTCTCACGTCGAGTTTACGGAGCCCGACGACCGGAGTGTCGCCTCACGTGCCGCAGGTTTCCTGATCCGTGCGGCAGAAGGTCTCCCGGGGCTACCGGACCGGGTCCAGTACCCCCTCGTCGGCGTAGGCCCGCAGGCGCAGTTCGCGCGCCGCGGACAGGTGTGCGGACGCGATCTCGGCCGCGTCCGTGGTGCGGCGTTCGCGGATCGCGGACACCAGCCGGGCGTGGTCGGTCAGGCTCTGCCGCCACCGGCCGGGCTGGCCGAGCGTGCCGTCCGGGTAGCGGCGCAGGTTGGCCTGCAGCCTGCTGAGCAGGTCGACCAGCGTCGTGCTGTGGCTGGCGGCCCACACCAGTTCGTGGAACGCCCAACTGGCCCGCTGCTGGGCGGGTGCGTCGTCGTCGCGGACGCCGCGCATCGCGTCGTACGCCCGGGACAGCAGGCCCAGTTCGATCGCGGTGCGGCGGAGCGCGGCCGCGCGGGCGGCGGCCTCCTCGAGCACGATGCGCACGTCGTAGATGTCCAGGATCTCGTCCGGCCGGTGCGCCCGCACCTGTAAGCGCCTGCCGTTGCGTTGCACCAGTCCGTCCTGCTCCAACCGGCGCAGAGCTTCCCGGATCGGTGTTCTGGATACCCCGTACCGATCGGCGAGCGACATCTCCACCAGCTTGTCCCCCGGCTTGATCTGCCCGGAGACGATGTCACGACGCAGCGCTGAATACGCCGAGTCGACCACCGGCATCTCCTCCCCCAGAGTGCGGCGGCGGGCCCTCCAGCCTCCTACCAGAAGACCGCCACCCTGAAGATAACCGATGAGTCACGGCCTTGGTTGCGAAACCGTCACCTTGCTAGTCGGTCAGCCGCCGGACGACGGCGTCGGCGAGCAAGCGGCCACGCCGGGTGAGCACGCAGCGCCCGTCGTCCAGCGCGGCACCGTCGAGCAGGCCGTCGGCCACCGCGAGGGCGGCCTCGGCGGGTGCGGCGCCGGCCAGGGCGGTCACCGGCAGGCCGTCGGACAGGCGCAGCTCCAGCAGCACGCGTTCGACGGTGCGGTCGGCGTCGGTGAGCAGCTCGCGGCCGGCCGCGGGTGAATGCCCGGAGGCGAGCAGGCCGGCGTAACGGGCCGGGTGCTTCACGTTCCACCAGCGCACCCCGCCGACGTGGCTGTGCGCGCCGGGGCCGGCTCCCCACCAGTCGGCGCCCAGCCAGTAGCCCATGTTGTGCCGGCAGCGGGCGCCGGTGGACACCGCCCAGTTGGACACCTCGTACCAGCCGAACCCGGCGGCGGTGAGCGTGTCGTCGACGAGTTCGTAGTCGGCGGCGAGCACGTCGTCGTCCGGCGCGGGCAGTTCGCCCCTGGCGATCCGGCGGGCCAAGGCGGTGCCGTCCTCGACGATCAGGGAGTACGCGGACACGTGGTCCACACCCGCGGCGAGCACGGCGTCCAGTGATCGCCGCAGGTCGTCGGTGGTCTCGCCGGGCGTGCCGTAGATGAGGTCGAGGCTGACGTGGGCGAAACCGGCCGCGCGGGCCTCGGCGGCCGCGGCGGCGGCCCGGCCGGGCGTGTGCCTGCGGTCCAGGGTGGCCAGTACGTGCGGCGCGGCGGACTGCATACCCAGCGACACCCGCGTGTAGCCGGCGGCCCTGATACCGGCGAAGAACTCCGGGGACGTCGACTCGGGGTTGGCCTCGGTGGTCACCTCGGCGCCGGCCGCGAGGCCGAACGTGTCTCGGACGGCGGACAGCACGTCGGCCAGGCCGGCGTCGCCCAGCAGTGACGGTGTGCCACCGCCGACGAACACCGTGTCCACATCGGGCGGCCGGCCCAGCACGCCCGCCGCCAGGTCCAGCTCGCGGCGCAGGCCGGCCAGCCAGGACGCCGGCGACGCCGACGAGCCGAGCTCCCCCGCCGTGTAGGTGTTGAAGTCGCAGTACCCGCACCGGGTCGCGCAGAACGGGACGTGCACGTACAGCCCGAACGGGCGGTCGCCGAGACCGGCGGTGGCCGACGCGGGCAGCGTGCCGTCGTCGGGGGCCGGCTCGCCGTCGGGCAGTGCGGATGGCATGGTTCCAGTGTCACGCACCCGGCCGTTTGTTCCGGCCAGTGACCCTCGTCCCAGCATGCGGATGGCGGTGGACCGTGCCCAGGGCGCATGGCACGCTGGGATTCATGTCCGCGACCGAAGTACATCTCGTGGCTCGCCGCCACGTCGACTTCCGTCGCGTCTCCAGCGCGTTGTGCCAGCAGGGCTGCTGACCGTCGCTGCGCTTTTCTACCAGCCGGCGCCGGGCGCCTGCTAGGGGTCTCCTTCGACCGTTGCGGCCGTCCAGTGCCCTGATCTCCGGAGGCAGACCGTGCCGTCGACCGAGCCCACCGTGCCGTCCCGGGCGACCACCGCGGCCCCCCGGCGGGCACACGTCCGGCGAGGTGAGGGCCAGTGGGCACTCGGCTACCGCGAGCCCCTCAACCCCAACGAACGGTCCAAGAAGGACGACGATCCGCTGAACGTGCGGGACCGGATCGTCAACATCTACGCGCCCGGCGGCTTCGAGTCGATCGACCCGGCCGACCTGCGCGGCCGGTTCCGCTGGTACGGCCTGTACACGCAGCGCAGGCCGGGTATCGACGGTGGCCGGACCGCGGTGCTGGAGCCCGAAGAGCTGGACGACGAGTACTTCATGATGCGGGTGCGCATCGACGGCGGCGCCCTGACCACCGAGCAGCTCACCGTGATCGGCGAGATCTCGCAGACCTACGCCAGGGACACCGCGGACATCACCGACCGCCAGAACATCCAGTACCACTGGATCCGCATCGAGGACGTGCCGACGGTCTGGGCGAAGCTGGAGGCGGCCGGCCTGACCACGATGGAGGCGTGCGGCGACAGCCCGAGGGTGATCCTGGGTTCGCCGGTGGCCGGGATCGCGGCCGACGAGGTCATCGACGGCAGTCCCGCGATCGCCGAAATCCACCGCCGTTATGTCGGTGACCGAGCTTTTTCCAATCTGCCAAGGAAATTCAAGACCGCGGTGTCCGGGTTGCAGGACGTGACCCATGAGATCCACGACGTCGCGTTCGTCGGCGTGGTGCACCCGGAGCACGGGCCCGGGTTCGACGTGTGGGTCGGTGGCGGGTTGTCCACCAATCCCATGATCGGCAAGCGGTTGGGCGCGTGGGTGCCGCTGGACGAGGTGCCCGACGTGTGGGCCGGTGTGGTCAGCGTGTTCCGCGACTACGGCTACCGGCGGCTGCGCCACCGCGCGCGCATCAAGTTCCTCGTCGCCGACTGGGGTCCGGAGCACTTCCGCGAGATCCTCGAGACGAAGTACCTGAACCGCAAGCTGATCGACGGCCCGGCACCCGAGGTGCCCGCGGCGCAGCGCGATCACATCGGCGTGTTCCCCCAACGGGACGGCAAGTTCTACGTCGGCGGCGCACCGATCGCCGGCCGCGTCTCCGGCAGCACGCTGGTGGCCGTGGCGAAGGCGGCCGAGCGTGCCGGCTCCAAACGGGTTCGCCTTACCCCGCAACAGAAACTGCTGGTGCTCGACGTCGCCGAGGCCGAGTTGCCCGGCCTGCGCACGGAACTGGCCGGGTTGGGGCTGCCCACCGAGCCGTCGGTGTGGCGGCGCGGCGTGATGGCCTGCACCGGCATCGAGTTCTGCAAGCTGGCCATCGTGGAGACGAAGGCACGGGCCGGCCGGCTGGTGGCGCAACTGGAGGACCGGCTGGCCGATCTGCAGTCCGAGCTGGACCAGCCGATCAGCGTGCACGTCAACGGTTGCCCCAACTCGTGCGCCCGCATCCAGACCGCGGACATCGGCCTGAAGGGCCAGATCGTGACCAACGCCGAGGGTCGGCAGGTCGAGGGATTCCAGGTGCACCTGGGCGGTGGCCTGGGCCTGGACGCCGGCTTCGGCCGGAAACTGCGCGGCCACAAGGTAACGGGCGAGGACCTGCCGGACTACGTCGAGCGAGTGGTGCGCAATTATGTGGCCGGACGTACGGACGGCGAGCGGTTCGCCCAGTGGGTGGCCAGGGCAGAGGATAAGGAACTCTCATAATGCGCTGCCGGTTAAGGATTTCTCATGAGTGAGCGGGCCGCGGTGGCATGCTGCCCCTACTGCGGCGAAGAGGATCTTCGCCCGCAGGAGGAGCCGCACGGTGCCTGGTTGTGCCTGTCCTGCCGGCGGGTGTTCAGCGTCAAGCTGGTCGGATTGTCGTTCGAGGGAGTGGTGAGGTCGTGACGGTGACTCGGGACCTGAAGGCCGTCGTCGACGTGGCGGCGGCCGAACTGGCCGACGCGTCCGCCGACGAGATACTCGCGTGGACGGCCCGCACGTTCGGGGACAGATGGATCGTCGCGTCGAACATGCAGGACGCCGTGCTGGTGGACCTCGCCGTACGGGCCAAACCGGACATCGACGTGCTCTTCCTGGAAACGGGGTACCACTTCGCCGAGACCATCGGCACCCGGGACGCCGTGGCCACCGTGTACCCGGACATTCGGATCGTGAACGCCGAGGCCGAGCAGTCGGTGGCTGATCAGGAGGCCGAATTCGGGTTGCTGAACTTAACGGCACCGGACCGTTGCTGCCACCTCCGGAAGGTCGTCCCACTACGCCGTACCCTGGCCAACTACGATTGCTGGGTCACCGGGGTGCGCCGGGTGGACGCCCCGACCAGAGCGGACACGCCGATCGTCACGTGGGACGACCGCAACGGGCTGGTGAAGGTGAATCCGATCGCCGCATGGTCCGACGAGCGGTTTCGTGCCTACGTCTCCGAGCACGGTGTGCTGGAGAACCCGCTGGTGGCGGAGGGGTACCTGTCCATCGGCTGTGCACCGTGCACGGCCAAGCCGCTGCCCGGCGCGGACCCGCGCAGTGGCCGGTGGGCGGGCCTGGCGAAGACCGAGTGCGGCCTGCATGGCTGAGACAGTGTTGGAGCGACGATCCATGACATCACCATCGGCGCTGGCGCCGAGCGTGGCAGCGGAGCCGGTAGGCACCGACAACCTCGACGCGCTGGAGTCCGAGGCGGTGCACATCTTCCGTGAGGTCGCGGGCGAGTTCGACCGCCCGGTGATCCTGTTCTCCGGTGGCAAGGACTCGACGCTGCTGGTGCACCTCGCGGTGAAGGCGTTCTGGCCGGCACCCGTCCCGTTCCCGTTGTTGCACGTGGACACCGGGCACAACTTCGACGAGGTGATCGAGTTCCGCGACCGGGTGGTCCAGCGGTACGGGTTACGGCTGGAGGTCGCGCACGTCCAGGAGTGGATCGACGACGGCCGGCTGACCGAGCGCCCGGACGGCACCCGCAACCCGCTGCAGACCGTGCCGCTGCTGGACACGATCGGCCAGCACCGGTTCGACGCGGTGTTCGGCGGCGGCCGCCGGGACGAGGAGCGGGCCCGCGCCAAGGAGCGGATCTTCAGCTTGCGCAACAGCTTCGGGCAGTGGGATCCGCGCCGGCAGCGGCCGGAGCTGTGGAACCTGTACAACGGCAGGCACCGGCCGGGCGAGCACGTGCGGGTGTTCCCGCTGTCCAACTGGACCGAGCTGGACGTGTGGCGCTACATCGAACGCGAGCGGATCGAGCTACCGTCGATCTACTACGCGCACCGCCGCACGGTGTTCCGCCGGGACGGCATGTGGCTGACCTCGGGTCCGTGGGGCGGCCCGAGGACCGGTGAGCACCCGCGCGAGATGACGGTGCGGTACCGGACGGTCGGTGACGGCTCGTGCACCGGCGCCGTGGAGTCGGACGCGGGGACCGTGGCGGACGTGATCGCCGAGGTGTCGGCGAGCCGGCTCACCGAGCGCGGTGCCACCAGGGCAGACGACCGGCTGTCCGAGGCGGCCATGGAGGACCGCAAGCGGGAGGGATACTTCTGATGGAACCGAGTCCCGGGGAGGGTTCCGCACACACCGGGCTGCTACGCCTGGCCACCGCCGGCAGCGTGGACGACGGCAAGTCGACCCTGGTCGGTCGGCTGCTGTACGACACCAAGTCGGTGCTGGCCGACCAGCTCGACGCGGTGCACCGGGCGAGCGCGGACAAGGGCCTGACCACCCCCGATCTGTCACTGCTGGTGGACGGCCTGCGCTCGGAGCGGGAACAGGGCATCACCATCGACGTGGCCTACCGCTACTTCCAGACGCCCCGGCGGTCGTTCGTGCTGGCCGACACGCCGGGTCACGTGCAGTACACCCGCAACACCGTGACCGGCGCGTCCACCGCGCAACTGGCCGTGCTTCTGGTCGACGCACGCAAGGGCGTTGTCGAGCAGACCCGCAGGCATGCCGCCGTGCTGGCGCTGCTGGGCGTGCCCCGGCTGGTGCTGGCGGTCAACAAGATCGACCTGGTGGACTACGACGAGTCGACGTTCGCGCTGATCGCCAAGGAGTTCGTGGCGCACGCCGGCGCCCTGGGCTACGGGCTCAGCGACCTGCTGGCCATCCCGGTGTCCGCCCTGGTCGGTGACAACGTGGTGGAGCACTCGGCGCGCACCCCGTGGTACGTCGGCCCGACGCTGCTCGGGCACCTGGAGACCGTGCCGGTCGAGCCGGACCCGCACGACGCCCCGCTGCGCTTCCCGGTCCAGTACGTGATCCGCCCGCGTACCGACGAGTACCGCGACTACCGGGGCTACGCCGGCCAGATCGCGGCCGGCACGGTGTCGGTGGGCGACGACGTGGTGGTGCTGCCCGGCGGCCAGCGGTCGACCGTGGCCCGGATCGACACCATGGACGGCCCGCTGGAGCAGGCGGGCGCCGGGCGGTCGGTGACGCTGGTGCTGGCCGACGAGTTGGACGTGACCCGGGGCGACCTGATCGCGGCCGCCGACGCGCCGCCGATTGTCACGGACGAATTGGACGCGACATTGTGCTGGTTGTCGGACAAACCCTTGCGGCCGGGCACGCGCGTTCTTGTCAAGCACGGCACCCGGACTGTCCAAGGAATGGTCACATCGATAGACTCTCGTTTCGATGAGCAAAAGCTGTCTACGGTTGATGCACCAGGAACTCTGGCTTTGAACGAAATCGGCCGGGTGGGGTTGCGTACTTCGGAACCACTGCCCGCCGACGACTACACGGCCAGCCGGCACACCGGATCGTTCCTGGTGATCGACCCAGCCGACGGTGGCACGCTCGCCGCCGGCCTGGTCGGTGCCCCGATGCCGGTCATGGACGGTGAGACATCCGCTCAGGGCCTGGTGTCGCCAGGTTCCTGACGCTCACGACCCGAGAGGCCCACTCTCCGATGACGATCTCGCAGCGCCGTTCGCTCGCCGCGGTCGGGATTCCGCTGGTAGCAGCGGTTCTGACGCTGTCCGCCTGCTCCCGGATCGGCGGCGACACGGCCGCCGCCCCGTCCGGCACGGCCGCGGCGTCGAGCAACGCCACCGCCCCTGAGCTGCGGTTGGGCTACTTCCCCAACGTGACCCACGCCGCGGCGCTGATCGGGGTGGACAAGGGGTACTTCACCAAGCATCTGGGCTCGACCAAGCTCACCACGCAGACCTTCAACGCCGGTCCGGACGAGGTCAGCGCCCTGCTGGGCGGTTCGCTGGACGCGGCGTTCATCGGCTCCGGGCCGGCGATCAACGCGTTCAGCAAGTCCGACGGCGCCGCCGTGCGGCTGGTGGCCGGTGCGACATCCGGCGGCGCGCAGCTCGTCGTGAAGCCGAACATCACATCTCAGCAGAATTTGGTCGGCAAGACGATCGCGGACCCACAACTGGGTAACACTCAGGACGTGTCCCTGAAAACATATCTGTCCCGGAACAATTTGGCCGGCAAGGTAACCGTCACTAATATGTCGAACTCCGAGGTATTAGGAGAGTTCCAGAAGAATGACGTGCAGGGCGGCTGGCTGCCCGAGCCGTATTCGTCGGAACTCGTGCTGACCGGTGGCGCGCACGTCCTCGTGGACGAGTCCAGCCTGTGGCCAGACGGGCAGTTCCCGACCACCGTGCTGATCGTGCGCACCCAGTTCCTGGAGCAGTACCCGGGCACCGTGCGGGCGCTGGTGCAGGGCGAGCTGGACGCGGTCAACTACGAACAGAGCGACCAGACCGGGGCCGAGACCGCGGTGAACGACCAGCTCAAGCAGCTCACCGGCAAGCCATTGCCGCAGCCGGTGCTGGACCGGGCGTTCAGCAAGATCAAGCTGACCGTCGACCCGCTGGCCTCGGACTTCCCGGAACTGGTGAAGGACCAGGTCATCGCGGGTATCTCGAAGACCGCACCCGGCCTGACCGGCTTCGCCGACCTGACCCAGCTGAACTCCGTGCTCACGGCGGCGGGGAAGCAGCCGATCAGCGCCGGCAGCCTCGGCGGCAACTGAGACCACCCACGGCGCACACCTGAGAGACGAGGACGAGATGACCGCCACGCTGGCGCACTCCGCGGCGAAGCCCATCGTCGAACCGGCCGTTGCCCTGACCGGTGTGTACAAGTCGTTCGGCCGCGGCGCCCGGTCGGTGGCCGCCCTGGCCGGGGTCGACCTCGCGGTCGCGCCGGGCGAGTTCGTCTGCCTGCTCGGCGCGTCCGGCTGCGGCAAGACCACGCTGCTCAACCTGGTCGCCGGGCTGGACGAGGTGACCTCCGGTGAGGTCGTGCGCAACACGTCGCGGCCGGCCGTGATGTTCCAGGAGGCCGCGCTGATGCCGTGGCTGACCGCCACCCGCAACGTCGAGCTGGCCCTGCGGCTGGCCGGCGTGCGGCGCGTCGACCGCCGGCAGCGCACCGAGGAACTGCTGGACCTGGTCCGGCTGGGTGGCGTCGGCGACAAGCGCCCGCACGAGCTGTCCGGCGGCATGCGCCAGCGGGTCGCCCTGGCCAGGGCCCTGGCCTGCACGGCGACCGGCGACGACTCGGCCGAGCACTCGCTGATGCTGATGGACGAGCCGTTCTCCGCCCTGGACGCCATCACCAGGGACGTGCTCCAGGCGGAGCTGCTGCGGGTCTGGGAGGCCACCAGGACCGCCGTGCTGTTCGTGACCCACGACGTGCGCGAGGCCGTGCGGCTGGGCCAGCGGGTCGTCCTGCTGTCGTCCCGGCCGGGCCGCGTGGTGCGCGAGTGGCAGGTCACCGACCGCACCCCGACCGGCGAGGCGGCGGTGGTGGACGAGATCAACGGGCGGCTCCGCGAGGTGATCAGTAGTCATGCCGCCGCCTGACGGCACCACCCGGACGACCGGCGACCCATCCGGGGCGCCGGTCGCCGTCGCCGACTACGGCGCCGTCGGCGCCGGGCTGGACGCGCTGGAGCTGCCCTCCCAGGCCCGGTCGCCTGCCGACCGGGTACGCCGGATCGCGCGGGGCGTGCTGCCGCCGATCGTCGCGATCATCCTGCTCATCGCGATCTGGCAGGCGCTGTGGGCGGCCGCGTTCTGGCCGGAGTACCAGTTGCCCGCGCCCAAGGCGGTCGGCGCCGAGCTGTGGCGGGACATCACCAGCGGCGACGTGTTCGGCCAGCTGTGGGTGTCGGTGCACCGCGCGGTGTTCGGCTTCCTGATCGGCGTGGTGATCGCCACCCCGCTGGGCCTGCTGCTGGCGAAGGTGCGGATCGTGCGGGCCGCGATCGGGCCGCTGCTGTCCGGTCTGCAGAGCCTGCCGTCGGTGGCGTGGGTGCCGGCCGCGATCCTGTGGTTCGGGATCACGCCGGGCGCCATCTACTTCGTGGTGCTGCTGGGCTCGGTCCCGTCGATCGCCAACGGGCTGGTGTCCGGTATCGACCAGATCCCGCCGATCCTGCCCAGGGTCGGCAAGGTGCTCGGTGCCGGCCGGTTCGCCGGTGCCCGGCACATCCTGCTGCCGGCCGCGCTGCCCGGGTACATCGCCGGGCTCAAGCAGGGTTGGGCGTTCTCCTGGCGGTCACTGATGGCCGCCGAGCTGATCGCCAACTCGCCGCAGCTCGGCCAGGGCCTGGGCCAGTATCTGGAGAACGGCCGGTCGCTGTCGGACATGCCGACGGTGATGGCCGCGATCGTGCTCATCCTGTTCGTCGGCATCGGCATCGACGTGCTGGTGTTCCGGCCGCTGGAGCGTCGGGTCCTGCACGCCAGGGGCCTGACCGGGACGGCGTGATGGACGCTGCGACGCTGGTCGCCGTGGCGCACGGCAGCCGGGACCCCCGGTCCGCCGCCACCGTGCACGCACTGCTGGACAGGGTGCGGGCGACGGCGCCGGATCTCGACGTGCGGGCCGCGTTCCTGGACCTGTCCGCGCCCCGGCTGACCGACGTGCTGGCCGACGTGACCGACGCCGTCGTGGTGCCGCTGCTGCTGGGCAGCGCCTACCACGCCACCGTGGACATCCCCGGCGCCGTGTCCGGGGCCATCGCCCGGCGCCCGTGGCTGACGATCAGGGTCGCCGACGTGCTCGGGCCGGACCCCCGGCTGGAGACGGCCGCGTTCGGGCGGCTGCTGGACGCCGGTGCCGACCCGGACGACCCGGAACTGGGCGTGGTGCTGGCCGGTGCCGGCTCGTCCCACGCGCCGGCCAACGCGGCCGTGCGGCGGGTGGCGCGGGGCTGGCTGCCACACACCCGGTGGGCGGGCGCCACGGCGGCGTTCGCGGCGGCCGCCGACCCGGACGTGCCGGCGGCGACGGCGGCGCTGCGGGCGACCGGTGCCCGGCGGATCGCGGTCGGGTCGTGGTTCCTGGCACCCGGCCTGCTCCCCGATCGGGTGGCGGCGCTGGCCAGGGACGTCGAGCGGGACGTGGTGGTCGCCGAGCCGCTCGGTGCCTGCGCCGAGCTGGCCGACGTGGTGCTCGGTCGGTATGCGAGCGCGCAAATCGGTACCGACCTGCTCGTCTCGTAGGCTAGAAAGATCGCATGCTGCGAGGTGAGCTGGTCGGGTTGCGCGCACGACTCGAGGCGGACGTGCCGATCCTGGAGGACGAGCTGCACGGCGACGTCGTGGGGACCACCCGGTCGTCGGGCCGGCCGTGGTGGCCGATGTCGCCCGGTGCGGAGGCGTCCCGCTACCGGATCACCGAACCGAGTGACACCGAGGCACGGTTCTCCGTGGTGGAACTGGCCACCGACACGCTCGCCGGCGCGGCCGTGCTGACCGACATCGACACGTACGGGCGCAGCGCGAGCATCGGTCTGATGGTGCGACCTGCCTTCCGTGGCAAGGGATTCGGCACCGACATCGTGCGTGTCCTGTGCGACTACGCCTTCACCGTGCTGGGCCTGCACCGGGTCGCGATGGACACGCTGGCCGACAACCACGCCATGATCAGCGCGGCCAGGAAGGCCGGCTTCACCCAGGAGGGTGTGCTGCGGGAGGCCGCCTGGATGCTCGGCGAGTTCCTGGACCTCGTCGAGTTCAGTCGGCTGGCGGAGGACACGTGACCGGCGGCCTGCACGGCAGCCTGGTCCGGTTGCGCGCCCGGCACGAGGCCGACGTGCCGGTGCTGGACGCCGAACTGCACGACGACGTGGCCGGCAACGCCCGGGGCAGTCGCCGGGCGTGGCGGCCGATCTCCCCGGGCGCGCAGGCGTCGATGAACCGGGTCGCCGAGCCGACGGAACGGGCGGCGCCGTTCTCCGTGGTGACGCTGGCGGCCGACGAACTGGCCGGCGAGGCCTCGCTGTGGGACATCGACACGCACCACCGGTCCGCGCACATCGGCATGGCGCTACGGCCGGCCTACCGGGGCAAGGGGTTGGCCACCGACGTGGTGCGAGTGTTGTGCCACTACGGCTTCGTCGTCCTGGGCCTGCACCGTCTGCAGGTCGACACCCTCATCGACAACCACGCCATGATCGCCACCGCGGAGCGTGTCGGCTTCCGGCGCGAAGCGGTCAACCGGCACGCCGGTTGGGTGATGGGCGAGTTCCTCGACGACGTGGTGCTCGGTCTCCTGGCCCGCGAGTGGGTCCCGTGACCGGCGGACTCACCGGCGACCTGGTGCGCCTGCGCGCCCGGATCGAGGCCGACGTGCCCGTCCTGGACACGGAGTTGCACGACGACGTGGCCGGTGACGTCCGCAGCAGCCGCCGGACGTGGCGGCCGATGTCGCCGGGCGCGCAGGCGTCGATGAACCGGATGGCCGAGCCGATGGACCGGGCGGCGCCGTTCTCCGTGGTGACCGTGGCGGACGACACGCTGGCCGGCGCCGCCGTGCTCTGGGACATCGACACGCACCACCGGTCCGCACACATCGGCCTGGACCTGCTGCCCGGGTTCCGCGGCAAGGGCCTGGGCACCGACGTGGTCCGCGTCCTGTGCCACTACGGCTTCACCGTGCTCGGCCTGCACCGCATCCAGATCGAGACCCCCACCGACAACCACGCCATGATCCGCGTCGCCGAACGCGTCGGCTTCCGGCGCGAGGCGGTCCGCCGGCACGCGGTCTGGGCGATGGGCGAATTTCTCGACGATGTGATCCTGGGCCTGCTGGCCGGGGAGTGGACCCCGTGACCGGCGGCCTGACCGGCGAGCTGGTCCGCCTGCGCGCCCGCATGGAGGCCGACGTGCCGGTGCTGGAGGCCGAACTGCACGACGACGTGGCCGGCACCGTCAGGGGCAGCCGCCGGCCCTGGCGGCCCCTCTCACCGGGCGCGCAGGCGTCCCGGAACCGGGTCGCCGAGCCGACCGACCGGGAGGCGTCGTTCTCGGTGGTGACGCTCGAGGCCGACGCGTTGGCCGGCAAGGCGGCGCTCTGGGGCATCAACACGCACAGCCGCTCGGCGCACATCGGGTTGGCGCTGCGGCCGGCGTACCGGGGCAAGGGTCTGGGCACGGACGTGGTGCGGGTGTTGTGCCACTACGGGTTCGTCGTCCTGGGCCTGCACCGCATCCAGGTCGACACCCTGGCCGACAACCACGCCATGATCACCGCCGCCGAGCGTGTCGGCTTCCGCCGCGAGGTCGTTGAACGCCAGGCCACCTTCGTGCTGGGCGAGTTCATCGACGAGGCCATTCTCGGTCTCCTGGCCCACGAGTGGACCCCGTGACCGGCGACCTGGTGCGCCTGCGCGCCCGGATCGAGGCGCAGGCGTCGATCAACCGGATCACCGAGCCGACCGACCGGCTGGCCTCGTCCTCCGTGGTGACCCTGGCGGACGACACACCGGCCGGCGCCCAGTCCCGGCGACGCGCCTCGGTGGTGCGTGTCGCCAGACCGCCGGGAGGGGGCCGCACGCCGGCCAGCTCCCTGAGACGGCCGTTCCCGACGAACTCCGTGGATCGGCGCGCGGGCGTCCGGCGCGAGGCGGTCCACCGGCATGCCGGCTGGGTGATGGGCGAGTTCCTGGACGAGGCCGTGCTCGGTCTCCTGGCCCGCGAGTGGACGCCGTGACCGGCGGCCTGACCGGCGAGTTGGTCCGGCTGCGCGCCCGGCTGGACTCGGATGTGCCCGTCCTGCAGTCGGACCTGTACGACGACGTCACCATCTGGTCGCGGGCCACGTTCGACCGCTGGCTGCCGATCAGCCCGGACCGGTCGGTGTACCGGCCGGGCGAGCCGTCGGACAGGGTGGCGCGGTTCTCCGTGGTGACGCTGGTCGGCGACGAACTGGCCGGGATCGCGGTGCTCAGCGAGATCGACACGCACAACCGGAGCGCGTCGCTGGGCATGTTCCTGCGGCCGTCGTTCCGCGGCAAGGGTTTGGCGGTCGACATCGTGCGAGTCCTGTGCGACTACGGGTGCACGGTTCTGGGCCTGCGCCGGATGTTCCTGGACACGTTGGCGGACAATCAGGCCATGCAGCGGACGGCCGAGCGGGCCGGGTTCCGCCGGGAGGGCGTGTTCCGGGAGGCGGCGTGGGTGATGGGCCGGTTCCACGACGTGGTGGCTTTCAGCCTGCTGGCCGGTGAGCGATGACCGGGCTGGAGGGCGAACTGGTCCGGCTGCGGGCCAGGCTGCCCGCCGACACCCCGGTGCTGGACGCGGAACTGCACGACGAGGTGCCGATCTTCGTGATGTCCAACGCCCAGCCGTGGCGGCCCTACTCCCCCGGTGCCGCCGCGTCGTCGTACACCGTCGCCGAGCCGAAGCCGCGCTCGGCCCGGTTCACCGTGGTGACGCTGGCCGGTGACGAACTGGCCGGCGAGGCGTCGCTGTGGGGCATCGACTCGTTGCGCCGGTCCGGGCACATCGGCCTGGCGCTGCGCGCGCCGTACCGCGGCCGCGGGTTGGGCATCGACGTGGTGCGTGTGCTGTGCCACTACGGCTTCACCGTGCTGGGTATGCACCGGATCCAGATCGAGACACTGGCCACGAACGACGCGATGCTGCGGGCCGCGCAGCGGGCTGGTTTCCGGCGGGAGGCGGTGCACCGCGAGTCGGGCTGGGTGCTGGGTGAGTTCGCCGACGAGGTGATACTCGGCCTGCTGGACCGCGAGTGGACGGGCGAGCGGGAGCCCGATGGATGAGGTTGACTGGCGCCATGCTGGTCACGACGACCTATCTGGAACAGACGTCGCCCACTGACCTGATCCCGGCCGCGACACCGGCGCGGCCGTGCCGGATCGAGCGGGTGGGCGTGGTGGCGCCGGAGTTCTGCCGGTTCCTGTACACCGCCGTGGGTGGCGACTGGTACTGGACGGAACGGCTGCCCTGGACGCTGGCCGAGTGGACGGCGTGGCTGTCCCGGCCCGGTTCCGAGACGTGGGTGCTGCGGGCGGCCGACGCGCCGGCCGGCTACGTCGAACTGGACGCGCAGCCCGGCCCGCACGCCACGCAGGTGGAGATCGCCTACTTCGGCCTGCTGCCGGCGTTCACCGGCCACGGTTTCGGCGGGCACCTGCTGACCACGGGCCTGCGGCACGCCTGGTCGCTGCCCGACCGGTGGCCCGGTCTGCTGCCGGTGGACCGGGTGTGGGTGCACACGTGCAGCCTGGACAGCGTGCCCGCGCTGGCCAACTACCAGGCCCGGGGTATGCGCGCCTACCGCAAGACCGAGGGTGTGCAGGAGCTGCCGCCGACCCCGCCCGGCCCGTGGCCGGGTGCCCGGGCGACCGTCCCACACTCCGACACGCCTTGACGGGGTGGCCCGGCGAGCGGTTAGCCTGCGAAGTGACCAATGGACAGCCCGCGGTGATCGCCGTCGCCGGTGCCGGGCCGCGTGCGGTCGGCTTCCTGGAACGGTTGTCCGCCAACGTGTCCGAGTTGTTCCCGGGCCGCAAGGTCGTAGTGCACCTGGTCGACCCGTATCCGCCGGGCGCCGGCCGGGTGTGGCGTGACGACCAGTCCCCGCTGCTGTGGATGAACTCGATGGCCGAGGACATCACGATGTTCACCGATGACAGCGTGCGGTGCGAGGGCCCGATCGTGCCCGGGCCGTCGCTGGCCGAGTGGGCGGCGACCAACGGCGGCGGCGTGACCGGCCGGACGTTCGCCAGCCGGCGGGTGGCCAGCGGGTACCTGTCCTGGTTCTTCGAGCACGTCAAGGAAACGCTGCCGCCGACCGTGCGGGTGGTGGTGCACACGGACACGGTGACCCGGGTCACCGGGCCCGCCGACGGGCCGCAGCAGCTGTGGCTGGCGCAGGCCGCCGAACCGTTGACGGCCGACGCCGTGGTGTTCGCCATGGGCCACCTGGACGCGGAGAACCACGGCTCGGCAAGGGAAACCGCCGACTTCGCCGCCCGGCACGGCCTGTACTACCTGCCGCCCGCCTACACCGCCGACGTCGACCTGAGCGGTGTCCCGGCGGGCGAACCGGTGCTGGTGCGCGGGCTGGGCCTGACGTTCGTCGACGTCATGGTGCTGGTCACCGAGGGCAGGGGCGGGCGCTACCGGACCGAGCCGGACGGCACGCTGACCTACCTGCCGTCGGGCCGGGAACCGTTGCTGTACGTGGGTTCCCGCCGTGGTGTGCCGTACCACGCGAAGATCGGCTACGGCTTCGCCGCCGGTCCGCCGCCGGTGCCCCGGTTCTTCGCGCCCGAGGTGGTCGACGAGCTGCTGGCCACGCGCGACACCCTGGACTTCGACCGGGACGTGTGGCCGCTGCTGGCCAAGGACACCGGCTGGGGCTACTACCACGAACTCGCCACCGCGCACCCGGAGCGGTTCGCCGTGCCGTGGACCGATTTCGCCGCCCGCTACGCCGAACTGGGCTGGGACTCCGACGAACTGGCCGAGCTCGTGATCAAGGCGGTGCCCGATCCGGCCGACCGGTTCGACGTCGACCGGCTCGACCACCCGCTGCGCGGCCTGCGGTTCGCCGGCCTGGCCGAACTCCAGCACCACCTGCGCGATTACGTCGCCGCCGACCTGGCCCGGCGCGACGATCCGGCGCACAGCGCGGACCTGGGCGCGTTCCTCGCGCTGCTGTACGGCTACGCGCAGATGCCCAGGATCGTCGCGTCCGGCAAGCTCGACCCGCACTCCCGGCTGGACCGGCTGGAGGGCTGGTGGCAGGGCTTCTTCAACTTCTTCGCCAGCGGCCCGCCGGGCGAGCGGCAGGCGCAGTTGCTCGCGCTGTCCCGTGCCGGGCTGGTGACCTTCCTGGGTGCGGACCTGTGGGTGCGCATGGATGACGACCGTGGGCTGTTCACGGCGGGCAGTGCGAGCGTGCCGGACGTGGTGACCGCGCGGGCGCTGGTGGACGCACGGCTGCCCACCGCGACGGTCGAGCACACCACCAACGGACTGCTGAAGTACTTGCACGACACCGGATCGGGCACCGAGGAGACACTGGCCGACCGCCGGGTCACCGGCCTGCTCGTGGCGTCCGGTGTGGACGGTCGAGTGGTCGTGGCGGACGGCGGTACGCACCGCAGGCGGTTCGCGCTCGGCCCGTTCACCACGGTCCGCACGGCGGCCGCGTTCGCCCGGCCGAGGACCAACGCGCCCGCGTTCCGCTACAACGACGCCACCGCCCGCGCGGTGCTGCGGCTGCTCGCCGAGCAGGTAGGTTGGGCCACCGGCGAGTGCGAGGAGGACGGATGGCAGACGAACTGGTGCACTACCGGGTAGCCGGCGGTGTCGGCACGATCACGCTGGACTCACCCCGCAACCGCAACGCCCTGTCCGCCCAGGTGCGCCGTGAGCTGTCCGCCCACCTCGACTCGGCACTGGCCGACGAGCAGGTGCGGGTGGTCGTGCTGGACCACACCGGTCCGGTGTTCTGCGCCGGCATGGATCTCAAGGAGGCCACCGGCGCCGACACCGCGAACCAGGGCGTGAACGAGTTCCCCGCCATCCTGGAGCGGATCTGGACCGGGCCGAAGCCGGTGGTGGCGAAGCTGGCCGGTCCGGCGCGGGCCGGCGGTGTGGGGCTGGTCGCCGCCTGCGACATCGCGGTCGCCGCGGACACGGCCACGTTCGCGTTCAGCGAGGTACGGATCGGTGTCATCCCGGCGGTGATCTCGGTCACCGTGCTGCCGCGACTGTTGCCCAGGGCGGCGCACGAGCTGTTCCTCACCGGGGAGGCGTTCGACGCCGCCCGGGCCGTGGCCGTCGGGCTGATCAACTCGGCGGTGCCGGCCGACGGGCTGGACGCCGAGGTGGACCGGTACACCGGCCTGCTGGCGCTGGGCGGGCCGAACGCGCTGGCCGCCACCAAGCGGCTGCTGCGCCAGCCGAAACCGGCGGACGTGAGCACCGCGTTCGGCGAGATGCAGGCGCTGTCCGCGCCGTTCTTCGCCAGCGAGGAGGGCCAGGAGGGCATCCTGGCGTTCAGCCAGAAGCGTCCGCCGGCCTGGGTGCCGAAGGACTGACCGACACGACGGCCGGCCGGCTGTGCCGGCCGGAGGTGTGGTGGCCGCTCAGGTCGGTCGCCAGCCAGCCGATCAGTGCCAGCAGCACCAGACCGACCAGCGCGACGGTGATGCGTCTGCCGGAGCCCACGCCGGCCAGCCTACGAACCCGCCGATTCCGGGGCTCGCCCGGCCGTCGCCCGCAGCTGCTCGTGGTGCTCCCCCGGCGCCGGCACTGGTCCGACGGTGATGATGGTGGCCGGTGTGCCGGCCGGGACGTCCGCCCGCACCAGCGGGATCTCGGTGACGTCGGGCTGCGTGGCGGCCGTCCGCTTGCGGCCGGTCACCAGGTCGACGACACGGTCGACCAGCAGCGCCACACCGAAGCAGACCGGCGCCAGCACCGCGACGACGATGGCGAACTGGAACGGGAAGGCCAACTGGGACAACCACAGGTCGACCCCGTCCCACCAGTTCGCCAGCCACAGGAACACGAATTCGACGATACGCCGGACGGCCGACGCGGACATGGCGGTCCCGCGGACAGCGGGTGAGGTGGATCACCGACGGCCGCTCGCGGTGTCGCGGGCACCGACCAGTGGGTAGGTTCGGCCCATGTTCGCCGTGTACGCAGCGCAGCCCCACCGCGACGATCCCCTGGCCGGCCTGGTGGTCGGCGAGCGCGACGAGCCGACGCCACCGCCCGGCTGGGTCCGGGTGGCCGTGCGGGCGGCGAGCCTGAACATGCACGACCTGTGGACCCTGCGCGGTGTCGGCATCAAGCCCGAGCAGTTCCCGATGATCCTCGGCTGTGACGGCGCGGGCGTGCTGGACGACGGCACCGAGGTGGTCATCCACAGCGTCATCGCCGACCCCGACTGGGTGGGTGACGAGACGCTGGACCCGAAGCGGTCCCTGCTGACCGAGCGCTACCAGGGCACGTTCGCCGACCACGTCGTGGTGCCCGCCCGCAACGTGCTGCCCAAGCCGGCCGGGCTGTCGTTCGCCGAGGCGGCCTGCATGGGCACGGCGTGGCTGACCGCCTACCGGATGCTGTTCGTCAAGTCCGGCCTGCGGCCCGGCCAGACCATGCTGGTGCAGGGCGCGTCCGGTGGCGTGTCCACCGCGCTGATCAGCCTGGGCCGGGCGGTCGGCATGCGGGTGTGGGTGACCGGCCGCACCGAACAGAAGCGGGCGCTGGCCACCTCGCTGGGCGCGGACGCGGTGTTCGAGCCGGGCGCGCGGCTGCCCGAGCGGGTGGACGCGGTGTTCGAGACGGTCGGCGGGGCCACCTGGTCGCACAGCATGAAGTCGCTGAAGCAGGGCGGCATCGTGGTGATCTCCGGCGCGACCAGCGGCGACGCCACGGCCGCCGAGTTGCAGCGGCTGTTCTTCCTGCAACTGCGGGTGGTCGGCTCGACGATGGGCACCCGGGACGAACTGGGCGACCTGATGCGGTTGTGCGACCAGTCCGGCGTGCGGCCGACGATCGGCACGGAACTGCCGTTCGAGCGGGCCGAGGAGGGCATGCGGCGCATGCTGGACGGCGAGACGGCCGGGAAGATCGTCTTCACCCGGTAGCCCTCGCGTAGCATGTTGAGAGCTCAACCATATGGAGGCTCTCATGGACCGGATGCCGACCATCTACCTGAGCCACGGCGCTCCGCCGCTCGCCGACGACGAGCTGTGGACCCGGCAGCTCGCCGACTGGTCCCGTGACCTGCCCAGGCCCAAGGCCGTCCTGATGGTGTCGGCGCACTGGGAGAACGCGCCACTGGCCATCGGCGCGACCACCACCGTGCCGCTGGTCTACGACTTCTGGGGCTTCGACGAGCGGTACTACCAGGTGACCTATCCCGCGCCCGGCGCGCCGGAACTCGCCGACTCGGTGCGCAAGCTGCTCAGCTCACCCGGCACGCCCGTCGTCGACGTGCCCGACCGGGGCCTCGACCACGGCGCCTACGTGCCACTGGTGGAGATGTACCCGGAGGCCGACGTGCCGGTGCTGCAGATCTCCATGCCCACGCTGGACCCGGCAGGGCTGCTGGCGGTCGGCCGGAAGCTGGCGCCGCTGCGCGACGAGGGCGTGCTGATCGTGGGCAGCGGCTTCTTCACCCACAACCTGCGCGCCATGGGCCCGACACCGCAGCCGTTCTCCGCCGAGTTCGACGAGTGGGGCCGGGAGGCGCTGGCCGCGCAGGACGTGGACGCGCTGCTGGACTTCGAACACGCGTCGCCGTCCGGCCGGCTGGCCCACCCGAGGACCGAGCACTTCGTGCCGCTGTTCGTCGCGCTGGGCGCCGCCGGGCAGAACCTGGCCGGCCGCAGCGTGATCGACGGGTTCTGGCTGGGCATGGCCAAACGATCGGTCCAGTTCGACTGACACGACACCGCCCCGGCGCAACCTGCCGGGGCGGTGCGCGGTGCTGGTGCTACCTCAGTGACGCCAGGTGCGGGTGCACCGTGTTGGCGAAGGCGAAACCGTTCGACGCGTCCCAGTTGATCGACCACGTCATCGCGCCGCGGAAGCCCGGCGCCGTGGTGCTGGGCTTGAACGTCCCGCAGTTGGTGCCCATGTCCAGGCAGTCCATGGCGTTGTTCACCAGCGACGGGGCCACGACGCCGCCACCCGCGGCGCTGGCGGACGCCGGGAGGCCGAGGGCGACCTGGCTCGGGCTCAGCCCACCCTGCAACTGGATGCAGGCCAGCGCGGTCATGAAGTTCTCGGTGCTCTCGGCGTAGACGTTGCCGTCGCAGCCGTTCATGGTGCCCGAGTTGTAGTACTGCATGTTGACGACCGTCAGGATGGTCTTGATGTCCAGCGCGAGCTGGAAGTAGGCCCCGCCGGTCGACTGCATGTCGATGGTCTGCGGCGCCAGCGTGATGATCACGCCGGGGTGCGCCGAGGCGATGGAGTGCAGCGCCTGCGACATGAAGGTCGGGTTGACGCCGTTCTCCAGGTCGATGTCCACGCCGTCGAAGCCGAACTTGCTGATCAGCCCGTTGATGCTGTTGGCGAAGTTGGTCGCCGACGTGGAGTCGGCCACGCTGATGGTGCCGTTCTGGCCACCGACCGAGATGATCACCTTCTGGCCGCGGGAGTGCAGGGTGGCGATGTCAGCGGTGAAGTCGGCGTCGGTGTAGCCGCCCAGCGCCGAGGACAGGCCGGAGTCGACGTCGTAGGAGACCGCGCCCGGCGTGGTGGTGGCGTTGGCGAACGCCACGGCGACCAGGTCGTACGTGGTCGGCACGGCGGACAACCGCATTACGGTGGCGCCGTTGACGAAGTCCTGCCAGTAGCCGGTCAGGATGTGCGCGGGCAGGCCGGTGTTGCTGGGCGGCGGGGTGGTCGCGGCCGACGTGGTCGCCGACACGGCGGTCGACTTCGCCGACTCGCCCGCGGTGTTCACGCCCGTCACGGCGTAGGAGAACGTGGTGGACGCGGCGAGACCGGTGTCGGTGAACGACGTCGAGGTGGCCGAGCCGACCTTGGTGCCGTTGCGGTAGACGTTGTAGCTCGTCGCGCCGGAGACGGCGGTCCAGGCCAGCGAGGCCGACGAGGACGTGGTGCCGGTGACGTGCAGGCCGGCCGGCGTGGCCGGTGCGGACGGCGGCGGGTTGGTCGGCGGTGGCGTCGTGCCGGAGCCGGCGGGGCCGGTGAGGACGACGTCGTCGACGATGTCGGTGGGCTGGGCGAACCAGCCGTGCACGAAGACGCTCACGCTGGTGGTGCTCGCGCCCGTGGTGAAGCTGACCGAGAGCTCGGTGAACGTGCTCGCCGCCTGGGTGAACGTGCTGGGGTCAGTGGTTCCCGTGCCGGTGGCGCCGATGAACACGAAGCTGCCCTCGACCCAGTCGGTCAGGGTGTAGGCCGAGTTCGGCTGGACGGAGACGGACTGGGTGCACTGGGCGTCGTCGGAGCTGGTCGGGGTGAGCTGGAGGGCGTGGGTGCCGCCGTGGACGGGCGCGGTGACGATGGCCGCGGTCGTCCCACACGACCAGCCGCTGGTCGAGCCCGCCTCGAAGTCACCGTTGGTGACGAGATTGGTCGCGGCCGACGCCGACGTCGCGGCGAGCAGTGCCGCGCCCACGCATGTCACGACGACGACCGACAGGCCGCCTAACCATCGATGGAGCCGACTGAGCCGCACCCCGACCACCTCCGCTTAAGAGACACGTGTCACAGCCAAGGTGGACTAGACCAGTTTGCAGTGTCAAGGTCTGGACCAATTTGGCTATTACCACTTGTCGCGGTGGCCCGGACCGGCTCAACCTCGTGGCTGTTCAGACGTCCTCTGGTTATGGTGGCGATACTCAACCGTGTTGATCCCGAGATAGACCTGACGCGGTCGATCATGGGCCAACCGGGTGTGCTGGCCGCGTTCCTACTGTGCTGCGCGTTGTTCGGCACGGGAGTGTGGCTGATCTCCGGCACGCTCGGCTGGCGACGCCTGCCCGCCACCCTCGCCGCCGTGGGACTCGCGCTCGCCGTGGCCGTGACACTGGCCCGGTCCGGCGGTCACCTGCCCGACCCGAACACCGATCCGCTCACCCTGTGCCTGCGCGACTCGTTCTCCCTGCACGGCGGACTCCAGGTGCTCAACATCCTGATGCTCGCGCCGTTCGCGTTCTTCGCCACGCTAGCCACTCGGCGGCCGGTGGTCGTCATGGTCGTGTCCGCGGTCGTGTCCGGTGGCATCGAGATCGCCCAGGCGTGGACCGGTCTGGGCGTCTGCCAGAAGCAGGACTTCCTCAACAACACGGTCGGCGCGGTGATCGCAGCGGGAGCCGCCTGGCTGCTGATCACGATGCTGGCCGGGGAGCGGGAGCGGACAGCCGCCTAGCCCAGCTACGGCGACAGCCCGTCCAACAGGTCGACAGGCACGATCCGCACCGGAAACGGCCGCGTCGCCTCGAAAGCCTTGTCCCCCACCACTTCGGCCACCTGCCCGCCGAGCTGGCAGACCGTGAGGCTCGGCCGACGCGGATCGATCACCCGGTGACTGGCACGCCCGTGCGCTGGTGGACAGCCTTCATGAGGTTCACGTCCGTCAGCACCGTGCTCGGCGACACCACCTCGACGGACAGCACCGGCGCGACCGGGAGGTGCGTCTCCGTCAGGTCCTCATCCCGTGCCACCAGCACGTCAGGCCGCACCTCGGTCCGCTGGTTCGGCCGCACCGCGAACGGCCCCAGCACGACGTGCAGACCAGCCGGACACGCGGCGTCCAGCGGCCCGATGAGCTTCGTGACAACCAGCTGACGTAGCAAGCCGGGTGCCGGGCTCACGAGAAGCATCCCGTCGATCAGCTCGTATCGATTGCCATCGGCGGGCGCGCCATCCAGATCCCGCACGGTGAACGGCCGCCCGCGCGGAAGCCTGATCGAGCCTTCACTCCCCGTCATGGACCCAGTGGAGCAGGACCCGGCGACAGAAATGGCGGATTTCGGCTCTGGGAGGCGAACTGCACGCCATCAGGACGGCGTTTGCACGTCCGGCAAAGGTCAGCGCTTGGCTTTCGGCTTGTCCGGGGACTCGTCTGTGGACAGTGCGGCGACGAAGGCCTCCTGCGGCACCTCGACCCTGCCCACCATCTTCATCCGCTTCTTGCCTTCCTTCTGCTTCTCCAGCAGCTTCCGCTTCCGCGTGATGTCACCGCCGTAGCATTTCGCCAGGACGTCCTTGCGCATCGCGCGGATCGTCTCCCTGGCGATCACGCGCGACCCGATGGCGGCCTGGATCGGCACCTCGAACTGCTGCCGGGGGATCAGCTCACGCAGCTTCGCGGCCATGCGCGTGCCATAGGCGTAGGCCGAGTCGCGGTGCACGATCGCGCTGAACGCGTCCACCGGTTCGCCCTGCAGCAGGATGTCCACCTTCACCAGCTGCGCGGCCTGCTCCCCCGCCTCCTCGTAGTCCAGCGACGCGTAGCCCCTGGTGCGTGACTTCAGCGCGTCGAAGAAGTCGAAGATGATCTCCGCGAGCGGCATCGTGTAGCGCAGCTCGACGCGGGTGTCGGACAGGTAGTCCATGCCGCCGAGCTGACCGCGCCGGGTCTGGCACAGCTCCATGATCGCGCCGACGAACTCGCTCGGCGAGATCACCGTGACCTTCACGATCGGCTCGTAGACCTCGGCGACCTTGCCCTCGACCCAGTCCGACGGGTTGGTCACGATGTGCTCGGTGGCGTCGTCGGTGACGACGCGGTAGACCACGTTCGGCGCGGTGGAGATCAGGTCCAGGCCGGCCTCGCGCTCCAGCCGGTCGCGGGTGATCTCCAGGTGCAGCAGGCCGAGGAAGCCGCACCGGAAACCGAACCCGAGCGCGGCACTGGTCTCCGGCTCGTAGAACAACGCCGCGTCGTTGAGCTGCAGCTTGTCCAGCGCCTCACGCAGTTCCGGGTAGTCCGAACCGTCCACCGGGTACAGCCCGGCGTAGACCATCGGCCTGGGCTCCTTGTACCCGCCCAGCGGCGTGGTGGCGCCGTGCCGTTCGGACGTGACCGTGTCGCCGACCTTGGACTGGCGCACGTCCTTCAGGCCGGTGATGAGGTAGCCGACCTCGCCGACACCCAGGCCCTTGCTGGGCTTGGGATCCGGCGAGATGATGCCGACCTCCAGCAGCTCGTGCGTGGTGCCGGTGGACATCATCTTGATCCGCTCGCGTGGCGTGATCCGGCCGTCGATGACCCTGATGTAGGTGACGACACCGCGGTACGTGTCGTAGACGGAGTCGAAGATCAGCGCGCGGGCCGGCGCTGCGTCGTCGCCCTGGGGCGGCGGGACCTTGCGGACCACCTCGTTGAGCAGCTCGGCGACGCCGTCACCGGTCTTCGCGGACACCCGCAGCACGTCGTCGGGCTCGCAGCCGATGATGTGCGCGATCTCGGCCGCGTAGCGCTCCGGGTCGGCGGCCGGCAGGTCGATCTTGTTCAGCACCGGGATGATGGTGAGGTCGTTCTCCATCGCCAGGTACAGGTTGGCCAGCGTCTGCGCCTCGATGCCCTGGGCCGCGTCGACCAGCAGGATCGCGCCCTCGCACGCGGCCAGCGACCGGGACACCTCGTAGGTGAAGTCGACGTGGCCGGGCGTGTCGATCAGGTGCAGGACGTACTCGGTGTCGTCGGCCACCCACGGCAGGCGCACGTTCTGCGCCTTGATGGTGATGCCGCGCTCCCGCTCGATGTCCATCCGGTCCAGGTACTGGGCCCGCATGGCGCGCGCGTCGACCACGCCGGTGAGCTGCAGCATGCGGTCGGCCAGGGTGGACTTGCCGTGGTCGATGTGCGCGATGATGCAGAAGTTCCGGATGCGCTCCGGCGACGTGAACGTGGTGTCAGCGAAACTGGGCACGGATGATTTCCTCGCACGGGTTGATACGTCCCCTCAATGGTCCCATGACCGGCGGGATGCTCGGTGTCGCCGGGTCAGCCCAGCGCAAGCGCGAACACGCCGGCCAGCACGATCGCCGCTCCGGCCAGCCGCCGCGCCGGGTTCGGCTCGTGCAGTACCCGCCACGCGATCACGCCGCCGACCACGATGGCCAGCTCCCGCGCGGGCGCCACCAGGGCCACCGGCGCGATACGCAGGGCGTACAGGATCAGGGCATAGGCCAGCGGTGACAGCACCGCGACCACGGCGGCGTCCCATTTGTGGTCGCGCCACTGCCGGGCCACCTCGGCCCGTTTGACCAGTACGACCGGCGCCAGTACGGCCGTTTCGACCACCACCGAGCCGCACAGCTGTACCAGCGGCGGCACCGCCAGGGTGGTCACCGAGTGGGCGTCCCACAGCGTGTAACCGGCGATCGTGATCCCGGTCACCACGCCGTAGCCGGCACCGACCCAGCGCCTGCCGTCACCGTCGGCCACACCGGCGCCACCGATGACGAACACGCCGACCACGACTGCCAGCCCACCGGCCAGCGCCACCACCCCGGGCCGCTCCCCCAGCACCAGCACGGCGAACAGCACCGACAGCAGCGGCCCTGTCCCCCTGGCCAGCGGGTACACCACCGACATGTCACCGTCGGCGTAACCACGCTGGAGCAACACGAAGTAGGCGGAGTGCAACAGCCCGCTGATCCCCAGGGCCAGCGCCCACGACGGCGCCGGAACTCGGTCGGTGACCAGCAGGTCCACCACGGCGACCGGCACCAGCAGCACCACCGACATCGCCGCGTACAGCCACACGAACACGCTGCCGCCGGCACCGGCCCGCTTGGCCGACGTGTTCCAGCCCGCATGGGCGAACGCGGCGACGACGACCAGCACGACGGCGGTGGGGTTCACTGGTCGCGGAGGGTATCCCGGCGGCTGATATCGTGGACAGGCAGTTTCGTCACCAGCCGATCCGTGTGGCGTTCCGCCCTGGAGGAAGCCCGCGACAGCGGGGCCACCACAACGCGGCCGGCTGATTCCACCGAAGACTGAATGGAGCATGGCTGCATGGCCAACATCAAGTCGCAGATCAAGCGCATCCGGACCAACGAGGCCGCCCGGATGCGGAACAAGTCCGTCAAGTCGTCGGTGAAGACGGCGATCCGCAAGTTCCGCGAGGCCGCCGAGGCCGGGGACAAGGACAAGGCCATCGAGCTGATGCGCTCCGCCAGCAAGGCGCTGGACAAGGCAGCCAGCAAGGGCGTCATCCACGCCAACCAGGCCGCCAACAAGAAGTCGGCGATGGCGCAGCGGGCCAACAAGCTCTGAGCCGTTCCGGACACCGCGAGAACCCGGGGATGTGTTTCGCCCCGGGTTCTTCGCTGTCCGGACGCGTTGTCGACGTTCTACCGGCGGCGGCCGGAGACGGCGACGATGCGCAGCACCGCGCGCTCCAGGGCGTAGTCCGGGTCGGCGGCGGCGCCCTTGACGTCGGCGTTCACCGTCGCGACCACCTGCATGGCCTCGACCAGGCCTTCCTGGCTCCAGCCGCGGGCCTGGGCCAGCGCCCGCTTCACCTTCCACGGCGGCATGCCCAGTTCGCTGGCCAGCCGGAACGGGTCGGACCGGCCGACGGCCGCGACCCTGGCCACGGTCCGGACCGCGTCGGCGAGCGCGTCGGCCACCAACACCTGCGGCACGCCGAGCAGCGTGGCCCAGCGCAGCGCCTCCATCGCCCCGGCCCGGTCGCCGTTCACGGCCTTCTCGGCGACGGCGAAGCCGGTCACCTCGGCCCTGCCGGTGTGGTAGCGGCGCACGGCCGGTTCGTCGACCGCGCCGCCCTCGGTGTCGGCGACCAGTTGGCCGGCTGCCGAGGACAGCTCGCGCAGGTCGGAGCCGACGGTGTCGATCAGCGCGGCGATCGCGGCTCCGTCGATCTTGCCGCCCGCCCTGCGCACCTCGGAGCGGACGAACGTCTCACGGTCGGCCGGGCGGGTGATCTTGGCGCATTCGGTGACCTCGGCGCCTGCCTTCTTCAGCGCGCCAGGCAGGTCCTTGGCCACCTTGCCCCGACCGCCGCCGGTGTGGGCCAGCACCAGCACGATGCCGTCGCCCGGCTCCTTGGCGTGGGCGAGGACGGCGTCGGCGATGTCCTTGCCGGCGTCCTGACCGCCTTCGAGCACCACCACCCGGCCCTCGGCGAACAGTGACGGGCTGAGCAGTTCGATCAGTTCGGCGGGCGTGAGATCACTCACCGTGGCGCGGCGCGTCTCGGCCTGCGGGTCGGCCGCGCGGGCCGCGTCGATGATGTCCCGGACCGCTCGCTCGACCAGGAACTCCTCGTCGCCGAGGACGAGTTGCAGGACATGCCGGGCCGAGGTCACGGACGCATCCTAGGTTGCGCCACCGTGTCTCACAGTGCGGTCTGGGCTCGCCGACGCGCCGGACCGTGCCGTAACGTGTCCGTCACAACCGAATAGTGCTCATCCAGAGGGGCAGAGGGATCGGCCCGAAGAAGCCCCGGCAACCGGCGTCCACGCGACGATCACGGTGCCAATTCCGACCCGCGACGCGGGAAAGATGAGGAGAGACTCTCTGATGACGACAACTGTCGGCACTCCGTCCGATTCCCGGACCAACTTCGACCTCGGCCCCGCCCGGGCACTGTCCTGCCGGGAATGCGGCCACCGGACGGCACTCGCCGCGGAGTTCGCGTGTGCGGAGTGTTTCGGGCCCCTGGAAGTGGCCTACGACTTCGGCACCGTGCGGCGCGAGGACATCGAGTCCGGCCCGAAGTCGATCTGGCGGTACCGCGACCTGCTGCCGGTCCCGACCAACGTGACCGATCACCCGAACACCGAACCCGGCCTGACCAGGCTGGTCAAGGCCGACAAGTTGGCCGCCGCGCTGGGCGTGCGCAACCTGTGGGTGAAGGACGACACCGGCAATCCCACACACTCCTTCAAGGACCGGGTGGTCGCCGTGGCGCTGGCCGCCGCGCGGGAACTCGGTTTCACCGTGCTGGCCTGCCCGTCCACCGGCAACCTGGCCAACGCCGTCGCGGCCGCCGCCGCGCGGGCCGGGTGGCGGTCGGTGGTGTTGATCCCGTCGACGTTGGAGCGGGCCAAGATCCTCACCACCGCGGTGTACGACGGTGCCTTGATCGCCGTGGACGGCAACTACGACGACGTGAACCGGCTCGCCACCGAACTGGCGTCCGAACACGACGACTGGGCCTTCGTGAACGTCAACGTGCGGCCGTACTACTCCGAGGGCTCCAAGACGCTCGGGTTCGAGGTTGCCGAGCAGTTGGGGTGGCGGCTGCCAGGGCAGATCGTGGTGCCGGTGGCGTCCGGTTCACAGTTGACGAAGGTGGACAAGGGTTTCCGGGAACTCGGTGAGCTGGGATTGGTGGACCCGACGCCGTACCGGGTGTTCGGCGCGCAGGCCACCGGGTGCTCGCCGGTGGCGACCGCCTACAAGTCCGGTGTGGACACCGTGGCGCCGGTGCGGCCCGACACGATCGTCCGGTCGCTGTCCATCGGCGCTCCGGCGGACGGCCCGTACGTGCTGGACACGGTGCGCCGGACCGGTGGCGCCGTGGAGGACGTCAGCGACGACGAGGTGGTCGAGGGCATCCGACTGCTGGCCAGGACCGAGGGCATCTTCGCCGAGACGGCCGGTGGCGTGACGGTGGCGACGGCGAAGAAGCTGCTCGCCGCCGGCAAGCTGGACCCCGACGCGGACACCGTGCTGCTCATCACCGGTGACGGCCTGAAGACCCTGGACGCCGTGCAGGACAAGGTGGGCCCGAAGGCCACGGTGCCGCCGAACACCGCGGCCGTCCGGGCAGCGCTGGCCGACTGACGCGACTGGCTAGCGGCCGTGCGGCGGACTGACGCGACTGGCTAGCGGCCGTGCGGCGCCGGCCGGGGGTCGCCACGTGGGACGGCGGTCGGGCCCGGTGTGATGGCGACGTCACCGTCGTGGTCGGTGCGCAGCACGAGCGCGCCGTCCGTGGACAGGCGGTTCAATGTCAGCGGACTCGGGTGCCCATAAGGATTCCCGGCCCCGACACTGGCGACGGCGATTCTGGCGTGCACCGCGTCGAGGAACGCGGGCGCGGAGAATCTGCTGCCGTGGTGCGGAATCTTCAGCACCACGGCAGTCAGATCCACCGCGGACTCCAGGAGATCGGCCTGCGCGGCCAACTCCACGTCACCGGTCAGCAGCACGCGGCCGGCGGCCGTGGTCGCGCGCAGCACCAGTGAGCTGTTGTTCACCACGGTGCCGGACGGGTCGTCGCCCACCGGCCACGACTCGGCGGCCGGCGGTCCCAGCACGTCCAGCGTCAGGCCGGGCCAGCGCAGCTCCTGCCCCACGGACAGCTCCACCAGCGGCACGTGGGCCTGCGCCGTCTCGCGGACGACGTCGTGCCAGGCCCAGTCCGGTACTCGCGACGGTCCGACGGCCACCGCGCCCACCGGCCAGTCCCGCAGCACGGCCGGTAGCCCACTGACGTGGTCGGCGTGCAGGTGGCTCAGCACCACCAGCGGTATTCGGTTGACGTCCAACAGGTTCAGGCAGTCGTCGATCCCTTCCTCGTCGGGCCCGGTGTCGACCACGATGTCGTCACCGGGCCGGCCCGTCGCCAGTACCTCGCCGTCGCCCTGGCCGACGTCGCAGTCGACCATGGCCCAGTTCGGCGGTGGCCACCCCGGCGCGAACACCCGCACCGGCACGATCACCACCGCCACTCCCACCACCACGGCCGCCACCAGTGCGCGCAGCCGCCGGAACCGCAGTGCCACCACCACGGCCGCCACGAGCGCTGCCAAGGCGAGCCCACCCCACCAGCCGGTCGGCCAACTGATCGACGTGCCCGGCAGCCGAGCCGTGCGGTGCGCGACGAACCGCAGCCACGCCAGTTCCGGCACCGCGAGGTGGGCGATCACCCCGGCCAGCCACGGCCACACCACCGCGCAGGCCATCGCCACGGCGCCGACCAGCATCGCCGGCACGAACGCCGGTTCCACCAGTGCGTTCGCCAGCACCGACGGCAGGCTGACCTGCCCGTAGGCGGCGGCGATCACCGGTGCCGTGGCCAGCTGCGCGACCAGCGCCACCGCGAGGAGTCGGGCGGCGCCGGCAGGCACGCCGTGCCGGAGCAGCGCCTTCACCGTAGGCGTGGTCAGCAGCACCATCGCGCCGGTGGCCAGCACCGACAGGGCGAACCCGACGTCCGTGGCGAACGCGGGCTGCCACAGGACGAGGACGATCACCGACCCGGCCAGCGCCGACGCGGCCGACCGAGTCCGCCCGGTGGCCAGTGCCAGCAAGCCGACACCGACCATCAGCCCAGCGCGCAACACGTTCGGCTGCCCACCTGCCACCTCGGCGAACGCACCCAACACGACGGCACACACCACCGCACACGTGCCCGGCCCCACCCCGATCCGTCGCAACAGCCACAGCACGGCGCCGCAGACGACCATGAAATGGAGTCCACCCACCGCGAGCAGATAGTCCATTCCAGACTGTTGGAAGTCGTCCAGCACCGGCTGCGCGACGCCCGACCTGTCTCCGACGACCAGCGCCGGCAGGAGGCCCTGGTCACCGGCGGACCGTCCGGCGGCGCGCAGGCCGTCCCGGAGATGAGCGGCGAAGCGTTGGATGGCGGAGGGTGGCGTGACGTGGCTCGGCGAACCGCGCACCCGGATGACGGCGACGGTGCCATCGCTCGGGTCGTCGGGCGGAGTGAGGTCCCCCCAGGCGTCGGCCTGTTGGCCGCGCAGGAGGTGCGCCCAGCCACGGGTGGGGGCGATGACGAGGACGGCGCCGTGGGCCGGGCGGGTGCCGTCGTCATCGGTGACGGCTCGGGCGTCGGCCGGGATGAGAACGGTGCGGATGCCGCCGGGGCGGCCGGCGAAACCGGTGGAGACGATGGGTTTCGGGAGGTCGGTGAGGTCGACGCGGAGGCGGACGGTCGTGTTGGTGTGGGCGAGGGCGGCGAGGGGGTTGGTGTCGAGGTCGTGCAGGCGGGCGCCGGTCCAGGTGGCGGTGAGCAGGCCACAGACGATGACGGCCCAGGCGGCGATGCGGACCCGGCGGGTGCGGCGGGCGGCGAGGGCGAGGATCGCGGTGGCGACGCCCGTGATGGCGGTGACGACCGTCCAGGCCCAGCCGTTGTGGTCGCCGAGCAGGGTGGCTACCCAGACGAGGGCGGCGGCCGGGATGAGCCTGCGGTCGTGGCGGGCGAGCAGGCGGCGCCAGGCAGGGGCGTCCGGATCGGGCAGGTCGGGCAGCAGTCCGATGGGCGGCCGGGGAGCCGAGGCTCGCGGCTGAGGCGCGGACTCGTTCCGTCGACCGGCCGTGGACGCGGCACCGCCCGGACCCGTGTGGCCAGGGTGGCGCGACGGCCCGTGCCCACGGACTGGCAGGCCAGCAGACTGGGGCAAGCCGCCCGCCCCCGGCGCCGAGGCGCCTTGGGATGCTGACCGCACCGAGGCCGATCGCTCCTGCGACCCGCGGGGGTCGGCGCCCAGCGCAGATCCACCCTGCGGCGAATCAGCAGGCGCAACAGGCTGATCCGGCGACGCCGGCACCGAACACTCCCCCGACGCCGAGGCACCCTGGGATGCCGACCGCACACAGGCCGATCGCTCCTGCGACCCGCTGCGATCGACACCCAGCACGGATCCGCCCTGCAGCGCAACCGAATCAGCCGGCACAACAAGCCGATCCGGCGACGCCGACACCGAACACTCCTGCGGCATCGCGCCGGGCACCGCACCCTGCGCAGACTCACCCGGCTGGGCACCATCACCAGCCGAGGCGACCGGCGCATCGCCGGGCGCCATCTCCGAACGCTCCCCCGACAACGCGCCGGAACCCGCACCCCGCACAGGCTCACCGAGCGGCACGGCAGAGCCAGCCGAGGCAGCCGACTCATCCTGCGACACCATCGCCGAACGCACCCCCGGCGACGCGCCGTGAGCCACACCCTGCGCAGGCTCACCCAGCAGCTCGGCAGCGTCAGCCGAGGCAGACGGCGCATCTCCCGTCGCCATCGGCGAGCGCTCCAGCGAAGCGCCGGAACCGCCTTCGTGGACAGGCTCACCGTGCGGCAGGTAGGAACCACCGAGATCGGCCGGCGACGCTGGTTGTGGTGGCTCGGCCGGCTCACCATCGATGGGTCGGTCTGGTTGGGCGGCGGGATTCTGCGGCTGGTCGGTCATGGGGTCACCAAGTCCTTCAGCTTGGCGTAGCGGCCGTCGCCTATGCCGGACACGTCCTTCAGTTGGCTGATGGAGGTGAACTGGCCGTGTTGGGTTCGCCAACTCAGAATGTGCTGCGCCATCGCCGGGCCGACGCCGGGTAGCGCCTCCAACTGGTCTTCCGTCGCATTGTTCAGGTCTACTTTGGACGCTGGGTCACCAGAATCGGGGACCGCCGCACCGGCCGGAGTCGGGATGCCTACGTAGATCTGCTCGCCGTCCGTCAGTCGCCTGGCCAGATCCAGCGCCAGGTCGTTCGTACCGGGCAACGCGCCACCCGCGGCTCGGATCGCGTCCGCCACACGGGATCCGGTGGGCAGGGTGATCAGGCCGGGGTCGGCGACCCGGCCCACCACGCTGACCACCAGCGATGCCGCCGACGTCGGAGCCGGGCTGGCCGTGACCGCAGGCGGCAGCGGGACCGGAGCCTCAGCCACGGAAGAACGACTGTGCGACAGCAGGACCGCCGTCGTCACCACGGCCAACAGAGAGATGCACACCGCGGCGATGGCGAACCGGTGCTTCCCGACGAACTCCGGTCCCCCAGGCACCCACCGCTCCACGAGCCGGTTCGCCCCACGGGTCGACGCCTGCGGAGCCAGCTCCTTGATGACCGCGGCCAGGCTGGCTCGCGACTCCGCGTTGGCGCTCGGCCGGCGGGGCGGGCCGGGGCGTGGTTGATCTTTCATGGGGGCGACGGTAGGCCCAAAGGTCACACCAAGATGATCAGTAGACCGTCGCCTGTGGACAACTACCCGCTATGTGGACAACCCGCCCGGCAGGACCACCACACCGAGCACACCCATCCCCGTGTGCGCCCCGATCACCGCTCCCACCTCGGATACCAGACACCCGTCCGATCGTGGCAGTGATTCTTCCAACCTGGTCGCCAACTCCGCTGCCCGCTCCGGCGCCCCGAGGTGGTGCACGGCCAGGCCGACGGGTCCGTCGCCGGCCGCCTCGACGGTCAGCTCCACCATCCTGGCCGCCGCCCGGCTGGTCGTCCGCACCTTCTCCAGCGGCACGATCTGCCCGCCGGCCACGTGTAGCAGCGGCTTCACCGCCAGCGCCGACCCGACCAGCGCCGCCGCCGGTCCGATCCGGCCGCCCCGGCGCAGATGTTCCAGCGTCTGCAGGCAGAAGAACGTCCTGGTCCGCGACGCGACATCGGTGGCGATCCGTTCCACCTCCGCCGGTTCGCGGCCGTGCGCGGCGGCGTCGGCGGCGGCGAGGGCGGCGAAGCCGAGGCCCATCGCCGTGGTCCGCGAGTCGACGACGCGCACCGCGGTGGGGTCGCCGACCTCGTTGCCCACCTCCTCGGCGGCCAGCCGGGCCGCCTCCCAGGTACCGGACAGGTCGCGGGACAAATGCACCGCGACCACGTGGGAAGCGCCGCGCAACGCTGCCCGGTAGGTGTCGGCCAGTTCGGCCGGGGTGGGGCGGGAGGTGAGCACGGTACGTCGTTCGTCCAGTGCCTTGGCCAGTTCGGCCGGGCCGAAGTCCACGCCGTCCAGGCCGCCGTCGGTATCGACGATGACGTGCAACGGTACGACGGACACCGCCTGGCGGTCGGCGAAACCTTCCGGCAGGTACGCGGTCGAGTCGGTGACTACGGCGACGTGCACGGCCACCGAGCCTACGGTCCCGGGTGCCCCACCGGTCGGACCGGCATCGGAAAGTCCGGACAACCCTCGGCGACCAGCTTCGCCATGCCCTCGCCGACGGCGGCGTGCGCCTGCCAGCCCCAGTGGATGCCGTCCGGATTGCCCTCGCCGCCCAGGACGTGGGTCCTGGTGAGGGCGGCCAGGTCGAGCAGTGGCACGCCGCGCCGGTGGCCCCAGGCGGCGATCGCGGCGGTGGCCGGGCCGTAGCCGGTGTGCACGTAGCCGTAGGACGCTGCCCGATGGACGGCCGGCAGGATGGCGAACGCCGGCAGCTCGGGGCGCAGTGAGCGGATCGCGCCTAGGGTCTGGTCCAGGTAGCGCACGGTCAGCGCGGCCGGCAACACGACCGGCCGGCCGCCGAAGGCCCTGGCCAGGCTGGGTTGGATCGCCGTGTACGCGCGCCGGGTGAGCCTGCGCAGCGGATCGGGCCGGACGTAGCGCAGGCCGGTGCGCAAGTAGGTGGGCAGTGGCGAGGGCAGTGTGTCCATGCTGCCGACGGCGAGCACGATCGCGTCGATCGCGGGCAGTGCGGCCCAGACGTTGGGGTCGCCGGTCAGTGACCACCAGGCATCCCTGGCGGTCCAGCCCGCTCCGGCGAACAGCAGAGCCCGGCCGCCCAGGGTGTCGGCGGCGATGTTGGGCCACAGCCGGGGATCGTCGGCCGGCATGGGGCCCGTGGGGCCGTGGAATGCCAACGAGTCGGCGAACACCAGGAGGGCGGGACCGCTCACCCGGTGATGCCCGCGTTGTACGTGCTCAGGCGCCACCGGCCGTGCCGGCGGGTGAGGACGGTCCAGTGGCAGTTGGCGATGCCGGCCAGTTGCGGCCACATCGCGACGGGCAGGCCGAGCAGGTGCGCGGTGAGCGAGATGATCACGCCGCCGTGCACGCAGAGCAGGACGGTGTGGTCGAACTCCTCGTCGAGTTCGGCGACCACCTCGACGGTGCGGTTGGCCACGTCGACCCGGCTCTCGCCGTCCGGTGGGGCCGTGGTGGCGTCACCCTGCCAGCGGGCCATGTATCCCGGCCACTGTTGTTCCACCTGCGCGGACGTCAGGCTCTGCCACTGGCCGAGGTAGGTCTCGCGTAACCGCTTGTCGATCCGCAGCGGCACGCCGGACGCGTCGGTGAACACCGTGGCGGTGTCGGTGGCCCGGCGCAGGTCCGAGGTCAACACGATCTCGGGGTCGAACCGGGCCAGCGCGGGCACGGCGAACCGAGCCTGGTTCCAACCCGTCGGGGTGAGCGGCACGTCGAGGTGCCCCTGCATCCGACCGGTCGCGTTGTACTCGGTCTCACCGTGCCGCCACAGCACGAGCCGGCTCAGCGCCACGTCGACGTGCCCTCCGGCACCGCGACGTCGTCGTCCACCAGCGAACCGGGGCCGGGGTCGAACGGGATGCGCGGGCAGTCCTTCCACAGCCGCTCCAGGCCGTAGAACGACCGCTCGTCGGCGTGCTGGACGTGCACCACGATGTCCACGAAGTCCAGCAGCACCCACCGGCCTTCGCGGGCACCCTCGCGGCGGACCGGTTTGGTACCGGCCTCGCGCATCTTCTCCTCGATGTTGTCCACGATGGCGCCCACCTGGCGCTCGTTGGGCGCCGAGGCGATGACGAAACAGTCGGTGATCACCAGTTGGTCGGACACGTCGAGCACTATCACGTCGTGCGCCTTCTTGTCCGCGGCTGCGGCCGCGGCAACCAGGGCCAGCTCACGTGACTTCTCGGTTGCGGTCACGTCCCTCCTCATCACCGAACGGGTTGGCAACCCAGAGTACCTGGAGGAGTGCTGGTCAACCGCGCTTACCCGATCGTGGCGCCGGGATCGCGGTAGAGGTGGCGCTTGGAGATGTACTGGACCACTCCGTCGGGTACCAGGTACCAGACCGGGTCACCGGCGGCGACGCGGGCGCGGCAGTCGGTGGACGAGATGGCCATGGCGGGCACCTCGACGAGGGTGACCGAGCCGCGGGGCAGGTGTTCGCCGTTGAGTTGGTAGCCGGGGCGGGTGACGCCGATGAAGTGGGCGTACTCGAACAGGCGGTCCACGTCGTGCCAGGACAGGATCTGTTCCAGCGCGTCGGCGCCGGTGATGAAGTACAGCTGGGCGTCCGGGTAGGCGTCGTGCATCTCGGTGAGCGTGTCGATGGTGTACGTGGGGCCCTTGCGGTCGATGTCGACCCTGCTCACGGTGAACCGGGGGTTGGACGCCGTGGCGACGACCGTCATGAGGTAGCGGTCCTCGGCGGGGCTGACCACGCGTTCGGTCTTCTGCCACGGCTCGCCGGTGGGCACGAACACGACCTCGTCCAGCGCGAACCTGGACGCCACCTCGCTGGCCGCGACGAGGTGACCGTGATGCACCGGATCGAAGGTGCCGCCCATGACACCGATCCGCCGACGTTCGGACATGGCAGATGAGCGTACGTGGGCTGGTCAGGCACGGCGCGATAGGTGACGAGCGTCGCGTCCTAGAACTCCGGCGCGATCAACTCGCCCGTGTCGGCGTCGACCACCCGGATGGCTTCCATCGGACAGGACTCGGCGGCACCGACGACCTCGTCGTCCGGCTCGATCACCTCGTCGACCGGCGCAGACCGGTCCCCGACCAGCTTGAACCGGCCGGGCACCGTGCCGACGCAGACCGCCGAGCCGATGCACGTGTCCCTGTCGACGTTGATCCGCCACCGGGTGTCCGTCATGCGGATCAGCTTACCGACGGTTCCTAGGCGGGTGGCCGCACGTGACCGTCGCCCCAGACGATCCACTTGGACGACGTCAGCTCGGCCAGGCCCATCGGTCCCCTGGCGTGCAGCTTCTGGGTGGAGATGCCGATCTCGGCGCCCATGCCGAGTTCGCCGCCGTCGGTGAACGCGGTGGAGGCGTTGACCATGACCGCCGCCGAGTCGACGCGGGCGGTGAACTCGCGGGCCGCGGTGACGTGGTCGGTGACGATGGCCTCGGTGTGGCCGGACGAGTGGGCGGCGATGTGCCGGATCGCGGCGTCCAGCGAGTCGACGACGCCGACCGCGAGGTCCAGGGACAGGTACTCGGTGTCCCAGTCGGCGTCGGTGGCCGGCACGACGGTGGCCAGGTCGCCGGCCGCCGCCAGCACGGTGTCGTCACCGTGCACGGTCACCCCGGCGTCGTGCAGGGCGCGCAGGATCCTGGGCAGGAACTCGGTGGCGACGGCCGAGTGCACGAGCAGCGTCTCGGCGGCGTTGCACACGCTGGTCCGGCGGGTCTTGGCGTTGAGCACGATGCGCTCGGCCTTGTCCAGGTCGGCGGCGGCATCCACATACACGTGGCAGTTGCCCACGCCGGTCTCCACGGTCGGGACGGTGGCCTGCTCGACGACGGTGGCGATCAGGCCGGCCCCGCCGCGCGGGATCACCAGGTCCACCAGACCGCGGGCGGTGATCAGGTGGCGGACCGATGCCCGGTCGTGGCAGGGCAGCAGCTGGACGGCGTCGGCGGGCAGGGCGTGCTCGACCAGCACGTCGCGCAGCACGGCGACCAGAGCCGTGTTGGACCGCTCGGCGGACGACGATCCGCGCAGCAGCACCGCGTTGCCCGCCTTCACGGCCAGCCCGGCGGCGTCGACGGTGACGTTGGGGCGGCCCTCGTAGACCATGCCCACCACACCCATCGGCACCCTGACCTGGCGCATCTCCAGCCCGTTGGGCAGCAGTCCGCCGCGCAGCACCTCGCCGACCGGGTCGGGCAGCGCGGCGACCGTGCGCAGGCCGTCGGCGATGCCGTCGATGCGCCGTTCGGACAGGGCGAGGCGGTCGATCATCGACTCCGGTGTGCCGCCGGACCGGGCCGCGGCGACGTCCTCGGCGTTGGCGGCGAGCACCTCGGCGGCCCGGGCGCGCAGCGCGTCGGCCATGGCCAGCAGGAGGGCGTCCTTGCGGGCGCGGGTGGCCAGGGCCAGGTCGCCGGCGGCAGTGCGGGCGCGGCGGGCGGCGTCGTGCACCTGTTCGCGCAGGTCAGCGTCGTGGATCGTCGCGGTCATGGAGACAGCTTACCTACCATTGAATTGTTGAACAATCCACGGATCTAGCGGATGCGGCGGAGCGGCACCAGGTCGTCGGCGTGCACCACCTCGCGGCGCCGCTCGGGCGCCAGGTCACGGGTGGACCGGCCGATCAGGTCGGGCAGCTCGGACGCGTCGAACGCCACCACTCCCCTGGCCACCACCCGGTCCGCCGAATCGACGAGTTCCACCACGTCACCGGCCTCGAACCGGCCCTCGGTGCCGGTGATGCCGGCGGCCAGCAGGGACCGGCGGCGGCCCACCACGGCGGCCACGGCACCGTCGTCCAGCCGCAGCTTGCCGGTGGCGCCCGCCGCGTAGCCGAGCCAGAAGCGGCGCGCCGACAGCCTGCTGCCGGTGGCCGCGAACGCCGTGCCGACGTCGGCCGGGCCGAGTGCCTTGCCGGCGTCGTTGGCGGCGGCCATCAGGACCGGGATGCCGGCAGCGGTGGCCAGTGTCGCGGCGGCCAGCTTGGACGCCATACCGCCGGTGCCCAGCCCGGACGCGCCCGTCGTGCCCGCCTTCACACCATCCACATCGGACTCACCAGTGACCTCGGTGATCCGCCGCGCCGGACCCAGCCGGGGATCCGCGTCGTACAGAGCGTCCACATCGGACAGCAGGACCAGTGCGTCGGCGGCCACCAGGTGGGCCACCAGCGCGGCCAGCCGGTCGTTGTCGCCGAAGCGGATCTCGTCGGTGGCCACGGTGTCGTTCTCGTTCACCACCGGCACCGTGCCCAGGGCCAGCAGGCGGGAGAAGGTGCGCTGGGCGTTGCGGTAGTGCGACCGGCGCAGCACGTCGTCCGCGGTCAGCAGCACCTGCCCGACGGTCAGGCCGTGCCTGCCGAACGCGGCACCGTAGGCGTGGGCGATGGCAAGTTGCCCGACACTGGCCGCCGCCTGTTGCAGCGACAGGTCACGTGGCCTGCGGGGCAGGCCGAGCGGGGCCAGGCCGGCCGCGATGGCACCGCTGGACACCAGCACCACCTGGGTGCCGGACGCGATCCGTTCGGCCAGCACGTCGACCAGCGCGGCCAGCCGGTCGGCGGCCAGTCCACCCTGCTCGGTGGTCAGGCCGGACGAGCCGACCTTCACCACCAGCCGGCGCGCGGTGACCACGGCCTGCCGGGCGGCAGAGGTCATTCCTCGTCCTCGTCGTCGACCAGTCCCCTGCGGGCCCGCTTGGCGTGCTTGCGGTCGGCTGCCCTCGGGCGGTGGTCGTCCTCCAGCCGGGGATCGGTACCCCGGTGGGCCAGCGCGACGGCCGCGACGCCGGCCGGTGTGGACGGCTCCCAGTCGAAGGTGACGTCGCCGATGGTCACCGCGGCACCCGGCACCGCGCCCTGCTTGGCCAGCGCCTCCTCGACGCCCAGCCGGGCCAGCCGGTCGGCGAGGTAGCCGACGGCCTCGTCGTTGGTGAAGTTGGTCTGGCGGATCCAGCGTTCCGGCCGTTCGCCGCGCACCACGAACGCGCCGTCCTGCTCCGGATCGGGCGTCACGGTGAACCCGGTGTCGTTGACCGCCGTCGGGCGCAGCACGATCCTGGCCGGCTCGGCGGCCGGCCGGGCGGCGCGGGCCTGCTCGACGACCCTGGCCAGCGCGAACGTCAACTCGCGCAGGCCCTCCCTGGTGGCCGCGGACACCTCGTACACCGGCAGCCCGCGCGCCTCGAACTCCGGCCGGACCAGCTCGGCGAGATCGCGGCCGTCCGCCACGTCCATCTTGTTCAGCACCACGACCCTGGGCCGGGTGGCCAGGTCGCCGCCCAGCGACGGCGTGTACTGGGCCAGCTCCGACTCCAGCGCGTCCACATCGGACACCGGGTCGCGGCCGGGCTCCTCGGTGCCGCAGTCCACGACGTGCACCAGCACGGCACACCGCTCGATGTGGCGCAGGAAGTCCAGGCCCAGCCCCTTGCCCTGGCTGGCGCCGGGAATCAGGCCGGGCACGTCGGCCACGGTGAACACCGAGTCCCCCGCCGTCACCACGCCCAGGTTCGGCACCAGTGTGGTGAACGGGTAGTCGGCGATCTTCGGCCGGGCGGCGGAGAGCACGGCGATCAGCGACGACTTGCCGGCCGACGGGAAGCCGACCAGCCCGACGTCGGCCACCGACTTCAGCTCCAGCACCAGTTCCCGGGTCTCACCGGGCTCGCCGAGCAGCGCGAACCCGGGTGCCCGGCGCGCCTTCGACGCCAGCGCCGCGTTGCCCAACCCGCCACGACCACCGGCCGCGGCCACCATGCGGGTGCCGATGCCGGTCAGGTCGGCCAGGACCTCGCCGTCGCCATCCAGCACGACCGTGCCGTCCGGGACCTTCAGCTCCAGGTCGCCGCCCTGGGCGCCGTCCCGGTTGCTGCCCTGGCCCTGCTTGCCGTTGGCGGCCGCCGCGTGCGGCCGGAAGTGGAAGTCCAGCAGCGTGTGCACGTTGGGGTCGACGACCAGCACGACGTCGCCGCCACGCCCACCGTTGCCGCCGTCCGGTCCGCCCAGCGGCTTGAACTTCTCCCGGTGGACGGACGCGCAACCGTTCCCGCCGTCACCGGCGGCCACGTGAATCGCCACCCGGTCAACGAATCGGGACACGACACCCTCTTTCCACTACTCACACACGAAACAAGGGGCGGGCCGGGCTGAGCCGGTCCGCCCCTCGTGGGGTCACTGTCTCGGGCGGAGGCTCAGGCCTCGGCCGGGACGATGTTCACGGTCTTGCGACCGCGCTTCATACCGAACTCGACCGCACCGGCGGCCAGCGCGAACAGCGTGTCGTCCTTGCCCCGGCCGACGTTGACACCGGGGTGGAACTTGGTGCCACGCTGGCGGATCAGGATCTCGCCCGCCTTCACGGCCTGACCGCCGTAGCGCTTCACGCCGAGGTACTGCGGGTTGGAGTCACGGCCGTTGCGGGAGCTGGACGCACCCTTCTTGTGTGCCATGTGTGTTCAGCTCCTCTTACTTGGTGATTCCGGTGACCTCGACCTGGGTCAGCTTCTGGCGGTGACCCTGGCGCTTGTGGTAGCCGGTCTTGTTCTTGAACTTGTGGATGCGGATCTTCGGGCCCTTGGTGTGGCTGACCACCTTGCCGGTGACCGACACCTTGCCCAGCGCGTCCGCGTCGGCGGTGACGTCGGCGCCGTCGACCACGAGCAGCGCGGGGAAGCTGACCTCGGTGCCCGGCTCGCCCGCGAGCTTCTCCACCTGGACGACGTCGCCGACAGCCACTTTGTACTGCTTGCCGCCGGTCTTGACGATCGCGTACATCGGGACGGAAGTCTCCTGCTACTCGACGATGACGGGGGCCATGCGCGCCCCCAGGACGGACGAATCTGCGATTCGGACCGCGGAGCGAGGCTCTCGCATGACAGAGCCCACCGGGATGGCGGGCCACCTACCAGGTTACGGGGCGGCCCGCTCGGCGGTCAAACCGGGGTCGGTTACCTCACTGGCCGCTCTGACCTGCGGGAGGACCGGCCGGCCTGGACGCCGCCCGGCGCCTGGTCGGTCGGGGCGGGTTGGCCACGGCCATCGCGGTCGGCGGTTTGGTGCCGGTGCCCTGGGTGGCCAGCGGCTGGTGACCGTTGGTCGAGCCCGGTTCAGGCTCGGCAGTCTCCACGGCCACCGCGGGCTGGTCCGGCTCCGGCTCGGGAGCCGGTGTCGGTTCCGGTGCGCTGACCTCGGGTTCGGCGGCCTGCTGGACCGGGACCTCCGGCTCGGCGGCGACCTCGGGCTCGGCGACCTCGGGCTCGGCAGCGGCGACCGGCTCGACGACCTCCGGCTCGGCAGCGGCGACCGGCCGGGTGACCTCCGGCTCGGCAGCGGCGACCGGCTCGGGCGCCGGTTCCGGCGACACCGCTGGTTCCGGCGACACGGCCGGTTCCGGCGTCGTCGCGACCGGCTCGGGCTGGGGCTCGGGAGCCGGCTCGCGCGCCGGTTCGACGGCCGCCTGCTCCTTGTCCTGCCCACCGCGGTGCCGGCTGCGCCGACTACCGCCGCCGCCACCGCCGCCGCCACCGCCTCCACCGCCGTTGTTCTGGTTGCCCTGGCCGTTGTTGCCGTTGGCGGGCGCGGCCTGGGTGTGCGCGTGGACCGGCGTGGTGGACACCAGGACGCCCCGGCCCCGGCAGTGCTCACACGTGGTGCTGAACGCCTCCAGCAGGCCGGTGCCGACCCGCTTGCGGGTCATCTGCACGAGGCCCAGCGAGGTGACCTCGGCGACCTGGTGGCGGGTGCGGTCGCGGCCCAGGCACTCGGTGAGCCTGCGCAGCACCAGGTCCCGGTTGGACTCCAGCACCATGTCGATGAAGTCCACGACGATGATGCCGCCGATGTCGCGCAGCCGGAGCTGGCGCACGATCTCCTCGGCCGCCTCCAGGTTGTTCCGGGTGACGGTCTCCTCGAGGTTGCCACCGGAACCGGTGAACTTGCCCGTGTTCACGTCGATCACGGTCATCGCCTCGGTGCGATCGATGACCAGGTAGCCGCCGGAGGGCAGCCAGACCTTGCGGTCCAGCGCCTTGAGGATCTGCTCGTCGATCCGGAACTCGGCGAACACGTCCACAGTGCTCACGTGCCGCTTGAGCCGGTCCACCAGATCGGGCGCGACATGTGTGACGTACGCCTCAATGGTGTCCCAGGCGTCGTCGCCGGACACGGTGAGCGCGGAGAAGTCCTCGGTGAACAGGTCGCGGACGACCTTGATCAGCAGGTCGGGCTCCTCGTAGAGCAGCTGCGGCGCCTTCGCGTTGGGCTTCCCGGCGTTCTCCTTGATGACGTCCCACTGGGCGCGCAGGCGGCGCACGTCGCGGCCCAGCTCGTCCTCGCTGACGCCCTCGGACGCCGTGCGGATGATCACACCGGCGTCTTCCGGCACGACCCGCTTCAGCACGTCCTTCAGGCGCTTGCGCTCGGTGTCGGGCAGCTTGCGGCTGATGCCCGTGGCACCGCCGCCCGGCACGTACACCAGGAAGCGGCCGGGCAAGCTGATCTGCGTGGTCAGCCGGGCGCCCTTGTGCCCGACCGGGTCCTTGGTGACCTGGACCAGCACGCTGTCGCCGGTGGACAGGGCCTGCTCGATCTTGCGGGCCTTGCCCTCCAGGCCGGCCGCGTCCCAGTCGACCTCGCCCGCGTACAGCACCGCGTTGCGACCGCGGCCGATGTCCACGAACGCCGCCTCCATGCTGGGCAGCACGTTCTGCACCCGGCCGAGGTATACGTTGCCGACCAGCGACCCAGTGCCGGCCGAGGTGACGAAGTGCTCGACCAGGATGCCGTCCTCCAGCACCCCGATCTGCACGCTGTCACCGCGCTGGTTGACCACCATCTTGCGGTCGACCGCCTCGCGGCGGGCCAGGAACTCGGACTCGGACAGGATCGGCACCCGCCGCCTGCCGGCCTCCCGGCCGTCCCGGCGGCGCTGCCGCTTGGCCTCCAGCCGGGTCGAGCCGCGCACGCTGCGCACCTCGTCCTGGCCGCTGTGGTCCTGCTGGTCGCGCTTGCCTGGCTTGTCGCCGGGCTTCTCGTCCCGCGACTCGCGCACGTGCACCACGGTGTTGGGCGGATCGTCGTCCCCGCCCGACTCGTCGCCCGCGCCCCTGCGCCGACGGCGGCGCCTGCGCCTGCGAGTGGTGCCGCTCTCGCCGTCGTCGGCGGCGGCCTCGTCCGAGTCGTCCGAGTCGTCCTGGCCGTCGGTGTCGCCCTGCTCGGCGTCACCGGCCTGGTCGTCGTCGGCCGAGTCGTCGGCGTCGCCGTCCTCGCCCTGGCCGCCCTTGCCCCGGCCACGGCCGCGCCGGCCCCGGCGCCGCCGACGCCGGGTGGCGCCGTCCTCGTCGGTGTCCGTCGCGTCGGCGCCCGAGTCCTGCTCGGTCTCCTGATCGGCCGCACCGGCGTCCTCCACCGGCTCCGGTTCGGCGACCGGCTCGGCCTGCGCGACCTGCTTGGGCGGCGGCGGTGGGGCCGCGGCAGGCGGCAGGAACACCGGCGCCGCCGCGAAGACCGGCGCCAGTGCCGCGGGCGCCACCTTCGGCTGCTCGGGTTCCGGTTCCGGCTCGGGTTCTGGCTCGCTGCCCACCAGGGCCTCGGCCACCTTGAGCGCGATGTCCCTGTCCAGGCTGGACTGGGCACTGCGGGCCGGCTCTCCGAGCCCGCTCAGCACGTCGAGAACCTCGCGGCTGCTGCGGTTGAGCAGCTTGGCCAACGCGTGCACGCGCACCTTGGCCGGCAGGTCCGCCAGCGCGATGTCGTCACCCGTGGTGGGTTCGGATGTGCTGATATTCCCGCCGGTTGTCACCGCGGGATCGTTCGTGTTCGGCATACAGCTCCTTCGCCCCCGGGCGCGTCCTTCGGACGCGGCCGCGCAGGGGCTCCCTTCCTCAGTTGTGTCACCGCCGCCCGAGGCGACGGGAATCCTTGCCCGCGCCGGCTGTGTACCCGAGGCTCCGGGCGTCAGTCGGCAGGTCGTACGGCGGCGTGTTGGCCGGGCTCCGGCTCCCTGGCCACCGGTTCCGAGCCCGCGCCCCGGTCGGGAGCCAGCGGGTCGGCCAGGCGGCCTTCATCGTCGAGCCGCCCCTGGGCAGTCCGGGTCGCCTTCGCGGATACCGGCAACATCAGGGCGGCGACGACACGGAGCGCGCTCAGCACGTCGTCGGGTCGCACGACTGGTGTTGTCTGCCGAACGACCAAGTCCAGTATCCCACACGTCATGCCCGACCCGCCGTCCCGCGCACCCGCCGGGTGATGCTCTATGCCGTTTTCTCCCGTTTCGTCCGGTAGCACCGTGAGTGTCACCACAGCGGGCCGGACGTCCATCGTCCGGCGGCCGTCCTTGGTCAGCCGCTCCACCTCGACCGAGCCGGCAGCCAGCAGCGCCGCGACGGCCGCCGTGAGTTCGGCCGCGCCGACACCGGGCACCTCGATCCGCCACCGGCTGGCGTCGATCCGCTCGGGCAGCGAGCCACCGGTCGCGACCACGGCGTCGACCACGTCCAGGCCGGGCGGCAGGGCGGCGTCCACGGCGGTGCGCAGGGCGTCCGGGTCGACCGTCTCGACGAGCTGGATCTCCAGGTACTCGGCCTCGCTGGCCGCACCGGTGGGCGCGGCGCCCACCCAGGACACCTTCGGATGCGGGCTGAACCCGTGCGAGAACGCCATCGGCACGTCGGCCCGCCGCAGGGCACGTTCGAAGGCGCGGGCCACGTCCCGGTGTGACGTGAACCGCAGCTTGCCCCGTTTGGCGTAACGCAGCCGCAGGCGCTGGACGGCGGGAGCCGACGGGTTCGGCTCGTCATGACGGCTCAGAGCTACTCCTCGTGCCATTGTGGGAGTGGTCGACGAAGGACAAACAACGGTACCGGCCGACGGAAATCGCCGGACGAACTTGTCTGCCGCGTCTGCGCTGGCTACCGTCCCGCTGGAGTGGACGCCGATTCCCCGCGGCCGTCCAACAAACAATGGAGGTCTCCTGTGCCTCTGCTGCGCCGGGCCAGGGCGGCAGCGATCGGCACCGCCCTGCTGGCGACGGGCGCTCTAGCGATCCCCACACTGGCCCACGCCGACTCGGACCAGACCGCGTCGGCGGGGTGTGTGCAGGGTGGGCCCGTCCTGCGCTACCTGGTCGTGTTCGCCGAGGACACGACCAGCGAGGACGCCGACTCGCAGATCGCGGACGCGTGCGGGAGCACCACCATCTACTACTCCCAGATCGCGGTCGCGGTGGCCACGTCGGCCGATCCGGCCTTCGGCAGGCGGATGGGGCCCGGCCGGGCCTACAGCGCCCAGGCCGTGGCCTACGCCGACGACCACGACCCGGACGCCGGACCCAAGGCCGACGAGCTGCCCGCCGACCCGAGCGGCGTCACCCCCCACCCGTCCGCCGTGTCCACCCGTGATCTGGCCGGTCAGCAGTGGGACATGACCATGATCAACGCGCCTCGGGCGCACCAGGTCGACGAGGGCAGCGACAAGGTGGTCGTCGGCGTGCTCGACTCGGGGATCGACCCCGACCACCCCAATCTGACCGGCGAGCTGGACCGGTCGGCGTCCGCGGGCTGCCTGTCCGGTGCACCGGACACCAGCGAGTCGGCCTGGGTGCCCACCATGTCGTCGCACGGCACGCACGTGGCGGGCACCATCGCCGCCGCCGACGACGGCAAGGGCACCGCCGGGGTGGCGCCCGGGGTGCGGGTGGCGTCGGTGAAGGTCGTGGACGACGACGGCTACATCTACCCCGAGGCCGCGATCTGCGGGTTCATGTGGGCGGCGCACGAGGGGATGGCGGTCGCCAACAACAGCTACTTCGTCGACCCGTGGGTGTTCACCTGCGCGGACTCGCCCGGCCAGCACGTGATCTACCAGGCCGTGGACCGGGCGGTGACCTACGCGACCCGGCACGGCGTGCTGAGCATCGCGGCGGCCGGCAACGCCGGGGTGGACCTCACCGATCCCGGCCAGGACAACCGCAGCCCGGACAACGTGGACTCCGGCGATCAGGTGCAGCGCCAGCTCGGCCCGGACTGTGTCCAGCTGCCGGCCGGGATTCCCGGTGTGGTCACCGTGTCTGCGGTCGGCGCGGACGGGGTGAAGGCCAGCTACAGCTCCTACGGCCTGGGCGCGGTCGACGTGACGGCCCCCGGCGGTGACCCGCTGCAGCACGGCCGGTGTGTGCTGTCCACGGTGCCCGGTGGGTACGCGAGTTCGTGCGGCACGTCGATGGCGGCGCCGCACGCGGCCGGGGTCGCGGCGCTGCTGGCCTCGACCCACCCCGGTTCGACGCCTGCCCAGTTGACCCGGCTGCTGGACGACGAGGCCGACCCCGTGGCCTGCCCCGCCGACTACGACCTGAACGGCACCGGCGCGCAGGACGCCTACTGCACCGGGGACAGCACCTTCAACAGCTTCTACGGGCACGGCCTGGTGGACGCCCTGGCCGCGGTCGCACCGGACGGCACCGCGGGCGCCACCGACCAGACTCCCCAGCAGCCCACCGCCCCGCCGAAGCACCCGACGGCCAAGCCGGCCGCACCACCCGCCAGCCCGCCGGGCGCGGCCTACGCGCCCAGCCAGACCACCGACGACAACCCGCCGCCGTCGACGACCACCGCGCCGCCACCGCCGGTGGTGCCGTCGGTCCCGTCGGTGCCGATCACCCCGGCGGGCGGGCCGGTCGGCGGCTTCGCCCTGCTCGGCAACTGGTGAGTCTCAGACCGGTGTGATCGGCAGCAGGCCGCGGCCGGTGGGGCCGATCTGGATGTCGGTGCCCATGGTCGGGCAGACACCGCAGTCGAAGCACGGGGTCCAGCGGCAGTCGTCCTGTTCCTGCTCCGACAGCGCGTCCTGCCAGTCGGCCCAGAGCCATTCCTTGTCCAGCCCGGAGTCCAGGTGGTCCCACGGCAGGATCTCGTCCGCGTAGCGCTCGCGCGTGGTGAACCACGCCATGTCCACGCCCAGCGGCTCCAGTTCGGCTGCCGTGCAGTCGATCCAGCGCTGGAAGGAGAAGTGCTCGCTCCACCCGTCGAACCGGCCGCCGTCCGCCCAGACCCGCTCGATGACCCGGCCGACCCTGCGGTCGCCCCGGGACAGCAGGCCCTCGATCATCGACGGTTTGCCGTCGTGGTAACGCATGCCGATGTTGCGGCCGAGGCTGCGATCCGAGTTGATCGCCTGCCGCAACGCTCGCAGCCGACTGTCCACTGTGTCCGGATCACACTGCGGCGCCCACTGGAACGGCGTGTGCGGCTTGGGTACGAAGCCGCCGATGGAGATGGTGCAGCGGATGTCCTTGCGGCCGCTGGCCGAGCGGCCGGCCCGGATCACCTGGTGGGCCAGGTCGGAGATGCGCAGCACGTCGTCGTCGGTCTCGGTGGGCAGGCCGCACATGAAGTACAGCTTCACCTGCCGCCAGCCGTTCGCGTAGGCCGCGCTGACCGTCCTGATGAGATCTTCCTCGGACACCATCTTGTTGATGACACGGCGAATCCGCTCGCTGCCACCCTCGGGTGCGAACGTGAGGCCGGACCGCCTGCCGTTGCGGGACAGCTCGTTGGCCAGGTCGACGTTGAACGCGTCGACCCGGGTGCTGGGCAGGCTCAGGCCGGTGTTCGTGCCCTCGTACTCGTCGGCGAGGCCCTTGACCAGCGGGGCGATCTCGGAGTGGTCGGCGCTGGACAGCGACAGCAGGCCCACCTCCTCGAACCCGGTGGCGTCCAGCCCGCGCCGCACCATCGCGCCGATGCCGTCGATGGACCGCTCGCGCACCGGCCGGGTGATCATGCCGGCCTGGCAGAACCGGCAGCCGCGGGTGCAGCCGCGGAAGATCTCCACGCTCATCCGCTCGTGCACGCTCTCCGCGAGCGGCACCAGCGGCTGCTTGGGGTAGGGCCACTCGTCGAGGTCCATCGTGGTGCGCTTGGCGACCCGGTCGGGCACCCTCGGCCGGTTCGGTGCGATGTCGGCGATCGCGCCGTCCGGCGCGTAGTCGACGTCGTAGAAGCGCGGCACGTAGACGTCGCCGCGCTCGGCCAGCCGCAGCAGCAGTTCGTCCCGGCCGCCGGGCCGTCCGTCGGCCTTCCACGCGCGGATGGTCGCGGTGATCTCGCCGACCGCCTCCTCGCCGTCACCGAGCACGGCGGCGTCGATGAAGTCGGCCAGCGGTTCCGGGTTGAACGCGGCGTGACCGCCGGCCAACACGATCGGGTGGTCGATCCCCCGGTCGGCGGCGTGCAGCGGGATACCGCCCAGGTCCAGCGCGGTGAGCAGGTTGGTGTAGCCGAGTTCGGTGGCGAAGCTGACGCCGAGGACGTCGAACGCGGCCACCGGGCGGTGGCTGTCAACGGTGAACTGCGGGACGTGGTACTCCCGCATCAGCGCCTCCAGGTCCGGCCACACCGCGTAGGTGCGCTCGGCGAGGACACCGGGCATCTCGTTGAGGATCTCGTACAGAATCATCACGCCCTGGTTGGGCAGGCCGACCTCGTAGGCGTCCGGATAGCACAGGGCCCACCGGACGTCGACGCCGTCCCAGTCCTTGACCACCGAGCCGACCTCGCCGCCGACGTACTGGATCGGCTTGCGCACGCGTGGCAGCAGCGGCTCAAGGTCCGGGTACACCGATTCAGCGGGCATCAAAACAGAGTAGCCGAACGGGCCGGGTTGACCGCGGTCGCGTAGGGACCGAGTCCGGCCGTGTCAAGATCGTGGCGCTGGGTTACTCGAACACGGTGCGGCGACGATGCACCGACTGGAGCAGGCCGACCGCGATCATGTCGGCGAAGATGGCGGAGCCGCCGTAGGAGACGAACGGCAGCGGGAGCCCGGTGATCGGCATGATGCCGATCGTCATGCCGATGTTCACGAACGACTGGAACGCGAACCACATCGCGACGCCGGACGCGAC
>DASUGU010000096.1:0-11247 GCA_036273855.1 Pseudonocardiaceae bacterium
GGGTGTCTTCACCCGCGTCGCGCAGCGCCTGCTGGCCCTGGCGGCGGGCATCTGGCACAACTGGGAAACCGGTGTGACCAGCAAAAGGTCACTCATCGCCTACGATCATTAACATCAACTTCACCGCATCAAACATCTAGAGGCGTCTCTCAGTTGCCGAACCCCTGACCGCCTCGTCCGGACCCGAAGTCGGGGAACTGGTGCCCGCCGAACGGGCCGCCCGGCCCGACCTGCCGGAACGCGGGCGCCGGCTGGTGCAGGTTGTCGACGATCGCCACCGTCCCGCCGCCGATGAGGGCGCCTGCGACGACGGCCGCGACCAGGTGGGTGGCGCGGTTGCGGACGAACTGGCCGAACGCGGGACCGAACCGGCGGTCCTGGCCCGCGGGCACGAACACGTAGTGGCCTGCCTGGGCGCCCGGTGGGGGCGGCGGCATGCCGAACGACGCCTGCTGTCCCGGCGGCGGGGCGGCCGCGGTCTGCTCGGCGCCGGCCTGCTCGGCGGAGGGCGCCGCCGACGGAGCTGGCTCAGTCTCCGTCGGCGGCTGGGCACCCGCCTGCGGCGGTTGGGACTCGCGTGCCGAGCCCGAGGGGTCGGAACTCGGCTCGTGCGGTGTGGACATGACTCGATCGTGGGCCGGTGAGCTGTGTACAAGCTGAGTGACGGCTGAACGTAGGCCGTCAACCTCGGTCGTCGCTACGCTGGCGGGGTGGACCATGACGGGCGCACGGGGACCCTGGAGGATCTCGCGACGACGTTCACCGAACACCGGCCGTATCTGGTCGGTGTCGGATACCGTCTGACGTCGACACTGGCCGACGCCGAGGACGCCGTGCAGGAGGCGTGGCTGCGCCTGGCCGGCCTGTCCCCCGAGACCCGGGCCGGCATCCGCGACCTGCGGGCGTGGCTGACCACCGTGGTGGGCAGGCTGTGCCTGGACAAGCTGCGGTCGGCCACCGTGCAGCGAGAACGCTACGTGGGGCCGTGGCTGCCCGAACCGCTGGTCACGGCCCTGCCCGGCCAGCCGGGCGAGGATCCGCTGGACGCCGTGGTGCGTGACGACGGCGTGCGGATGGCCGCGCTCGTGGTGCTGGACACGCTCGGCCCCGAGCAGCGGGTCGCGTTCGTCATGCACGACGCGTTCGGGGTGCCGTTCGCCGAGATCGCGGAAGTCCTGAACTGCACGACGGAAGCCGCCCGCCAGCACGCGTCGCGGGCCCGCCGAGCGGTCGCCGACGCCGACCCACCGTCCCGGGTGGAGCTCGCCGAGCAACACGACCTCGTCGCCCGGTTCCTCGCCGCGGTGGCCGAGGGCGACATGGGCGCGATCGTGGCGCTGCTGCACCCGGACGTCGCGGTGATCGGCGACGGCGGCGGCAAGGCGCGCACGGCGCTGCGCACGGTGTCCGGTCCGGACAAGGTGGCCCGCTTCACGCTGGGCCTGATGCGCCAGTACGGCCCCGAGACTCTCGGCAACGGCCGGCTGGTCCTGGTGAACGGCGATCTCGGCATGATCACCGAGGCCGCGGCGGGCGACGAGACACACCGGGCCCTGGCCCGCCGGGTCACCGTGGTGGCGGTGCGTGACGGCCTGATCGTCGCGCTCTACGACGTGGTCAACCCGGACAAGCTCACCCGTGTACCCGCCTAGGGCCGCACCACGCGGGCCAGGAAGTACACCGCGCCGGACAGCCGATGCCGCACCAGGAACAGGAACGGGCGGTCGACCTTCACCTCGATCGGCCGGGACGCGTCGCGGTGCATCGCCAGCATGCGCATCACCATGGCCGTGGCGGCGGCGCCCTCCAGGCCGTTCTCGTCGATGGTGAGCACGGCTTCGTGGACCACGCTGTCGACGGCCAGCGGGATGTCGCTGATGCCACGGAAATCGGCGTGGTCGCCGAACATCGTGCGCACGCCGAGACCGCGCAACGCGTTGTCCAGGTTGGCTTTCGCGCGGGCCCGGAACCGGGGCAGGTACAGGTGCAGCAGCGCAGGCGCGGGGGCGGCGAGCAGTCCGGCCAGCGCGTCGGCGTCCAGAGTGGACTCGGCAGCGCCCAGGTCGCCGTCCGGCAGCAGGATGACGCCGTGCAGGTCGCCCGCGGCGGGCAGCACGACCACCTGCCAGCCGTCGGTGGCCGCGTAGCCCAGCCCCTTGCTCAGCCGCATGGTCGGCACGTCGGAGGCCTGCGCCGGGCCGTGGAACGGCATCGGCGTCGTGGCGTCCTTGGGGAACTTCTCGTTCCACGCTGCCTTGAGGTACAGCGCGTTGACGAGCGTGGCGCCGGTGTCGCGTCGGATGATGCCCTGGGGCAGCAGTTCCGGGATGAGGCCCCTGGTGGTCTCGGCGATGTCGGCGTTGATCATCCGGCGGGAGCCGTCCGGGTTGGTCTCGAACGGGGCGGCCTTGGCTTCGCCGCGCGGCCAGCCGGCCAGTTCCTCGGCGAATTCGGGCCGGATCCGCACCCGCTCGGCGTGCCAGAGCGTGTTGGCGACGTCCAGTTCTGGTGGGTTGCGGTTGTCGCCGCCCAGGGACGCGCCTTCGACGAGCATCGCGCCGTGCGCGGCGAGATCGGCGCCCTGGTCGCCCATCAGCAGGGTGACCAGCTCGTCCCGGGTGTCCCCGAGGGCGCCGGTGGCGGCGAGGCCGAGTGCGCTGGCCACCGAGTAGGGCGACCAGCACGCCGTGGTCTCGGCGCTGCCGGCCAACGCGCGCTGCACCGCGAGGGTGAACGCGAGGTGCGCGTGTTCAACGCGTCGGCCGAGCGTGGTGGTGGGCATCGGTCAGTACCGGGGATCGGGGAGCGTGGCGACCAGCGGCGCCTCCGGTGCCGGCCGGGCGCCGGCGCCCGACACCGGCCCCTTCGGCTTGGGGCGCCTCGGTTCGCGCACGCCGGCAGAACCGTCGTCGCCGGGGTCGTCGTCGCTGCGACGGGCACCGGGGTCCGCCGGCACGGCCTGACGACTAGGCCGCCGTCCGCGCCGTTTGCCTGGTGGCCGAACTTCCTCTTCCGCCATGTCTTCGAGTGTGCCACCGGGCACACCCCTGGGCGGTCAGTTCACTCTGGGCGAAACGGTCGGCGGAATAGCCAGCTCAGCGGGCGTGCGCCAGCTCCTGGTGCCAGCGGTGCACCTGGCCGTCGGTCAGCGACGCCACCTGGTCCACCACCACCCGCAACCGGGCCGCGTCATCGCCCGCCGCCGCCCAGTCCGGCTGGAACGCCGGGTCCAGCGTGTCCGGGGCGTGCCGCAGAACCAGGTGGAACAGGTCGGCCACCAGTTCCCGCTGCTGTGCCTGGCGTGCCCTGCGCACCGGGTCGCGCATCACGTATCGCAGCGCCAACGCCTTCAGCAGCGCCACCTCGGCCGCGACCTGCTCGGGCACCACGAGTGCCGCCGAGTACCGGGTCAGCAGGCCACCGCCGTACACCCGCCGCGTCTCGGTCACCGCTGCGGCCGCGAACCGGCCGACGAGCTCGCTGGTCAACCGTTTCACCGCGACCTGCGCGGCGATCGTGCCGTCGTAACCGTGCCGGGCCACGTCGGCGATCGACGGCAGCCGGGACAACCGCTCCGCGGCAGCCTCCAACGCGGACACCGGCTGCGCCGAGAACTGCTTCGCGGCGAGCTCGGCCAGCGTGGCCCGCTCGGCGGGCGCGCCCAGCACCTCCAGCGTGATCCGGTGCGACAGGACGCCGTCCTCCACGTCGTGCACCGAGTAGGCGACGTCGTCCGACCAGTCCATGACCTGCGCCTCGATGCACCGCACGCGCTCCGGAGCACCCTCCCGGAGCCAACCGAACACCGGCAGGTCGTCGGCGTAGACACCGAACTTCGTGGTGCCGGGCAGCGTCGGCCACGGGTACTTGCAGGCCGCGTCCAGCCCGGCCCTGGTCAGGTTCAGGCCGGAGCTGGCGCCGCCGTCGTCGAGCACCTTCGGTTCCAGGCGGGTCAGGATACGTAGCGTCTGGGCGTTGCCCTCGAACCCGCCGCACGACTGCGCCAGCTCGTTCAGCGCGCGCTCGCCGTTGTGCCCGAACGGGGGATGCCCGATGTCATGTGCCAGACCGGCCGTGTCGACCAGATCCGGGTCGGCGCCCAGTTCCTCGCCGATCCCCCGACCGATCTGCGCGACCTCCAGCGAATGGGTCAGCCGGGTGCGCGGCACGTCGCCCTCGTCGGGCCCGACCACCTGCGTCTTGCCGGCCAGCCTGCGCAGCGCGGCGGAGTGCAGCACCCTGGCGCGGTCGCGGGCGAACGGCGTGCGCGAGTCCGGCACCGTGCCGGGCAACCACCCGGTCTTGGCCGGCTCGGCGACCAGCCGCTGCCGGTCATGCTCCGTGTACCCGGATTCCACCGGGCCAGCCTACGGTCAGCCGATGCCGGTACCGACGTCATCGGCCGGGGCCCTGGTCATCCGGTAGTACAGCAGCGCCGCCGTCTCCCTGGCGATGTAGCGCAGCTGGGTGTTGCGGGTCTGCACGGCAGGGCCGCTGTGCGTCGGCGACGTCCACGCGTCGATGCCGGACGCCTCGGCCATGGTCTTGGCCCGGAACATGTGCCACGGGTCACTGACCAGCACGGCGGTGTTCCAGCCGTGTTCCTTCAGCACCACGGCGGCGGCCTGCAGGCTGGTCAGGGTGTCGTTGCCGGTGTTCACCTCGATGACGTTGCCGCGCGGGACACCGTTGCTGGCCAGGTAGCCCTCGCCGGCCTGCGCCTCGGTGTACCGGTCCGTCGGCTTGCGTCCGCCGACGGTCACGATCTCCTTGGCCACGCCCTGGTCGTAGAGGGTTTTGGCGTGGTTGAGCCGGGCCTGCAGGATCGACGACGGATCACCGTCGTACTGGGCCGCGCCGAGCACCAGGATCACGTCGGCGTGGTTGCGATCGTCGATCCGCCCGTACTGCCAGATCCGGAACGCCGTGCCGCCCACCAGGAGCAACACCACCGCCACCAGCCCGACGGCTCCGCGCACCAGCCAACGGCGCACCACCGACGACGACCCGGAGCGACTCACACGTCCCATGGTGTCAGAGCTACCCCGCAAGACCCGGTTGGGCACACCGCTGTCTACAACCATCCCCACTGTTCGGCGATCCGCACCGCCTCGGCGCGCGTCCGCGCACCGGTCTTGCCGATCGCCGACGACAGATGGTTGCGCACGGTGCCCTCGGACAGGTGCAACGCCTGCGACACGTCGGCCACGGTGCCGCCGTCCCTCGCGGCGCACAGCACGTCGCGCTCCCGGTCGGTGAGCGGACTCGCGCCCTTGGCCAGCGACTCGGCGGCCAGCGCGGGGTCGACCACCCGCAACCCGCCGTGCACCCGGCGCACCGCGTCCACCAGTTGCTCCGGCGGCGCGTCCTTCACCACGAACCCGACGGCACCGGCCGCCATGGCCCTGGCCAGGTAGCCCGGCCGGCCGAACGTCGTGCACACCACCACCCTGCAGGTGGGCAGCGCGTCGCGCAGTTCGGCGGCCGCCGTCAGGCCGTCCTTGCCGGGCATCTGCACGTCCAGCAGCGCCACGTCCGGTGTGGTCCGCTCGGCGGCCGGCACCACCTCGTCACCCGAGCCGACCTCGGCGACCACCTCGATGTCGGCCTCCAGGTTGAGCATGGCCGACAACGCGCCGCGGACCAGAGCCTGGTCGTCGGCCAGCAGTACCTTGATCACGCGAGCCCCACCGCGGGTTGACCGGACAGTTCGGGCGCCGTCCGCTGCTCGGCCGCCGGTGGTGCCGGCGGCGGTGTCGCGACGCTGACCCGCAACAGGAATCCGCCCTCGGGCAGCGGACCCGCCTCCAGGGTGCCATCCACGGCGGCGACCCGTTCGGCCAGGCCGGACAGGCCGTGACCGCCCCCGGTGTCGCGGGACGACGTGACCCGCTCGGCGGCGGTGGCACCGTTGTCCCGCACCTCCAGCCACGTGTCGCCCAGCCGCACCTGGCACCGAGTGGCGCCGCTGTGCCGGATGACGTTGGTGATCCCCTCGCGCAACACGTAGGCGAACGTCTCCTGTAGGCCGGCCGTGACGTTGTCCACCGCCCTGGGCAGGTCGGCCGCGATGCCGGCGGCGGACAGCACCGCCCGCGCGCCGACCAGTTCGGCGGCCAGCGACGCCGTGCGGTAGCCGGACACCGTGGCCCGCACGTCGGTCATGGCCTGCCGGGCCAGTTCCTCGACGTCGCGCACCTCGTCGATGGCCCGTTGCCGGTCGGCTGAGCTCTCCAGCACCCGGCGGGCCAGGCCCGCCTTCACGGTGATCGTGGTCAGGCTGTGGCCCAGCACGTCGTGCAGGTCACGGGCCAGCCGGGACCGTTCCTCGGCGACCGCGAGCCGGGCCATCTTGCCCTGCGCGGCCCGCAACTCGCGGACCGTCCTGATCAGTCCGCCGAACGAGAACATCCCCAGGGTCAGCACGACGAGGATCAGCGCACTGTTCCAGTCCGCGGTGCCATTGATCACCCACGTGGCCGCGATCAACGACACCGCCGACCCGATGCCCAGGCCGAAGCCGATGTACGCGGGCAGCAACATCAGGGCCGGGGCGACCGCGTAGGTCAGGAAGATCAGCATGTCCGGACCGAGGACGATCGCGAACAGCACGGGAAACAGGCACAGCCACAGGATCAGCAGGGACCGGACCAGGTAGGAGCGGCACTGCCCGAAAGCCGCCACGTAGACGTAGCTGGCCGCGAACACCCCGATCGCGGTGAGCACCAGCACGACCTGCCAGGTCGGCATGGCCGAACCGACGACCGCGCTGATTGGCTCCACCAGGTAGAACAGGAACACGGCCGGGCCGATGATCGGGCCGAGCTGCCGCCGGGTGCGCTGCCTGCCCTCTGGCTCATCCGCCCCCTCCGGGGGCAGCTGCCAGTTCGGCCAGGCCCAGCCGTTGAACCCGCCGATCTTCTCGTCTTCCACCGTGTTGACCTCCGGTCCCATTGTGGCCCGCCCGACGGCCGGCCGTCAGACCCTGGCGCTGTCCCGCTGGTAGCGCCGGACCACCGCGAAGGCCAGGACCACGGTCCAGCCGACCAGCCAGATGACCGCCCTGCCGGTGTCGGTGTTGCCGACCAGTGCGCCGTGACCGATATCGGCCAGCCAGTAGCTGGGCAGCACCTTGGCGATGCTCGCCATCCAGGCCGGGAACACCGTCACCGGGATCAGCACCCCGCCCAGGAAGCCCAGCACGATCATCAACCCGGTGGTGAACACCTGCATCGTCTCGCTGGTGGCCAGCTGACCAACCAAGAGGCCGAGCACCGCGAACGGGATCGTCGCCACCCATACGCCGAGGATCACCTGCACCCAGCCCGCACCCGACAGCCGCACGCCCTCGGCGAACACGCCGACCAATGCGACCAGCAGGATCGGTGGCAGCGCCACCACCGTGCCGACCGTGCCCTTGGCCAGCAGGTAGCTGGTCGGCCGCAGCGGGGTGAGCCGTAACTGCCGCTGCCAGCCGGCCGCCCGCTCCACGGCGGTCCGGGCGCCGGTGTTCATCGCCGCCATGAACGCGCCCCACGCGGCCATGCTGACCATCAGGTATGACGCATAGCTCGCCGTGGAGCCGGGCACGTTGCCCTTGCCGAACGCGCCCACGTCGATCAGGAAGATCACCACCGGGAACACCATGGTGAACATCAGGAAGCGCGGGTTGCGCAGGGCCCGTTTGACCTCCAGGCCCAGGTACGTCGTCTTCATCGGGCGGTCTCCTCGTCGTCACCGGTCAGCGCGAGGAACGCCTCCTCCAGGCCGACGGCCTTGATCTCGATGTCGTAGGCGGCCGGGTAGCCGCCGAGCAGCGCACGGACCGCCGCGTCCGAGTCGGCACAGTCCAACTCGACACGCTCCCCGCGCAGTTCGGCCGAGCGCACCCCGGGCAGGGCCAGCATGGCCGCCTCCGTCGCGCCGGGCACCTGGGCGATCAGCGTGCGACCGGACGCAGCGGACCGGACCTCGGCCACCGAACCGTCCGCGATCACCGTGCCGCGCCGCATCATCACGACCCGGTCGGCGAACTCCTCGGCCTCGTCCAGGTAGTGCGTGGCGAACAGCACCGTGCGGCCGGCGTCGGTGAACTCCTTCATCGCCTTCCAGAACTCGCGCCGGGTGCCCACGTCCATCGCGGCCGTCGGCTCGTCCAGCACCAACAGGTGGGGGTCACAGACGAGCGAGACCGCGAACCGGACCCGCTGCTTCTGGCCGCCGGACAGCTTGGTGCAGCGCCGGTTCGCCAGATCGGCGACGCCGGCCCTGGTCAGCGCCTCGGAAACCGGCATCGGCTTGCGGTGCAACGACGCGATCATCGCGACGGTCTCCCCCACCGTCGCGTCGTCCAGCAACGAGCCCTCCTGGAGCATCGCGCCGACCGTGCCCGACGCCACGGCGGCGTGCGGAGTCTGGCCGAAGATGCTGGCCTGGCCCGCGTCCGGCCTGGTCAGGCCGAGCAGCATGTCCACCGTGGTCGACTTGCCGGCGCCGTTGGGCCCGAGCAGCGCGACCACCTCGCCGGGCGCGATCACCAGGTCGACACCGTCGACCGCGCGCACCTCCCCATAGTGCTTGCGCAGCCCGGTCAGGCTGACCGCCGCACCAGCGACCACCGCGGCACGGCCCGGGTCGGCGGCCCTGACCTGCGCGGTGGTTCTCGTCGTGTCGTTCATGAGGTCGAGCTTGCCCGGAATCGGAATGACGTGCGCAGATGTCTTGTCATGTCGTGACCATGACAAGTGTCAGGTCCATCGAATGGGTAGCGCCGGGCGCGGGCGCCTGCCACGATCCGTGCTATGCCGGCTGATCAACCCACCATTCTGGCTACCTCGGGCGGATGGCGCAGCGGGGACCGGACCGAACTGGAGTTCGGACCACTGCTCAACTACGCGTTCGACCTGTCCGGCGTGGCCGGCCGGCGACCCCGGTTGTGCCATGTCGGCACCGCGTTCGGCGACCAGCGCTGGTTCAACTCCTGGGTCAACGAGGCCGCTCGGCTGGCCGGTGTCGACGTCGCCCACCTGAACCTGTTCGCCATGCCCCCCTCCGACGACCTGGACGACTTCGTCGGTTCGCAGGACGTCGTGTGGGTGGACGGCGGGTCGGTGGCCAATCTGCTGGCCGTGTGGGCGGTGCACGACATCGGTCCCGTGATGCGGCGTGCCTGGCAGGCAGGCGTGGTGCTGGCCGGCGTGTCGGCGGGCTCGATCTGCTGGCACGTAGGCGGTCCGACCGATTCGTACGGTCCGACACTGCGGTTGCAGCTCAACGGTCTGGCGTTCCTGCCCTACGGCAACGGCGTGCACTACGACAGCGAGGCAGGGCGACGGCCGCTGGTGCACAAGGCGGTCGCCGACGGCACGCTGCCCACGACCTATTGCACGGATGACGGCGCCGGCCTGCTCTACCAGGGCACCACGATGGTCGAGGCGCTGGCCGAACGCGACGGCGCGAACTGCTTCCGCGTCACCCGCGACGAGGCGACCGGGACCGCCGTGGAGGACGTGCTCGACGTTCGCCAGCTCTGACTTATACACCCCGTCCGGCTCGCGCCAGTGAGTTATCCACAACCCCACCGACTGTCCACAGGTCCCTCACGGATGGCCCCACGCGCAGTGCCTTTCCGGCCAAACTTGCGCCGTGCTCACGCACACTCCCATCCTGAAAGGACAGTCCACCATGAACAAGCTCATGACGGCCGCCGTGGTCGGCGGCGCGGTCCTCGCGGTCGGCGTCCTGCCGGCGGCCGGCCTGGCCTCGGCAGCCGTCACGCCGCCGACGCCGATCCCGGTGCCGGTCAGCCCGACCGCCACCGCGACGCCCACGCCCGCCCCCACGCCGACCCACCACAAAACCCGGCACCGAAAGCCCACCACGGGTCACCACAAGACCAAGCGCAAGGGGCACAGCAAGAAGCGGCACCGTACGTCGGTGGTTCATGATCCCGTTGTGCACCAGCCCGTACACCGGCCGGTGGTACATCCGCCGATCGCGACGCCGACCCCTGCCCCGACCCCGACCCCGCAGTCGTCGCCACGAATCATCGGCGGCCAGAACGCGGGCGACGCTCCATGGGCGGCGCAGGTCTCGTGGAACGACACGGGATTCGCGTGCTCCGGCACGGTGATCGCACCGCAGTGGGTGCTCACGGCGGGCCACTGCGCCAACTCGGACGGGATGAGCGTGCTCATCGGCTCGCCACAGCTCGGCCAGGGCACCGCGGACAAGGTGGACAACGCGACGGTCGACCCGAACGGCGACCTGGCCCTGCTGCACCTCGCCGACCCGGTGCAGACCACGTTCGCGGCACTCGCTGACCAGGACCCGAAAGCAGGTGACATCAACGAGATCTACGGCTGGGGCATGACGTCCACCAACTCCGGCCCGGCGCAGCAGCTGAAGATGGCCAAGGTGAAGGTCACGTCGGTGAGTTGCCAGGACGCCGTGGGCGGCAAGGCAATCTGCAGCTCGGCGATCACCGGGGCGGCCTTCCACGGCGACTCAGGCGGCCCGGAGATGGCCAACGGAGTCGAGGTGGGCGTCTGCTCGACCGGCGACGAACAGGACAGGACCCAGGAGTACGCCAGCGTGGCAGCCAACCGCGACTGGATCCGCCAGGTGGCCAACGTCTGACCCGAGCCGGCGATAGCTGAGCGGTGCGGGCCGATGAGCGCTCACCGGCCCGCACCCGCCAGTCAGCCACCGCCGACAACGGCTGACCCATCCCGACCCGACCGATCACCAACTCACTGATTGCCCGCCGGGTCCGCTTGGCTGGCCACCAGCCTGGCCGGGTGGCCGCCTGCCTGACTGGGTGGTCGCCAGGTCTGGCCGGGCGGTCGCCAGGTCTGGCTAGCGGGCAGCCCGGTCTCGCCGGCTGGGAGCTGGTCCGGATGGGCAGTCGCCAGGCCTGGCCAGCTGGCAAGCCCGGCCTGGCCGGCTGCCTGACTGGGCGGTCGCCAGGCCCGGCCAGCTGACAGCCCCGGTCTCGCCGGCTGACAACCCCGGTCTCGCCGGCTGGCCGGCTGTCTGATTGGGCAGTCGCCAGGTCTAGCCAGCTGACAGCCGGTTTCGCCAGTCGGCCGGCCGCCTGACTAGCTGCAAGGCCGTGAAGTTTGGCGGTGGTGGTGATCGTCAAGGGTCGCCCGGGGTGAGGATGTCGATGCTCAGGGTGGCCTTGTAACTGGTGCGGTCGATGACCGAGCCGCGGGCCTGGTACTTGGAGATAGCGCGTTTGACGAT
>DASUGU010000097.1:0-12224 GCA_036273855.1 Pseudonocardiaceae bacterium
GACCTGGCCGCGACCGACCCGAGCGAATCGGTGATCATCTATCGCGGTTTCCGGAACTTCACCGGCCCTTACGTCGTCCACTGCCACAACCTGATGCACGAGGACCACGCCATGATGTTCGCCTGGAGCATCGTGCCGTGATTGACCACGTGGTGGCGTCCGGCCAGCAAGCCTCGCCGGACGCCACCGCGTACCACGGCTGAATCAACCACCATCCAGGTGGCCGCGGATGGCCACGGATGGCCACGGTGGATCAGCCGCCGAAACGGAGGGTGATCCCCAGGCCGATCACCGCGACAATGCCGGTCAACACCATCGTCGCCCTGGGATTGCCGAAGTTCAGCGTCCATCCCAGCCCGAACCGGCCGGCAACCATCAGGGCATGGTCGTCGCGGTCGGTATAGAACATGCTGCCCGCCAGTACTTGTCGTCGTCCCGGTGGGTCAGGCCGGTGTCGTCCTCGCTCTTGTCCCGCTCGCGGTTGTTCGCGGCCAGCCCGAGCAGCGCCTTGGCGGCCAGTGACATGTACCGGCGATGCCAGCGCGCGGAGCTGACCGGGTGCGCCGGGTCGATGTCGGCCTGGCGTTAGGGAACTCTTGGCCGCTAAACCGCACCGATACAGCCCAGAATGTGACTACGAGGACCGTCGCCCTCGGGCAGCGGCTCATCCTGCCAGATATCCGTCACCCAACCGAGCGGCTCCAACAGCTGGAAATCCGTGAGCAGCGCCTCTATCTCACCACGGCGCCGCTCTGTCACGCGATTGCTCGACTGCTTGTACAAATTCCTTAATTTCGACCAATCCTCTCCGTCCTCGTCATGTACGGTGCCGTGCGAAAACACCAGTCGCGATCCGGGCGGTAATGCGTCCCGTAGCTCGGCCATGATTCCGGCGGGGTTTTCGTCGTCGGAGACGAAGTGCATGACGGCGGCGAGTACCATCACCACGGGCCGGCTAAAGTCCAGCAGGTCAAGCGTGATGGGCGCGCGCAGAAACGACTCGGGGACCCGTACGTCACCGTTGACCATCGCGCAGCCATCCATGGTCGCCAGCATATGTTCGCCGTGCGCGACCGCGACAGCCTCATTGTCCACGTACACCACACGTGCGGTCGGAATAGCATTGCGGGCGATCTCGTGGACCGCGCCGGTAACCGGCAGCCCGCAACCCACGTCGATGTACTGATCGTACCCCTGTCCGGCAAGATGTTGGACCGCACGGATGACGAACTGCCGATTCTCCCTTGCCATATGTGGAAGATCAGGCGAGATCTCCAAGACACGACGAGCCAGGTCTCGATCAGCGGCGAAATTGTACGCACCACCGAGAAAGAAGTCATAGAGACGGGCCGCGCTGGGCACGTCAACGTCAACATCAGGCGACGATGCCCACGACAACGGCTGATCTGCTGTCACGACACCCACCGGTTCATGATCTTGGTCCCTTCCCATTGCGGATCGACGCCGAGACTAAACCGCGATCGCCGGCTTGGCACTACCGCACCCGTTGTGGCAGGCCAGCCAGGGATCGGCGGCCGCGCGGCGTGTGATCCGAAGTCCCCGCCACCTGTACCGCGTCAGAACTCGTCGGGGCAGCTGGCCTGCGGGTGGTCGACTCATCCGGAGCTGGGCATGATCAGCTGCCGTGTGCCTCGGCTGCTGCATCTGATCCCGGTTCGGCTGTTCGGCCGGTTGGGAGTGCTCGCCCGTCGAGATGCAGCCGTAGCCGCCGAACCGCTGGCGTTGCGACACGAGAACCTGCGGGGCGTGTGCCACGAGTGCCACGCCGAGAAGACGAAGCGCGAGGCTGCGGCAGCACGCTGGCGCTACCGCGAGCGCAGGCCGGCCGAGCGTCACCCTGGCCTACTCTGACCGACCGGCGTATCGGTCCGCGCTGGCGACCAGCAGATGATCTGCCGGGCGCAGTGCGGCCGCCGCCGCCACCGGTGATCCGTCGTGAGCGACGCGGAACCGTGGCTGGTCCTCCTTGGGATCCACGAGCCGCGGGGGCTCTGCCCGGTTGGGCAACTACCGGAACGAGACCGACCGACCATCAAGGTTGAGTGTTACCAAACCGGCCCACAGCGGACGATACTGGCACGGCAGAGCGAATGTGATCTTGCCTGAGGGGTTGTGCCGTGCGTCGACGTCTCGTAACCCTGGCCATCGCCGGTGCGCTCGCGGCCGGCTCCGCCACCACGTTCGGTGCCGCGGCGGTACCGATCGACCTGTTCGTCGATAACACCCTCGGCGTCTGCTCGGACACCGGTCCGGGTAGCGCGGACCAGCCGTACTGCAGCATCCAGGCGGCCGCGAACGCGGTGTTACCAGGCCAGACGGTGCACATCGCCGCCGGGCAGTACTCCGGTCAGGTCGACATCACCCACTCCGGCGTGCAGGGCAGCCCGATCACGTTCGAGGGGGTGCCGCATCCGGCCACAGCGGCCGCCAAACCCGTGGTCAACGGCCATGGCGGGCCCGGGTTCCGCGTCGTCGGCGCGCACGACGTGGTCCTCACGGGCGTCGAGGTGGCCGGGTCGGCCCCCGGCGTGGCCATCAGCGACTCATTGCGGGTCGCCGTCACCGACGACTTCCTGAACGGGGTCGGTAGCGGCGGCGACGGCGTCAACGTCAGCGGCGCGTCCGGTGACGTGACCGTCAGCCGATCGGTGATCGTCGACTACCTGGGCGACGGGGTCGACGTCCGTGCCGGTGTCACCAGGACCACGGTCACCACCAACATCATCAATCGCAACAGCGGGCCGGGTGTGGCGGCCGACGACGCGCCGGGCACGGTCGTCACCAGCAACTCGGTGGTGCGCAACTGCACGGCCGGGATCTCGTTGGCGGGCGCGTCGTCTGGCGGCACCGTCGAGAACAACATCCTGGACAGCGACGACAACACGGCGGTGGGTGGCTCGCCGTGTGCGAGTGTGCCGTTCCTGGCCGAACTGGCCGTGTCCGCCGACTCAGTCGGCGGGACGACCGCCGACTACAACCTCATCAACGGGGAGTTGCCGCACCTCTACAGCTGGGCGGGCACCAGTTACACGTCGCCGGCCGCGTTCACGTCGGCGACCGGCCAGGGCTCCCACGACGTCAACGCGCTCCCGCAGTTCACCAGCACCGGCACGGACCAGTTGGGGTCCACGTCGCCGGCGATCGACTCGGCGAACTCGGGCGCGCCCGGTGAGCTGGCCGTCGACCAGGCGGGCAACGCCCACGTCGACGACGCGCTGCGGCCGGACAGCGGTGTCGGCGTGGCCGACCGCGGCGCGGTCGAGATGCAGGACCCGTTCAACCTCGGCGCGCTGTCCGTGACCCCGGGAAAGGGCCCGGCGCCACTGGCCGTGACCGCGACGGTCCCGGTGACCAACCCCTGGTCGTCCCAGGCGACGTACACGTTCGACTTCGATGACGGCACGCCGCCACTGGTCACCAGGACGCCGACCGCGACGCACACCTATGCCGACGTACAGGACACCCAGGTCAGCGTCAGCGCCACCACGTCCACCGGGGTGCGGGCGACCCGGTCCGCCGCCGTCCAGGTCACCGCGCCCGCACCGCTGGTGGCCCGGCTGCACCTGTTCCAGGTCGGACCGCTGAGCGTGGAGGCCGACAACAGCGCATCCACCGACAGTTGGGAGATCACCGACTACGCCACCGACTTCGGTGACGGCACCGCGGTCCAGCACGGCCGCAGCGCGAAGACGTTGCACACCTACGCCGACCCAGGGAAGTACACCGTCACCACCACCGAGACCGACTTCTCCGGCAACACGGCCACGGTGTCGCAGCGGTTCACCGTGGGCGGCGCGTACTTCGCCGTGCCGGCGCAGCGCGTGCTGGACACCAGGGACGGGACCGGCGGTGCGCCCGTGGGCAGGCTCGGCCCGGACAGTGTTCTGAGCCTGAACTTGGCTGGCACCAACGCGATTCCGGCCACCGGCGTGCGGGCCGTCGTGCTCAACGTGACGGCGATCGACCCGACGGCGACCAGCTTCCTCACCATCTACGCGGACGGCAGCACCCGGCCGGGCACCACCAGCCTCAACTACGTGCCCGGCCAGACCGTGACAAACCTGGTCACCGTCCCCCTCGGGGCGAACGGCAACGTCGACTTCTTCAACAACCTGGGCACCGTGGACGTCACCGCCGACCTGGAGGGCTACTACCTCGACCGGCCAGCGTTCAACGGTGGCGGCTTCGCGACCTCGCTGCGGCCACAACGTCTGCTGGACACCCGCGACCCCGGCGGCGCCACGCACGGCGCACCAGTCGGTCCCGGTGGCGTGGTGCAGGTGCGGGTGGACCAGTTGGCACAGTCGCAGGTCCAGGCGGTGGTCCTGAACGTCACAGCCACCTCACCCACCGCCACCAGCTTCCTGACCGTGTACCCAGACGGCACGGCACGGCCCAACACGTCCAACGTCAACTTCACCGCGGGCCAGACGACGTCGAACCTGGTCGCCGTCCCGGCGGACAACGGGACGGTGGACATCTTCAACAACGTCGGCTCGGTGCACGTCATCGTGGACGTCGAAGCGTTCTACACGCAGCCGATCGTGTTCCAGCCGGATCCGGGCGGCACGCCGTTCACGCCGATCCAGCCGACGCGACTGCTGGACACCCGCACCACCATCGGCGGCCACCGCGGCCCGCTTGGTGCCAATGGTGTCGCCGCCGTGCAGGTCCGGGGCTTGGCAGGCATTCCGGACGACGCGACATCGGTCGCGCTCAACGTGACCGCCGTGGCGCCGACCAAGCCCACCTTCATCACGGTCTACCCGGACGGCACCCCGCGGCCCGACACGTCCATGCTCAACGTCGATGCCGGCCAGACCGTGCACAATCTCGTGGTGGTGCCCATCGGCACGGACGGCAAGGTCGACTTCTTCAACAACCAGGGGCGGGTCAACCTGGTCGCCGAAGTGGCCGGCTACTTCACAGGCTGAACACCGGCGCGCCGGCCAGCTGGCACTGGCCGCGGACGGAGCGATCGAGGCCGTCATCGGCCGCGGTCTCGCGGAAGAGGATGTTGTGCTCGGGCAGGAACGTTGTCGGGGCGGGCATGTCGCCGGCGGCGTCCTCGAGGTCGACCTGCGGCGGGTCACCGTGCACGGAAGGCGTCTCGCCGCACGGCGACGTAGCCGCAGATACGACAGATATCGTGATATCGTTCACGCAAATGCCGACCATCCCTCCAATATCTTGGAATTTGAGACCTGGCGCCTCCGCCGGCCGCCTCGGGGATATATGGCCGGCGGATACCTGGAAACCGCTCTCACCTGGGGTGTCAGCCGCGAAATTCTCGGCCCCGGCGAAGACCGGGTAGTCACTCGCGGCGGAGCCCAAATGCCAAACGCAGGCCGGTACCCCCTACTTCGGATTCGGGGTCTCATCCCCTCCCCCAGCTTGGGGTGTAACCCCCATTTAATTCGGGCTTCACATCGGACATCTCGCCAGGCAGCCTGGATAACGGAATCGACAAGTTCACAATTAACGATTCCGGGCGCGTAAACGTAAACCGCTGGCGGGCGGTAGTCCGCCACCGGCCCGCAGTGAGGTCGGTGTCCGCGTGTATGGCGGATTCCGGGTTTATCTGTGGCCCTCACATGTAGGCAGGTATACACACATGACTCTGAAACGCAAATCCGGGTTGTTGCTCGTGACAGCCCTACTCGGCTCCACCTTGTCCCTGCTAGCGGCGGGTCACGCGGCCGCCGTCGTTCCCCCTGCCCCCACCAGTGGTGGCGGCGGTGGCACCAGGCTCCGGGTGACCGGCCCCTGTGGCGACATTCTCGACATGCGGGAGAAGACCCTGGGCACGCTGACCATCACAATCACGGTCCCCAGCGCGGACCCGAGCGAGGTCTGGTCGCTCACCGCGCAGCAGCAGCTACTCAACGCCACCACCGGTGGCGCGGTGGGCAACCCGGTAAGCATCACGCCCAACCCGATGCCGCCGCTGGCCTTCAGCACGGTCGAGGGTGGTTTCAGCACCACGGCCGACTTCCCCAACACGGCCGGGGTCACCCACGCCTTCAGCTATACCGCCACCCGAACCGTCCCGACCCCGGTGACCTGCACCAGCCAAGGGTTCTGGACCACCCCGAACAGCGGGACCGAACCCGTGGTCCCGCCCAATCCGATCAGCTTTCCCGACTCCGCTCCGGCGCTGACCGGTGCCACCGAGGCCGACACGGGCACCAGCGACGTGCTGCTCCAGTTCGACCAGCAGCTCCTGGACACCGCTGCCGGCGTCCCCGCCGCCAGCCGCTTCGCCATCACCGTGGACGGGGCGGCCCGTACCCCCACGGCCGTGCAGGTGGTCAACGACTCGCCGCCCGGTGACGCCCTCGTCGACGTCACCTTTGACGGCGCGGCCCTGACCACCGGCCAGACGGTGGGTGTGACCTACCGCCAGCCACTCGTGGCTGGGCAACCGCACCTGCAGGACCTGGAAGGTAACGCGGTAGCCAACTTCGGTCCGATCTCGGTGCCTGTCTTCTAAACCCCTCCACCATGGCCGGCGTGTCCTCGCTCGCTGGCCGAAGCCCGCGTCGCCACGGCCAGCACCACGGCGGCGCGGGCTTCCCGTGGTGTCTGGCCGACCGCTGCGCCGCCCACGCTCCCGCCTGCTCCAACAGGGATCCTCAGCTCGGCCGGCGTTCTCGCCACCGCTCCGTGGGGTCGGCCGTTATCGGTACCCCTCGGCAACTGCTCCCCTCGTACGCGGATCCTGTACTGGCGGATCCGGCTGACCTTCTCGCGGAACTGCGGATCCGGTCCGTGACCGGATCCGAAGGGGACGGCGAGCGTGAAGTGCCTGCCGTCGTACCGAGTGATGACGACCCGGATGTCCACGCCCCCGCCATCCATCTTGGACCGTCTCCGTATCGACGGTCATCATCTCGGCCAGGCCAGCCGGACGAGCACCGCTGCGGCGGCCTGCCCTACGTCACCATGTCCTGGGCGCCACGGCCGAAGGTCGATTCCGAGCCGCCCACGCCGCCCGTCCGGCCAGCGGCGCCCGACCGTGTGCCTCTGGGCGCCCAGCAGATGCTGGGCGCCCGGGTGGTGGGGTCAGAACACCGGTACCGACACGGGACCGAAACTGGCCGTTTGCAGGCTGTCCAGGTCCTGGAGGGCCGGGTCGCCCGCGGTGAGTGGTTGCCGATAGGTGACGGCGACGGTCTGGCCGGTGGTCAGTGGTGCGCCGTCGAAGGTGATGTCGGTGATCGCGTGCAGTGGTGGCGTGTCGTCGGTGATCGTGACTCCGGTGACGTTGCGCGCGACGCCGTCCACAGCGACAGAGAACCGGCTGATATCCGGCGTGCCCTGTGTTGTGGTGAGCATTTCCTGGTCGAACTCGAGGGCTACGTCGTTGGTCGCGGTGTCGGCCTCGGTGTTGCCGGTCAGTGCGGGTGCGCTGTCCGGTTTGCTGGTCGGGTTGGCGGCGGTGGGTCCGCTGGAGCCGGCCGGTGCGGTCCAGTAGCCGGTGTTGGTGCAGGTGAGTGGGGTGGGTGACGTGCGGGTTGCTACATAGCTGAAACCGTAGGTGGCGCCGGAGGGGATGGGGATCTCGCCCTCGGTGGAGAAGCCGCCCTCGGTGGTGGTGAACGCCAGTGGTGGTAGTAGGCCGCTGCCGATCAGGTCGGTCGGGTTGCCGACCCGGCCACCGGTCACCACGCCGTAGGTCTGGTCGGTCGCGGTGATGGTCCATACCTCGGTGGGATCGGCGGACGGGATGGTGATGCCGACCTTGAGCGGTCCGCCTTCCGTCCGCAACCGCAGGTCCAGTTGGTCGCCACAGGTTCCGGACAGGCGCAGCCGGGCGATGTCGCCCCCGCCGCTGCCACCGCCGCCGCAGCCGCCACAGTCGGGGCTGTTGGGTGGTGTCACGACCGTGGCCGACGCCATTCCGACGGACGCGACGGACATGGCAATACCCACCAGGGCCGCGAGCGCACACAGCCCCAGTCGTCGCTTCAATATCATGTTGTTTGGCCGCCTTTGTACATCACTATGGGTCAACTGCCAACAGAAACGCTGGAAGGCGGACACGACCGAGGCCCCCCTCGGCGCGACCGACTGCCACGTTCCGCGTCCCGCGACCGGATCGGTGCTGAAGCCGGATTTGCCGGGACGTACCGACCAGGCTCCTGTTCGTCCTGATGGCTGAAAAGCCCGAAATGGAGGGTTGACTCACCCCGCCAATGGGGGTTGACCCGGTCATCCTCGGTATGACGACAGAACTAAGGTCCTATGTCGACAGCGCTGCGTTCCGTATGTCGAGCCATACAAGGAAAGTGGCCGTGTATCCACTCACGAGTGACCAAATTTCGGTCCGTCCGAGCGGAACGGGCGCACCGTCGTAGCGGGACGGGCCCCTCAGATCAGGGGCCTTCCCCTACTCCGATTCAGGCTGGGTTTCACACCCCACCACCGTAGGCGGTGAACAGGTATGGTCGAGATTCGGTACACATCCTCAGCGATCTCATGCACATCCGTAGTCACTTCGTCAGCTCCTGCGGCAATCGTTGGTTCGCCGTCTGTCCCCGAGCTTCCGACCGCGGCGTCCACAAAGGCTCTGGGCAACTGGTGAGACGCGACACCGCGTCCGCGACACCGTGCAGGGAGCACACCACCAAGTCAGCTTGGTGCAACTGCCCCAGTGCGTGGGTAGTGCTCAACGCAATCACCGTCATGCCGGCAGCCTTGCCTGCGGCCACGCCGTTGGGGGCGTCCTCCACCACCACACAGGCCCGCGGATCCAGCTCCAGACGGTGCGCGGCCAGAGAGCGGCGGACAGGACCTGTTGGTGGTCGGCGGCGGCGTTCGCGCCTGCGTTGCCTGGCGTAACGCCATGATCACCGGTCCACGCAGCCTGGCCATCGCCATCAGGTGCTCGCCGCGTGTGAGTGCCTGTTCGCTCTCGACTTCAGGTGATCGTCCCGCGCTGACGTTCACGCTCGATAGTTAGCGGTGTGAGCTGGATCTGCTTCGCGAGTACGTATGCCGCGTGTCGGTCGTCTTCGTTGGCGACGAACACCCGACCGATGAGCAGGGCGGCGCGGTGCGGTACGTCGATCCGGGTCATGCCGTCTGGCGTGTCGCCATTCCACTGAGGTTCGCAGAGGAGGAAGTCGCCGGTGGCGGTTCCGGTGGTGCGTTTGCCGACGTAGGCGAAGTTGGCACCGGTGGTCGGGTCGGTGAACTGCACACTGTAGTAGCGGTCGTCCATCGCGGGCACGTGCAGTACTCGCGGTCGGTCCGTCACGTCCAGCCAGCCGCCGAGGTAGAGGACATCATCGGTGCCGGTCGCGATCACGCTGCCGGACGATGCCGACTGCGATGGGCTCTGCGGCACGGCGTAGAGCGTGTTCACGGGGACGGGTCCGCCGCCCAACCCGCGTTTGACGAATATCCGCTTGAAGCCCCCGACCGTGATCCGCGGCCAGAAGTAGATGAACACGAACGCTCCGAGCACCCACACGGTCACCGCCGTCACACCGAGGAGAATGATCGCGTCGACGCCGCCATCGGCGACCCGTCGGTAGATGACCCACGCGAAGACCGCCAGGATGACGATCGTGACCAGGGTGCCGTGTTTCAGGATCAGGCGATTCATGAACGCACCTCGACAACCGGCGGAACCTCGTAGTCGCCGTCCACGACGGCAGTTCCGGGCAGATAGGCGCGGAGCATGAGCTTGAAACGACCCTGCGGCGTCGCCAGCCAGTTCCGCCCCGCACCGGATGGCCGATGTGGCTGGAGCAGAATGTCGACCGAGCCGTCGGCGTTCGTCACCAGCCCGGAGTGGCTGTCTACGCTCGGCCGGCCCGTCGGGCTGCTGACCAGGTAGCCGACGGTGTCCGTCGCGGTGAGCGACCAGAAGGCGTCATTCGGTGGAAGCCGGCCTTCCGGGAAGTGAAGACGATAGGCGTGCTCGCCGCTGAGACGCGCCCCTGCGTCATCAGTGGTCGCTGTCCAGTAGGCGGCCTCTTCGAACACGTTGACCACCGGCAGGGCCTTCTGCAGTGCGGCACGCACCAGTAGCCCGTTGCCGGGCTGACCGGCCTTGCGGATCGCGCTCCAGCCGTTGACGGTCCTCGTCTCGGCCTTCGCCGCGGCGTTCAAGATCAAGACGGTGGTCAGGTACGCGAACGTCAGGCCGATGATCACGCCCTGCACGAGACCGGAACCCGCCACCCAGGCGAGGAAACTGCTCACGACGACATCCGCATTACAGCACCCCGGTCCTCAGCATCACGACCACGACAACGATCGCGGCGACAACAACCGCGAGGATCAGCCAGCCCTGCCAGGCGTAAGGCCGCCAGCCCACCCCGGACCGGTTCGGCCTGAACCACGGCTTGCGTTCCGTGCCCGCCGGCCGCCCGGTGTCGATCGGGGGTTCTTGCTCATCCTTGGGCATACGTTCTCTCCTGCCTCGCCATGCCCGACGGCGAGGTCGTCGACCTCCAACGCGTGCCCGGTCGTGGCACTGGTCGCGGCTGTCGAGCTCACGATCACTACCGTAGGGAGTAGATAGTTCTAACGCAACTAGAATAACTCTGTGTTCTAGAATAAGTCTGTGTTCGTGCTCATCGACCCGACGGCGGTGACTCCCGTGTTCACCCAGATCGCGGAGTCGATCGCCACACAGATCGCGACCGGGACGATCGCCACCGGGGCGCGCCTGCCGGCGGCAAAGGAGCTGGCCGACTCGGTCGGCGTCAACGTCCACACGGTCCTGCGCGCCTACCAGGAACTGCGCAATGACGGTCAGGTCGAGCTCCGACGCGGCCGCGGCGCCGTCGTCCTCGGCACGCCGACCGCTGACCGGGTCCGCGAGATCGTCGCACAAGCCGCAGCGGAGGCGAAGGCGGCGGGCATCCCGATCGGCACCCTGCTCGCGCTGATCCGCAAGGAGTACGAATCATGACCGGCCGCACCGTCGACCACGCCACCGCCCGCCGAGCCGCGCTCACCGCGACGGTCTGGGTGCCGCTCGCGATCGTCGTCGCGTCAGAAGCAGTGGTGATCGGGGTCGGTGCCACGGGCAGCCCGCAGCTGATCGTCCACTGGGGTGGCGGTGATCGGACCGGACCGTGGTGGACCTATGCGGTGCTCGTCGCGGCGATCGGCTTCCCGGTCATCGCGTTCATCGGCTTCTTCATGGCTCGTGCGACCCGGATGGCCGGGATGAACGCCTGGATGCCGGCCATCGCGATGGGCGTCACCGTCTTCCACGCTGTCGGCATGGGCGTGGGCTCGGTCGTCCTCAACGCTTCGCCGCTCGCGCCGGCGCTGCCGCTCGCCGCCGGTCTCGTCCTCGCGATCGCCGCCGCGCTGCTGACCTGGCGGCTGCTGCCGCGCGAGGCCCCGGCGACCACGGACATCGAGGCGGCCGACCCGTTGCCGGTTCAGTCCGGCGAGATCGCGGCATGGACCGGCCGGATCGAACTGCCAGCCTGGTTCATCACGCTCATCGCCGCGGTCGCCGCCGTACTCATCGTGCTCGGCGTATCCCTGCTGCTGACCACCGGACCGCACGTCTGGCCGATCTTCCTTTCCCCGGCGATCCTGCTCGTGGTGCTCCTGGCCACGGCACAGTTCGTCGTCACGGCAGGGCCGCGCGGATTGCTCGTCCGCTCGGCGATCGGCTGGCCACGACTCCGCGTCCCCACAGCCAGCCTCGCGAGGGCGGGCGTCGTAGCGGTCGACCCGATGGCCGACTTCGGCGGCTGGGGAATCCGATGGGTGATCGGCCCGAGCCGCAAGGGCCGTTGGGGCGTCGTCACCCGCCGCGGACCCGGCCTCGAAGTCTTCCGCCGCGACGGCCGCTCGATCGTCGTCACCATCGACGACGCTGGGACAGCCGCCGCCGTTCTCCAAACCTACGCGAAGAAGCAGGTGTGACCGAGGTGAGCTGTTCGTACTGCGGAGAGCGAGCCCTCGATCAACTTGATTCGCTCTTATGCGAACATTGCTCCTGCTCGCCCGGTGCACCAGCACCACGTCGGCCCGTTCCGCAGCAGCTGTTCGACCAGGGCCCGGATCGGAACGATGCAGGAGCCGGAGATCAGCAGTACCGGATCCAGGCGGCGGGCATCGGTGGTGAAGTGCCCGAACGGTCCCTCTGCCAGCACGGGCACACCACGGTGCAGGTGTGCGGCAGCGCCCGAGTGGTCACCGGAGTCCTTGATCGTGATCCG
>DASUGU010000098.1:0-49069 GCA_036273855.1 Pseudonocardiaceae bacterium
CTGACGGCTGACGGCTGACGGCTGACGGCTGACGGCTGACGGCTGACGGCTGACGGCTGACGGCTGACGGCTGACGGCTGACGGCTGACGGCTGACGGCTGACGGCTGACGGCTGACGGCTGACGGCTGACGGCTGGCGGCTGGCGGCTGGCGGCTGGCGGCTGGCGGCTGGCGGAGGATGGTAGGCCAGCCCGCCGGGCAGCCAACCCGACCGGCTGGTTGGGTCGGCGGCGGATCGCAGGCGGCGAGAACCGGGTCCGGTCTCGCTCGCGGCCGGGCGGCCGGCCGCGAGTGTCTGGTCGGCCGGTCTCGCTGGCTGCGGTTGTAGAGCGGGCTCGGGTTAGCTGATCGCGGCCAGCGCCGTGTGGACCAGGACTCGGATGGCGACCGGGAGGGCTCGTTCGTCGGCGGTGAAGGTTGGGCGGTGGATGTCACCCATGGGGCCTTCGCCTGGCCAGACGCCGAGTCGGGCGAAGGAGCCCGGGACGTGTTCCAGGTACCAGCCGAAGTCCTCGCCGCCGGAGGACTGCTTGGTGCCGGCCAAGGCGTCCTCACCCAGGGCGGCGGCCACGCCTGCCTGGAGGATCTCCGTGCTCTCCCGCTCGTTCACCACGACCGGGACGCCTCGGCGGTGGTCCAGGTCGAAGCCGACGCCGGTGGGCAGCAGCAGCGACTCGACGAGGCCCGCGACCAGGGGCTTGAGCTCGGCCCAGGTCTCCGGGTCGCTGGTGCGCAGGGTGCCGCGGAGGACGCCGTCCTGCGGGACCGCGTTGGCGGCCTCGCCCGCGTGGACCGCGCCCCACACCAGCACCGTGCCGGAGCGCGGGTCGACGCGGCGGGACAGGAGGGTCGGCAGGCCGGTGATGACGGTGCCCAGGGCGTGCACCAGGTCGGCGGTCAGATGAGGCCTGGAGGTGTGGCCGCCGGGGGACGTCAGGCGGAGCTCCAGCAGGTCCGCGGCGGCGGTGATCGGGCCGACTCGGCTGCCGACGCGGCCGACCTCCAGCCGGGGGTCGCAGTGCAGGCCGAAGATCCGGTCGACGCCGTCCAGTCCGCCGGCCTCGATCACGTCCAGCGCGCCGCCGGGCATGACCTCCTCGGCGGGCTGGAAGATGAGCCGCACCCGGCCGGGCAGCTCGGGCGCGGCGGCCATGGCCAGGGCGGCGCCCAGCAGGGCTGCGGTGTGCATGTCGTGTCCACATGCGTGGCACACACCATCCACAGTGGACTTGAAGTCCAGGTCGGTGCCCTCGGTGATGGGCAGGGCGTCGAGGTCGGCGCGGAGTGCGACGCAGCGGTCGCCACCGCCTACGTCGCAGATCAGGCCGGTGCCGTGCGGCAGCACTCTCGGCTTCAGGCCTACGGAACGCAGGATGCCGGCGAGAAGGTCCGTAGTGGCGTACTCCTGTCGGGAAAGCTCCGGGTGCGCGTGGATGTGGCGGCGCCAGGCCACCGCGTCGCCGATGTTGCCGGCCAGCCAGCCGTCCAACCAGGACGGTCCACGGCCGGCACCCAGGTCGTCCACGCCGGACATACTGATGCCGTCCGGCGCGAGCAGCACTCCGTGTCGACCCTCGTCACCGGTCCGCTCCGCACCGGCGACGCCGACTCCGGCGGCGGGACCGACGGAACCCGCCCCGTCCGGCAGGTCCGGGCGCGCGTCCACCACAGTCACGCCTGTCCTCCTCAACCTTGTCCGCGCCGACACTCGCACGGACCACGTCCCGACGCGGCTTCCGCCACACGATCACCAGGCGGACGCCCACACGCCGGTCTCCCTTTGTCGGCCATCCTGCCGCACGTCAGGGCGTCGTCCCGCACCCTTAGCTGATCATCCGACCGCCGGTACGGTCGCTGCGCCGAACGGCGAAGAATGTTCAGCCTCGCTGAAGAGCGCGTCCGATAACCGCAGGCTGACGGCAGTGCACCCGCTCCGTTGCTGCCCGACCCGACGTGTGATCCAGCCTGGCCGATGGCTACCGACCGTCGGGCGATCGGGCGCGGCCGGTGACCGCACCCACCGTGCGATTCAAGCTGGCCGGGGATCGGCGCCACCCCGTACGGCTCAGACTGGCCGGGGATCGACGCCCGCCGTGCGGTCCAGACCAGCCGAGCATCGGCGCCCACCGTGCGGCTCAGACTGGCCGGGGATCGGCGCCCGCCGTGCGATTCAGACTGGCCGGGGATCGGCGCCCGCCGTGCGGCTCACACTGGCCGGGGATCGGTGCGGCCGTGCGGTGGGGCCTGGTGACGGCCCCGGTTGGGCGGTTAGCTCTTGGCGTTCTGCAGGTTCTTCACCCGCAGGACGTGCTTGCCCTTGGCGCGGTGGCCCAGGTACACGATCACCAGCAGGACCACGCAGATGATCCCTACGATCAGCTTTCGCTTGGCCAGTGCGGCGTCGGCGGCCTGCTGACCCTTGTTGAAATCGGTCGTGGGCGATGCCGTCACCGGGGTCGTCGGCGACGCGGCCTTGGCCGCAGCCGCTGCCGCCAGCCCCGCCGGGTGGACCGTGGCCAGGTGCACCGGCGCGGCCGTCTGCTGTGACGCCGTGGCCGGACCGGCCGCGATGCCGATCGCCAGCAGCGCGCCCAGCAACCCTGCCAGCAGCACACCGACGGTCACTCGGACGGACATCCGCATCGCAGCCTCCTGGGCACGCAGAGCTACCGCACAGCCTCGGCATCCAGGTTACCGAGTGTGTGCCTATCGCCTGAAGGACGTAAGCCCAATTGGGTGACAGATTCCCTGGTCAGGACATCAGTCCGGGGTGCCGTCCAGATCGGGCCGGAACGTCGTCAGTATGCGCTGCGCCGCCGACGTCGCCGTCAGCCGGCCCGCTCTGACCTGCCGCTCCAGGTCCGGCACCAGGTCGCGCACGGCCGGGTCACCGTGCAGGTTGTTCAGCAGGGTGTCGCGGACCATGGTCCACATCCAGTCGACCTGCTGGCGGCGGCGGCGCTCGGCAAAATCGCCGTGCTCGGCCATGGCGGCACGGTGGGCGCCGATTCGCTGCCAGATGTCATCCAAACCGGCGCCGGTCAGCGCGCTGCAGGTCAGCACCGGTGTGGTCCACGTCGCCTCCGGCTGCTCCAGCAACCGCAGCGCGCCGGCCAACTCCCTGGCCGCCGACTTCGCCTCGCGCTCACGGTCGCCGTCCGCCTTGTTGACCGCGATCACGTCGGCCAGTTCCAGCACGCCCTTCTTGATGCCCTGCAGCGCATCTCCGGTCCTGGCCAGGGCCAGATACAGAAAGCAATCGACCATGTTGGCCACCGCGATCTCGGACTGCCCGACCCCGACGGTCTCGACCAGCACGATGTCGTACCCGGCGGCCTCCATCAGCACCATCGTTTCCCGCGTGGCACGGGCCACCCCGCCGAGGGTCCCTGAGGTGGGCGAGGGGCGGATGAACGCGGCCGGGTCGACGGCCAACTGGGCCATCCGGGTCTTGTCACCCAGGATGCTGCCACCCGTCCGGTGGGAGGACGGGTCGACGGCGAGCACGGCGACGCGGTGACCGGCGCCGGTGAGCATCGTGCCGAACTTGTCGATGAAGGTGGACTTGCCGGCGCCGGGCACCCCGGAGATGCCGATCCGGTGGGCGCCGCCCGCCGAGGGCAGCAGTTCGGCCAGCAACGCCTGGGCCTGTTGCCGGTGATCGGCCCGGGTCGACTCGACGAGCGTGATGGCACGGGCCAGCACCGCCCTGTCGTTCGCCCGCACACCCTCGGCGTAGCCGCTGTCCGCCATGTTCTACAGGCTCAGCCCGCGCCGGTCGCCCAGCTCACGCACCAGGTCGACGGCCGCGTCGGCGATCACCGTGCCCGGCCCGAAGATCGCGCTGGCACCGGCCTTCCGCAGCGCCTCGTAGTCCTGCGGCGGGATCACCCCGCCGACCACGATCATGATGTCCGGCCTACCCAACTCGGCCAGTTCGGTGCGCAGCGCCGGCACCAGCGTCAGATGGCCCGCGGCCAGCGAGTTCACGCCGACCACGTGCACGTCGGCCTCGACCGCCTGCCGCGCCACCTCGCCCGGCGTCTGGAACAGCGGGCCCACGTCGACGTCGAACCCGAGGTCGGCGAACGCCGTCGCGATCACCTTCTGACCCCTGTCGTGCCCGTCCTGCCCCATCTTGGCCACCAGGATGCGCGGCTGCCGGCCCTCCTCCTGCGCGAACGCGGCCACCAGTTTCCTGGCCGCCGCCACGTTCGGCGTCTCGCCCACCTCGTGCCGGTACACGCCGGAAATGGTACGGATCTGGCCGGAGTGCCGGCCCCACACCCGCTCCAGCGCGGACGAGATCTCGCCGACCGTCGCCTTGGCCCGTGCCGCGTCGATGGACAGCGCCAGCAGGTTGCCCGCGTTGCCGTCAGCGGCAGCCGACAGGGCGGCCAGTGCCGTGTCCACCTCGGCCTGGTCGCGTTCGGCGCGCAGCCTGCGCAGTTTCTCCACCTGCTGGGTGCGCACGCCGGCGTTGTCCACCTTGAGCACGTCGACCTGCTCGTCGTCGGCCACCCGGTACTTGTTCACGCCGATCACCGGCTGCCGGCCGGAGTCGATCCTGGCCTGGGTGCGGGCCGCCGCTTCCTCGATGCGCAGCTTGGGGATGCCGGCGTCGATGGCGGTCGCCATGCCGCCCGCCTGTTCCACCTCGCTGATGTGGCCCCACGCGCGCCGCGCCAGGTCGTAGGTGAGCCGCTCCACGAACGCGCTGCCGCCCCACGGATCGATCACCCGGGTGGTGCCGGATTCCAGTTGCAGCAACAACTGCGTGTTGCGCGCGATGCGGGCGGAGAAGTCCGTGGGCAGCGCGAGCGCCTCGTCCAGCGCGTTGGTGTGCAGCGACTGGGTGTGGCCCTGGGTGGCGGCCATCGCCTCGACGCAGGTGCGCACGACGTTGTTGTAGACGTCCTGCGCGGTGAGCGACCAGCCGGACGTCTGGCAGTGCGTGCGCAGCGACAGCGACCGGTCGTTGTGCGGCTCGAACTGCTTGACCAGCTTCGCCCACAGCAGCCGGGCGGCCCGGAGTTTGGCCACCTCCATGAAGAAGTTCATGCCGATGGCCCAGAAGAACGACAGCCGGGGCGCGAACGCGTCCACCGACAGCCCGGCGCCCAGGCCTGCCCTGATGTACTCGACGCCGTCGGCCAGCGTGTAGGCCAGTTCCAGGTCGGCGGTGGCTCCGGCCTCCTGCATGTGGTAGCCGGAGATGGAGATCGAGTTGAACTTGGGCATCCTCTCCGACGTGTACGCGAAGATGTCCGAGATGATCCGCATCGACGGCCGCGGCGGGTAGATGTAGGTGTTGCGGACCATGAACTCCTTGAGGATGTCGTTCTGGATGGTCCCCGCCAACTGCTCGGGCGCGACACCCTGTTCCTCGGCCGCCACCACGTACAGCGCCAGTACCGGGAGCACGGCACCGTTCATCGTCATCGACACGCTCATCCGGTCCAGCGGGATGCCGTCGAACAACTGGCGCATGTCGTAGATCGAGTCGATCGCGACACCGGCCATGCCGACGTCACCGGCGACCCTGGGGTGGTCGGAGTCGTAACCCCGGTGGGTGGCCAGGTCGAACGCCACCGACAGGCCCTTCTGGCCGGCCGCCAGGTTGCGCCGGTAGAAGGCGTTGGACTCCTGCGCGGTGGAGAAACCCGCGTACTGGCGAACGGTCCACGGCTGGGTGGCGTACATCGTGGGGTACGGGCCGCGCAGGTACGGCGGCAGTCCCGGGTACGTGCCCAGGAAGTCCAGCTCTGCGGTGTCCCGCGCGGTGTAGAGCGGCTGGACACCGATGCCCTCCGGGGTGTCCATGCCCAGCTCGTCGGGGTCCTTGCCGGTGCGCTCGCGGACGGCCCGCCGCCAGTCGTCGAACGACGCGGGTGCCGGCTCGTCCAGTGGGACGTCGGCGAAGTCGGGAATGCCGGTCATCGGACAGCCTCCCAGGTGCGGTGCAGTACGGCTACGGCGTCGCAGCCGCGATGGACGAAGTCGTCGGCGCCCCCGGTGCCCTCGGCGCCGGCCAGCAGCACGCGCACCGCACCCGCGGACCGTAGCGCGTCGACCGTCGCGGCGGCCTCCTCCGCGTAGGCGCGATCGGTGCCGCACACGCACGCCACCCGCGCGCCGCTCGCGGCGAACTCGTCGACCGGACCGGTCGGCGTCTCGATTCCCCCTGCCTGCAACAAGTTCGCGGCGAAGGACGCTCTCGCGGTGTGGGCGGCGACCGGACCGAGCGTCGCCAGGAACACGGTCGGCCGGTGGCCGGTGGCGGCCAGGACGGCGTCCGACCGGTCGCGCAGCGCCTCGAACGGTTCGGCGTAGCGGTACACCGGCAGGCCACCGGTCGGCTCGGGTGCCGCGGCGGGCCGGGGCACGTCGCGTTCGGCCAGGTTGGGGAACTCGCTGACGCCGGTGATCGCGTCGGTCCGGGTGGCGACGTTCGCCTCGCGAGCCCGCCGGGTCCGCGCGAGCCGCTCGGCGAGTGCGCCGGATTCCAGCGCCGCCACGACGCCGCCGGCCCGTTCCAGGTCGGTGAACACCGTCCACGCCCGCCGGGCGAGCTGGTCGGTGAGCGTCTCGACGTACCAGGAGCCGCCCGCCGGGTCGATCACGCCGGCGAGTTGGGACTCCTCGAGCAGGATCGACTGGGTGTTCCTGGCGATCCGCCGGGCGAAGTCGTTCGACCGCCCGATGGCCGAGTCGAACGGGGTGACGGTCACCGCGTCGGCACCGCCGACACCGGCGGCGAAGCACGCCACCGTGGTGCGCAGCATGTTCACCCACGGGTCGCGCCTGGTCAGCATGGCGGGTGCGGTGACGGCGTGCTGCCGTTGCGCCCGAGCCGCGGGCGACACCCCGCAGACCTCGGTGACCCTGGCCCACAACCGCCGTGCGGCACGGAGTTTCGCGATGCCGAGGAACTGGTCGGCGCCGATCGCGTAGCGGAACTCCACCTGTCGGGCCGCAGCGTCGACGTCCAGGCCGGCGTCGGTGAGCGCGCGCAGGTAGGTCACGCCGACGGACAGCGCGCAGCCCAGCTCGTCGGAGTCCGAACCGCCCGCGCTGTGGAACGGCAGGCCGTCGACGACCATGCCGCGCAGCGCCGGGTACGTCGCCGCGGTGGACGCGACCAGCGCGGCCGCCGGGCCGAGGTCGGACGGTGTCCCGGAGCGCGCGGTGACACCGATCGGGTCGACGCCGAGGTTGCCGCCGACCTGCTCGGCCGGGATCTCCCGGTCCCGGTGCACGGCCAGCAGCGCGGTGGCGGCGGCCGCGTAGTCGGCGCCCGCGTCGAGGGTGACCGGGGCCAGGTCGAGCAGCACGCCGTTCAGGGCCTCGGGCAGCGCGGCCACCGGCACCCCACCGGCACCGACCGCCAGCCACAGCGAGGTGGCGCCGTGTTCCAGGTCGGCCAGCACCGCCGCGTTGACGGCGGCCGGGTCGGGGTCGGCGTGGCGGGCGCGCACGTCCCAGCCGGTGATCGTGCCGCCTTCCGGCCAGCCGGCCCTGGTGAACGGCGGCAGCCCGGGCAGTCCGGCGTCCGGTGCGGTGTCGTCGGCCGTGTAGAGCGGCGCGATCGGGATGCCGTCGTAGGTGGTCGCGGTCAGCAGTTCTTCCGGCGCGGCGGCGGTCCCGGCTGCGGCACGTGCGGCCTTGACCAGCACCGCGCGCACCAGTTCCCGCCACTCCTGCCGGGTGACGGCCGGGAAGTCGGTGGCGAGCGCCAGCTGCTCCGGCGGCGTTGTCATGTCTTGCGATGTTAGTGACGGGTAACCCATGTGGCATGTGAGCCGCGTCGCGCCACCCGGGCGGAGGCCGACAGGCGGCGTTCGTGGGCTCCGCCACAATGGTCGGGTGACCGAGCAGCCGCCGCCCGATGCTGCCGCCGACGACCCCGCCGACGACCCTGGCGAGACCGAGGCCGCCGTGACGGAGCAGCCGACGCTGACCAGCCAACGGCTGATCGCCGGCCGCTACCGGCTGCGCAGGGTGCTCGGGCGGGGCTCCATGGGCGTGGTATGGCTGGCCTACGACGAGGTGCTACGCCGGCAGGTCGCGGTCAAGGAGGTCCAGCTACCGGCCGGCATACCGGATGCCGAGGCCGGCGACGCGCGCGAGCGGACGCTGCGCGAGGCCCGCGCGATCGCCGCCCTGACCCACCCGAACGTGGTCGCCGTCTACGACGTGGCCAAGGAGGGCGTCGAGCCGTTCGTGGTGATGGAGTGGCTGCGCGGGCGGAGTCTGGCGCTGCTCATCGCCCGGGACGGGACGCTCGACACCGAGCAGGCCGCCGTGGTGGCCGACGCGATCGCGGCCGGCCTGGACCTGGCCCACCGCAGGGGGATCACGCACCGCGACATCAAGCCGGGCAACGTGCTGGTGGGCGAGGACGGGCAGGTCAAGCTGACCGACTTCGGCATCTCCCGGAACGTGTCCGAGGTCACCATGACCTCCAGCGGACTCGTCCTGGGCACACCGGCCTACATGGCGCCCGAGGTGGCGGCCGGTGGCGAGCTGACCACCGCCGCCGACCTGTGGAGCTTCGGCGCGACCCTGTTCGCCGCCGTGACCGGACGGCCGCCCTACGACGCGGGCGACGCGCTGGCGACGGTGAACGAGGTGGTGCACGGGCCGGTCCCGCCGGTGCCCGACGACGTGCCGCTGGCCGACGTGATCACCGGGTTGATGGCCAAGGACCCGGCCGAGCGGATGAGCGTGCTGGAGGTGCGCCGCCGGATCCGGCCGCTGCTCCCGGAACCGGGCAGCGTCGTGTTCCCGCCGGACGAGGCCGAGGACGAGACGGCCGGGCCGGCGGACGACAAGCCCACCACCAACCTGGCCGTGCCCAGGCGGGAGTCACCCGCCGAGGCGTCGCCGCGGCTGGCGGCCGACCCCGGACCGCTGCCCTGGACGATGCCACCGCCACCACCACCGGCACCCGTGGCCGTGCGGCCGGGGCCACGGCGGCGGGCTCCGGTCGTCTCGGCGTTGTTGTTCGTGATCGCCGTGGTGCTGTTCGCGGCCGCGGCCGGTGGCGGCTTCGCCGCGACGCGGACACTGGCCGGCCGGCCGGTGCTGCCCGTCGGGTCCCCGGCCGCGACGACGACCACCACCGTGCCGGCCACGCCGCCGGCCCCTACGTTCGTGACGGTGACCGCCACGGCCGCGGCACCGGGCAGGAGCGGCGGTGAGTTCTCGCTGCGTGTGCCGCAGGGGTGGGCGAAGTTCGTGGAGCAGCGCGCGCCGGGACCGCAGTTGCCGACCAGCACGGTGGTGCGGTGGGTGCAGCCGGACGGCTCGGCCGAGGTGTCCGTGGAGCGGTTCCGCGACTTCCTGCCGCTGCCCGAGCAGGTCTACACCGAATCGCTGCAGCGGGCCGACCCGCAGGGCAATCTGTTGCAGGACAACGCCGGTCTGTATCTGTTCCGGTCCGGCGGCACCACGTTGCGCAGCACGGTCCTCAACCTGGTGACCGTGCCGGGCGACGACGACCTGTGGGTGGTGTCCGTGACGGTGCCGACCGACCAGGAGCGCAGCGGCGAGACCGACCTGTTCGACAAGATCAGTCCGAGTTTCCGGGTTGCCGGCTGATCCGGCGGGCAGTCCGTAGGCTGCCACCGTGACTACCACCAGCGCGGACCTCGCGAGTAGCGCGGCCGAGGCGATCACCAGGCGGACCGGTGTCGCGCGCCACGACGTCGCTGTCGTGCTCGGCTCCGGTTGGCGTCCCGCAGCCGACCTGATCGGCACGCCGTCGGCCGAGGTGCCGATGGCCGACCTGCCCGGTTTCGTGGCACCCACGGCCGTCGGGCACGGCGGCACGGTCCGCTCGGTCGAGGTGGGCGACCGGCGGGTACTGGTCATGCTCGGCCGCACCCATCACTACGAGGGCCACGGCACGGCCACGGTCGTGCACGGCGTGCGGACCGCGGCGGCCGCCGGGTGCCGGACGGTGCTGCTGACCAACGCGGCGGGCGGCCTGCGCGACGGGATGGCCGTCGGCCAGCCGGTGCTGATCAGCGACCACCTGAACCTGACGGCGTTGTCGCCGTTGGTGGGCGCGAACTTCGTCGACCTGACCGAGCTGTACTCGCCGCGGCTGCGGGAGGTCGCGCGGGCGATCGACCCGACGCTGACCGAGGGTGTCTACGCCGGACTGCCCGGCCCGCATTTCGAGACACCGGCTGAGATCCGCATGTTGCGCACGATGGGCGCCGACCTGGTCGGCATGTCGACCGTGCTGGAGGCGATCGCGGCCCGCGCGGCGGGTGTCGAGGTGTTCGGGCTGTCGCTGGTGACCAACCTGGCGGCCGGCATCACCGGTGAACCGCTGAACCACCAGGAGGTGCTGGCCGCCGGGGCCGCGGCCGCCGAGCGGATGGGCGGACTGTTGGCCGAACTGGTGGCCAGGGCATGACCGCGCTGTCCACGGCGCTGCGGGACGAGACGTTCCGGTGGTTGGCCGACGACTTCGACGACGCGGGCCGCACCGAGTTGCAGGGCGTCCTGGCGCGGGCGATGGCCGGTGACGAGGCCGCCGTGGCCGACCTGACCGACCGGATGTCCGGACCGCTGGAGTTCGGCACGGCCGGGCTGCGCGGGCCGGTGCGCGCCGGGCGCAACGGCATGAACCGGGCCGTGGTGACCAGGACGACGGCCGGGGTGGCAGCGTGGCTGTCGGCGCACGGGCACGACGGCGGCATCGTCGTGGTGGGCAGGGACGCCCGGCACGGTTCGGCGGACTTCCACGCCGACGCGGCCGATGTGCTGGCGGCGGCAGGTTTCGACGTGCGAGTGCTGCCCGAGCCGCTGCCCACGCCGGTACTGGCGTTCGCGGTGCGGCAGCTGGGCGCGGCGGCCGGCATCCAGATCACCGCGTCGCACAACCCGCCGGCGGACAACGGGTACAAGCTCTACGACGGCACCGGCGGGCAGATCGTGCCGCCGACCGACCGCGAGGTGGAGGCGGCCATCGAGGGCGTGCCACGCGCGGTGTCCGTGCCCCGCTCGCGGACCTGGCTGCCGTCCGGTCCGGAACTGCTGGAGGCGTATCTGGATCGTGCGGGCGCACTGCCCAAGGGCACGTCGAGGGATGTGCGGATCGCGCTCACGCCGATGCACGGCGTCGGCGGGTCGACAACGGTGGAAGCGTTGCGGCGGGCCGGTTTCACCGATGTGCGGGTGGTACGCGAGCAGGCCGTGCCCGATCCGGACTTCCCGACCGTGGCGTTCCCCAACCCGGAGGAGCCCGGCGCGACGGACCTGCTGCTGGCGCTGGCGAGGGAGTCCGGCGCCGATCTGGCGGTGGCGCTGGACCCGGACGCCGACCGGTGCGCGCTGGGGGTGCCGGACGGGGACGGCTGGCGGATGCTGCGCGGCGACGAGACGGGTGCGCTGCTCGGGTCGTACATTTTGTCCACTGTGGACCATTCTGCTGATCCCCTGGTGGCGACGACCATCGTGTCGTCCGAGCTGCTCGGTGCGATCGCGCGGGCCGAGGGTGTGCGCTACGCGGAGACGCTCACCGGGTTCAAGTGGTTGGTGCGGGCCGGTTCCGGGCTGGCGTTCGCCTACGAGGAAGCCCTCGGGTTGTGCGTCGACCCGGAGTCGGTGCGGGACAAGGACGGCATCGCGGCAGCGGTCGCGGCGGCCGATCTGGTGGCCACCGCGAAGGCGGCCGGCCGGACCGTGCCCGAACTGCTGGACTCGCTGGCGCTCGCGCACGGCGTGTACCTGACCGAACAGATCGCGCTGCGAGTCCCGGACCTGCCCCTGATCGGCCTGCTGATGGCGCGGTTGCGGAAGTCGCCACCCGAGTCGTTGGGCGGTGGATCGGTGACCGCCGAGGACCTGCTGCCGGACGCGGACGTGTTCCGGCTGCGCGGTGACGGGCTGCGGGTGGTGGTGCGGCCGTCCGGGACCGAGCCGAAACTGAAGGCGTACCTGGAGATCGTGGAACCGGCGGGCGAGTCGCTGGAGAACGCGAAGGCGCGGGCAGCCGACCGGCTGGCCGCGCTACGCGAGGAGGTCACGGCACTGCTCGGCTGAGTGGTGTTGCGGTCGGCGGGAGCCACGGGCAGGCTGACGTGCCGTGCCTCGCCTGCTGGTGGTCCACCACACGACGTCGCCGAACCTGGCGGCCCTGTTCGACGCGGTGCTCTCCGGTGCCACCACACCGGACATCGAGGGTGTCGACGTGGTCCGGCGGCCGGCGCTGGGCGCGACGGTGGCCGACGTGCTGGACGCGGACGGCTACCTGCTGGGCACCCCGGCCAATCTCGGCTACATGTCCGGTGCGCTGAAGCACTTCTTCGACACGGTCTACTACCCGTGCCTGGACGCCACCCGCAACCGGCCGTACGGCGTCTACCTGCACGGCAACAACGACACCACCGGTGCGCGCCGGGCGATCGAGAGCATCACCACCGGGCTGGGCTGGCGCGCGGCCGCCCAGCCCGTCGTGGTGACCGGTGAGCCGACCAAGGCCGATCTCGAGGCGTGCTGGGAACTCGGCGCCACGATCGCGGCCGGACTGCTGCCCGGTTAGCGGTTCAGGGAGCTCATCGAGGACGCGGCGTACCGGTCACCGGCGGCACCCTCGGCCGGAACGGTGTCGGTGATCGCGGCGAGGTCGGCGTCGGACAGGGTCAGGGTCGCCGCGGCGACGTTGTCCTCCAGGTACTTCCGCCGCTTGGTGCCCGGAATCGGGACCACGTCGTCACCCCGGTACTGCACCCACGCCAGTGCCAGCTGGGCCGCCGTCACCCCACGGGCGTCCGCCAACTCGCGCAGCGTCCGCACGATCGCCAGGTTCGCCTCCAGGTTGCCCTCGGCGAACCGGGGTTGACCGGCCCGGCGGAAGTCGCCATCGGCGAGATCGTCGCCGGAGGTGATCGTGCCGGTCAGGAAACCCCTGCCCAGCGGCGAATACGGCACCACGCCCACACCGAGTTCGCGGCAGGTCGGCAGGATCTCGGCTTCCAGGTCCCGTGTCCACAGCGACCACTCGGTCTGCAGCGCGCTGATCGGGTGGACCGCGTGCGCCCGGCGGATCGTGTCGGCGCCCGCCTCGGACAGCCCGAGGTGGCGCACCTTGCCCGCTGCCACCAGGTCGGCCATGGCGCCCACGGTGTCCTCGATGGGCACGCCCGGATCGACCCGGTGCTGGTAGTACAGGTCGATGTGGTCGACGCCGAGCCTGCGCAGCGACGCGTCGCAGGCCGTGCGGACGTACTCCGGGCTGCCGTTGACCCCGCGGAACCTCGGATCGGCCGAGCGCACCATGCCGAACTTGGTGGCCAGCACGACGCGGTCCCGCCGGTCGGCGATGGCCCGGCCGACGAGTTCCTCGTTGGCGCCGCGGCCGTACATGTCGGCCGTGTCCAGCAGGGTCACGCCAAGGTCCAGCGCGCGGTGGATGGTGGCGATCGACTCGGTGTCGTCGGTGGCGCCGTAGAACTCGCTCATGCCCATGCAGCCCAGGCCCTGAGCGCCGACCGCCAGGTCGCCGAGCCGCCGGGTGGGCAGAGTGGTCACGAGGCCTCCACGATCGCGGTCGCCGGTTCGCGCGCGCAGCGTTCCAGCATCTCGTAGTTGGTGATCTTCTTGTCCAGTACCTCCAGGCACACCTGGAGTTCGGCGATGCGTTCGCGCACGTCGGTGCGGTGCTCCACGAGGATCTGCCGGCGCCGCCCGGTGGTCGCGACACCGCGGTGCCGCAACTGGGCGTACTCCCGCATCAGCCGGATCGGCATGCCGGTGGTGCGCAGCCGGGTCAGGAAGACCAGCCAGGCCAGATCGTCGTCCGAGTAGCTGCGCCGGCCACCGGAGTCCCTGGCCGGCGGTTCGACGAGGCCGATCCGCTCGTAGTAGCGCAGCGTGTCGATCGACAACCCGCTGTGCGCTGCCGCCTGAGCTATCGAATATGTCACCACACGACCGTAGGAGCTGGAGTGCGCTCCAGGTCAAGCCGAACCCTTCCGGGACGCCCAGCCGGCCAGTCGCCCGGCGGCTCCCGGCACGTCGAGTTCGCCCCGGCCGACGTGCCGGACCAGGTCGAGCGCGTCGTCCTCGTCGGCGTCGATCCACCAGCCGTTGATGTCACACAGTGTCACGGCCGCCACCCAGCCGAGGCGCCAGTTGCCCTGGGCGAGTGGCCGGCTGCGCACGATCGAGTCGAGCAGCGACGCGGCCTTGGTCCACAGCGAGTCGTACGCCTCGACGCCCAGCACGGTGGCCCTGGGCCGGTGGGCGGCGGCGTCCAGCAGGCCGAGATCGCGGACCACCAGGTCGCCACCGGTCACGGCGGTGGCCAGCACCAGCAGGTCACTGGCGTCCAGATAGTCGGTCACCGGCCGTCAGGCCGGGCCGAGCCGGTCCAGCAGACCCTCGTATCTGGGCAGCACCCTGGCCAGCACCTCGCCGAGTTGTTCCTCCTTGCGCAGCCTGGCCCACCGTTCGGCCAGCGCGAGCCGTACGATCTCCTGCTTGGACCGGCCCTCGGCGCTGGCCAGTTCGGTGAGCTGCCGGTTCTCCTCGTCGGTCAGCCGCAGTGTCATCGCCATGCGGTCAACGATACCAGTCTGGTATCGATGCCACTCGATCCATAACGACGTTTCAGAACCCGCTACACTCTGTTCGTGGCGAGGCCCAAACTGCACGACGAAGCACTGCGCGTCCGGCTGCTGGACGAGGCGGGCCGGCTGCTGTCCGAGGAGGGCCCCGCCGCGCTGAGCATGCGCAGGCTGGCCAAGGACGTCGGCACGTCCACCACCGCCGTCTACTCGCTGTACGGCAGCAAGTCCGCGCTGGTCCGGGCCGTGTTCCTGGAGGCGTTCGGCCGGTTCGGCGCGCGGCTGGACGCGGTGCCGCGCTCCGGCGAGCCGCTGACCGACCTGCTCCGGCTGGGCATCGCCTACCGGGAGAGCGCGCTGGCCGACCCGCACCTGTACTCGGTGATGTTCGGCCAGGTCATCCCTGAGTTCGAACCGGAGCCCGGGGACACCGAGGCGTCGCTGTCGACGATGAACCCGCTGGTGGACGCCGTGCAGTCGGCCCTGGCCGGCGGGCTGCTGATCCCGGCCGAGGCCGAGACGATCGCCGTGGCGCTGTGGGCGCAGGCACACGGGCTGGTGTCGCTGGAACTGGGTGGGCACATGCCGGACGGGTTCGACCTGGCCGGGCACTACCAGGAGATGCTCGGCGCCGCCGTGCGCGGCTGGTTCCGCGACCCGCCGGCCTGAGTCACACCGCTCCGTACTGGCGGTCGCCCGCGTCACCCAGCCCCGGCACGATGTACCCCTGGTCGTTGAGGCGCTCGTCGATACTGGCGGTGACCAGCCGGACCGGCAGGCCGGACGCCTCCAGCCGGGCGATGCCCTCCGGTGCGGCGAGCACGCACACCGCGATGACGTCGGTCGCGCCCCGGTCGGTGAGCAGCCGGATCGTGTACTCCATCGAGCCGCCGGTGGCCAGCATCGGGTCGAGCACCATCACCGGCCGGTCGGCGAGGCTGTCGGGCAGCGACTCCATGTACGGGGTGGGCTTGAGGGTCGTCTCGTCGCGGGCCACGCCGACGAAGCCCATCCGGGAGTCCGGGATCAGCTTGTGCGCCTGGTCGGCCATGCCCAGCCCGGCCCGCAGCACCGGGACCAGCAGCGGCGGGTTGGCCAGCCGGTGGCCGGTGGCCGGGCCGACCGGGGTCGCGATGTCCGTCTCCAGCACGGGGATCCGCCGGGTGGCCTCGTAGACCAGCATGACCGTGAGCTCCTGCAGCGCGGCCCGGAAGCCGGCGTTGTCGGTGCCGGCGTCCCGCATGGTCGTCAGTCGGGCCTTCGCCAGTGGGTGATCGATCACCAGCACGTCCATGGACCACGACCGTACTGGTTGGCCGGCCGAATCCGGAACGTCGACACCACCCACCTTGGTCACACCGCGTGACCGATGCCCGTACGCCGATCGGTGACCAGTCTCACCCACACGTTGACACTCGCCTGACCGACCAATTTAGATAGGTTTACCTTGCCTAAGTGAGGCACACCTCAGACCAGATTCGTTGACCACGAGGCGACCGGAGCGTGCCGATGCTGCCGACATTCGTGATCGGACTCCGCGAAGGGCTCGAAGCGGCGCTGATCGTCGGCATCATCGCGGCGTTCCTCGGCCAGAACGGCCGCCGGGACGCGCTGCCCCAGGTGTGGGTGGGGGTAGGCCTCGCCGTGCTGATCTGCCTCGGTTTCGGCGTCGGCCTGCACGTGCTGTCCGACTCGCTGGACTTCACCCAGCAGGAGCGCCTGGAGACCGTCGTCGGCGCGTTCGCGGTGATCATGGTCACCTACATGGTGCTGTGGATGAGCCGGCACGCCAGGGGCATGAAGGGCGACCTGGAGGGCGCCGCGTCGGCCGCGCTGGCCAAGGGTTCCACCAGGGCACTGGTGGTGATGGCGTTCCTGGCCGTGCTGCGCGAGGGCTTCGAGACCGTGGTCTTCCTGCTCGCCGTGGCGCAGAGCAGCCAGAGCGGCGGCCTGGCGCTGACCGGGGCGCTGCTGGGCATCGTGATCGCCGCCGGCATCGGCTACGGCATCTACCGGGGCGGGGTCCGGCTCGACGTGGCCCGCTTCTTCAGGATCACCGGTGCCGTACTGGTGATCGTCGCGGCGGGCCTGGTCATGTCCACACTGCACACCGCGTGGGAGGGCCAGTGGCTCAACGTCGGCCAGGCCCCCGCGCTGAACCTGACCTGGCTGGTCCGCGGCGGCACGCCACTGGACTCGCTGTTCAGCGGCGTGCTGGGCATCCAGCCCCGGCCGACCGTGATCGAGGTGACCGGCTGGCTGGTCTACGCCGTGCCGATGCTGCTGGTCGTGCTGTGGCCGCGCGGCCACAGGCGGTCGCGTCCGGCGCCCTCGGCCGAAACGGCCGCCTCCCACTGACCGACCCGGCCGACATCGCTCCCACCGCCACGCCAGCACCCGTACCAGCTACGAAACGGAGTTGTGTCGTGCCCTGTTCATCCAGGCCCCGCCGGGCGGTCCTCGCGGTGCCGTTGGTCGTCGCGGCCACGGCGGTGTTGGCCGCCGGCTGTGTCAGTCAGTCCTCGGCGAGCGGGACCAGGGCCGCCGCGGGCGGTGGCGGCGGCAAGGGTGACGTGACCATCACACTCACGTCCGCCGGCTGCGAGCCCAGCCCTGAAACGGTGCCCGCCGGGGTGGTCAACTTCAACGTCAGCAACGACAACGCGGACAGCGTCTCGGAAGCGGAGCTGCTGTCCGGCGGGCGGATGCTCGGCGAGCAGGAGAACCTCTCGCCCGGTCTGTCCGGCGGTTTCTCGCTGCGACTGGACAACGGCAGCTACCAGATCTACTGTCCCGGCGCGTCCCAGGAGAAGTTCGACTTCAAGGTCACCGGCACGTCGACGTCGACGTGGCGGAGCAACCCGGCTCTGGTCAAGGCCACTACCGACTACGCGGCGTGGATCCAGGACCAGGTCGGCCACCTCGTGACCACTACACAGTCCTTTGTGGACGCTGTAAGGTCCGGGAACATGAGCCAGGCCGAGGTGACCTACGCGCCGGCCAGGGTTTACTACGAACGGGTGGAACCGGTCGCGGAGATCTGGGGCGGTCTCGACCTGAACATCGACGGCCGGCTGGACGACTTCGACAAGCCGGCCGACTTCACCGGCTTCCACAAACTGGAGCAGCTGATCTTCCAGCAGCGGACGCTGTCCGGCGCGAACACCTACGCCGACGGGCTGCTGGCCAACGTCAAGGAGCTCCAGAGCCTGGTCGGCCAGGCCACGTACCAGCCGGCGGAGATCGCGGACGGTGCGACGTCACTGGTCGACGAGATCCAGAGCTCCAAGGTGACGGGCGAGGAGGACCGCTACTCGCACGTCGACCTCGTCGACTTCCAGGCGAACCTGGACGGCGCCATCGAGGCGTTCACCGTGCTCCAGCCCGCCCTGCAGAAGATCGACCCCGACCTTGTGTCGACCGTTCGGGACCGCTATAAGGCAATTGTGCAATCCTTGCGGCCGTTCCAGCAGAAGCCCGGCTACCTGGACACCGGCTACGTGAACTACGCGACGGTGAACTCGACGCAGCGGAAGGCGCTCTCCCAGGTGGTCAATGCCTTCGGCGAGGAATTGTCGAAGGTCGCCGCGAACGTCGCGTAACGCAAGTAGGGACTCTTATATGACGGACGGAACCGAGCAACAGGGCAACGTGTCGCGGCGCAGGCTGCTGGCGGGGCTCGGAGTGCTCGGCGCGGCGGGCGTGGCCGGCGGCGGATTCGCCGGCGGCTACGCCGTCGCGGCAGGCACCGACTCACAACCGATGCCGGCGGCGGGCGACCAGATCGTGCCGTTCCGGGCCGCACACCAGTCCGGCATCGTGACCGAACAGCAGCCCAGGCTGATGTTCGCGGCGTTCCACGTGACCGCGACCGACCCGGCCGAGCTGCGCGGGATGCTGCGTGACTGGACGACGGCGGCGACGTCGATGACCAGGGGCCAGCTGGTGCCCGGCCAGTTCGAGCCGGACGCGCCGCCGCCGGACACCGGGGAGACGGCCGGGCTGACGCCGGCGAACCTGACCATCACCATCGGTTACGGCCCGAGCCTGTTCGACCACCGGTTCGGCCTGGCCGGCCGGCGGCCGGCCAGCCTGGTGAACCTGCCGCCGCTGCCGCTGGAGAACTTCGACCCGGCGTTCACCGGCGGGGACATCGCCATCCAGGCGTGTGCCGACGACCCGCAGGTGGCGTTCCACGCGATCCGCAACCTGGCCCGGATCGGCACCGGCACCGTGGTGCCGCTGTGGGTGGAGTCGGGGTTCGGCCGCACGGCGTCGACGGACCGGTTGCAGACGACACCGCGCAACCTCATGGGGTTCAAGGACGGCACCCGCAACATCCGGTCCGACCAGAGGGATCTGCTCGACCAGTACGTGTGGATCGGCCCGGACTCCGATCAGGACTGGCTGCGCGGCGGCAGTTACCTGGTGGCGCGGCGAATCCGGATATTCCTGAACCAGTGGGACAGGGACGTGCAGGACGACCAGGAGAACGTGTTCGGCCGGTTCAAGGCCACCGGTGCGCCGCTGACCGGGATCGACGAGTTCGACACGCCGAACTTCGCGGCGAAGACGTCGTCCGGGCAGCCGGTGATCCCGGCGGACGCGCACATCCGGCTGGCCGCGCACGAGAACAACAACGGGCTGCGCATCCTGCGCCGCGGCTACTCGTTCACCGACGGGCTGGACAGCACGGGAAACCTGCTGGGCGGGCTGTTCTTCATCGCCTTCATGCGCGACCCGCAACAGTTCGTGACGCTGCAACGGAAGCTGGGCCAGGACGGGCTGCGGGAGTACATCTCGCACATCGGCGGCGCGCTGTTCGTGTGCCCGCCGGGCCTGGGCACGCTGCCACGCACGGCGACGCTGGCCGAGCAACTGTTCGGCACGTAGTCCTGAACAACGGTGGGCGGGCCGGTCGACACATGCGAAAAGACCGGCAGGTCCGACTAGACTGCGCGGCGTGAGCGAGTCGGCGGAGCACCCCAAACATCTGGAAATGCGCGCGTCCGACGCGGACCGGGAACGGGTCGCCAAGATCCTGCACGACGCCATGGGCGAGGGCCGCCTGGACATCAACGAGCTCGACGAGCGGCTGCAGAGCGTGTACCAGGCGAAGACGCTGGGTGACCTGGTGCCGCTGACCGCCGACCTGCCCGTGGGCGCCCGGGCCACCCTGCCGGTGCCGACCGAGAGCGCCCTGCCCGACCGGCGGATCGGCGGCACGCCCACCGGCAGCACGTCGGTGGCGGTCATGTCCGGGTTCCAGCGCAACGGCCCGTGGGTGGTGCCCAGGGAGTACTCGGCCGTCGTGTTCATGGCCGGCGGCGAACTCGACCTCACCGACGCCCGGTTCGCCGAGCGGGAGTGCACGATCCACGTGTTCGCCTTCATGGGCGGGGTCGAGATCATCGTGCCCGAGGACGTCACGGTGCACGTGAACGGTTTCGCGTTCATGGGCGGCTTCGACCGCAAGGGCGCCCACCAGGGTCCGCCGGGTGCGCCGGTGTTGACCGTGAACGGCTTCGCGTTCATGGGTGGTGTCGAGGTGCGGCCGCCCAAGCGGAAGAAGCGGAAGCTGCAGAACCAGGACCGGCGGGACCTCGAGTACTGACGCCGAGTACCGACGCCGCCGAGTCGGGCGGATCGGTCGCCGGCGAACCTAGACTGACCGTCATGGCTGCTCCCACAGCGACTCCGCCGGCACCACCGCCGGAAGCCGCTCCCCTGCCGGCCGACCTGGCCGAGGTCACCCGCGACGAGTCGACCCTCCGTCGGTTCCTGCACGGCCTGCCCGGCGTGGACCAGGTCGGCGTCGAGCAGCGGGCCGCCACCCTGGCCACCCGCAGCATCAAGAAGGCCGCGAAGCTCTGGGCGATCGACACCGCGATCAGCATGGTCGACCTGACCACGCTGGAGGGCGCGGACACCCCGGGCAAGGTCCGGTCGCTGGCCGCGAAGGCGAAGCGGCCCGATCCCGACCACCCGGAGACGCCCCAGGTCGCGGCCGTCTGTGTCTACTCGGACCTGGCCGGGGTGGCCGTCGAGGCGTTGGCCGGCACGCCGGTCGGCGTGGCCAGCGTGGCCACGGCGTTCCCGTCCGGCCGGTCGGCCCGGTCGGTGAAGCTGGCCGACGTGGCCGAGGCGGTGGCGTCGGGTGCCTCCGAGGTCGACATGGTGATCGACCGGGGGGCGTTCCTGTCCGGGCGGTACGGCCTGGTGTACGACGAGATCGTCGAGGTCAAGGCCGCCTGCGGGGCCGCGCACCTGAAGGTGATCCTGGAGACCGGCGAGCTGGCCACCTACGACAACGTGCGCCGGGCGTCGTGGCTGGCGTTGCTGGCCGGCGGCGACTTCATCAAGACCTCCACCGGCAAGGTCACGCCCGCGGCCACGCTGCCGGTGACACACGTGATGCTGCAGGCGGTGCGCGACTGGCACGACCGCACCGGGCAGCACCGAGGCGTGAAGCCGGCGGGCGGCATCCGCAACGCCAAGGACGCGATCCGCTACCTGGTGGCGGTGCACGAGGTGGCGGGCGCGGACTGGCTGACCCCGAAGCTGTTCCGCTTCGGCGCGTCGAGTCTGCTCAACGACCTGGTGATGCAGCGCAGGACCCAACTGGACGGCCACTACAGCGGCCCCGACTACGTGACGGTGGACTGATGGACAGCACGGTGTGGGAGTACGCGCCCGCTCCCGAGTCGCGCGACATCGCGAACCTCAAGGCGAGCTACCGGATGTTCGTCGACGGCCAGTTCGTCGACGGCACGGGCGAACCGCTGAAGACGATCAACCCGGCCACCGGCGAGGTGCTCGCGGAGGTCGGCACGGCGGACACGGCCGATGTGGACCGGGCGGTGAAGGCGGCCCGGCGGGCGTACGACCGGGTGTGGGGCAGGATGCCGGGCGCCGAACGGGCCAAGTACCTGTTCCGGATCGCCCGGATGATCGCCGAGCGGGCCAGGGAACTGGCCGTGCTGGAGAGCCTGGACAACGGCAAGCCGATCCGCGAGTCGCGGGACGTCGACGTGCCGACGGCGTCCGCGCACTTCTTCTACCACGCGGGGTGGGCGGACAAGCTCGGCTACGCGGGCTACGGCCCGGACCCCAAGCCGCTGGGCGTGGCCGGCCAGGTGATCCCGTGGAACTTCCCGCTGCTGATGGCCGCGTGGAAGATCGCGCCCGCGCTGGCCTGCGGCAACACCGTGGTGCTCAAGCCCGCCGAGACGACGCCGCTGACCGCGCTGGTGCTCGCCGAGATCTGCCAGCAGGCCGACCTGCCGCCGGGTGTGGTGACCATCCTGCCCGGCGCCGGGGACGTCGGTGCCGCGCTGGTCAACCACCCCGACCTGGACAAGGTGGCGTTCACCGGTTCCACCGAGGTGGGCAAGCAGATCCAGCGGGACCTGGCCGGCACCGGCCGCAAGCTGACGCTGGAACTGGGCGGCAAGGCGGCCAATGTGGTGTTCGAGGACGCACCGCTGGACCAGGCGGTCGAGGGCATCGTGAACGGCATCTTCTTCAACCAGGGCCACGTGTGCTGCGCCGGTTCGCGGCTGCTGGTCGCCGAGTCGGTGGCCGACGAGTTGCTGGCGAAGCTGCGGGCGCGGATCACCACGCTGCGGGTGGGTGACCCGCTGGACAAGAACACCGACGTGGGCGCGATCAACTCGGCGGAGCAACTGGCCAGGATCACGTCTCTGGTCGCGACCGGCGAGGACGAGGGCGCCGAGCGGTGGACCAGCCCGTGTCCGTTGCCGGACAAGGGTTTCTTCTTCGCACCGACCGTGTTCTCCAATGTCAGCCAGGCGATGCGGATCGCCCGCGAGGAGATCTTCGGCCCCGTGCTGTCGGTGCTCACCTTCCGCACGCCGGACGAGGCGGTGGCCAAGGCGAACAACACCCCCTACGGGCTGTCCGCCGGCGTGTGGACGGAGAAGGGGTCGCGCATCCTGGCCATGGCGTCGCGGCTGCGGGCCGGTGTGGTGTGGGCCAACACGTTCAACAGGTTCGACCCGGCGGCGCCGTTCGGCGGGTACCAGGAGTCCGGTTTTGGTCGCGAGGGCGGCCGCGCGGGTCTGGAGGCATACCTAGATGTCTGACACGCGGGTCACCGTCGCGAAGACGTACAAACTCTACATCGGCGGCGCGTTCCCCCGGTCCGAGTCGGGCCGGTCCTACCCGGTGAGCGACTCCCGGGGCGCGTTCCTGGCCAACGCGGCGCAGGCGTCCCGCAAGGACGCGCGGGACGCTGTGGTGGCCGCCCGCAAGGCGTTCGGCGGCTGGTCCGGTGCCACCGCGTACAACCGGGGCCAGGTGCTGTACCGGGTGGCCGAGATGCTGGAGGGCAGGCGGGAACAGTTCGCCACCGAGGTGGCAGCGTCCGAGGGTGTCGCACCCCGCCGGGCACAGTCCCTTGTGGACTCTGCGATCGACCGCTGGGTGTGGTACGCCGGGTGGACGGACAAGCTCGCCGCCGTGCTGGGTGCGGCGAATCCCGTTGCCGGACCGTACTTCTCGTTCAGCGTGCCGGAGCCGACCGGTGTGGTGGCGGTACTCGCGCCGCAGGCGTCGTCGCTGCTCGGGCTGATCAGCGTAGTAGCTCCGGTGCTGGCCGGCGGGAACACCTGTGTGGTGGTGGCCAGCCAGTCGCGGCCGCTGCCGGCGATCACCCTGTCCGAGGTGTTGGCCACGTCCGATCTGCCCGGCGGTGTGGTGAACATGCTCACCGGCCGGACCGCCGAGCTGGCTCCCTGGCTGGCCGCGCACGGCGACGTGAACGCACTGGACATCGGTGGCGCACCGACCAGTCAGCTCGCCGACCTGGAACGGGCCGCGGCGGGCACCGTGAAGCGGGTGCTGCGGGCGCCGGCCACCGAACCGGACTGGGGCCGGGTGCCCGACATCGTCCGGCTGCGGGCGTTCCTGGAGACCAAGACCGTGTGGCACCCCATGGGGGTGTGAGGCCGAACATAGGGGCGCGGCCCTGCCTACTCTCCGGTAGGGTCTGGCGCGACACCATAGCGTCGGACCTGCCCGGAGGGATCACGATGGGCGCATATCAGACGATCATGGTCGGCACGGACGGCTCGGACTCGTCGTTCCGAGCCGTGGACAAGGCCGCCGGACTGGCCAGAGACGCTGCGGCGAAGCTGGTCATCGTGTGCGCCTACCACGCGGCGGACGACCGCGAGGTCGCCGCTGCCGGCGACGTGCTCGGTGACGAGGCGTACCAGGTCGTCGGCTCGACACCGGCCGAGGACACGCTGCGGACCGCCGCCGAGCGAGCCGCCGCCGCCGGTGCCGCCGACGTGGTCACCGACGCGGTCAGCGGTGACCCGGTGAAGACGCTGACCCGGTCGGTCGAACAGCACCGGGCCGATCTGCTCGTGGTGGGCAACCGGGGGCTGAACACGCTGGCCGGCCGGATTCTCGGTTCGGTGCCCTCCAACGTGTCCCACCAGGCGCACTGCGACGTGCTGATCGTGCACACGGTCCGGTAGCACGTGGGCGATCCCGAGGCGCAGGTCGAACGCGCCCTGCTGGGCGGCGAGCGGCGCTACACCCGGATCGAGGTGACCGAGGCCGCGGGCGTCAGCCTGGACCGGGCCAGACGCCTGTGGATGGCGATGGGCTTCGCCGAGGTCGGTGACGACGAGATCGTGTTCACCGACGGCGATGTCGAGGCGCTGAAGGTGTGGGACGGGTTGGTCACCGCCGGTGTGGTGCCGCTCGCCGAGGAGGCGTCCGCCGCCCGCGCGCTGAGCCAGCCACTGTCCCGGCTGGCCGAGTGGCAGGCGCAGGAGGTACTGGCCCGCGCCAGCGACCTGGCCACCCCACCGGACGAGTTGGACGCGCTCGCCGAGGGCCTGTTGCCGGTGGTCGAGCGGCTGCAGTCCTATGTGTGGCGCAGACACCTGGCCGCGGCCACCGGGCGGGCGCTGTCCGCGGGCACGGACGAGCTGTCCGCACGGCACTCCGTCGTCGGTTTCGCCGACATCGTCGGGTACACGACGATCACCCGGCACTCCGACGTGGACGAGCTTTCCGCGTTGCTGGAAGCGTTCGAGAAGGACGCCTCGGACACCATCGCCGCCCACCACGGGCGCCTGGTGAAGACGGTCGGCGACGAGGTGCTGTTCGTCGCCGACACGGCACGGGACGCCGCCGAGATCGCGCTGCACCTGGCGGACCCGGACCGCGCCGAGGACCTGCCGCTGCTGCGGGTGGGTCTGGCGATGGGTCAGGTGCTGAGCCGGTTCGGTGACGTGTACGGGACCGTGGTGAACCTCGCGGCCCGGCTCACGTCGCTGGCCCGGCCCGGCTCGGTGCTGATCGATCGGGAACTTGCAGCCGCACTGCGGGACCATCCCGGTTATCAGCTACGCCAGCGCCGCTCCGCGGCGGTGCGCGGATACCATCATCTGCGGTCGTGGACGTTGCGTCGTGTCGACTGAATTGACCTGCGCGACCCGGAATCGTGGCGTGACCGTGACCCCGTAGGCTTCCGGTTCTCCGGGCAGGTCGACGTGGGAAACAGTGTTGCCCACCGGAGTGCAGTGCTGGAGTTGCAGTGGCCGGGGAGGTCGCATGGCTCAGGACATCGTCCCGATCGAGCTCGGGCTGCCGCAGGGTGACGTCGTCACGCTGTGGGCGCCCCGCTGGCGGGAGGACGGCGAGGAGTGGGAGGCGTTCCTCGGTCACGAGGAGGACCTCTACGCCTTTCCCGACACGGCTCGTCTGGCCGCGTTCGTCCGCACCGCGGAGGAGCACGACCTGACCGACCACCCCGCGTGGCACGTGGTTCCCGCACTGTCGGTCGCCGAGCTCACTCCGGACGAGGAACACCAGTACGACCTCGTCGGCGTGCCCGAGCTGGTCGCCGAGGACCCGGACACCTGGGTGCTGTCCGAGCTGGCCGACATCGTCGCGATGGTGCGCTCCCTCGCCGACGTCTGCGAGTTGGACGAGGTCATCACGATCCTCGACTCGTCGTCCGCGTTCGCGCTCCTGGAGCAGGGCACGCTGCCGTTCTCCGGCCGGGAGGGCGCGATCCTGTGGACCGACCTGTCCGAGGTGGTCGCGGAGAAGTGGGACGAGGTCCTGGACGCGATCGACGAGGTCGTCACCACTCCTGACGTGGACAAGGCCGCGCTCGCCACCGCGCAGACCGAACTCGCCGAGCTGGAAGCACAACTGGCCGAGGCCGGCGAGGTCGACGGCGACGAGGACGACGACATCGAGACCGTCGACGTCGACGCCGACGACGAGGCCGAGTCGGAAGAGGAGTCCGAAGCCGACGAGGACGAGGACGAGCCGGAACCGCTGGGCTTCTGGGGCGAGGCCGGCATCGATCCGATCAAGATCATCACGGCCGGCTCGGAGCACTACACACTGCGCTGTTACCTCGACGAGGACCCGCTGTTCTTCGGTTCCAACGGCAAGATCGACGTGTTCCGCTCGCCGAGGGCGCTGGCCCGGCACATCGCCGACGCCACCGCGGACGGCGAGGGCAACGACCTCGCGCAGGTCTCCACGTGGAGCGACGTGGTCACCGCGGCCATCGACGGCACGCTGACGATCGAGATCGAGGAGGGCAACACCTACGTGCTGCCCGGCATCGCCGAGGACATCGCGGAGGGTCCGGACGCGGTCGACCCGACGCAACTGGAACTCGCGGTGGAACTGCTCACCGACGCGGCCGAGTGGGCGGGCGACGACAGCGTGACCACCGCGCTGACCCAGTCGGAGAGCCTGGGCTGGCTGGTGTCGTTCGTGTTGCGGCCGGACCCGTCGCGGCTGGCACCCAGTGCGCCGTTCGACAAGGAGGAGGCCGCGTGGCGCGGTCTGCTCGACGCGTTCGAGGAGCGTCTGCGCACCCACTGAGCCACAGTGGACTCACGTCCACTCGCGGAACCCGGCCTCGGCCCGTACCGGGGTCAGCACGATCGCCAGCAGTGGGCAGATCGCGGCACACGCGAAAGCGGTGGCGTAGCCGTGGGCACCGATGATCAGGCCGAGCACCGGCGGCGTCAGCGATCCGGCCACGTTCTGCGCGGTGTTCTGGGTGCCCAGTGCCCGCCCGGCCCACGCGGAACCGGCGAACTCCGCCGTCGCGGTGTAGCCCAATCCGTTGTCCGCCACCGTGATCACGGCACCGACGGCGAGCGCGAACACCACGACCCATGGCCACGTGACGTCGCCGAGCGCGGCCAGCAGCAGCACCGCGGCGCTGGCCACCGCCAACTGCCGCATCGGCCGCAGCCTGCTGCCCACCCGGTCGGACCAGAAACCACTGCCCAGCCTGCCGAACGCACCGGCCAACTGGATCGCCGCCATGAACGCACCCGCGGTGGCCGCCGCCCAGTCCTGCCGGCTGACCAGGTACTCCAACCCGAACGCCGCCACCACGAACTGCGGCACGACGAGCATCGCGCTGGCACTGTGCAGCCGCCACAACACCGGTGACCGGTACGGCGACCGCACCCGCACGCCCGGCTTGACCGGCGGCCGGGGCGGGTCCACCAGGAACAGCCCGCCGATCACGGCACACGCCAGACACAGGGCGGTGGGCAGCAGCAGCGCACTGCGGTAGGACATTTCCCTTGCCAGCAAAGGTAACGACAGCGCGGAGAACGCGACGCCCAGCGGCTGCGCCATCTGCCGGACACTCATCGCGACGCCCCGCTCGTGCACCGCGAACCAGCCCATCACGGCCCGCCCGCTGGCCACGTTGACCGACGCGCCGAACGCGCCGGCCAGCCCGATCAGCAGCACGAACCCGACCATGCCGTGCACCACCAGAATCGCCAGCACAGCGGCGATCCCGCAGCCGGCCAACCCGAGCGTGATGGCCAGCCGTTCACCGAACCGGTCGGCGAACGCGCCCCAGCCGATCAGGGTGAGCAGCAGGCCGACGGTGGGCGCGGCGACCACGACGCCGACCGCGGCCAGCGACAGGTGTTCCGCGGCGCGGATGTTCGGGACCAGGTAGGGCAGGCCGTAGATGAACGCGGACGTGGCCGCCTGGGACGCGACGCCGATGGCGAGGATCACCCAGCGACGCCGGTTGGCCGGTCTGGCGGGTGTCGTCGTCGGCACCGCGTCCACGTCCTCCACGACCAACTCCCACCGTCTGGGACGATTGTCCTGACCATTGGACGTTAGGTCACCGTGCGGCGCCCGCGCAATCAGTCGTTCACATCGTGGTCGGTGATGATCAGCCGATGAGCCGGGCGTACGCGGGCTTGATCACGTCGTTGATGATCTCCAGCCGCTCGTCGAAGCCGATGAACGCGGACTTCATCGCGTTCACCGTGAACCACTGCAGATCGGCCCAGTCGTAGCCGAACGCGTCGATCAGCGCGGCGAACTCGCTGGTCAGCGAGCAGTGGCTCATCAGGCGGTTGTCGGTGTTGACGGTGACCCGGAACCGCAGCCGGGTGAGCAGGCCGATCGGGTGCTCGGTGATGGAGGTGGCGGCGCCGGTCTGCAGGTTGGACGTGGGGCACATCTCCAGCGGAATGCGGCGGTCGCGCACGTAACCGGCCAGCGGACCGAGGTGAACGGTGCCGTCGGCGGACACCTTGATGTCGTCCACGATGCGCACGCCGTGGCCGAGCCGCTCCGCACCGCAGTGCTGGATGGCCTCCCAGATGGACGGCAGCCCGAACGCCTCGCCCGCGTGGATGGTGAAATGGGCGTTCTGCTGGCGCAGGTACTCGAAGGCGTCCAGGTTCCTGGTGGGCGGGTAGCCGGCCTCCGGGCCCGCGATGTCGAACCCGACGACGCCGACCTCCCGGTAGCGCACGGCCAGTTCGGCGATCTCCATCGAGCGGGCGTTCTGCCGCAGCGCGCACAGCAGCGTGCCGATCCGGATCCGCTTGCCGGCGTCCGCGGCCAGCCGCTCGCCCTCGCGGAAACCGGTCTGCACGGCCTGCACCACGGCGTCCAGGTCCAGGCCGGCTTCGACGTGCAGTTCGGGGGCGTAGCGGACCTCGGCGTAGACGACCCCGTCGGCGGCCAGGTCCTGCACGCACTCGGCGGCCACCCGCACCAGCGCGGCCTCGTCCTGCATGACGGCACAGGTATGGGCGAACGTCTCCAGGTAACGGACCAGGGAACCGGAGTCGGCGGCCGAGGCGAACCAGGCGCCCAGTTCGACCGGGTCCGTTGTGGGCAGTTGGCCGTAACCGGCGGCCTCGGCCAACTCGATCACGGTCGCCGGCCGGAGCCCGCCGTCCAGGTGGTCGTGCAGGAGCACCTTGGGGGCGTCGAGCAGGGCGGATCCGGTCGGCGGGAGGGTCGGGTTCGACATGGCGACACGGTACTCCGAAGCCGGAAAATGCGGCCGCGGACGATCATGGACGTGTAGGCTGCGAAGCGCGTGTTACCGGGGTGTCGGAAAGACCACTCGAACGGGCGAACGACGGCGAAGACGGGTGATCGATCGACGGCAACGAGCGATCACCTGCTCGCCCGGATTTCACTCGACCAGTGATCGGGTTACCAAGGGGCCGTTCGGCAGGAGATCAACTAGGCCATTCGCGGCGTTCGCTGCCTCCACTTGGGGCACTCACGGCTACCAACCTGTGACGAACGCCCGGGGCGCGTGCGTGCCGCCACCCGACAGTGGCTAGGCTCGGGTCTCCCCTCCCCGGGGCTCCCCTCCCCACGGACGAAGGCTTGTTGCCGTGAACGAGAACAACACGATGTCTTTCGACCGCATGCGCAACATGCTCAACCGTGCGGCCGAAGTGCGCGAGAGTGAACAGCAGCAGATTTTCGACGCGCTGGACGAGATCCACGCGCGGCTGCAACCGGTCGAGTCCCTCGGTGCCGTCCGCAAGCGGCTGTCCGAGCTGCCGGACCGGACCGAGGTCAGCGTGCTGGCCGAGCGCCTGGACGAGGCGCTGGCCAAACTGGAGGCCCAGGACTCGGCGATCGGCGTGCTCAGCCGGTCGGTCGACTCGATGGTGGACCGGCTGGCCAAGCCGTTCGCCCAACTCGACGGCCGGTTGGACGGCGTGTCCGGCCGCTTCGAAGGTGTCGCCGGCCGGATGGACGGCCTGGAGGACAAGCTCGCCGGCATCCACAAGCGCATCGACGACGTCGATGGCCACCTCGACAAGCAGGACGGCAAGCTGGACAGCCTGCCCCGCGAGGTGCACGTGCCGCTGCGGGAGCGGTTGGAGATCCTGGAGACCGCGCTGCGCAGCCGCATCGACGAGGTCGGCGAGGGCGTGCACGAGCACATGGACGGGACGCGCGAAGCGCTGTACCGGTCGGTGACCGAGTCGACCTCGGCCGTCGGTTCGGCCGTGGACAAGGCCGCCGAGTCGCTGCACGGCCGGTTCGCCCAGGCCCACGACGCGCTCGCCGCCGCCGTCGGCCAGGCCCAGGAGGCGGTCGCCACCCGGGTCGGCGAGTCGCACACCACGCTCGCCCAGTCGCACGACGCCCTGGCCGCGAAGGTCGACCAGACCGCCGCGACGCTCCGGGCCGGAGTGGACGAGGCGCGCGAGGCGCTGCAGGCCAGCGTCGACGCCGCGAGCGGTGACATGGCCACCAAGGTGGCTGCCACCGACCCGACCGATCGCCTGGCCGCGCTCACCGACCGGCTGGAGCAGGTCACCAGCAGGCTGGACGCGATGGCGGCCCGGATCGACGCGGTCGAGAGTGGCATCGGTGGTCGCCTCGGCGAGCTGTCCACCAGCGTGGAGCAGGGCCTGCACCAGGTGCGCGGCTCGGTTTCGGCACGCCCCGACGCGGACGCCCTGGCATCGCTGGTGCGCGGCGCGAACGAGGAGTCCGAGCGCCGGCACGCCGGCCAACTGGACGAGGCCATGGCCACGTTCGCCGAGCTGATCCTCGGCGGCGGCGGCCCGACCCCGCCCCCGCCGCCCACCGCACTGCCTCGCCAGCAACGCCGCGCCCGCGGCCCCAAGCCGAAGACGAACGGCAAGGAGCTGGACCTGGCCGACGACATGGCAGAAGGCGCCTGACCCGGTCACGCGACGCCCCGGCCATCTCCTTCAGGAGGTGCCGGGGCGTTTCGCATGCCTGGCCGGCTATCCGGTGCCACCGAGGCTTCCGGGCGCGGGCCGGAGGGCCAACGAGCCGCCTCTGTCCGAGCCAGCCGAGCCGTTGCGCATGACCGGGATCGACATGCCGCTCGCTCGGCGCTGCCAGGCGCGGGGCCGAGGGACTGCCTTCGCCGAGCCGGCCGGGATCGTGCTCAGGCCGGATGCGCAAATCGCCCGCTCAAGCTGCCAGGGCGCGAGCGAAGGGCCAAGGAGCCGCCTTCGCCGAGCCGGCGATACCTTGCGCGCGGCCGGGATCGGCATGTCGCGCGCTCGCGTTGCCTGCACTGGCGAGGTGGCCAGCGGTGGGCTATTGGGTGCCGGTCAGTGGGCTGCGGAGGACGTCCTGCACCAGGTCCGCTCGGGGCGTTGGGGTTTCGGCGATCTCGTAGGCCGACCGCAGTGCTTCGTGGGCGGCTGGGAGCGTGTTCGGGCGGTTGGTGCGCAGTTCCAGGATCGGCTGGCCTTCGTCCACCTGGTCACCTGGTTTGACTCGGCAGATGATGCCCGCTGCCGGATCCACGTCATCCTCTTTGCGCGCCCGGCCCGCGCCCAGGCGCCAGGCCGCTATTCCTACCGCGTAGGCGTCCAGTTTTGTCATGACGCCTGAGGCCGGCGCATCAATTGTTTCCGTCGTTTCCGCCGTGGGCAGTTCGGCGTCCGGGTCGCCGCCCTGCGCGGCGATCATGCGGCACCACGTCTCGTAGGCCGCGCCGGATGCCAGGACCTGCGCCGGATCCACATCGGACAGACCAGCCAGCGCCAGCATTTCCCGTGCCAGCGCGACCGTCAGCTCTACCACGTCCGCCGGGCCGGCACCCTTCAGAACAGCTACCGACTCTGCGACCTCGACCGCGTTGCCGACCGCGTTGCCCAGCGGCACCGACATGTCGGTCAACAGAGCACTCACCGGGACGCCGTGCTGGCCACCGATGCCGACCAGCGCGCCGGCCAGTTCCCGGGCCCTGTCGAACGTTTTCATGAACGCGCCCGATCCGACCTTGACGTCCAGCACGAGTCCGCCGGCGCCTTCGGCGATCTTCTTGCTCATGATCGAGCTCGCGATCAGCGGGATCGACTCGACGGTGCCGGTGACGTCGCGCAGTGCGTACAGCTTGCGGTCGGCCGGCGCCAGCGTCGGGGTGGTCGCGCAGACCACAGCGCCCACGTCGTTCAACTGGCGCACGATCTCGTCCGACGACAACTGTGCCCGCCAGCCCGGGATCGACTCCAGTTTGTCCAGGGTGCCGCCGGTGTGGCCCAAACCCCTGCCGGACAACTGGGGGACCGCCGCGCCGCAGGTCGCCACCAGTGGCGCCAGGGGCAGCGTGATCTTGTCGCCGACGCCACCGGTGGAGTGCTTGTCCACGGTGGGGCGGCTGACGCCGGACAGGTCGAGGCGTTCGCCGGACTCGATCATCGCGGCGGTCCACCTCGACGTCTCGGCCGCGTCCATGCCGTTGCAGCACACGGCCATCGCCAGGGCAGCCATCTGCTCGTCGGCCACCTCGCCCCGGGTGTACGCGTCGACGACCCAGTCGATCTGGTCGTCGGTCAGCCGGCCGCCGTCCCGCTTGGCGATGATGACGTCCACTGCGGAGATCATGGCACTCACGGTAGCTGCGCCGGGCCGAACGCGTCGGGCAGCACCTCGCTCATCGGCCGCACGCCGCCCGGCGTGTCCAGCAGGCAGTCCGGGCCGCCCATCTCGTACAGGACCTGCCGGCACCGGCCGCACGGCATCAGCAGGTCGCCGTCACCGCTGCGGCAGGCCACCGCGACGAACCGGCCGCCGCCGGTCAGCCGCAACTGACCGGCCATCGTGCACTCCGCGCACAACGTCAAGCCGTACGACGCGTTCTCCACGTTGCACCCGCCGACCACCCGGCCGTCGTCACACAACGCGGCCGAACCCACCAGCAGACCGGAGTAGGGCGCGTACGCACCCTGGGCCGCGATCTGCGCCGCCTCGCGCAGCGCGTCCCAGTCGACCGTCGTCATGCGTCACTCCAGGATGTAGGGCTGCCCGTCGGCGGCAGGCGGACGGATCCGGCCGACCACGCCGGCGACCGCGAAGATCGTCGCGATGTACGGCGCGGTGAGCAGCAGGTTCGAGTCGATCGGCGCGGTGGGCGTGGCGAGCAGGCTGCCCAACTGGCCGGCGAAACCGAACAGCAGTGCGGCGGCGACCGCGCCGGACGGCCGCCATCGGCCGAAGATCACCGCGGCCAGGGCGATGTAACCCTTGCCGGAGGACATGTTCTCCACGAAGGTGTTCGTCGATCCGGTGCCCACCACCAGGAACGCACCCGCCAGGCCGGCGATCACGCCGGCCAGCAGCACCGCGCGGTAGCGGGTGCGGGCCACGTTGATGCCGACCGTGTCGGCCGCCTTCGGGTGTTCACCGACGGCCCTGACCCGCAGGCCCCATCGGGTGTGGAACAGTCCGAAGTGGACCACGATCACGAGGACGTACGTGACGTACAGGAAGATCGTGCCCTCGAAGAACACCGGACCGATGATCGGGATGTCGGCCAGGCCGGGAATCTTGATCACCGAGAAGTAGCCGGGACTGTTGTAGTGCTGCGGATCGTTGGCCAGCAGCTTCTGGTACAGGAAGTTGGTGATACCCAGGGCGAACAGGTTCAGCACGACGCCGACGATCACCTGGTCGACCAGGTACCGGATGGCGAAGACGGCCAGGATCGCGGCCAGCAGCACACCGGCCACCACACCACCCAGCACGCCCGCCCACACGCCGGCCGACGTCGCCACGACCGCCGTGACGAACGCGCCGAGCAGCAGTTGGCCCTCCAGCGCGACGTTCACCACACCGGAGCGCTCGCCGATGATGCCGGCCAGCGCGCCCAGGATCAGCGGGATGGCCGCCGGAAACAGTGAACCCTGCAACAGCGACACGATGTTCAGGCCGCTCGGCGCCCCCGCGATCGACCACACCATGAACGACGTGACCAGGCAGAAGATCGACAGCGACGTGGACCAGCGTGACCCGAGCAGGTTGCCGGCCCGCAACCCGCCGACCACCACCGCGATCAGGCTGAGTGTCAGGATCACCGGTCTCGCGGTGAACGTCACCGTGCCCAGGTTGAACGCGGCGTCGGACAGCGAGAACTGGAACTGCGCCTGCTCGCCGGCCCGTGGCGAGAGGCCGAACGCGACCACGGCGAGCAGGCCCAGCACCGCCTGCAGCGCGCCGACGAACACGTGCCGGGGCACCCGCGTCCGGCGAACGGTGTCGACGCTGACGGCCAGGTTGGTCACCACGCCGGACAACGACGTGCCGTACCGCCTGGACAGCTGGAACACCGCCCGGATCAACCGGGGTGCCGCGATGAAGATCACGATCAGGGCCTCGATGACCGTGACGACGTCGATCGGCACGCCACCGCCCGGCTGGCCGGACGTGGCGGCCTGCAGCGTGCGCCCACCCGCGTTGAGCGCACCGATCAGCAGGCCCGCCCACACCGCGCCCCACGGTTTGTTGCGGCCCAGCAGGGCCACGGTGATCGCGTCGAAGCCGTAGTTGGACGAGATCCCCGGGGTGATCTGGTAGGACGTGAAGCCGCCCAACGCCATGATCGTGCCGGCGAGGCCGGCCAGCGCGCCCGCCACGACCATCGCCTGGATGGTGCTGCGCGCCACGCTCATGCCGGCGGTGCGGGCCGCGGCCGGGTTGGCGCCGACCGCGCGCAGCCGGAAGCCCAGCGTGCTGCGGTTGAGCAACCACCACACGACGGCGGCTGCCGCGATGGCGAGCAGGATGCCGAGGTCGAAGTTCAGGCTGCTGCCGAACAGATGCGGCAACTGGGCGTTGTCCGCGATCACCTTGCTGGCCTGCGGGTTGTTCGGCTGCTGGATGCTCTTGAGGCTCAGCAGGTATTTCAGGCCGAACAGGGCGACGTAGTTGAGCATGATCGTGACGATCACCTCGTGGGCGCCCGTTCTGGCCTTGAGGAAACCGGGTATGAAGCCCCAGATCGCGCCGCCCGCGATGCCGGCCAGGATCGCCACGACGAGGTGGACGACGACCGGCATGTGGAACTGGAAGCCCACGTAGCCCGAGCAGAACGCGCCGAGCACGATCTGGCCCTCGGCGCCGATGTTGAACAGGCCGGACCGGAACGCCAATGCGATGCCCAGACCGGCACAGATCAGCGGAGCCGCGGACTGTGCCGTGTTGGACAGCGGGCCGAGGATGCCGGTGAGCGTGCCGTCGTTGTTGACGTCGTAGATGGCGCCGGAGAACATCGCCGAATACGCCGACTCGACGACGTGCCAGGCGTCGGCGAAGAAGAAACCGGGAGCGGCGAAGAAGAAACCGAGATCGCTCTGGACGGTGCTGTCCGTGAAGATCATCAGCAGGCCGCCGAGGACGAGCGCGACCACCACGGCCAGCACCGTCACCAGGAAGCCGTCACCGCGCTTGCGCCGCTCCGCCGGCTCTCCGGAGGCGGCCGGCTGCTGGGTTGGCTGCTCCACCGTGGCCGTCATGGCTGGGTCTCCCGCCGTTCCTGCGTCGCCGGCTGCTCTGGCGTCGCCGAATGTTCCTGCGCTTCCTCGTGCTCGGACACGGTGAGCGCGCTGGGATGCGCCTCGGCCTCGGCGTGCGCGGTCTCGGGCGCCACACCGGCCATCATCAGGCCGACCGCGTCGCGGGACGCGCCACCGGGCAGGACGCCGATGATCCGGCCCCGGTACATCACGGCGATCCGGTCGGCGAGCGCGAGCACCTCCTCCAGCTCGGTGGAGACGATCACCACGGGGGTGCCGTTGTCCCGTTCGGCGATGATCCGCTTGTGGATGAACTCCTGGGCGCCGACGTCGACACCCCGGGTGGGCTGGGAGGCGACGAGCAGCTTCAGCGGCCGGGACATCTCCCTGGCCAGCACGACCTTCTGCTGGTTGCCGCCGGACAGCGTGTTGGCCGTCGCGTCGATGGACGGCGTGCGGATGTCGAACTCCTGGACGCGCTGCTCGGCGTTGCGCCGGATCTCCGGGATCTTCAGGGCCAGGCCGGTGCCGTAGGGCTCGCGGTCGTACATGTCCAGGACCAGGTTCTCGGCCACGGTGAACGGGCCGACCAGGCCGTCGTGCTGGCGGTCCTCGGGCACGTAGCCCAGGCCGCCGGCCAGCACCCTGCGTGGTGAACGGCCGACCAGTTCGGCTCCGTTGAGCACGATCGACCCGGACTCCGGCAAGCGGAGGCCGAGCAACGCCTCGACCAGTTCCTCCTGGCCGTTGCCCTGCACACCAGCCAGTCCGACGATCTCGCCCGCGTGCACGTTGAGGCTCAGGTGGTCCACGGTGACCGTGCCCCGGTCGTCCTTGACGGTGAGGCCGTCGATCCGCAGGTTCGCCTCGCCGGGGTCGGCGGGCTCCTTCGCGACGACCAGTTGCACGTCGCGGCCGACCATCATGCTGGCCAGCTGTTCCTCGGTGTCCTGCGGTGACGCCTCGCCCACCACCTGGCCGCGCCGGATCACGGTGATGCGGTCGGCGACTGCCTTGACCTCGCGGAGCTTGTGCGTGATGAACACGATCGACTTGCCCCCGGTGCGCAGCTCACCCATGACGCGGATGAGCTCGTCGATCTCCTGCGGGGTGAGCACGGCCGTGGGCTCGTCCAGGATGAGCACGTCGACGTCGTGCACCAGCGCCTTGAGGATCTCCACCCGCTGCTGCACGCCGACCGGCAGGTCGCCGACCAACGCGTCCGGGTCGACGTCCAGCCGGTAGAGCTCGGACAGCTCGCGCACCTTCGCGCGGGCCGTGGCCCGGGACAGAACGCCGAACGGGCCGTTCGTCCACTCCCGGCCGAGCATCACGTTCTCGGCGACGGTGAACACCGGAACCAGCATGAAGTGCTGGTGCACCATGCCGATGCCGGCGTTGATCGCCTCGCCGGGATTGCGGAACGTCATGACCTTGTCGTCGACCACGATCTCGCCCTCATCGGGCTGGTAGAGCCCGTAGAGGACGTTCATCAGGGTCGACTTGCCGGCCCCGTTCTCGCCGAGCAGCGCGTGGATCTCGCCGGGCTGCACGACGAGGTCGATCGAGTCGTTCGCGGCCAGCGCGCCGAACCGCTTGGTGATGCCCCGAAGTTCCAGACGCATTGGTTCACGCTCCCACAGGGTCTGGCGCGCGTGGCAGGTCCTGCCACGCGCGCCAGAATCCGATCCGGGCTCAGCCCTTGGGCTGCGCCGGCGACGTGATCTTGATGGTGCCCGACATGATGTCCGACTTGATCTGGTTCAGTTCGGACTTCAGGGTCGGGTCCACCTTCGAGTCGAAGTCGTGGAACGGCGACAGGCCGACACCGCCGTTGTTCAGCGTGCCGATGTAGTCGGTGGTGGCGAAGGTGCCGCCGGACGAGTCGGTGACCGCCTTCTGCACCGCGTTGTCGACGTTCTTGAACGCGGTGGACAGGAAGACGCTGGCGTACTGCGGCGCCGCGGTCACGCCGTCGGTGTCCACCCAGATGATCACGGCCTTGTTCGACGCCTGCGCGGCGCCCGCCGAACCGAGACCCGTGCCGCCCGCCACCGGGAAGATGACGTCAGCGCCCTGCTGGATGAAGTTGTTCGCCAGCTGCTGGCCCTGGCTCTGGTCGGTGAACGAACCGGCGAAGCTGCCGTTCTGGGTCTTCTCGCTCCAGCCGAGGACCTGGACGGACTTGCCCTTCTTGGAGTTGTAGTACTGCACGCCCTCCCAGAAGCCGTCCATGTAGATCGTCACCGGCGGGATCTTCAGGCCGCCGTAGGTGGCGACCTTGCCGGTCTTGGAGTAGCCGGCGGCGAGGTAGCCCGCCATGAAGCCCGCCTGGGCCGTGTTGAACTGCAGGCCCTGCACGTTGGTGCCGTTGCCGTTGGAGTCGACGATGGCGAAGTGCTGGCTCGGGTCCTTCTTGCTGGCGTCGGTGGTGGCCTGCGCCATCAGGCCGCCGACCGTGACGACCAGCTTGCACTTCTGGCCGACCAACTGGGCGATGTTCGGCGCGTAGTCACTCTCCGACTTGGACTGCACGAAGCTGACCTTGGCCTTGCCCGCCTTCTGCGCTGCCTGCATGCCCGACCAGGCCGAAGCGTTGAACGACCGGTCGTCGATGCCACCGGTGTCGGTGACCATGCACGCCTTGAAGCTGCTGGTCGTGGCCGTGGTCGTGGTGGGTTTCGATCCGCACGCGGAGACCACCAAGCCGAGTGTGATCGCACCGGCGACCACAGCTGTCCATCGAACGCGACGCAAGGCGTTCTCCCTTCTCCTGTAGCCCGCGGCGACGATCGTCGCCGGAGGGGCCGGACGGATCCATACCATGCCGATTTCGGCCCGATCTCGGGCGGACGCCAGCCGGTGTGTCGTGCGCGCGACGTTACCTCCGCCGACGAGCGCGCCGACCCGGGGAACCAGCCGCGTGACCGAATCGTGGCCGAGTCGATCGCACACCTGGGTGACGGAGGGTAGTGAGGACTGGGGGCGTTCACTCGACCGTGGTGCGGGGTCACCGAGCCGCTTTCGGCCGGGTGTGGTTGGTGTGGTTTCCCCTGGTCGCGTGGATTGTTGTATCTGGCGGGATTGCGTTGTCGCGGGATCTCTCCCGCTACTGGGTCATCGCGTCAGGGTGCTGGTCGATTACCAGAATCAGGATCTCTCCTTCGTGGACGGTGTAGAGGATGTGATGATCTGCGACTTGGATACGGAGCGTGTTCGGGCGACCGGTGAGGGCGACCGCATCGGTGGGGTGCGGGTGATCGGCGAGGGCGTCGATGGCGTGTTGCAGTTGGCGTCGGGTCGGTGTGGGGAGGGCGAGGAGAGCGGTGCGGGCTTCGGGGCGGACGAGGATGCGGTGGCTCATTCGGTGACCAGTCGGTTCGGTTCGGTTGGGGACGGCGATGGGCGGCGGGCCGACCTTGCTGATGCTGCGGTGGACTGCTCGCCGGCAGCGGGTTGCTGACGGACGGACGCCGGCGACCCCGAGCGAGCAGAGCTGGCGACCCACCGGGCAGGCCGGCAACCAGGTGAGCGGACCAGGCGAGCGGGCGAGCGGACGAGGCGAGCGGACGAGGCGACGCAGCGGGCGGACCGGCAACCCCACCCGGGCACCCCGACGACCCGCCGAGCCAGCCTGGCCACCCGGCGAACCCGACTTCGCACCCACCAGGCGCGCCCGGCGAACCGACCTGGCACCCCAGGCAACCAGCGACCCCGCCGAGCGGACCCGGCAACTCGGCGGACGGACCCCGGGCGGACGGCCGGACACCCCGGCTGTCCACTGAGCGGACCCGGCGGACGGACACCCGGCTGCCAGTGAGCGGACCCGGCGGGCGGATCCCGGCAATCCGCGAGGCACGCCCGGCGGCCATCGAGCGAACCCCGGCGGTCGGGCGAGGCGGGCGGGATGGGATCTGGGTGTTGTCGGCTGCGTGGGGTGCAGCGTCAGCCGGTTTGGGTGCGCTCGGCTTCGGCTATCACCTCCGGCCACGGGGTGGACTCGCCTGGGGACGCCTCGGCCTCGTAGGCTCGGGCGCTCCAGTACGCGTCCTCCTGGCGCTCGGCCTCGTCCGCGGTGGCGGGCGCGACCAGTGCCGCCTGACGTTTGCCGTAGCGGGTCAGGTAGACCGTGCGGCCTTGGCGGACCTGATCCACTAACTCCGGTAGGTGGGCGCGGGCGTGCGACACCGTGACCTCGATGTGGAGGTCCTGGGGGCGGAAGCTGATGTCGAGCGGGGGGCCCGGGGTCATGATCACAGCGTACGTCTTGTACAAGACGTACGACATCGCTGAATCGGGTGGATCTACGCGGAACGTCGACCGACGGCCAGGCTCCGGCCGCCGATCACCCCGATCACCGTGCCGAATGCCAGTGATGCCGCGGTCAGCACCAGATGGACCAGGAAGAACGTGGTCGGGCCGCCGCCGTGGAACGAACGCGGATCAGCGGCGATGTTGCGCAGGAACACCGGCCAGATCACCCACGACCAGACGCCGAACAGCAACAGGAACCAGGACATCGCGACAGAAAGCCTCACCGCCGCAGTATGGGCCGTGCCGACGATCCACGACCCGACAGGTATCGGCCACGCCGACCATCCACGACCCGACAGGTACCGGCCCTGCCGTCCGGCCGCCACCCGACAGGTACCGGCCCTGCCGTCCTGCCGCTACCCGACATGCACGAGCTCTACCGATCGTCCGCCACCCGACAGACATAGGCCGTACCGACCAGCCGCCACCCGACAGGCACGAGCCGTACCGACCGGCCGCCACCCGACAGGCATCGGCCACGCCGACGATCCGCGACCCGATAGGTATCGGCCACGCCGACCATCCGACAGGTACCAGCTATGCCGGCCATCCGCGACCCGACGGGTGTGGGCTGTGTCGGCTGTCGGTGACCCGACAGGTGTGGCTAGCCTGCCTAGGTGCGCTCCCCTGCCCGGAAGCCGGTCGCCGCCGTCGTCAGGACGCTGTGCGTATCCCTGTCCGCGCTGGTCGTCGCGGGTCTGGTCGGAGTGCCGGCAGCCACTGCCGCGCCGGCTCCGTGTCCGGATCGGGTGGCGCCACCGCCCGCCGTCGACTCGTCCGAGACGCTGGCTCCGGCGCAGCCATCGCCGACTCCGGTGCCCGAGCCGGCCACGCCGGCGGGTGGGCCGAGGATGGCCGAGTGCGGTTACGTGCTGCCGGCCGGTGCGCCCGCGCTGCCGAAGGATCTCGGCTTCGAGTCGTGGGTTCTGCAGGATCTCGACACCGGTACGGTGCTGGCCGCGAAGGATCCGCACGCGCGGCAGCGGCCCGCGTCGCTGATCAAGCTGCTGCTGGCGCAGGTCGTGGCGCGCGAGCTGAACCCGGACACCGTGGTGATCGGCACCCAGGCGGACGCGAACCAGCAGGGCACGCGGGTCGGCATCGGGCCCGGTGGCAAATACACAGTGGGCATGTTGGTGAAGGCGTTGCTGATGGCGTCGGGCAACGACGCCGCCTACGCGCTCGCCATGCAGCTCGGTGGCGTGCAGACCGCGGTCGACAAGATGAACGCGTTGGCCCGGCAGCTCGGCGCACAGGACATCCGCGCGGCGAGCCCGTCCGGACTTGACGCACCGGGGATGTCCGCATCGGCATACGATCTGTCCATCGTCTTCAGGGTCGACCTGGCAACGCCGCTCCTGGCCACTGCGATGCACACGACACGGATGCCCTTCCCCGGTTACGGGAAGAAACCGAGTTTCACGCTCAACAACGACAACCTGTTGCTCCGGACGTATCCGGGCGACATCGGCGGCAAGGTCGGCTACACCACCGATGCCCAGCAGACATACGCCAACGCCGCCGAACGCGACGGTCACCGGATCGCCCTGGTGATGACCAGAGGTGCCAACCACATCGTCGGTCGGTGGCAGAACGCGAGGGAACTGATGAACTACGGGTTCGCGCTGGAGAACGCCCATACCGCACCGGTCGGTTTCATCTCGACGCAGCTCGCGGCGACGGCCGTCAGCCCGACGACCGTGGCGAAACAGGCGGCCGCCGCGCCGACGACCGGTCATGGTGGTGCCCAGGTGGCGACCGTGCCGCAGGGGCAGCTGAGCGCGTTCGGCAACGTGGGCCTCCCGCTGACCCTGCTGGCCGCGCTGGCGGTCGTGCTGATCGGTCTGCTGTACCTGAAGCGGCAGCGGGCGAAGAAGGCGCGGGCCGCGGCGGCGGCGCGGGTGGCGTCGGCCGAGACGGTGCGGGTGGCGCTGCCGCCGGATCTGGGGCGTACCACGCGGACCCGCCGACCGGGGGCGGAACACACCACCAACGGCGCGACCCGGGCGATGCCGGGCGCGACGCAGCGGCAGCGGCCGCCTGCGCAGCCAGGCACCCGCGGCCAGGCGATGCCGGCCGGTCACCAGTCGGCGCGTACGCAGGCGGTGCCCCGGCAGCCGCAACCGCAGCGGCAGCAGGCACCTCGGCCGGCGAACCCGGCCCGGCAGGCGCCGGAGTGGCCGACCGGCCCGGAGTGGCCCGCCTAGCGACGTCGTCGCAGGGACCATCCGGTCACGGTGCCGGCGGCCAGTAGCACCGCGGCGGTGACCGGGGTGACGCCCTGTTTCGGTTGCACGATGGGCCGGATGATCGCCGGGGCCGGTGCCGGCGGTGGTTCGGTGCGCAGGTTCTCCCGGGCGGTGGCGGTCCATGCCGTGGCGAGCAGCAGGAACCGGCTGACCAGGTTGGCGAACACCAGGAGGCCGATCACCGAGCCGAAAACCGCTCCGGTGGGCGAGGACGTGGCCGCTTTCAGCAGCACCGTCGCCAACTGTTTGAGCACCTCGAAGCCGATGGACGCGAGCAGCGCGCCGCGGACCGCGCTCCTCATCCCGACCCGTTTTCTGGGTAGCCGCGCGATGACCCACAGGAACACCAGCCAGTTGGCGATCAGCGACAGCACAACGCTGAGCACCACCAACAGTGTCTCCGCCAACGCGGTGTCGGCCAGCCCGGCCGTGTGCAGCAGGAACTCGCCGACTCCGCTGCCGGCGATGGTGATGGCGAACGACACCAGCAGCGCGACGCCCAGCCCGATCAGGGACAGCAGGTCGCTGAGCAGGGTGCGGATCAGCGGCAGGTCACCGCGTTCCTGGCCCCACTGGGCGGTCAGCGCGTCCCGCAGGTTGCTCATCCAGCCGATGCCCGAATAGAGCGCGACGACGAGGCCGACCACGCCGACCGTGGTGCGCGCGGCCACGGCCGCCTTGACCACGTCGTTGAGCGTGGCACCGAGTTGGCCGGGCACCGAGGTGGTGATGGACGTCTCGAGCTTGCCCAGCAATTCGGGATCGCCGGCCAGGATGGCGCCGGCGATGGCGAACGCCACCATGAGGATCGGAATCAGTGACAGGACGCTGAAGTACGTGATCGCGGCCGCGTAGTGGTTGCCGTAGTGCGTGGTGTACGACTCGTTGGCCCGGAACAGGTGATCCAGCCACGGGTGGGCCTTGCGCAGCCTGGCGATACGCGATTCGTCCGTCACGGATGGACGTTAACCACGCCCGTGACCGGCCGCAACGCGAACTACGGTTGACCCGCCCGGCGGGCGGCGCGGCGCGCCAGGGCCTGACGGTGGCGGCGGGTCAGGCCGATGACCAGACCCAGGGCGCCGACCAGGACGGCGACGACGCCGACCGTGCCGGCCACGCCGACGTCCATGCTGTCGCGGACCACCATCGACACGTCGGTGCGATCCGCGGCGGACGCGACGCCGGAACCGAGCGCCACGAGCACGACCACACCTGCGATCACGCAGAGACCACGGGAAACCGCAGTAGCCACCGCTACTCGGCTGCGCATGACTGCGCCCTCCTGGGAACGGACGGACCCCCGACCGGGGGAAGCGGCTAGGACACCAACCCCTCGAAAACTACCGAGTGTGTCAAGACAACGACACGGGGGTCGCCATTCGCGCCACGGACGGCCGATGGTATGGGCCGAATGTGTCCCCTGGTCACGCCGCCTGGTACGTCGTGGTGCGCTGACGGGCCGGTCGGCCGGCGAGTCCGGCGAGTGCGGTCAGCTCGTCGACGGTACGCGCGGAACCGTGTTCCGAACCGGCCATCCGGCTGATCGTCTCCTCCATCAGCGTGCCGCCGATGTCGTTGGCGCCGCCCCGCAACAGTTCCGCCGTCTCCTCGTCGCCGAGTTTCACCCAGGAGCACTGGATGTTGGGGATCCGGCCGTGCAGGCCGAGCCTGGCCACCGCGTGCACGGCCCGGTTGTCCCTGCGGGTGGGGCCGTTGCGCGCGACGCCGGCCAGGTAGATGGGCGCGTTGCGGTGCACGAAGGGCAGGCCGACGAACTCGGTGAAGCCGCCGGTGTCGTCCTGCACCCTGGCCAGGGTGCGGAGGTGGCCGAGCCAGTGGCCGGGATGGTCGACGTGGCCGTACATCATGGTGCTGGACGAGCGGATGCCCAGCCGGTGCGCGGTGGACACGACGTCGATCCACGTGGCGGCCGGGAGTTTGCCCTTGGTCAGGATCCAGCGCACGTCGTCGTCCAGGATCTCCGCCGCGGTGCCGGGAATCGTGTCCAGGCCGGCGTCACGCAGTTCGGTCAGCCACTCGGCGACGCTGACGCCTGCCTTGGCGGCCGCGCTGACGATCTCCATCGGGCTGAAGGCGTGGACGTGCATCCCGGGCACCTTGGCCTTGATGGCGCGCACGATGTCGGCGTAGTAGGTCACCGGCAGGGCCGGGTCGATGCCGCCCTGCATGCACACCTCGGTGGCGCCCGCCTGCCACGCCTCGGCGGCCCGGTCTGCGACGTCGTCGACGGACAGCCGGAACGCGTCGGCGTCCCGCTCGCGCTGGGCGAACGCGCAGAAGCGGCAGCCCACGTAGCAGACGTTGGAGAAGTTGATGTTGCGGTTGACGACGTAGGTGATGTCCTCGCCGACGACCGAGGCGCGCAGTTCGTCGGCCAGCCGGGTGAGCGTCTCCAGTGCCGGGCCGTCTGCGGTCAGCAGTGCCATGGCCACGGACTCGTTCGCCTCGTCCAGCAGCGCGGCCGGGTCGTCGGCGGCGATGCGGAGTCCGGCCGCCACGTCGCCGTCCAGCCGTTGTGGCGCCGAGGTCAGCTGGTGGCGCAGTTCGGTCCAGTCGCCGTAGACCGAGTCGAAGTCGGCCCGGCGGTCGGCGGTGCGGCCGGTGGTGTCGATGGTCTGGTTCAGGTCGGCGCGGCCCACGGTGTCCAGGCCGCCGTCGGGTTCCTGCCAGGGCAGGCCGACCGGGTGGGTGCCCTCGCGGGCCAGTCCGGTGTCCGGCTCGGCGAGCGCGGTGACGTGGTCGCGCAGCCGCAGGTCGATCCATTGGCCGGGGGTGCCGCGCACGTAGCGCGGATACACGGTGAGCCGTTCGTGCAGGGTGTAGCCGGCGGCGGACGTCCACTCGGCCAGCCGGTCCAGGTCCGGCCACGGCCGCTCCGGGTTGACGTGGTCGGGGGTGATCGGCGAGACGCCGCCCCAGTCGTCGATGCCGGCGCGCAGCAGCAGGGCGTGCTCGTCGCCGACCAGGTTCGGTGGTGCCTGCACGCTGACGCCGGGGCCGAGCAGCAGCCGGGTGAGCGCCACGGTGGCGGCCAGGTCGCGCAGGTCGGCGTCCGGTGTGAACCGCATCGCGGTGTCCGGCTTGGCCCGGAAGTTCTGCACGATGACTTCCTGAATGTGCCCGTACTGCCGGGCGGACCGGCGGATGGCGTGCAGCGACTCGGCCCGCTCGCTCCGGGTCTCCCCGATGCCGACGAGAATGCCGGTGGTGAACGGGATGTTGACCCGGCCGGCGTCGGCCAGCACCCGCAGCCGCACGGCGGGTTCCTTGTCCGGGCTGCCGTAGTGCGGGCCGGACGGCTCGCTCCACAGCCGGTCGGCCGTGGTCTCCAGCATCATGCCCATGCTCGGGGCGACCGGGCGCAGCCTGGTCAGCTCCTCCCAGCTCAGCACGCCGGGATTGAGGTGCGGCAGCAGGCCGGTCTCCTCCAGCACGGCCACCGCGACCGAGCGCAGGTAGTCCACTGTGGAGGAATAACCCCGGGCGTCCAGCCACTCCCTCGCCGCCGGCCAGCGGTCCTCCGGGCGGTCGCCGAGGGTGAACAGGGCTTCCTTGCACCCGGCGGCCGCGCCCTGCCTGGCGATCTCCAACACCTCGTCCCGCTCCAGGTAGGCAGCGGGCACCCGACCGGGCACGGTGACGAAAGTGCAGTAGTGGCAACGATCCCGGCACAGCCGGGTGAGCGGGATGAACACCTTGCGGCTGTAGGTCACCAGGCCGGTGCGGCCCTCGGCGGCCAGGTGCGCGTCGCGGACGCGCCCGGCGGCGGCGAGCAGTTCGTCGAACTGTTCGCCGGTGGCGTGCAGCAGCACGGCCGACTCGGTGACGTCGAGCGTCGAACCATCCTGCGCTCGGCGTAGCGCGCGACGGATGGCGGTGTCGGAGGGACGAGCTTCGGGTGGTGCGAGCGGAAGGTCGGCCACCAGGTCAGCCTAGGTCGGGCCGTGGTGCCGGCCCGGGGCCCGAGGAACCGGGCTCACATGTGACCCCAGTCACATATGGCGCCGTTGCCGGGCCGCCTCGTACAGCACCACGGTGGCCGCGTTCGCCGCGTTGAGCGAGCTCGCCGAGCCGCCGATCGGGATGCGCACCACCACGTCACACGCCTCCCGCCAGGCAGCACTCATCCCAGTGGTCTCGTTGCCCACCACGAACAGCGTGGGCCCGGTGAGGTCGTGCTCAGCGACCTCGTACCGGCCCGTCTCGTCCGTGCCCACCACCCGAACGGGCACACCGGCGGCCCGCACGTCGGCCACCCAGTCCAGCACCAGGCTCGGCGCCGGCACCCGCACCACGGGCACCGCGAACACCGAACCGGTGCTCGCACGCACCGCACGCGGGTCGTACGGGTCGGCCGCGTGGCCGGTGACGACCACCCCCCGGGCGCCGAACGCGTCCGCCGAGCGGATCACCGTGCCCACGTTGCCCGGATTGGTCGGGCGGTCGAACACCACGCCGAGAAAGTCGGGCCCGACGGTGATCCGGTCCAGCCGGTCCGCGCGCTGGGCCGCGATCGCCAGCAGTTCCGGGACCTCGGTGTCCTTGCCGGCCAGCTCGGCCAGCAGGTCCGGGGCCATCGCCACCCGTTCGGCCCGGACCGAGGTGTCGCCGAGCAGGCCGGTGGCCCACTCGGACAGTTGCCGCCCGATCGGGTGGATCAACGAGCGGATCGGCCAGCCGTGCCGCACGGCCAGGGAGATCGGCCGGACGCCCTGCACCAGGAACTCGCCGGACCGGGTGCGCCTGGTGCGGTTGTCCAGCAGCGCGGCCCACTGCTGGAACCGGGCGTTGCGGGTGGTGATCTTCACGTGTCGTACCGCACGGTCACCGGGGCGTGATCCGACCAGCGGGTGGCGTAGCTGTCCGCTCGCTCGACGACCGCCGTACGGGCGCGCTCGGCCAGGCCGGGGGTGGCCACGTGCAGGTCGATCCGCCAGCCGGCGTCGTTGTCGTACGCCCGGCCCCGGTAGGACCACCAGGTGTACGGACCGGCCTCACCCGGTCGCAGCGCGCGCACCACGTCGACGAAACCGGCCGCGTAGAGCCGGTCCAGCCACGCACGTTCCTCGGGCAGGAAACCGGAGTGGCGCAGATTCGCCCGCCACGCCTTGAGATCCGCCTCGGTGTGGGCGATGTTCCAGTCGCCGCACACCAGCACCTCCCGGCCGTCGGCCGCCGCCTTGTCCCGCAGTTCGGCCAGGTAGGGCAGGAAACCGGCCATGAAGCGTTCCTTCTCCGCCTGGCGGGCCGTGCCGGCGTCACCCTTGGGCAGGTACACGCTGGCGACCACGAGGCCCGGCAGCGCCACCTCGACGTACCGGCCGGAGTCCGCGAACTCGGCGACGCCGAACCCGGTGCCGAGCTGCTCGGGCGGGTTGCGGCTCAGCACGGCGACGCCGTTGCGCCCGGCGACGGCGGACCCGGCGAACGCGACGTGCCAGCCGTCGAGTTCGGGCAGTTGGCCCCGGGCCGCCCTGGTCTCCTGCAGGCACACCACGTCGGCGGCGGTCGCCGCGAGCCAGTCCAGGAGCCCCTTGCCGGCCGCGGCGCGCACGCCGTTGACGTTGACGGTGGAGACGGTCAGCACCCGCGCAGACTACCGATCAGCAGGAGCCGGACACCGGCTTGAGGAAGTCGCTGGACGCCCAGTGGCCCGCGGACAGTTCCCGGAAGCCGTTCCTGGTGGTGGCGGTCGCGCTCACGGTCTGGCCGTTGTGCAGCGGGGTGAGCGTCTTGGCCGTGGTGCTCGGCGCGGCCCGGACGTTGAGCACATCGGCCGTGACCTGGACCTGGCAGCCGCTACTGCTACTGCTACTGCTACCGCTGCTGGCACCGCCCGGCTGGGCATTGCCCTTCTTGCCGTTCTGGACGAGGAAGAGGATCGCGACCACGACCAGGACGACCACCACGATCAGCATCCGTTTCGACAAGCCGAACCCCTCCGCCACGGCGCCGACAGGTCACGTCCTACCAGGTATAACGCACCGAACCGTACCGTGCCAGCGCGCGAATGGCCGATGCACCGAGGTGCGATCGGCCATTCGGGGCGCGTGTTGCTCAGCCGGCCATCGCCTTCTGCAGGTTCTCGTCCAGCGCGCCGAGGAACTCCTCGGTGGTCAGCCACGGCTGGTCCGGACCGACGAGCAGGGCGAGGTCCTTGGTCATCTTGCCGCTCTCGACGGTCTCCACGACCACCCGCTCGAGCGTCTCGGCGAACGCCACCACGTCCGGCGTGCTGTCCAGCTTGCCGCGCTGGGCCAGGCCGCGGGTCCACGCGTAGATCGACGCGATCGGGTTGGTCGAGGTCGGCTTGCCCTGCTGGTGCTGGCGGAAGTGCCGGGTCACCGTGCCGTGTGCGGCCTCGGCCTCGACCTTGCCGTCCGGGGTCATCAGGACCGACGTCATCAGGCCGAGCGAGCCGTAGCCCTGGGCGACGGTGTCGGACTGCACGTCGCCGTCGTAGTTCTTGCACGCCCAGACATAGCCGCCGGACCACTTCAGCGCAGCCGCGACCATGTCGTCGATCAGGCGGTGCTCGTAAGTGAGCTTCTTGGCCTCGAATTCCTTCTTGAACTCGCGGTCGTAGACATCCTGGAAGATGTCCTTGAAGCGACCGTCATAGACCTTCAGAATCGTGTTCTTGGTCGAGAGATAGACCGGATAGCCGCGCATCAACCCATAGTTGAGGGAGGCGCGCGCGAAATCGACGATCGAATCGTCGAGATTGTACATCTCCATCGCAACGCCGGCCCCGGGCGTCTTGAACACTTCCCGCTCGATCACGGTGCCGTCCTCGCCGACGAATTTCAGCGTCAGCGTGCCCTTGCCGGGGAAGCGGATGTCGGTGGCGCGGTACTGGTCGCCATAGGCATGACGGCCGATGATGATCGGCTTGGTCCAGCCGGGAACGAGGCGCGGCACGTTCTTGCAGATGATCGGCTCGCGGAACACCACGCCGCCGAGGATGTTGCGGATGGTGCCGTTCGGCGACCGCCACATCTTCTTCAGCCCGAACTCGGCCACCCGGTCCTCGTCCGGCGTGATAGTGGCGCATTTCACGCCCACCCCGTGCCGCTTGATGGCGTTCGCGGCGTCGATGGTGACCTGGTCGTCAGTCGCATCGCGGTTTTCGATCGACAGGTCGTAATAGTCGAGGTCAATCTCCAGGTACGGCAGGATCAGCTGATCCTTGATGAACTGCCAGATGATCCTGGTCATCTCGTCGCCGTCCAGCTCGACGACGGTGCCCGTCACCGCAATCTTCGCCATAAGTGGCCTGTCTCCTCTCGAAGGGCATCCC
>DASUGU010000099.1:0-23340 GCA_036273855.1 Pseudonocardiaceae bacterium
TCGGCCACGACGACCACGTCATCGACCAGGGCCTTCGCTGGTCTACCTGGCGCCGCGAACACCAGGCAGACACACGACGACACCATTTCACACGACGCCTCAAGCTACAGACGCAAACGATCTAGCCCTGTAGTACTAGTCGTCGGTCCGCGCGATGGTGGCGCTGGCCAGCACCAGGTCGCCCGCCGAATCCGGCCGGTAGAGCACCGCCGTCTGGCCCGGCGCCACGCCTCGCAGCGGCTCGCTCAGGCGGACCAGCAGTTCGTCCCCGACGAGCTCGGCCGACGCGGGCACCACACCGCCGTGCGCCCGGACCTGCACCACGCAGTCGGTCGCGGTGAACGCCTGGCCGGACGGGAACACCGGCCGGATGCCGACCACGGTGGACACCGCGAGGCGCTCCGCCGAACCGACCCGCACGTCACCGGTGACGGGCTCCAGCGACAGCACGTACCGGGGCCGGCCGTCGGTGGCGGGCGCGTCGATGCCCAGGCCCTTGCGCTGGCCGACGGTGAAGCCGTGCACGCCGTCGTGGCTGCCCAGCACCTCACCGGTGGCGTCGTCGACCAGCGAGCCGGCGCGCACGCCGATCCGGCCGGTCAGGAACGTCCTGGTGTCGCCGTCCGGGATGAAGCAGATGTCGTGGCTGTCCGGCTTCTCGGCCACCGCGAGGCCGCGCTCGGCGGCCTCCGCGCGGACCGCGGGCTTGGTCGAGTCGCCCAGCGGGAACATGGCGTTGCGCAACTGGTCCGGCCGCAGCGACGCCAGCACGTAGGACTGGTCCTTCGCGTCGTCCGCGCTGCGCCGCAACGCCGGCACACCATCCACAACGGACAGTCGGGCGTAGTGTCCTGTGCAGACGGCGTCGAACCCGAGCCCGACCGCCTTGTCCAGCAGCGCGGCGAACTTGATGCGCTCGTTGCACCGCACGCACGGGTTGGGCGTGCGGCCCGCCGCGTACTCGGCGACGAAGTCCTCGATCACGTCCTCGGTGAACCGCTCGGCGAAATCCCACACGTAGAAGGGAATGCCCAGCACGTCGGCGGCCCGCCGGGCGTCGCGCGCGTCCTCCACCGTGCAGCAGCCACGGGCGCCGGTACGCAGCGTGCCCGGCTTCGCCGACAGCGCGAGGTGCACGCCGACCACCTCGTGCCCGCAGGCGACGGCACGGGCGGCGGCGACCGCCGAGTCCACTCCACCGCTCATCGCGGCCAACACACGCACTGTCTCAGACCTCCACCTGACGGGCGGCAGCCGCCCGCGCCGAGCGTCGCGCACCGGCCAGTCCGGCGCTGCGGGCCCGCTCCACCACGCCGCCGATCACCGACGCGACCGCGGCCACGTCGGCCTCGGTCGTGGTGTGGCCCAGGGAGAACCGCAGCGACCCGCGAGCGGCGGTGGGGTCGGCGCCCATGGCCAGCAGCACGTGGCTGGGCTGCGCGACACCCGCGGTGCACGCGGACCCGGTCGAGCACTCGATTCCGTTGGCGTCCAACAACATCAGCAGGCTGTCACCCTCACAGCCGGGGAACGTGAGATGGGCGTTGCCGGGCAGCCGGGACGGCCCGTCGGCCACCGACGACGACCCGGGATCGCCGTTGACCACGGCGTCGGGCACCACGCGCTGGATCGCCCGGACGAGCGAATCGCGCAGTGCGGCCAGCCGGGCGCCGCGAAGGGGCAGGTCGGTCACGGCGGCCCGTACGGCGGCGGCGAACGCCACCACGGCGGGCACGTTCACGGTGCCGGAGCGGACGTCACGCTCCTGCCCGCCACCGTGCAGCAGCGGGGTGCACGCGGCGTCCCTGGCCAGCAGGAGAGCGCCGATCCCGTAGGGCCCGCCCAGTTTGTGGGCGCTGAGGGTGAGCGCGTCCGCGCCGGACGCGGCGAAGTCGACCGGCACCGCGCCCACGGCCTGCACGGCGTCGGTGTGCAGCGGGATGCCGTGCTCGTGGCAGGTCCTGGCGAGTTCGTGCACGGCGTTGACGGTGCCGACCTCGTTGTTGGCCCACATCACCGTCACCAGCCCGACCGACGCCGGGTCCTCGGCGACGGCGGCCCGCACGGTGTCCTCGTGCACCCGCCCGAAGTCGTCCACGTCCAGCCAGACGACATCGGCGCCGTCGTGGTCGGCCAGCCACTGCACCGAGTCCAGCACGGCGTGGTGTTCGACGGACGAGGCCAGCACCCGGCGGCGGCCCGGTGGCGCGCCCCAGAACATGCCCTTGACCGCGAGATTGTCCGCCTCGGTGCCGCCCGCCGTGAAGATGACCTCGGACGGCCGGGCGCCCAGCGCGTCGGCGATGTCCTCGCGGGCCTCCTCGACGACCCTGCGGGCCCGGCGGCCGGAGGTGTGCACCGCCGAGGCGTTGCCCACGGCGGACAAAGCCTCGCTCATCGCGGCCACTGCCTCCGGCAGCATCGGTGTGGTCGCGGCGTGGTCGAGATACACCATCGGGAGTTCAGAGTAGTCGCCTCTCGGTACGGCGAGCCGACACAACCGCCCCGAACAGGGCAACGGAACACATCAGCAGGTCGAACACGAACAGCGGCACGGTCGGGTGGACGGTCGAGCCGAGCGCGTTGACCAGCACGCCACCCACGCCGACCAGCAGAACCGTGCAGATCATGTCGGCGAGCTGCACGGCGGACGAGTTGAAGCCGCGCGCGTGCTCCGGAGACAGGTTGAGCAGCAGCAATGAGATGCTGGACACACCCAGGCCCATGCCCATACCGGCGAGCATCCACGCCGGATAGGCCAGCCACGGCGACCCGCCCTGCCAGGCGATCACCGACACGGTGCCCAACCCGACGGCCACCAGCACGAAGGCGATCCGCAGCAGCGTCGTCCGGGACACGTCCACGTGCCTGCCCTGCCACGCGGACGCACCGGCCCAGCCGATCGCGGACAGCGTCAGCGGCAGGCCGGACTCGGCGGGACCGAAGTGGTGCACCGACGTCAGGGTGAGCGGCAGGAACGCCTCCACAGCGCCGAACGAACCGGCCAGCAGGCCACGGGACAGCACCACGGCCGGCAGGCCGCGAGCGGCCCGCACGGTGCCGGTGGGCAGCAGCGTGCGCAGCGACACCGCGAGCACGACGAGCCCGGCGACCGCGATCGGCACCGCGACCAGGTCCAGCCGCTGCGCCGCCGCCGTGCACGCGCTGACGCCGACGGCCGCGCCGATGCCGGCCGCCACCAGACCCCGCTTCACCGGGCGCCGCTCGGTGGTGGCCTCGCGCACCCGGCGCATCACCGGCACCAGCAGCGGCAGGCCGACCAGCACCAGCGGCACCAGGCCGAGGAACACCCAGCGCCAGCCGACCTGCTGGGTGACCAGGCCGGCCACCGGTGGCCCGATCAGCGAGGGCACCACCCAGGCCGCGGACAGCAGCGCGGACGCGGCCGGCCGGTCCCGTTCCGGGTAGACCAGCGCGATCAGCACCCACACGGTGACCACGACCACACCGGCGCCGAAGCCCTGCACGACCCGCCCGAGCAGCAGCACCAGCATGGTGGGCGCGACACCGCACACCACGAGACCGGCGGCGAACAGCACCACACCGCCGAGGATCGGCCCGCCGGGTCCACGCCGGTCACAGATCCGCCCGCCGACCACGGTGCCGATCGCGCTGGCCGCGGTGAACGCCGCGATGGGCCAGGCGTAGAGCCGGCCGCCGTGCAGGTCGGCGACCATGGTGGGCAGCGCGGTGGCCACGCCCATGAACTCGAACGCGATCAGCGTGACGATGAGCACCAGGCCCGCCGTCGGCACCCGGTGCTCGCGGACCCACAGGGTGCTGCGGTAGCGGCCGACCCGCTGGGCCGGTGTCGTGTTGGGCTCTGTCGCTGTCACCGCACCATCATCGGACCTCCAGCCGGGTGGAGGTCCAGCTGTTTTACGCCGTGAGCTCCGCCACCGGGTGCGGCACCGGCTGGTTCCCGTACAGCACGTCCCGGACGGCCGCCTCGGCCAGCGCGGCCAGGTGGTGCCGGTCGGTCGCCCGGCCGGGGGCGATCTCGGGCAGCACGTGCACCTCGACGACCAGCCCACGCAACCGGGCCGTCCGCCGCACCGAGTCGATCAGCGTCTCGTCGCCGACGAACGCCGGCCAGGTGGTCGGGCCGCCGTCGGCCACCCGGTAGCGGACCACCAGCGGCCGCACCGGCACACCGCCGTCGATGGCCGCCTGGAACAGCGCCGGCCGGAACCGGCCCAGCCCCAGGCCGCACCACGTGGTGCCCTCCGGGCAGGCGTTGACCAGCGCGCCGCCGCGCAGCGCGGCCGCCAGTTCGGCCACCGTGCCGGGCAGCGCGCGCAGCGAACCCCGGTCCAGGTAGACCGTGCCGGCCTTGGAGGCGAGTCGGCCGACCACCGGCCAGGTCGCGATCTCCCGCTTCGCCACCGACCGCATCGGCCGGACCGCGTTCACCGCGACGATGTCCAGCCAGGACACGTGGTTGTCCACGACGAGCGCGCCCCGGTGCGGTCCACCTTCGGGCGGCACACCGAGCGTGGCGTCGCCGTGGATCTCCAGCGTGGCGCCCATCGCGTTGAGGACGCCGAGGAAAACCCGGCGCACCATGGCTTCCCGGCGCCGGGCGCCGACCAGTCCGAGGAACGGCAACCGCAGCGCGGCGGCCACCAGCGAACCCACCACACTGACCAGCCGCATCGCCCGCCTGGTCCGGCGGACGGTCGGCATGGTGCCACCGACGCAGCCGGGACCGCAGGGGGACACCGGCATCCAGCCGTGCGCCATCACGACTCCCCGAGGAAGAACTTCAGGTACCGCTGGTCCACCCGGTCCAGCGACAGGAGCACGAAGAAGTCGGCGACGCCGAAGTCCGGGTCGTGCGCCGGCCGGCCGCAGATCCACGCGCCCAGCCGGAGATAACCGCGCAGCAGCGGCGGCACCACCGGCCGCACGGGCACCGGATGGGCGTCGACGTCCCACGGCCGCAGTGGCGTCACGCCGAACTCGGCCGGCGCGAAGTGCTTGCGCCGCACCACATCCCACACGCCGGCCGCCTCGGCACCACCGTCTGCCAGTTCGACGGAGGCGCAGCCGGCCAGGTAGGAGTGACCGGACAGCAGCATGTACCGGGCGATGCCCGCCCACACCAGACCGACGACGGCACCGCTGCGATGGTCCGGGTGCACGCAGGACCGTCCCGTCTCCACCAGACCACCCCGCAGCCCGGCGAGCGCGGTCAGGTCGAACTCGGTGTCGGAGTACAGGCCGCCGGCCTGGGCGGCCCGTTCGGGCGGCAGCATGCGGTAGGTGCCGACGATCTCACCGGTGGTCTCGTCCCGGACCACGAGGTGGTCGCAGAACTCGTCGAACCGGTCGACGTCCAACCCGTCCACCGGGCTGTGCAGGGTGGCGCCCATCTCGGTCGCGAAGACCTGGTGGCGCAGCCGCTGGGCGGCGCGCACCTCGTCGTCGTCCTGGGCCACCAGGAATGAGTAGTGTCGTTCGGCTGAGGCGTTGCTGACCAGCAGTCTCGGCTGCGACATGCACACTGTGTACGGCCACGAGGGCAACGAAAAGTAGGGAGAACCGGTGGCGTGCGGATGGAAAGTGCGTGAACAACGCGAACGGGCCGGTATTCGCCACCGCCGACGAATACCGGCCCGTTCCCGTCGGGCTCAGCCCTTGCGCTTGGCGACCTCGTCGGTGAGCTGCGGAGCCACCTTGAACAGGTCGCCCACGATGCCGAAATCGGAGATCTCGAAGATCGGCGCCTCGGCGTCCTTGTTCACCGAAATGATCGTCTTGGACGTCTGCATACCGGCCCGGTGCTGGATGGCACCGGAGATGCCCAGGGCGATGTAGAGCTGGGGCGCGACCGTCTTGCCGGTCTGGCCCACCTGGAACTGCGCCGGGTAGTAGCCGGAGTCCACCGCGGCCCGGGACGCGCCGACGGCGGCACCGAGCGCGTCGGCCAGCTTCTCCACCACGGCGAAGTTGTCCGCGCTGCCCACGCCGCGCCCGCCGGACACGACGACGGTGGCCTCGGTCAGCTCCGGCCGGTCGCCGCCCACGATCGGCTCGCGGGACAGGATCTTGGTGGCCTTGGCGGCATCCGTCGCCGGCAGGTCCACACTGGACTGTTCGGCGGCGCCGTCCGCGGGCTCGGCGTCGATCGCGCCCGGCCGCACCACGATCACCGGCGTGCCGTGGGTGACCTTCGCCTTGACGGTGTACGCGCCGCCGAACACCGACTGCGTCGTGCTGCCGTCGTCGGCCACGTCCACCGCGTCCACGATCAGACCGGAGCCCAGCCGGACGGCCAGCCGGCCGGCGACCTCCTTGCCCTCGGCGGAACCGGCGACCAGCACCGCCGCCGGACTCGCGCTGCCGGCGACCGCGGCCAGCGCGTCCACCTTGGGCGTGACCAGGTAGCCGGCGGCGTCGTCGGACTCGGCCGCGTACACCTTCGCCGCGCCGAACCCGGCCAGCGCGTCGCGCACCTTCCCCGCCGTGCCGGGCGCACCGACCACGACGGCGGCCGGCTCGCCGAGCCGCCGCGCGGCGGTCAGCAGTTCACCGGTGACCTTCTTGACCTCGCCGTCGACCTGCTCGACGAGGACCAGAACCTCAGCCATGACGTCTCCTCGTCCTGTTGTCAGATCAGCTTCTGCGCGACCAGGTACTCGGCGATCTTCGCGCCACCGTCACCCTCGTCCTCGACCTTCTGGCCACCGGTGCGAGGCGGCTTCGGGGTCGCCTCCAGCACGCTGGACCAGGCGTTGGCCAGGCCTACCTGGCCGCCGTCCACGCCGAGGTCGGCGACCGTGAGCGTGGTCACCGGCTTCTTCTTGGCCGCCATGATGCCCTTGAAGGACGGGTAGCGCGGCTCGTTGATCTTCTCGGTCACGCTGACCAGCGCGGGCAGCGCCGCCTCGAGCTTGGTCAGGCCTTCGTCCGCGGTCTCGCGTTCCACCCGGACGGTCGTGCCGTCCAGTTCGACCTTGCGGGCGTGCGTCAACTGGGGCAGGCCCAGCAGTTCCGCGACGATCGCCGGCACCGCACCGGCCACGCCGTCGGTGGACTCGTTGCCCGCGAGCACCAGGTCGACACCCTCGACGGTGCCGATGGCCTTGGCCAGCACGGTGGCCGTCTGCAGCACGTCGGCGCCGTGCAGCGTGTCGTCGGACACGTGGACGGCGGCGTCGGCGCCCATCGACAGAGCCTTGCGAATGGCTTCGGTGGCCCGTTCCGGGCCGACGCTGATCACGGTGACCTGGCCGCCCTGCGCCTCCTTGATCAGCAGGGCCTCCTCGACCGCGCGCTCGTTGATCTCGTCGAGCACCGCGTCGGCGGCGTCGCGGTCGAGCGTGTGATCGGCATCGGTGAGCTTGCGCTCGGAATAGGTGTCGGGCACCTGCTTGACCAGAACGACGATGTTCATGGGTCTGGATCGACCTCCTGGAAACTGGCATGTACTGGCATGCGGGTTGCGCCCGACCTTGCCATGTCGTCGACGGGTTGGCGAGCGAAGCCCCTGGCAACGCGCAGTGGGCTGCGCCACCCCGATGTTACCGACCGGTATACCACCAGCAAGTCGTGACACCGGTGACCGTGCTCACCAGCGCTCGTCCGGATGGCTCAGCACGGAAGTCGGGACCCGAATCCCGGTCGCGGAACGCATTGACTCGATCACCGGCCGGGACCAGCATCGGACATATGCCAGGTAAGCGCTTACCGGCCATGGTCAGGACAAGCCTCGTGCTCGCCGCCTCGGCCGGCCTCGTCACCGCATCGTTGTTCGCCGTCGGCGGCGCACCGGCCGCCGCCGCGGGCAAACCCACCTACCTCGACCCGCACGCCTCGGTCCAGGCGCGGGTGAACGACCTGCTCGGCCGGATGACCCTGGCCGAGAAGATCGGCCAGATGACCCAGATCGAGTTCGGCAAGATCGTCGGCAACTGCAACGACGGTCCCGGCCCGCTCAACCAGACCTGCGCGCAGGACGTGCTCGGCACGGACGGCGCGGGCTCGATCCTGTCCGGCGGCGGCGCACCGCCGACCGAGGACATCAACGGCGCGGACAGCCCACGGGACTGGGCCACCGCGGTGAACACGGTCGTGCAGTACTCCATCGACCACAACCCGCTGCACATCCCGGCCATCTACGGCGCGGACGTGGTGCACGGGCACAACAACGTGCTCGGCGACACGCTGTTCCCCGAGGAGATCGGCATGGGCGCCACCTACGACGTGCCCCTGGAAGAGGCCACGCAGGTGTCCGCCGGCAAGGCCGCGCTGGCCACCAACGTGCGCTGGGGCTTCGGCCCGATCGCCGACGTCGACCGGGACACCCGCTGGGGCCGGTACAACGAGTCCTTCGGCGAGGACCCGACGCTGGACGGTGCCATGGAGGCGGCCGGCGTCACCGGCCTGCAGGCCAGCGGCCAGGTGGCCGCCACCGTCAAGCACTTCGCGGGCTACGGCGCGGCCAGCACCGGCCTGGACCGCACCGACGCCGACATGTCGATCCGGTGGCTGCAGGACGACGAACTCCCGTCGTACCAGGCGGGATTGGCCGCCGGCGGGCAGACCGTGATGGTCGACTCCGGTGCGGTGAACGGCGTGCCCGCCACGTCGTCGCGCTACCTGCTGACCACCGTGCTGCGCGACCGGATGCACTTCACCGGCGTCGTGGTCAGCGACTGGGCGGACGTCGCCGCGCTGCAGAACAACTATCACCTGGCGGCCGACTACGAGCACGCCGCCGCGATCGCCATCAACGCGGGCGTGGACATGGCGATGGAGCCGTTCGACGCGGACAGCTTCGACGCCGCCGTCACGCAGGCCGTGTCCGACCACCTGATCAGCATGGCCAGGATCGACCAGGCCGCCGGCCGGGTGCTGGCGTTGAAGTTCAGCACCGGCGTGTTCGACCACCCGCTGGTCGACCCGTCGACGGCCAACCAGACCGTGGGCATGGACGCCGGGCTGGCCAGGCAGGCCGCCGCCGAGTCCACCGTGGTGCTACAGAACAGCAACAGCGTGCTGCCGCTGTCCACCAGCGCCCACATCACCGTCACCGGTCCGAACGCCGACTCGATCCCGGCGACGCTGGGCGGGTGGAGCATCGGGTGGCAGGGTGTGCCGGCCGGCAGCCCGGAGCAGGCCGTCACCATCCTCAAGGGACTCCAGGCGGGCGGCTCCAACGTGCGTTTCGCGGCCAGCCAGGCGGACGCGGTCGCGGACGCCGCCACGACGGACGACTACGTCGTCGTGGTGGGCAACGGTCCGGGCGCCGAAGGGCCCAACGACAAGCGCGACCCGAGCCTGCCGGCCGCCCAGCAGGCCGAGGTGGCCGCACTGGTCGCGACGGGCAAGCCGGTCGTCGTGGTCGTCGTGGACGACCGGCCGCTGGCGCTGGGTTCGCTGGTCAAGTCCTCCGGCGGCGTCACGCCCGCCGGGCTGGTGATGGCGTGGCGGCCGGGCACCCAGGGTGGTGCGGGTGTCGCCGACGTGCTGTTCGGCGCGGTCAACCCGAGCGGCCGGCTGCCCGTGTCGTGGCCGAAGCTGAACAGCGACAACCCCAACAGCTACCTGCTGCTCACGCTGCCCAACACCAGCAACTCCGGCAGCGCGACCTACCAGCCGCTGTTCCCGTTCGGCGCCGGCCTGAGCTACACCGGCTACACGTTCGGCACGGTCGGCGCGGCCCGGCAGGGATCGTCGGTGCGGGTTCAGGTGGCGGTCGGCAACACCGGTGCGAAGGACGGGGACGTGGTCGTCCCGGTCTACGTGTCCCAGCCGGTGAGCGACCCGATCCAGCCGACCAGGCGGCTGGTCGGCTTCACCAGGACCCACCTGGCGGCCGGTCAGTCCTCGACCGTCACGGTCACCGTGCCGGTGTCGCGGCTGGCGATCACCCAGGGCGACATCGACGCGACGGCGCCACCGTCCGTCGAGCACGGCCGGTACGTGTTCTCCAGCGGTTCGCTGTCCTCGAAGCTGCCGACCGACGCGGACGCGGGCCTGAACCTCTGATCGCCGTCACGGGGGTGGCCGGCGGCCACCCCCGTGCGGTCAGACCCGTTCGATGACGACCACCGGGATCTCGCGGTCGGTGCGCTCCCGGTACTTGTCGTAGTCCGGCCACACCTCCGCCATCAGCGGCCACAACCGCGCCCGCTCGTCGCCCTCGCTGGTCCGGGCGCGGCCCTCGAACACCTCGTCCTTGACCTGGACGGTCACGTCCGGGTCGGCGGCCAGGTTGAGGTACCAGGCGGGGTGGTGATCGTCGCCGCCCTTGGACCCGACGATCACGTAGTCGTCGCCGACCTGGCGGTAGATCAGCGCGGTGCGGCGCCGGGTGCCGGTCTTGCGGCCCGTCGTGGTGAGCAGCAGGATGCTGGCGCCCTCCCAGTCGTAGCCGCTGGCACCGTCGGTGCTCACGTACTGCTGGATGTGGTCGTTCACCCAGTCGACCGGGCTGTCCTTCGGCTGGCTTGCCGTTGCCATCGGTGCGGTGACCTCCTGTTACCGGCTGTTGTACGACTCCTCGTGCAACCCGGCCGGCCAGGCGATCATTCCGGCTCAGTAGTACAGCGGACTCCAGGGCGGTATCGACGCCACGGCATCGGTGCGCAGCTGCGTCCGTTCGAAGGACCCGCCGCCCGCATAGTGGTTCGCGGTGTCGGTCAGGCTGCTCACGGCGTCGCGCCACGAGTCGTGCACTGTCTCGTCCGATGTCGGCCGGAAGCCGACGGCCGGGCGGCTCACCGTCCAACGACCGTCGGACCGACGCGAGATCCTGGGTTTCGCCCTCACCCGACCAGGGTCGCGCGCCACCGGCCCGGCCGTCCAGGTCCCGTCACCCAGGACCACAGCAGCTCGCGCGGCTACCCGGCGAGCCGGGCGACGGCACCGTAGCCGAGCGGCCGGGCCGGGTCGGCCAGTTCCTCGCGGTCTGCGGTGTGCCACTCGGGCAGGGTGACCAGGCCCGGGTCGACCAGGTCGAAGCCGTCGAACCAGCGCAGGATCTCGGCGTGGTCGCGCGGGTAGACCGGTTCACCCGCGGCCGCGTAGGAGGCGCACATGGTGTCCAGTTCGGCGCGCAGCTCCGGGCCGGCGTGCTCGCCGGTCAGGGTGGAGACCGCGACGAAGCTGCCCGGGGCCAACGAGCCGCGGTAGCCGCGGATCAACTCGGCCGGCTGCGGGTCCGGCAGGTACAGCAGCACCCCGACCACCATCAGCCCGACCGGTCGGGAGAAGTCCAGCAACCGGTGCGTGTCCGGGTGGTCCAGCACAGCGGGCAGGTCACGCATGTCGGCCTGCACGATCGCCGCCGTGGGAATGTCGCGCAGCATGTTCTGGGCGTGGTAGAAGGCCACGGGCTCGTTGTCGACGTATACCACGTGGACCGGTGTGCCGCCGTCCTCGGCGATCTGATGGGTGTTGCTCACGGTCGGGATGCCGGAGCCGAGGTCGAGGAACTGATCGATGCCCTGGTCGAGCAGGTAGCGCACGGCCCGGCGCAGGAACGTGCGGTTCAGCCGGGTCACGGCCGGGACGTGCGGCGAGATGGACAACACCTGCTCGGCGAACTCGCGGTCGGCGGCGAAGTTGTGGTCGCCGCCGAGGAAGTAGTCGTAGACGCGGGCCGCGTTCGGCCGGGTGGTGTCCACGCTCGGCAGTGACTCCGGCGCGGGATCGAGGGCCGACACGATGAGCTCCCTTCGGTCGTGCTGGCGGCGGTATCCGTCCACGTTACGACCGCCCAGTAACCTCCGCATGTGGCTCGATCGGTACCCGACCCCTGCGGACTGCTGACCGGCGAGCGGACCGTGCCCGACCTGCCGTCGGAGAACTACTGGTTCCGGCGCCACGAGGCGGCTTATGCCTGGCTGCGGCCCCGCTGCGCCGGTGCGGTGGTGCTGGACGCCGGCTGTGGCGAGGGTTACGGCGCCGACCTGCTGGCCGGCGTGGCGAAACGGGTGATCGCCGCCGACTACGACGAGCCGTCCGTGGCGCACGTGCGGGCCCGGTACCCGGCCACGAACCCGGTGCGGACCAACCTGGTGGTGCTGCCGGTCCGGTCGGGCGAGGTCGACGTCGTGGCGAACTTCCAGGTGATCGAGCACCTGTGGGACCAGTCCGCGTTCCTGGCCGAGTGCCACCGGGTGCTGCGGCCGGGCGGCACGCTGCTGGTCACCACGCCGAACCGGCTGACCTTCTCCCCCGGCCGCGACACACCGCTGAATCCCTTCCACACCAGGGAACTCGCGCCCGACGAGCTGGCCGAGCTGCTGCACGACGCCGGCTTCGGCGTGGAGTTCCTGGGTGGTGTGCACCACGGTGCGCGGCTGCGGGCGCTGGACGCGGCCCACGGCGGCTCGCTGATCGACGCGCAGGCCGGCGTCGTCATCGGGCACCTGCCCGGCGAGGCGACCTGGCCGGACGACCTGCTCGCCGACGTGGCGGCCGTGCGGGCGGCCGACTTCGACATCCACGACCACGATGTCGCCGGCAGCCTGGACCTGGTGGCCGTGGCGAGGCGGGCCGGGTGACCGACGACCCGGTCGGCACGTTCTGCCTGGTGCTGCACAGCCATCTGCCCTGGCTGGCCGGGCACGGCTCGTGGCCGGTCGGCGAGGAATGGCTCTACCAGGCGTGGGCGCATTCGTACCTGCCCGTCGTGGACCTGCTGGAGCGGCTGGCCGCCGAGGGCAGGCGGGACGTGCTCACGCTGGGCGTCACACCGGTGCTCGCGGCCCAGTTGGACGACCCGTACTGCCTGCGGTCGTTCCACGAATGGCTGGGCGACTGGCAGTTGCGCGCCGACTACGCCGCCACCCGGTGGCACGGCCGCTGGCCGGCCGCGCCCCGGCTGCGCGAGCTGGCCGCCACGGAGCACCGGGCGGCGTCCGCCGCGCTGGAGACGTTCGAAACCCGTTGGCGGCACGGGTTTTCCCCGGTGTTGCGCCCGCTGGTGGACGCCGGTGTGATCGAGTTGCTCGGCGGGCCGCTGACCCACCCGTTCCAACCCCTGCTGGACCGGCGGGTGCGGGGTTTCGCGTTACGCGCCGGCCTGGCCGACACGGCGCTGCGCATCGGCGGGGCACCGGCGGGCATCTGGGCGCCGGAATGCGGTTACGCGCCCGGCATGGAGGACGACTACACGGCGGCGGGCGTGCGGCGCTTCCTGGTGGACGGTCCCGCGTTGCGCGGCAGGACGTCGGCGGCGCACCCGGTGGGCGATAGCGACGTGCTGTGCTTCGGCCGCGATCTCGACGTCACCTACCGGGTGTGGTCGCCGAAGGCCGGTTACCCGGGCGATCCGGCGTACCGCGACTTCCACACCTACGACCATCCGTCCGGCCTGAAACCGGCCAGGGTCACCGGCCGGCACGTGCCGCCCGAGGCCAAACAGCCCTACGACCCCGACCTGGCCGCCGTGGCCGTCGAGCGGCACGTCACCGACTTCGTGACCACCGTAGTGGCCAGGCTGCGCGCCGCCCGCGACCGGGACGGCCGGCCGGGGCTGGTGGTGGCCGCGTACGACACCGAGCTGTACGGGCACTGGTGGCACGAGGGTCCGGCGTGGTTGGCCGGCGTGCTGCGGGCGCTACCCGAGGCCGGCGTGCGGGTCACGACGCTGCGCGGAGCCGTGGCCGCGGGCCACATCGGACCACCGGTGCGGCTGCCGGCGTCGTCCTGGGGGTCCGGGAAGGACTGGCGGGTGTGGGACGGCGAGCAGGTCGCCGACCTGGTCGACGCGGGCGCGGCCGTGCAGCGCGAACTGCTGTCCACAGTAGATGCGGTGGTCACCGAACACCGTGACCCGCTGGCCGACCGGCTGGCCACCGAGGCGCTGCTGGCCCTGTCCAGCGACTGGACGTTCATGGTGACGAAGGACTCGGCGGCCGACTACGCCCGCAGGCGGGCGGCGGGCCACCGCACACGGGTCACCGAGTTGGCTGGCGCACTGCGAGCCGGTGCGGCCGGATCACCCGGCGGGCCGTTCGGCCACGTCGACGCGCGTGACCTGCGCAAGGACCGCTAGCTGTCCTCCGGGCAGGACCCCTGCTCGGCGTCGGCGGTCTCGGTGTCCTGGCGGTTCCGCGACCTGTCGCTGAACCGGCCGAACACGCCCAGCCCGGCGGCCGCGAGCAGCGCGATCAGCCACGGAGCGATCGACCACGCGGTCATCGCCACCTCCCAGTGGTGTCCCGTTCGGGGCGGGCACCATGCGAAACAGTACGGCGGTGGAGGGCGCACCGCGGACGGACAGATCACCGATTGCGCCACACCGCGCTCCACGGTGTCGTCGCAGCCCCGCTGGTTCCGGCTCACGGTACAACCGGATGTCCGAATCTGCCATCACGATGACGGCTCGGTTGGATACCGGCCGGTAGCCACGAGCCGGAGGATGCGAGGATCAGTCGGATCATGCGCGTACTGATGCTGTCCTGGGAGTACCCACCCGTCGTCGTGGGCGGCCTCGGCCGCCACGTCCACGCGCTGGCCACGCGGCTCGCGGCGCAGGGACACGACGTGGTGGTGCTGTGCCGGCAGGAGGCGGGCACCGACGCCAGCACCCACCCCACCACCGACTCCGTCGTCGAGGGCGTGCGCGTGGTCCGGGTCGCCGAGGACCCGCCGCATCTGGCGTTCGAACGCGACCTGGTGGCGTGGACGCTGGCCATGGGGCACGCCATGATCCGGGCCGCCCACCGGCTGCTGCTCGGGTGGCGCCCGCACGTGGTGCACGCCCACGACTGGCTCGTCACGCACCCGGCCGTCGCCGTCGCCGACCAGGTCGACGTCCCGCTGGTGGCCACCGTGCACGCGACCGAGGCCGGTCGGCACAGCGGTTGGCTGTCCCAGCCGCTCAACCAGCAGGTGCATTCGGTCGAGTGGTGGCTGGCCAACCGGGCCGACGCGCTGGTCACGTGTTCGGCGGCCATGCGCGCCGAAGTGGCGCACCTGTTCGACGTGGCCGCCGAGACGGTCACCGTGATCCACAACGGCATCCGCGCCCGAGGCTGGCGGATCGGCGCCGCCGACGTGGCGGCCGTGCGGGCCACGCACAGCCCGACCGGTGCCCCGCTGTTGCTGTTCTTCGGCCGGCTGGAATGGGAGAAGGGCGTGCACGACCTGATCGCGGCGCTGCCCCGGATCAGGGCACGGCATCCCGGCACCCGGCTGATGGTCGCCGGCAAGGGCAGCCAGACCCAGGAACTGCTGGCGGCGGCCCGCAAACACCGGGTCCGCCGGTCGGTCGACTTCGTCGGGCACCTGTCCGACCGCGAGTTGCGGGCCGCGCTGGCCGCCGCCGACGCCGTGGTACTGCCCAGCAGGTACGAGCCGTTCGGCATCGTGGCACTGGAAGCGGCCGCCGCCGGTGCCCCACTGGTCGCGTCGACCGCCGGTGGCCTGGGCGAGGTGGTGGTGGACGGCCGCACCGGTGTGTCGTTCCCGCCGGGCAACGTGGTGGCGCTCGCCGAGGCGGTGCACACCGTGCTCGCCGATCCCGTGGCGGCCCGCAACCGCGCCCGCGCCGCCCGCGCCCGGCTGGCCGTCGACTTCGACTGGGACCACATCGCGACAGCGACCGCCGAGGTCTACCAGTCCGCGCGCGCGGGCAGACACGCGGAACTCGGCCGCCCCAAGATCGCCACCGGCAACGCGTTCGCCTGATCCCGATGACGATCGACGGGTGTTGGCCGGTGACCGAGGCTCAGGCGTTGGCCGTGTCGGCGTGCTGACCGGCCTGCCCAGCATCGGAGTGGCGACGACGCTGGTGCTCCGGCTCGCGCCGCGCCACCGCCTGCCCAGACCACCCGCGCCGCCGACCACATCGGCCGCATGGCGCTGAAACAACGATGACCGACTCCACTGATCGACAGCCGGCTCACCTACCGCGGCGAGCTCGCCACCGGCCGCGCCTATGGGCCGTCGTCCTGAGCCACCGCCGACGCCGTGTCCCGCAACGTCTCCTGCAGCGCTGCCGCCGCCTTCCGTGACATGTCGGCGATCGCGGCGCGATGCTGGGCGTCGGCCTCGTAGTCCGCCCTGCGGTCGCGCACCACTCGCGCCGGCATGCCGACGGCGATGGCGTAGTCGGGAATGTCACCGCGCACCACGGCGTGCGCGCCCAGCACGCAACCGCGGCCGATCCTGGTGCCGCGCAACACCGAGACCTTGGTACCGAGCCACGTGTCCGGGCCGATCCGCACCGGCGCCTTCACGATGCCCTGGTCCTTGATCGGCACGGTGATGTCCGCCGTGACATGGTCGAAATCGCAGATGTACACCCAGTCGGCGACCAGAGTCGCGGCGCCGAGTTCGACGTCCAGGTAGCAGTTGACCGTGTTGTCCTTGCCGAACACGGCCTTGTCCCCGATCCGGAGCGAACCCTCGTGGCAGCGGATCGAGTTGCCGTCACCGATGTGGACCCACCGGCCGATCTCCAGGCGGCCGTAGCCGGGGCGGCAGTGGATCTCCACGTGCTTGCCCAGGAACAGCATGCCGCGCAGCACGATGTGCGGGTTCGCCAGCCGGAACCGCAGCAGCCGCCAGTACCGGACCAGGTACCACGGGGTGTACGCACGGTGGCGGAACACCCAGCGCAGCGAGTCGAGGGTGAACAGCCGGACCTGCATCGGATCGCGGCGCGACCGGCGCCACGCCCCGACCCGCTCGGTCAGCGGCGAACCCCACATCGATGTCATTCCTCGACGGTAACCGAGGCGTGGCACACGAACGCGGTGGGGACGTCACCGATCCTGGTGAGCACCACGGTGACCGGTGTCGAGCCGGTGGTGCGCAGTTCGCGCCGCAACTCGTCCGGCCGCACGGCCAGACCCCTGACCAGGATCTCCAGCGCGCCCGCGTCGTGCCTGCGCAACGTCTGCCGAAGCGGCTTGACGCCGTACCGGCCGTGGTCGAGCACCTGGAACGCCCGGACGCCCGGCGGCGGGGTGTCACCGGTGAGGTAGGCGATGTGCGGGTCGAGCTGGCCAAGGCTGTGGCGGGCCGCGTAGTGCCGGACCAGCCCGGCCCGCACGACGGCGCCGTCCGGGTCGACCAGCCACCGGCCGGGTGGGCGCACCGGGCAGTCGTCTGGGTCGGCGTCCGTGATCGTCCACTGTGGCCGGTTGTGACGTAGAACCGTTGCTCTGCGGGTGATACCGGGCGTAGCCAGCCCACTACTCCACAGGCACGCCTCGCGCACCGACCCGTCCAGGGACACCAGTTCCACCTCGGCGGCCCACGGCACGGCGGCGAAGTCCAGGCCGGGCGCGCACTTGACGACGAGATCCCGGCCGGCGTACGCGGCGACCAGTTCGGGCAGCGGCGGGGCGAGGCCGTCCGGGCGCCAGTGGCGCCTGCCGTCGGTGTCGCGGCGGGCCGGGTCGGCGAACACCACAGTGTCCCTGGACACCGGAGTCAGGGCGTCGGCCCGCAGGAGCGCGGGAGCCACCCCTCGGGCCGCGCAGTTGGCCTGGGCCATGGCCAGCCGCACGGGGTCGCGGTCCGAGCCGACGCAGCGCCCGGCGACGGCGGCCAGTTCGACCAGGTCGGCGCCCACCGAGCAGGTCACGTCGTGCACGTCCCGGCCGCGCAGGCGGTCGGCCCGGTGCGCGGCGACGGGTGTCGCGGTGGCCTGTTGCAGGGCGGCGTCGTCCAACAGCCAGGCGTCGGCGCGCGCCAGCTTGGTCTCGGCCCTGCGGCGCAGGAGGGCGGTCTCCAGGGCGGCGGCGAACCGCTCGCCGGCCACCGTCTTGGCCGCGGTGACGTCGGTCAGTGGCGACGTGAGCGGCCGGTCGGCCAGCGTGGCGAGCGCGGCGGTGCCGTCCGCCGACCGCAGGTAGGCGACGTCGGCCGGGGTGAAACGGTAGGCCACGGATCAGTTGGCCGGTTTCGTCCCGGTGACCAGTACGTTGTAGAACAGCTCCCTCGGCATCACCCTGGCCAGCACGTGCTCGTCCAACCAGGACAGTCGCAGCCATGACCGGTAGGCGAACATCGCCCAGCCGAAGCCCAGTTTCTCCCGCTGCACCGCCGCCTCGAAGGTGCGCACCGGCCAGCCGAACAGTGCCGCCGACAGCTCCTCCGTGACGGCCTTCACCTGGCGGGCGCCCGCCGCCCTGGCCATCCGCTCCAGGTGGCCGGGGTCGAACGTGTGCAGGTCGACGACCGCCTCCAGCGCCGCGGCCCGGGACGACGAGTCCAGTTCGGCCTGCGGCCGCCGCCACGAGTTGAGCACCGGGAGCCGGGTCACGTTGGTGGTCAGGAACCAGGTGAGCTGGCCCAACCGCCGCGCGTACACGTCGCCCAGCTTGGTCGGCTCACCGGCGAACACGAACCGGCCGCCCGGCTTGAGCACCCGCATCACCTCGCGCAGCGCCGCCGGTACGTCCGGAATGTGGTGCAGCACGGCATGTCCGACCACCAGGTCGAACGTCTCGTCCTCATAGGGAATCCGCTCCGCGTCGGCGACCCGGCCGTCGACCGGCAGGCCGAGCCGTTCCGCGTTGTTCAGCGCGACCTGCACCATGCCCGGTGACAGGTCGGTGACCGAACCCTTCTCGATCACGCCACCCTGCATCAGGTTCAGCAGGAAGAATCCGGTCCCGCTGCCCAGTTCCATGGCCCTGCCGTACGGCCAGTCCGTGTCCCCCGCCACGGCCCGGAACCGGCCGACCGCGTAGTCGATGCACCTCTGGTCGTAGGAGATCGACCACTTCTCGTCGTAACTGTCCGCCTCCCAGTCGTGGTACAGCACGTTGGCCAGCTTAGGGTCCGACCAGGCCGCGCGGACCTGTTCGGCAGTAGCGTGTGGATTCGGTACCGGATCATTCATTGCCGCGTGATCCTCACTGTGCCTCACTTCCCGGTGAAGGTGGCCTTGCCCGGACCGTTCTCGATGAACGAACGCATGCCGTCCCGCTTGTCGTCGGTGGCGAACAGCGCGGCGAACAGGTGGCTTTCCAGCTTCAGGCCGTTGGCCAGGTCACCGTCCAGGCCGCCGTCGATGGCGGCCTTCGCGGCGGCCAGGGCGACCGCCGGTCCCGACGCGAACTGCCCGGCCCAGGTCCGCGCCGCCGAGTAGACGTCGTCGGGCGCGGTGATCTCCTCGGCCAGTCCCATGGCCAGGGCCTCGTCGGCGCCCACGTAGCGGCCGGTGTACACCATGTCCTTCGCCTTGGCCGGGCCGACCAGCCGCGCGAGTCGCTGGGTGCCACCCGCGCCGGGGATGATGCCGAGCAGGATCTCCGGCTGGCCCAACTTGACGTTGTCGCCGACGATCCGCCGGTCGCAGCACATGGCCAGCTCCAGCCCGCCGCCCAGCGCGTACCCGGTGACGGCGGCGACGGTGGGCTTGGGGATCGCGGCCACGGCGCTGAACGACGCGGACAGCCGGTGGGCGCGGGCGGCCATGTCGGCATAGGACATGTCCGCCATCTCCTTGATGTCGGCACCGCCGGCGAACGCCTTCTGTCCGCCGTAGACGATCACCGCGCGGACGTCGGCGCGTAGCGTCGCCTCGGTCGCCGCCGCGAGGATCTCGTCCTGCATCTGCTTGTTCAACGCATTGACCGGCGGCCTGTTCAGCCGGATGGTGCCGATCGCGCCGTCGACCTCGAGGTTGACGAACTCGCCCACCGATGTCCCCTTCCGTCGGAGAAGCAGGTTACCGCCGGTTGGTCACGCCCTGCGGGCGAAGAAGCGACCACCGGCACGATCCAGTGACAGCCGCTGGTCGAACGTCACCGACAGGTTGTCGGAGGTGATGACGTCGTCCAGCAGGCCCTGCGCGACCACCCGGCCGTCGCGCAGCAGCAGGGCGTGGGTGAAGCCGGGCGGGATCTCCTCGACGTGGTGCGTGACCAGCACGGTGGCCGGCGCGTCCGGGTCCATCGCCAGCGCGGACAGCCGGGCCACGAGGTCTTCCCGGCCGCCCAGGTCGAGACCGGCGGCCGGTTCGTCGAGCAGGAGCATCTCCGGGTCGGTCATCAGGGCCCTGGCGATCAGCGCGCGCTTGCGTTCGCCCTCGGAGAGAGTGCCGAAGGTCCGGTCGGCGAGGTGGCCGATACCCATCGCGGTGAGCAGATCGACGGCCCGCCCCGTGTCCACGGATTCGTAGGTCTCCCGCCACCGGCCGAGTACCGCGTAGCCTGCGCTGACCACGACGTCGGACACCTTCTCGTCGCCCGGCACGCGGATGGCGAGGGCGGCGCTGCTCAGGCCGATACGGGGGCGGAGCTCGAAGACGTCGGTGCGGCCGATCTGCTCGCCCAGGACGTGGACGCGGCCGCTGGTCGGGTGCAGTTCGGCGGCGGCGATCCGGAGCAGCGTGGTCTTGCCGGCGCCGTTGGGACCGAGCACGACCCAGCGCTCGTCCAGTTCCACCGACCAGTCGACGCCGGTGAGCAACTCCGTCGTGCCGCGCCGGACGGTGACCCCTTCCATGTGCACCACAAGATCGCTGACATCGACAGTCCCGTGCTCTCCCCGCGCCTCCGTCACGACCACATTGTGTCTGCCGCCGATCCCCGCGCGGCCATCGGCCCACCAGGTCGACACCGGTCGATCATCACCCGAACGGGCGATGGGTGCGGAGCGTCGGACACCGAGCGGTTTCCCCATCGTGGGACGGCCTTTTTCGGATTGGTTTTGTTTGCCAGTCTATGGCTCGACCGGGCTGTTTCACCTGGCCGACGACCTGCCGTTTCCTCTGCCAAGGAGCATTTCTGTGACCGCAGCATCCATTCATCCGGGGCTGATCGACTCGCTGGTGCACGAGTTGGTGCCGCAGTCGAAAATGACGTGGACGCCGGCCGAATTGCGCGATCTCACGTCGACGGTGGCGGACGAGTTGGGTGGGCCGTTGCGGCGGGTGCTGCGGTATCGCGCCGACCGGCGGTGGTGGGCGCGGCTGGCGCTGACGGACGGCGTCGAGTTGTGGCTACTGTCCTGGCTTCCGGGGCAGGGCACGGGTGCGCATGATCATGGTGGTGCGTCGGGGTCGTTCACGGTGTTGGTGGGGGACCTGGTGGAGCGGTACCGGTATCCGGCGGGTCCGGTTCGCGTGATGTCGCGTTCCGGTGGTGCGGCAGTCGGCTTCGGGCCGGCGCGGGTGCACGACGTGGTCAACGAACGTGTGCAGCCCGCGGCGAGCGTGCACGCCTACTCGCCGCCGTCGCTGCCGGTGCGGCACTATCCCGGGTTGCTGGCGGTCGGCGACTCGGTCGGTCAGGGGGTTCGGGCGTGAACATCGACGGGATGCTGGCGTCGGCGCGGGCCGGTCTGGTGCGGTTGTCGCCGATGGAGGCCGATGCGGAGCGCCAAGCCGGGGCACTGGTGGTCGACATCCGACCGGTGGCGAACCGGGTGGCGGAGGGCGAGATCCCCGGGGCGGTCGTGGTGGAGCGGATTGTGCTGGAGTGGCGGCTGGACCCGGCCAGCGAGTGGCGCCTACCCGGGGTGGCGGCGGACACGCTGGTGATCGTGGTGTGCAACGAGGGCTACTCGTCGAGCCTGGCGGCCCGCGACCTGCGCCGGCTGGGGGTGCGAAGGGCAACGGACCTGATAGGCGGCTACCGAGCCTGGCAGGCCGCCGGCCTCCCCACAGTGCCAGGCGGAACCCCAGCCATCCCCTAACCCAACCCGCCACCACCCGAGCCGACCACCGAACGGCCAACACCCCACAACGCCTCGCACTAATCCGCGAACCGACCACCCAACGGCCAACACACCCCAAGCCGCCACCCACCCCGGCGCATGTCGACCACGCAACGGCCAACACACGAACCAGCCACCCACGAGCAAACGAGTCGGCCATCCAACGGCGAACACAACAAACCGGCAACTCACCCCCGTGTGTCGTCCGCCGACCGGCCGACACACGCCAGCCCCAACCCACCCCGCCGACGTCAGTCGACCCCAGAAGGCGCGACACACCACGGTCCACCCACCGCCGCGCATGTCGACCATCAAACGGCCAACACAACGAACCCGTCGCCCGTATGTGTCGTCCGCCCAGCGGTCGAGACACCAGAACCCAACCGCTCCGGCGTGTCGTCCGCCCGGCGCACGTGTCGAGCGCCGGCGGAGCCCGATCAGGCCAAACGGATGACCATCGGGCTGATCGGGGTCAACTGTTGTGCCGGCGGTTCCGCTCGGCGAACGTGCGCAGGGCACGGAGGAAGTCGATCTCGCGGAAGGCCGGCCAGTAGGCGTCGCAGAAGTACAGTTCGGAGCGCACGCCCTGCCAGAGCAGGAAGTTGGACAGCCGTTGCTCGCCGCTGGTGCGGATCACCAGGTCGGGATCCGGCTGACCGGTGGTGTCCAGGTGTCGCCCGATGTCATCGGTGGTCAGACGGGTAGCCAGGTAGGCCAGCGAGACATCAGCGGCTGCGGCTTCGTAGAGCAGTTCCCGCACGGCGTCGACCAGTTCCTGCCGACCGCCGTATCCGACTGCCAGCGTGACCTCGCCGACGACGTCGCGATCACGGGTGATCTCGACCGCATGCTTGAGGGTGGCGGCAGTGCCGTCCGGCAGAAGATCCAGCGACCCCGCGACGTGGACACGCCAACGGCCGCCAGGTTTGGCGAGTTCCTCGGTTACGGTCTGCTCGATCACCTGGGTGAGAAAGGCGACCTCGGCCTGGTCCCGCCGGATGAGGTTCTCGGTCGAGCAGACGAACACGGTGACGTGCCGGATGCCGAGTTGTTCACACCAGGACAACACCCGAAGCGCGTGCGCGGCCCCGTGTTGGTGGCCGGAACTGGGATTCGCCATGCCCATCTTCGTGGCCCAGCGACGATTGCCGTCCATGATCAACGCGACGTGCTCCGGCAACGCCACGGAGGACAGCCGTCGACGCAACCGCAACGCGTAGAGCCGCCGAAGCGGCACCAGGATGTCGACCACGAACGCCGATAGTACGACGAGCCGTGTCGACCTCCCACTGGCCAACACACACAAGCCCGCGCCTGCCCCTCCGGCCCCGCGAGTCGACCACCCAGCGGTCAGCTGCACCAACCACCCGCCCGGCGCCTATCCCGGGCGAGTCGTCCCCTCGTTGGCCAACACATGCAAGCCCAGCCCAGCTCACCGGCAAACCCCACGAGCCGGTCGCAGCGCGGCCAACTGATCAAACACATAGGCGCCACTCATCCGAACCCAGCGAGTCGCCCCTTCAACGGCCAACTAGACCCAAGGCCGTGAAGTTTGGTGCTGGTGGTGATCGTCAAGGATCGGCTGGCATGAGGATGTCGATACCAAGGGTGGCTTGGTAGCTGGTCCGGTCGATGACCGGACCACGAGCCTGGTATTTGGAGATCGCGCGTTTGACG
>DASUGU010000100.1:0-10295 GCA_036273855.1 Pseudonocardiaceae bacterium
GCCCCGGCGTCGCCGGGGCCACGACCCGTGTCCGGGCGCGCTACGGTGACGGACATGTCGGACGATCCGTACGCTGGCCGGCAGCCGACCAGCCACGAACGCATGACCGGACTGCCCTGGGACGCGTCCTACCAGGACGGCCCGGCACCGTGGGACGTCGAGCGGCCGCAGCCGGCGATCGTGCGGGTGGCGGCCGGTTTCCGCGGCGCCGTGCTGGACGCGGGCTGCGGGACCGGTGAGAACGCCCTGCACGTGGCCGCGCTGGGCCTGCCCGTGCTGGGCTTCGACGTGGCCGCGACGGCGGTGGCCATGGCTCGGGAGAAGGCCGCCCATCGTGGTGTCGACGCCGAGTTCGTCACGGCGGACGCGCTGCACCTGGATGGTCTGGGGCGGCGGTTCGACACGGTGCTGGACTGTGGACTGTTCCACACGTTCGACGCCGAGGAACGGCCGCGCTACGTGGCGAGCCTGGCGTCGGTGACCGAGCACAGTGGAACGCTGTACGTGTTGTGCTTCCGCGACGGGCAGGACGCCGGTCCGCATCCGGTCGGCGAGGACGACCTGCGAGCGGCCTTCGGCCCGGACTCCGGATGGACCGTCGCCGCCATCGAGCGGGACCGCGTGCTGACCCGGTTCCACGACGACAACGGCGCCCCGGCCTGGCTCGCGACGGTCACGCGGAGCTAGCCGGGCGCCATCGGACCCGGTAGTCGACTCCCTCGACCCGGTAGCGGTCGCCGGTGCCGGCACGCCACTGCGCCATCAGCCGGCGCGCGTCGGCCGGTGGCTGCCGGTGCGCCGCGAGCAGCGAGGTCAACTCGTCGTACCGGGCGTCGATCCCGCCGTGCCCCGGGTGGTCGGCCGGTGTGGCCGTGCCGGTCTCGTAGCGCTCGTTCCACCGGGCGAAGATCGCCCACGACTCCCGCTCCAGCGCCACGGCCTCCTCGCTCGCCGGCCACACGTCGTACTCGGGGACCTCGGCGACGTAGTCGTCGGTGTGGAAATAGTGGACCGTGCCGTCCACGTCGGCGAGACCCGCGCGAGGTCCGTCGTACCAGTCCAACTCGACGTACACGCGCTCGAAACCGGCCGACTCGTCCCTGGTCTCCGCCACGGCGCAACGCTATCGACGAGCGCCGGTGGCTCGCATCCCGTTTGCCGGGTACATCGCGTTTCGCGCCTGACGTCAACGGAATCGGCGCGGTCATAGACCGAACCCAGTCCTAGTGGCATAGTGGTATAGACCATTGACGCGGAGCGCCGCAGGCGCGTCGCCGGCCACGCGATCTCAGTACCAGGAGCACATATGCGCTTATCCAGAACCGTCATCGCCGGCGTGGCCGCGGCAGCGGCCGCAGCGGCCGTCGTCGCGATGGCAGCACCCGCGTCCGCTGCCCAGAACGACGCCAGGGCTCTCCCGACGCACCTGTTCGCGCCGTACTTCGAATCGTTCAACGGCGACAATCCGGCCACCATCGCCCAGCAGTCCGGCGCCAAGTTCCTCACCATGGCGTTCCTCCAGACCGCCGCCGTGGGCTCCTGCACCGTCGAATGGAACGGCGACACCAGCACGCCGGTCGCCCAGTCGACGTTCGGCGCCGCCATCCGGCAGATCCGGGCGACCGGCGGTGACGTCATCCCGTCGTTCGGCGGGTTCGCCGCCGACGACACGAGCACCGAGATCGCCGACAGTTGCACCAGCGTCCCGGCGATCGCGGCCGCCTACGAGAACGTCGTCACCACCTACAACGTGACCCGGCTCGACCTGGACACCGAGGACCTCTCGCTGACCAACACGGCCGGCATCGACCGGCGCAACAAGGCCATCAAGCTGGTCGAGGACTGGGCCGCGCGTCACCACCGCACCGTGCAGTTCACCTACACGCTGCCCAGCGCCCCCACCGGTCTCGCCCCCACCGGCCTGGCGGTCCTGCAGAACGCGGTCGCCAACCACGCGCGGATCGACGTCGTCAACATCATGACGTTCGACTACTTCGACGGCCAGCCGCACGAGATGGCCACCGACACCATGACCGCGGCGGACGGCCTGATCGGCCAGCTGCACGCGCTGTTCCCGAACCGGAGCACGTCACGGCTGTGGTCGATGGTCGGCGTCACCGAGATGGTCGGCATCGACGACTTCGGCGCGTCGGAGACGTTCACCCTCGACGACGCCACCGCCATCCAGCACTGGGCACTCGCCCACAACATCAGCTACCTGGCGTTCTGGGCCATCGAGCGCGACAACGGCAGCTGCCCCGGCCTCAAGGGTCAGGGCCTCTGCTCCGGCGTCGCCCAGGACACCTGGCAGTTCGCGCACACCTTCGAGCCGTTCACCAGCAACCGCGGTCGTCACTGACCGCACACCGCACCATCGGTAGGGCCGCGGGATCAGCGATCCGGCGGCCCTACCGCTGTGCACTGTGGCCGGTCACTGTCCACAGCGGAGCCAATCGCATGCCGGAATAGTCCCGTGGACCCCGAGGTTGGCAGTGGGGACAGGTGGGCAGGGACGAAGGAGCATGCATGAAGATCGGAATCATCGGCGCCGGGTACATCGGTGGGACGCTGACCCGGCGGCTACGCGCCCTCGGCCACGAGGTACGGGTGGCCAACTCGCGTGCCCCCGAGACCCTGGCCGAACTCGCCGCCGAGACCGGTGCCACCGCGGTGTGGGCGAACGAGGCCGCGCAGGACGCCGACCTGGTGATCGTCAGCATCCCGCAGAAGAACGTGCCCGACCTGGCCGCCGGCATCGTGGACGCGCGCAGGCCGGACGCGCCCGTCATCGAGACCAACAACTACTACCCGCGCCAGCGGGACGGGTACATCGAGGCCATCGAGCAGGGCCAGCCGGAGAGCGCCTGGGTGGCCGAGCTCATCGGCGCGCCGGTGGTCAAGGTGTTCAACGGGATCTACTGGAAGCGCCTGCTGAACAACGGCAAACCGCGCGGCGCCGAGGGGCGCGTCGCGCTGCCGATCGCCGGTGCCGACGGGCCGGGCAAGAAGCTGGTGTTCGAACTGATCGAGGACCTCGGTTTCGACGCACTGGACGGCGGCACCGTCGACGAGTCGTGGCGCCAGCAGCCCGGTACACCGGTCTACGGCAAGGACTACGGCATCGAGGACACCCGCCGCGCACTGGCCGAGGCGTCACGGGAACGGCCGGCCGAGTTCCGCGCCGAACGCTGACCCGCACCCGGCGGCGGCCTCCGGTGGGCCGTCGCTGGGATGATGGCCCGATGACGTCCACTCGGTTCGCCCGCCACGAGCGACTCTCGGCGCGGCTCGCCGCCTGCGATGACGCCGAGTTGGCCGCGCTCGTGGCCGGCGGCCGGGGCGGCAGTGTCGGTGTGGGCGGCGGGTCGGCGGTGGCGGACGTCGACGGAACACCGGTGTTCGCCAAACGGATCCCGCTGACCGACCGGGAACTGGCCCGGCCGCACTCCACCGCGAACCTGTTCGATCTCCCCCTGTTCTGCCAGTACGGCATCGGCGGCCCCGGTTTCAACACCTGGCGCGAACTGGCCGCCAACCTGACCGTGACCGAAGCCGTGCTGGCCGGCCGGACCGAGTCGTTCCCGCTGCTGCACCACTGGCGGACGCTGCCCGGCCGGCCGCCCGTCGCGGCCGAACACGCCGACATCGACGCCGTCGCCGCCGCGCTGGACGACCACCCGGCTGTACGCGCCCGCCTGGCGGCCATGGCCGCCGCATCGCACAGCCTCGTCCTGTGCTGCGAGTACATCCCCCACCCGGTGACCGAGTGGCTGCTGGACGAACCGGCGAGCAAGGCGACCTCGGTCGAGCAGCAGCTCACCGGGATCACGGATTTCCTACGTACCAGCGAACTGCTGCACCTGGACGGGCACTTCGGCAACATGCGCACCGACGGCACCCGGCTGTTCCTCGCCGACTTCGGCCTGGCCACCTCGCCCCGGTTCGACCTGACGCCCGCCGAACACGACTTCGCCCGCCGCAACGCGTCCCACGACGCCGGCTACGCCGCCATGCGACTGGTCAACTGGCTGGCGACCACGGTGTGCGGGGTGGCCGTGCCGGTCACCGGCGGGCCGGTCGCCCGCAACGAGTACGTCCGCCGGTGCGCCGCCGGCCACCTCCCGGATGACGTGCCGCCTGCCGTGGCCGCGATCCTGGAACGGCACGCCCCCGTTGCCGCGCGCATGAACGACTTCTACTGGCGACTGTTCGGCGGCGACGTGCACGCGGAGTATCCCGGCGGATGACTCACGCCGGCCGGCGATCGGCCCACGGGTGGGCGAGTTCCAGCGTGCGGGACACCTGGAGCAGCAGATCCTCCCGCCATGGCGCGGCGACGAGCTGGACGCCGACGGGCAGGCCGGTGGCGTCGTCCTGGTGGATCGGGAGCGAGATGGCCGGTTGGCCGGTCACGTTGAACAGCGACGTGAAGATGCCCATCGGGTTGCTGTTGAGCAGTGGCCGCAACGGATCCTCGGCCATGCCCGCCCGCCAGGCTCCGATGGGCGGCGGGAGGCACGCCATCGTGGGCGTGACGAGGACGTCGAAAGCGGCGAGGAAACCTTCGACGATGCGTCGCGACAGGTGTTGCGTCTTCCGCACGGCCTGCACGTAGGCCCACGAGTCGGTCGCTTCGGCTGCCGCGCGGAGGGCCCGGTTGTGGGGTTCGACACGGCTCGGGTCGGCCCTTTCGATGCCGGCGCCGCCGATGTGCCAGATCGTCGTGAACGCCCCGATGAGTTCCTCGGCAGGCGGCAGCGGCAGCGGCGTGTCGACGACGTGGTGGCCGGCCGATTCGAGTGCCCGCAGCGTCTTGTCGACCGCTGCCGTGCACGCCGGGTCCACGGCCAGCGGGGACTCGGCGAGCACGCCGATCCGCAGGGCCTTCGGCGGCGGCGCCGTCACCGCGTCGGCGAAGGATCTCGACGGGGTAGGCGGTGACCACCACGCGCCCGGGTCGTGGCGGGCGAGCACGTCCAGAGCGGCCGCGGTGTCGGCCACCGAACGGGTGACCACGCCGTTCGTGCCCATGCCCTCGACCTCGACGACCGCGTTGGTCACCAGGCCGCGAGTGGGCTTGAGCCCGACGAGACCGTTGCAGGACGCGGGAACACGGATCGACCCGCCACCGTCGGCGGCGTGCGCGACGGGCGCCATCCCGGCGGCCACGGCGACGCCCGCGCCGCTCGACGACCCGCCCGGTGTGCGATCCGGATCCCACGGATTGCGGGAGACGCCCAGGGTTTCGCTCTCGGTGAAGGGGACGGTGCCGAACTCCGAGGTGGTGGTCTTGCCGAGCAGCACGAATCCCGCGTCCACGAACCGCTGCACGACCGGGTCCGACTCGGCGGCGGGCACCCTGCCGGTCGCCGACGACCCGTAGGTGGTGGGCCAGCCGGCCACGTCGAGCAGATCCTTGATCGGCAGTGGGACACGGAGAAACGGTGGGAGGTCGTCGGTCGGGTCGGCTCTGGCCACCGCGTCGGCGGCGGCGGACGCGGCCTTGCGGACGTCGTCGTCGGCCCGGTGGCAGAACGCGTTGAGGTGCGGGTCGAGCTCGTCCATCCGGTCGAGGTAGCAGTCGGCCACCTCGACCGGGCTCACCTCCCTGCGGCGGATGGCACCGGCGAGTTCGAGCGCCGACAGGAACGGGTCGAACGGGTAGCACAGCATGGTCTTGTCCTTTCCGGTCGGAGTGCTGGAGTCAGCGTCCCCACCGGACCGGGCTCCCGTCTTGGACGAATGTCCTCGCGGCCGCTCGTACCATGGGGTCATGCGATCTGCCGAGCCGTTTCGTCAGGCCGCGGCGATGTGGGACATCGCGGTCCCGTCCCGGCCGGGCCTGCTGCCTGGCGTCAGCATGGCCGGCTTCAGCGGCCGCAGTCGGCCCGTGGTCGACCTCAAGGTGGTGCCCTACCCGGCGGTCACGGTGCTGGTCGACCTCGGGGACATGCTGATCGTGGACGAGGACGGCGGTGGGCGGCAGCGGGGCAGCGTCGCCTTCGGCCTCATGCCCGGTGGCCTGCACGGGCACGGGCAGGACGTCGAATGCCTCCAGGTGCGGCTGTCTCCCGTGGTCGCGCACGCGGTGCTGGGCGGTTCCGCCGACCTGTGCGGCACGGTGGTCGCACTGGACGACGTGTGGGGGCGCGACGCCGGGCGGATCCAGGACCGGCTGCGGGCCGCGGCGTCCTGGGACGAGCGGTTCGCGATCGCGGAGACCGCGCTGGCCCGGCGGTACGAGGAGGGCAGGGCGGTCGACCCGGAGGTCGGGCACGCGTGGGGCGAGATGGTGACCAACCGCGGGCAGGTGCGGGTCGACGGCCTGGCGGACGAGGTGGGCTGGAGCCGGAAGCGGCTGTGGTCCCGGTTCCGGTCCCAGGTCGGCATCACGCCGAAACGCGCCGCCCAGTTGGTCCGGTTCGACCACGCGGTGCACCGCCTCGCCGCGGGTCACAGCGCAGCGCTGGTGGCCGCCGAGACCGGCTACGTCGACCAGTCCCATCTGCACCGGGACGTGATGGCGTTCGCCGGGGTGACGCCCTCGGCCGTCGCGGTCGCGCCGTGGCTCGCCGTCGATCCGGTCGCGTGGGCCGCGCCGGACTACTGACGTCAGCCCAGCAGCGTCACGACCGCCGCGCTGAGCAGCGCCGCCACCACGACGCACCCCGCGACGACGACGGTGCGCGACCAGGACAACGCTCTGCCCACCATCACCATCGACGGCAGGCTCACCGCGGGCAGCGCGATCAGCAGCGCGGCGGGTACCGCGGGTGCCACGCCGGCCGCCACCAGCGCCGCGATCACCGGCAGCTCACCGGATGTCGGTATCACCATCAGCGTGCCGACCACGGCGGCGATGAGCACGGCCACCAGCACGGACGGACCGGACAGGGCCGTCACCAGCCACCCGTGCAGCGCGCCGACCAGGAACACCACGACGAAGTACTCCGGCACGAGCAGCACGACGAGCCGGCCCAGCGCCCGCAACCACGCCACCGGCAGCGGCCCGACCGGTGTCGCCTCCGGCACCGCGACGTCCGCCGGATCGATCCGATCCTTCCCCCGCACCAACGACACCAGCGCGCTCGCCCCGAACACCAGGACCACGCCGATCACCACCCGCAGCACCGCGTACCGCCACGGCAGGGCCAGCGCCAGGAACGCGATCACCGCCGGGTTGAGCACCGGATTGCCCAGCCAGAAGGCCGTGACCGCACCGGGTGGCACGCCCTGGCGCCGCAGCGACGTGGTGACCGGCGACGCGCAGCAGGTGCACATCATGCAGGGCAACGACAGGCCGGCTCCGGTCGCGGTCGCCGTCCAACCGCGTCGGTGGTTCAACGCGCCGACCACCCTCGCCCTGGGCAGCAGCACCTCGACACCGGCCGCGACCAACAGGCCCACCACGAGTGCCATCCACACCGATTCGCCGTAGGCCACGGTGAACCGCCATCCGCCCGACCACGACCACACCGGGCCCACCCCGCTCAGCAGCGGCGACGACCCGGACCACACGTGCGTGCCGACCAGCGCGGCCAGCTTGTGCCCGTAGGGCCACCACTTGGCCCAGGTCAGCCCGGCCACCGCAACGACGGCGAACACGGTCGCGGCGAGTAGCGCGGTGCGCGGGCTGACGGCGGTTCGTTCCTGGGATCGCGTCGCCACGGGCGATGCTCCTTCCGCAGTGACCGGCAGGCGGCCCGTCACAGGATGAGCAGCAGGGCGCCGACCGACAGCAGGGTGATCACGAGACCGGCCAGGCCCAGGGTGCGGGCCAGTTGCCTGGTGGACGCTACCCGTTCAACCCTGCCGTCGAGGACAGCGTCGACATGATCGGTCGTCAGGACGCTGAAGCCGTTACGGCACAGGGTGCCGCGGCGCGTGCTTCCCATGGCGTTGACGCGTTTCCCCGCCTCCAACCGGATCTCCGCCGGGACGATCGCCGCCCACGTGTCGGCGTCGGACGGACCGAGCAGGTGCACGGTGAGGTTCGTGGCGAGCGGATCGTGCGGGTTCGGCGGTTCGGTCGACAGGTCCGGGTCGATCAGCACGGTGCCCGACTCGTCGGTCAACGCGGACGGCTGCGGCGCGGTCAGTTCGACCAGGATGTCCTCGCCCGGTTCCTCCCGCACCAACCGCCGGGCAGGTGTGCGGGTGAGCCGCATCCGGTACCACGCGCACTCGACACCGCTGACCGGACCGAGGACCGGGCCACCGGGGCCGTAGGCGGTGGTGCCGACACCGGCCACCCGGCGCGCCTTCCGGGGCCACGAGGTGATCGGGGTCAGCCCGCAGCGGTGCACGAGAGTGCGTTCCCGGCTCCCGCCGAGTCGCAGCAGAACGGAGGTGCCGCTCGCGATCAGCATGCACGCTCCCAGCAGCAGCGCCGGCACCGCGAGGGTCAGCACGGCGTCAGGGTAACCGCGCCGGGCCGTGGCGGAGGCCGGTTGACCGACACCACCGGCACGAATATCGGTCGTCCCAACCGAAACGCGCCACGACGTGATCCCCCCGCTCGGGGACTGGCAGGGCGTCGTCAGTCGCCGGCCGCCTGATACGCGGTCGGCGCGGCGGGTTCGGTCAGGGCCAGCCAGAGCAGGGCCGCTGCGGCGTGGGCGTCCGGGCCGACGGTGACCCGGCGGTCCGGGTCGCCCTGCTGTTGCGCCGGGACACCGCCGACGTACTCGACGAGGGCGAGCGCCAACTCGCGGAGTTTGACGTTGCACTGCTGGCTGGTCAGCCGGAGCACCTGCCACGCCTCGTCCGTGTCGCAGCGCCGCAACGTCATGACGGTGCCCTTGGCCTGTTCGATGGCCGCCCGGGAGGCCAGCGCGTCGAGCATCTGGTCGGATTCCTCGGCGCTGCGGGTGGCGACCGCGGCGATCGTGATCGCGCTGGCGACGAGTGGTTCGTGGCTTGCCAGGACGGCCAGGGTGCGCCGGTCGGCGTGGCCGTCCAGGTAGGCGGACAGCACCACGACGCCCGGCTCCCCGGCGGTCTCCCGCCAGGCTCCCGGCAGGGCGGCCGCGCCCGCACCCGGGCGACCGGGTCGTGGTGGTGCTCGGGCAGTTGCGCGAGCACGGCGTCCAGTGTCAGGTCGGGCCAGCGCGGATCCTGCCAGAGATCAGGCGTGACAACGGGTTCCTCGTCCGCCGCGGCCAGCAGCGACGGTCCGCCGAGTGGCCCGGTGGTGATGGGCGGCAACACGTGCCCGACCCCGGTGGCCGCCACCACCCGGAGCGTGCCCTGGTGCCGCGCCGGATGGGCGACGATCACGGCGGTGCCGAGCACGCCGGGCAGGTCCCGCCGGACGCCGGCCAGCACACCGTCGAGCAACCCCGTCAATGGTGTGACGACACTGCTTCTGGGCTGTATCCCCACCATGTCGATCTCCCCTGCCGTGATCAACTACCCCGCCGAGGGGTGTTCAACAGGCACGGGAATGTTGTAACATGTCGTCACAACGATGACAAGGGTGTCGTCGTCGAGAGGATGACAATGCTTGATGAGGCCGATGCCGCGCTGCGACAGCTACGCGCCGCCCTGGAACGGGTCCGGGCCGATCCGGTGGACGGAGATCTCGACCAGCTGTTCGCCGCGTTGACCGCGCTGCGCGAGCTGCGGCAGGTCGTCGCGGCGTGGGAACCGGAGCTGATCACCGCGGCCAGGGCGGCGGGCGCCAGCTGGCGGCAGCTCGCCCCGGCGCTCGGTGTCACCAGCAGGCAGGCCGCCGAACGCCGCTACCTGCGGCTCCGACCGAGCGACACCGGCGAAACGACCGGCGAGGCGCGTGTGCGGGCCACCCGCGACCACCGCGCCGCGCAGCGCGCGGTCAGCGAGTGGGCCCGCGACAACGCGGCCGAACTGCGCCAGCTGGCCGGTCAGGTCAGCGGGCTGGCGAACCTGACGCCCGAAGGCCGCCACCAGGCCGACCAGGTCCACGCGGCGCTCGCCGGTGACGACCCCGTAGGCCTGCTGAACCCGCTCGCCGACGTCCGCGACCATCTCGCCGCCGACCACCCCGCGCTGGCCGACCGGATCACCGAGGTGTCCGCGGACGCCGACGCCCACCGCAGTTCCACAGTAGACCAACGGCACCCGCCGGAAAGCTGACGGCCGATACTCGGTCGTCCCCACTGAAACGGTCACTTAGCCTCGATCCGTGGATCGATGCGCTGGTCGCTCGGCGTGCTGACAGAGAAAGTGCCTTCCAAGCAAGGAGAATCGGGGTTGTCGACGTCCTGATCCACCAGCGCAACGGAAGGCACTTTCAGTGCAACTATCTCATGCTT
>DASUGU010000101.1:0-103281 GCA_036273855.1 Pseudonocardiaceae bacterium
CGCGGTACCGGCCGGCGGCATCTGGCCGCGGGTGGCGTAGATCCGGGACGTGTTGGTCGCGACGTCGTACTGGTAGATCGTGGCGTTGGCCGCACCCGGCGAGTCGGACGCGTACACCAGGCCAGCCGCGCTGTGCGCCGGGTTGGTGTCCACGCCGATCGCAGCACCGAAGCTGGTGCCGAAGTTGCCGATGTTGATCGGGATCGTCGGGCACACCAGGTTGTTGGTCGGGCACGTGGAGACGTTCTTGATCACCGTGAAGCCCTGGTTCTCCGGCAGGTACAGGTCGTCACCGATCATGCCGATCGAGCCGTTGATGCCACGGCCGGGCGTGCCGGCGCGCTGCTCGGTCGTCATGGCCACGACGTCCACGGTCTGGTTGCGCGGGTCGTCCTCCGGGTTGTTGATCCGGCGGATGAACCCGTCGAGCAGGCCACCTACGTACAGGGAGTGCTTGCAGGTGACCGGGGCGCCCGGCTTGCACGGGCCGAGAGCGATGCCGTTGGCCTTGTCGCCGTCCAGGCCGGCGTTGGGCGCCATGATGACCGCCGAGTTGGCCACCAGGCCGCCCGCGCCGCTGTCCGCGCTCGGGTCGAAGGTGAACCGGATGATGCCGGGCGACAGGTGGTCGTTCTGCGCCACGTACAGGTAGTGCTCGTTCGTGGTGCCGGGCACGATCGTGTCGTCGTAGGCGGTCTGGCCGCCCGACCCGAGCACCGAGCCGTCATCGCAGGAGGACGGGTTGTAGGCGTGCAGGCCAGGCGCCTGGGGAACGACGTCCAACCGGCACAAACCCTGCGAGTGGTCGGCGGCCCAGATGTGGCCACCGTCGTCGCTGGGCACGAACGTCACACCGCCCTTGGGCGCGGTCAGGCCGTAGGCGTAGAGCTGCGGCGTCACCGTGCTGGGGGGTCCGGGTGGAGCACACGTGGTGGTGGCCGACCCGGTGCAGTCCGCGGGTGCGGTCAGCGTCGCGTCGCCCTTGATGGTGAAGATGTGACCCGTGTTCAGCGGCGGGTTGGCCGCGATCACCACCGTGGGGTCGTCGCCGATGAACAGGTCACCGGTGTGTGGGTTGACCACCAGACCGGTGATCCCCTGGTAGGTGGTGACGGTCTGGCCGGGGTTGAGCAGCGAGTCGTAGGGGGCGACGCTGTTGGACACGACGTCCTGGAAGCCGGTCTGCGGGTGATAGCGCAGGACGGTGCCCTGCGCGTTGATGGGCGCGTCGCCGACGTACAGGTAGCGGCCCGTGCCGTCGTCGTTGCGCTGCACCGCGATGCCCTGCGAGGTGTTGCTGGTGATGCCGGGCACGACAGCCGCCGCGCAGCCGCCCAGCTGGTTGACCGGCGGATTGGCCACGGTCGGGTCGGGCGAGCCCTCCGACGCGACGCAGGTCGCCACGTCCTTGATGATCGAGACGCCTTCGCCGCCGAGTTCGTCGATGTAGAGGTCGTCGGTGCCGTCGGCGTTGCGGAAGTCGGCAATGCCGTAGCGAACGCCCTTACGGACGTCGTTGGTCTTGGAGATCGTCTCGATGGATTGGGCCGCGACGGGCTGGTCGGCGAAGTCGATGCGCTCGATCTTCTTGGACCGCTCGAACGCCACGTACAGCGCGGTGCACGGCGTGGTCGTGACCGACGAGGCGCACGGGCCGAGTGCGACCGACGAACTGCGGAAGTTGGTGCTGGCGTCGGAGAAGAAGCCGACCGTGTTGAGGCCGCCCTCGATCACGGCGCTGTTGGCGACGATGCGGCCCTGGCCGTTGTCGGCGGCGGGGTCGTACACCAGGCGCACCGGACCCGCGCTGGCGCTGGCCATGTCGGCCACGTACACGAAGTAGGTGCCGTTCGCGTTCTGCGGGCCGACCACGGCCTGGGTCGGCGCCTTGGCCTGCACGTCACAGGTGGCGGTGTTCTCCACCGAACCGTTGGGTGTGACGTCGATGCGGCACAGGCCGTTGCCGTCGGCACTCCAGAGGTGGCCACCGTCTGCGGACTCCAGCCACACACCGTTGAACGGCGTGGTCACCCCGGACACGGTGGCCGTCCCGGGCGCGGCTGACGCCGCCCAGGTCAACGCCGTCACCATCAGCACCACGGAACCAGCGGCGATCAAGAAGACACGGAGGGGCCGCCGCAGCCCCTTCCGTCTGTCGGACCTTGCTTTCACCATCGACGTCGCCTTTTCGGTAAGGGGCCGTTCGGGCCCAGTCAGCTGGTGCAGCTTGTAGCAGGATTTTGAGAAATTTCTTGGAAACCGGCGCCGGCCGCGGTTCGTGCGCCGCGGAAAGGGGACGCCACGTGCCGGGAAGGGACATTCCCAGCGACGCGGGCAACCGGAATGCCCCCTGAATTGGGCGTACTACTCCCCCCACGGCGTGTGGGGGTGGCTTTATCGGCGGACGGGAATGCGCAACCGGAGCGCCGCGCCGGGGCCGCCGGTCTCGACGACGGACACCGAACCGCCGTGCCGGGCGGCGATCTCGCTGACCAACGCCAAACCGATGCCGTAGCGCCTGGTGGTGCCCGCCAGACCGTCCGACGGTGACGTGGCGAACCGGTCGAACAACGTGGACGCCATGTCCGGCGCGATGCCCGGCCCGTCGTCGACGACGTCCACACACACGGCGTCGGCGGCCGCCGTCGTGGTGACCCGGACCTGGCTGTGTGCGTGCCGGATCGCGTTGTCCACCAACGCGGTCACCGCGCGCCGCAACGCTGCCTCCGCACCTGGCACCGGCCGCGGCTCACCGACCGTCGTCGACGACAAGGTCACGTCGTGCTCGTCGGCCGACGGCCGAGCCGAGTCCACCACCTCCGCCACCACCGACGGCAGCGAGACCTGCCCGACGTCCTGCGGTTCCCTGGGGTCCACGGTGAGCAGCAGGTCCTCCAGGATGGCCGTCAGGTGGTGGGCGTCGGCCACGAGATGTTCGATGTCGGCACGGACGGGCTCGACGTCGGCGCCCGACTGGAGCGTCCGGCGCATCACCTGGGCCCGGGTGGTCAGCAGGGTCAGCGGGGTGCGCAGCTCGTGACCCGCGTCCGCGACGAACCGGCGCTGCAACGCCAGGGCCGCCGCCAACGGCCGGACGGCCCGCCGCGCCAGCAACACACCGGCGGCGGCGGACATGGCCAGGCCGACCAGGCCGGCGACGAGGAACGCCTCCAGCAGGCTGCGCGTGGCGGCCCTGTCCGATCGCAGGTCGAGGACCGCCTGCACGACACCGCCGCCGGGCAGCGGCTGGGTGTGCACCCGGTACTGCCTGCCGCGCGCGGTGACGACGGCCGTCCGACCGGTGCGCCGGGCGGTCACCTCGGCGAACTCCGCGTTGTCGGGCAGCCCCGCCGGCAGGTCGGGAGTGACATCGTCGTGGCCGCCGCGCCGGACGACCAGCCACACGCCTGCCGGTGGGTCGTCCACGTCGGCCCGTGCGATGGACCGGGCCAGCAGCGCGTCCTCGTTCTGGTGCTGGCTGTGCAGGTCGACGAGGACGGCGACCGCGGCCAGCCCGACCACCGCGATCACCACGGACGCGGCGGTCTGCAGGCCGATCCGCCACGCGGCCCGCGACACGACCTGATCGTCGACCGAACGCACCCGGGTCACGGCCGGCTGATCCATTCCTCGTACCGGCCGACCGCCACGAAACCCAGCGACTCGTACAGGCCGGTGGCCATGCGCGTGGACTGGAGGCTGGCCGTGCGCGCTCCGGCCCGTTCGGCGTCGGCGAGCACGTGTCGCATCAACGCCGAGGCCAGGCCCTGCCGCCGCAACGCGGGCGGTGTGCCGACGGTGTAGACGCCGAGGTCGGTGCCATGCCGGTAGGTCCAGACGCCGGCCACGGCCCGGTCACCGCGGACCAGCACCCGGGCGGCCAGTCCCGGCACCGCCTCCGGTGCGTCCAGTTCGGCCACCGGGACCGGCTCGTCGGTGGCTCGTAGCGCCGAGAGCAGCGACGTCCGCACGACGCCGTCGGTGCCGGCCCCCGGACTCAGCCGCGTCACCATCACCATGGTCGTGGTGTCGCGGACCAGTCCGGGCACCGCGTGGACCTCGTCCGGCGCGTCAAAGTCCGTTGCCTTGCCGCGGATCCACAACGCCCACGTGTCGACACCGGCGTCGGCGAACAGACCGGCCACCTCGGTGGCCACGCCGGGCGCACCGATCGCGTTGTTCAACGGCTCCCATTCCGGGAACACCGCGGCGACCGCCGTGGCCGATCGGACCAGTCGGGCGCCGCGTGATGTCCGCGCCAGGGCCGCCCAACTGGCCACCAGCGTCTCCTCGCCGGGCAACATCACCCGGTGCGGCGGGCTTCGGACGGCCTCATGCCGTAGTGGGCCTTGAACAGCCGATTGAAATGCGGCATGTCGTGGTGCCCCCAGCGCGCGGCCACCCTGGCGATCGAGTCGTCGGTGGCCCGCAGGTCGCGCAGCACCGCTCCGAGCCGGAGCAGCCGGATCAGTGCGGCCACCGAGTGGTCGGCCGTGCCGAACAGGCGATGCAACGACCGCTCCGACATGTGGTGGGCGACCGCGATCAGGGCCGGCGTCCGGGCCGGGTCGGCCAGGTGCTGCCGGATGTACGCCTCGACCTGCAACCGCACCGCGTCGCCGTCGTCCGGCCGCTGCTGGCCGGACAGCGCCGCCATGATCAGTTCCAGCCCGGCCCGGCCCATCAGCGCGGCCGTCGGATCGGGCCCGGCCTGCCGCACCCCGGAGGACACCAGTGAGATGAGCACCGATCCGGGGCCCCATTCGACCGGCGTCGCCCGGCACAGCGCCGCGTCCGCGAACGCCGCCGACGCGACCAGCGCCGCCTCGGGGAACGCGATCACGTCGCAACGCCAGTCGCCGTCCAGGGTGATGCCGTAGGGCCGGTCCAGGTCGTAGACGGCCATGGTGCCCGGCGGCAGCAGCACCTCGCGGTCGGCCTGCCGGATCAGCGCGCGGCCCCGGCGCTGGATGCAGATCTTGAGCATTTCGGCGGGTCGCTGCCGGGTGTCCCGGACCGTGCGGGCCAGCCGCGGCGGGCTGCCCGCCACGTGGAAGGTGGCCAGGTCACCGAGCGTGCCGCCGACCAGGCGGCCGGACGTCACCTCGTCGCGCCTGCCGCCGACCGGACGCAGGCCGTTGAAGGACGCGGCGAGCGCTTCGTCCCACTCGTCCGCCCACAGCAGTTGGGCCGCCACCGCTCCACCTCCGCGCCGGCTTCGTCGCCTCATGGCGGGGCACGACAACCCACGTGACAGGAACAGACAACACCACGTCCGGCGGACCGACAAGTCTGGAGGGGGTCACGACGAAGGGACGGGGCGATGACGCTTCTGGACGGCGCGGACTGGTCAGGCAACGTCTTCACGGGACGGTGGGAGCCGGCCAAGGGTGGCACCCACACGGTCACCGAGCCCGCCACCGGCGGCACACTCGGCGAGGTCGGCCTGGCTGACCCGGAGGACATCGCACGGGCGTGCGAGCTCGCGAAGGCCGCCCAGCCGGCGTGGGCCGCCAAGACCGGTCCGGAACGGGCGGCCCTGATCCGCTCGGTGGCCCGGATGGTCGAGGTCAACCGGGCCGAACTGGAGACCTGGCTGGTCCGCGAGGGCGGTGCCGTGGCCGGCAAGGCCGCGTTCGAGGTCGACCTCGTGCTGGGCGAGCTGTGGGAGGCGGCCGCGCTGCCCACGCAACCGTGGGTCACCTGCTGGCGACCAGCGAGGCCGGCCGCGAGTCGATCGCGCAGCGGCTGCCGCCGGGCGTGGTGGGCGTGATCAGTCCGTGGAACTTCCCGCAGATCCTGTCCATTCGGGCCGTCGCCCCCGCGCTGGCGCTGGGCAATGCCGTGGTGCTCAAGCCGGACGTGCAGACCGCCGTGTCCGGTGGCGTGCTGACGGCCCGGATCTTCGAGGCGGCCGGCCTGCCGCTGTGCTGCAGGTGCTGGCGGGCGACGCCGAGCCGGGTGCCGCGACCGGCTGTTCTACCAGCCGACCGTGCTGGCCGGCGTGACGACCGCGATGCCGGCGTTCCGCGAGGAGATCTTCGGCCCGGTCGCACCGGTCATCGTGGTGCGGGACGACGACGAGGCCGTGGCGGTCGCCAACGACTCCGACTACGGGCTGGTCGCGGCCGCGCGGACCGGCTCCATGGAACGTGGCCGCGCGGTCGCGGATGGCCTGTCCACCGGCATCGTGCACGTGAACGACCAGACGCTGAACAACGACGCCTACGCGCCGTTCGGCGGTGTCGGCGCATCGGGCAACTCCGCCCGGTTCGGGTCGCAGAGCAGCTGGGACGAGTTCACCCAGTGGCGCTGGCTGACCGTACGGGACCAGCCGCACCCGTTTCCGTTCTGATGCCGTGACGCCGCCGTACCATTGCCACGTCCGGGTTGGACACCGCGGCCCCGGTGGCCGCTGGCCTACACAATGGACGGTGCACGGCATGGCACGCACGGACGACATTCCCTCGACTTTCGACGACCGGACGGTGCTCACCACATTTCTGGACTACGCGCGGGACACCGTGCACGCGAAATGTGCCGGGATCTCCGACGAACTCGCCCGCCAGGCGCCGCTGCCGATGTCGCCGCTGATGACCATCTCGGGACTGGTCAGTCACCTGCGCTGGGTGGAGCACTCGTGGATCGAGGTCACGCTGCTCGGCCGGGAGGACCGCGGCCCGTGGACCGACGACGATCCCGACCGTGAGATGCGCATCGCGGTCGACGTGCCGATCGCCCAACTGCTCGACGAGTACCGGGCCAGTTGCGACCTGCACCGGGAGCTGGTGGCGTCGCTGGACCTGGACACCGAGTCCCGGGGTGTGCTGAGCTGGCGTTCCGAGCCGTTGACCCTGCGGTGGATCCTGTTTCACCTGATCGAGGAGACGGCCCGCCACAACGGCCACCTGGACATCCTGCGGGAGATGGCGGACAAGGTCACCGGCAGATGAGCGGAAGGTGGGGGAGGCTCACCCACTCCCTCCACCTTCAACGTATAGCGCACCGGGGGGCTTGTGGCAAGACCCGGGTCGTGCCGCACAATTGCCGGCCGAAGGAACGGGTCGAGGGGTGGCTGTGTCAACTCAGGGGTACGACGAGGAATTGCGGTCCGAGCGACACTACGTCGCCGGGCTCTACACGCGACTCGATGCCGAGCGCGCGCGGGTGAAGGGGGAGTACGAGTCGGCGCTGGGTGGCACCGGCGGCACACCGATGGAGCGGGACGTCGAGGTGCGGGCCCGGGCGCTGGAGATGAAGCGGCTGGCCGTGGCGGACGCGGGGCTGTGTTTCGGCCGGCTGGACACCTTGACCGGTGAGCACTACTACATCGGCAGGATCGGGCTGTTCGACGAGCAGAACGACCACGAACCGGTGTTGCTCGACTGGCGGGCACCGGCCGCGCGCCCGTTCTACGTGGCCACCGCGGCGAGCCCGGAGAACATGCGCCGGCGCCGGCAGTTCCACACCCGGGGGCGCACGGTGGTCGACTTCACCGACGAGGTGCTCGGCCGGCCGGGCGGTGGTGAGCGGGGGGACGCCGCCCTGCTCGCGGCGGTGAACGCGCCGCGCGGTGAGGGCATGCGCGACATCGTGGCGACGATCCAGGCCGAGCAGGACGAGATCATCCGGCTCGACCATCCCGGGGTGCTGGTGATCGAGGGCGGCCCGGGCACCGGGAAGACCGTGGTGGCGCTGCACCGGGTCGCCTACCTGCTGTACACGCAGCGGGAGCGGATGGAACGTCACGGCGTTCTCGTGGTCGGGCCCAACCCGGCGTTCCTCAACCACATCAGCCGCGTGCTGCCGTCGCTGGGCGAGTCGGACGTGGTGTTCATGACCACCGGCGACCTCGTGCCCGGCCTGCGGGTGACCGCCGAGGACACGCCGGAGGCCGCCCGGCTCAAGGGTTCGCTGAAGATCCTCAACGTGCTCAGGGCCGCGGTCGCCGACCGGCAGCGGCTGCCGGACCGTCCGTTGCCGATCACGCTGGGCGGTGTCACGGTGCGGATCGACGCCGAGACCGCGGACTGGGCCATCGACGAGGCGCGGGCGAGCGGGCTGCCGCACAACGAGGCGCGCGCGACGTTCACCGAGATCGTCACGTACGTGCTCACCGAGCGGGCGATCGGCCGGATCGGCCGGGGCTGGCTGACCAGGTCGGACCGCGAGGGGTGGGAGACCCTGCGGAAGGAGCTGCTCAAGGAGCTCGCGATGGACGACGCGTTCGCCGCCGCGATCGACGAGCTCTGGCCGATCCTGACGCCGGAAGCGGTGCTGGCACCGCTGTTCTCGTCGCCGGAGCTGCTGCGCGCGGCAGGTGCCGACGTGGCGCTGTGGCGGGCCGACGGCGCCGCGTGGACGGTGTCGGACGTGCCGCTGCTCGACGAACTGGTCGACCTGCTGGGCCGGGACAAGGCGGCGGACAAGGCCGCCGAGCAGGCCGCCGAGCGGGAACGGAAGGCCGAGGCCGAGTACGCGGCGGGCGCGTTGGACATCCTGGTCGACCGCAAGGACTCGATGGACGACGACGACCACCTGTTCGCCACCGACCTGCTCTACGCCGAGGACCTGGCTGGCCGCTTCGTCGAGCAGGACACCCGGGATCTCGTCGAGCGCGCCACGGCGGACCGGGACTGGACCTACCGGCACGTCGTGGTCGACGAGGCCCAAGAACTGTCCGAAATGGACTGGCGGGTGCTGATGCGGCGGTGCCCTGGCCGATCCTTCACGGTGGTGGGCGATCTCGCCCAGCGCCGGTCGGTGGCCGGGGCGACGTCGTGGGACACCATGCTGGAGCCGTACGTGCCCGGCCGCTGGGTCTACCGGTCGCTGACGGTGAACTACCGCACCCCGGCGGAGATCATGGCGATCGCCGCCGCGCTGCTCGCCGAGTTCGCGCCCGGCGTGCAGCCACCGGAGTCGGTGCGGGCGTGTGGCGTCCAGCCGTGGTCCAGGCAGGTCACCGAGGACGAACTGCCCGCGGCCGTCGAGGAGTTCGTGCGGGACGAGGCCGGTCGCGAGGGCACCAGCGTGGTGATCGGGCCGCCGGGCGTGGCGGGCGCCGTGGTGGCCTCGGCGACGAAGGGGTTGGAGTTCGACGCCGTGCTGGTGGTGGAGCCGGAACGCATCCTCGCCGACGGTCCGCGCGGCGCCGCCGAACTGTACGTGGCCCTCACCCGCGCCACCCAACGCCTCGGCGTCCTGCACCAGGGTCCGTTGCCCCGGGCGCTGAGCGGGCTCACCGAAACCGGGACACCGGCGGCGATCGCCTAGCCGAACCTGTCGCGCAGCAGTGGCAGCAGTTCGTCGGCGAACCGCTGCCACTGCTCGTCGATGGTCAGGGCGCCCAACCGCAACACCAGGTGCTGGGCCCCCGCTTCGACGTAGCGGGCCAGCCAGTCGGCGATCTCCTTGGCCGTACCGGCGTGGAAGGCCTGGATCGAGGCCATCTCGGTGAGCGAGCGGCGGTAGTAGGCGCGGGTGTACTCGTCCAACCGCTCCCCCGCCCGGTCCGCGTCCGGGTCGAGGTAGACGGTGGCGTACAGGCCGGGGGTGCGTTGCCGGGCCTTGATCTGCCGCCAGGCGGCGGCGTAGGCGTCCGGGTCGGGCAGGAAGGGCAGCCAGCCGTCGTAGATCGTGGCGACCCGTTCCAGCACCTTCGGCCCGTCACCGCCGGCCAGCCACAGCGGCGGACCGCCCTGCCGGGCAGGCGGCACGAGATCGGTGGTCGGCAGTGTCCAATAGCGACCGTGGAACTCCTCGCCCGAAGTCCAGGTGTTCCGCCAGATCAGCACGGTCTCGTCCAGCCGGGCCGCCCTGTGGTGCGCCGGCACTCCGGCGGCGGCGAACTCGTCCTCGGTTTCCGGCAGGGGGAAGCCGGAGCCGAGCGCGACCGTGAGCCGGCCGCCGGTGATCTGGTCCAGCGTGGCGACCGCGTGGGCGCCGATCAGCGGGGACCGCAGCGTCGCGGTCAGCGCCGCCGTGCCGAGCATGATCCGTTGAGTGGTGGCGGCGATCGCGGCCAGCAGGGTCAGGGGTTCGGGCCGGGGCCGCGCGCGGTCAACGAGTCGCCCACCCACAGCGAGTCCAGGCCGGCCTGCTCGGCGGCGCGGGCCAGGGTGAGCAGGCCGGTCGGGTCGTACTCGTGGGTGACCGTGCGTTCCCTGGTCGGCAGCAACAACCCGACCTTCGTTCCCAGCCGGGATGTGCTTACCACGTCACGGGGACAGTGCGGACGCCGTACGCGTTGTAGCCCTGGCGCCAGTGCAGGCCGGCCACCGGTTCGGCGAGGCGGAGCCCCGGCAGCCGGGCGGCCAGGCGTTCGAACACGGCCCGCAGTTCCATGCGGGCCAGCGCGTGGCCGACGCAGTGGTGGATGCCGTGGCCGAAACCGATGTGCGGATTGGGTTTGCGGCTGATGTCGAACCGCTCCGGGTCGTCGAACACCCGAGGATCGCGGTTGGCCGCCGGCAGCATGACCACCACGGCGTCACCCTTGCGGATACGGGTGCCGCCCACCTCGCAGTCGCGGGTGGCGACCCTGGGCCGGCCGAGGTGCACGATCGCCTGGTGGCGCAACACTTCCTCCACCGCACTGGTCAGCGCGGCGTCGTCGGTGGCCAACCGGGCGAACTGGTCGGGTTCGGTGATGAGCATGATCTCGCCGAGACCCAGGGTGGCGGCGGTGTTGTCGTGTCCGGCGATCATCAGCAGGATGGACAGGGAGATCAGCTCGTCGTGGCTGAGCGACCCGTTACTGTCCCGCTCGCCGACCAGTTCGCTGATCAGGTCGTCACCGGGATCGTGGCGCTTGGCCGCGACGACGTTCTCCATGTAGTTGCGGAAGTCCACCATCGTGCGCTGGAAGTTGTCCTCGGTCTGCTCGCCGAAGTTGGTCGCCACGTCGACCCACTGGTGGAACAGGGCGTGGTCGTCGAACGGCGCACCGAGGATCTCGCAGATGACCCGCAGCGGCACCGGTTCGTTCACCGCGGTCACCAGGTCGGCGGGTGGCCCGGCGGAGATCATGTCGTCGAGCAGGTCGTCGGTGATCTGCCTGGCCCGTGGTGCCAGGGCCGCCATCCGCTTGCCGGAGAACCGGCCGGCGATCAGGCCGCGCAACCGGGTGTGGTCCGGTGGATCCAGGAACAGGATCGACTCCACCACGACGTCGTTGAAGGTGCGCTTCGGTTTGCCCTCCTGCCGCCGGTCCGAGCTGAACAGCTCCGGCTCGGCCAGCACCGCCCTGGCCTCGGCGTGCCGGGTGACCAGCCAGGCCTGCTGCCCGTTCGGCATGGTCACCCGGGACACGGGTTCGGTCTCGCGCAACCGCGTGTAGTCGACCGGGAGGCCCAACGGGTCCTCGCGTGGCGCGGGAACCCGCACCTCTGCGGAGGAAACACTCATCGGGATCGCACTCCTTCCCTCGTCAGCTCGCAGCCCTGGCCGGTGAACGCAGGGCGAGGAAGACGGCGACCGCCCCCAGTACGGCGCCGGTGGACGCAACGACGAACGTGATGTGCATGCCGCCGATCAGACCGTCGACGGCGACGAACAGCCCGGCCAGCGCGACACCGAGGGCGGCGCCGATCTGCCGGAACGTGTTGACCGTGCCCGACGTGGTGCCGGTGAGTTCCGGTGGCACGGCGACCAGCGCGGCGGACACGGCGACGACGCCGGCCGAGGGCGAGATGCCCAGGCCGAGCAACACCAGTGCCCACGCGTAGGTGGTGAACGAGGTGTGCTGGCCGACCAGGACCAGACCGGCAAGGCCGATGGCGACCGACACCGCGCCCGCGATCATCGTGGTGCGCGTGCCGATCCGGGCGGCCAGCGGCGGCGAACCGAGCGCGGACACCGCGATCGCGGCCGTCAGGGCCAGGAAGCGCATGCCGGTGGCGATCGGCGGCAGATGCTCCTCCTGCTGGAAGTAGAACGTGAGCAGGAACAGCGCGGCGAACATGCCGAACAGGCCGAGGAAGTTGACCGCGCAGGCGGCGACCGCGGCCGGCACCCGCAGCACGGCGGCCGGCAGCATCGGGTGCGCGCACCGCCGCTCCCACAGGCCGAAGCCGGTCAACGCCAGGGCCGCCACGACGAACGCGGTCACGATGGCCGGTGAACTCCAACCCTGGGCGTTGCCCTCGATGAGGCCGTAGGTGAGCCCGGCCGCGCCCAGGACGAACAGCACCTGGCCCACCGGGTCGAGCCGGCGACCCTGCGGTGGCCGGGTGGCCGGCAGGAGCCGGGCCAGACCGATCGTGGCCGCCAGCCCGAGCGGCACGTTGAGCCAGAAGATGCTGGCCCACCCGAACGGCCCGACCAGCAGGCCGCCGACCACCGGGCCGGCGGCGAACGCCAGACCGCCGACGCCACCCCACACGCTGATGGCCCGCACCCGCGCCTTCGGTTCCGGGTAGACGTCGCCGGTGAGGGCCAGGTTGACCGGTACCACCACGGCGGCGAACACGCCCTGCGCGGCGCGGAACGCGATCAGCGCACCCGCCGACCCGGCGAGCGCGCAGCCCACCGACGCGGCGACGAAACCGACCATCCCGATCAGGAACACCCGCTTGCGGCCCACGATGTCGCCGAGAGATCCGGCGGTAAGCAGCAAGCAGGCGAACGCGAGCACGTAGGAGTCGAGGATCCACTGCGATCCGGTGACGTCGGCGTGCAGCGCGGCGCGGGCCGTCGGCAGCACCACCGGCACGATCGTCGTGTCCAGGTAGACGATGAACATGGACAGGCACAGCAACGCCAGGGTGCCGGCCGCACGTCCGCCGCCGACCCGTTCCGCGCGTTCCGGCGCCTCGGACACGCGGGTCATGTCGGCCGCTCGGGTGTCGTGGATGCCCATGGCCGCCACGCTAGGTCGAGAACGGTTCGACGGCCGTCGAAGTGTCCCGGGCGTAGCGTCGGGTCATGGGTGAGAACGAGAAAGGTGCGCGCGGCGACATCGACCTGTCCGCGGTCGGCGCGCTGCTCGCCGATCCCAGCCGGTGCCGCATGCTGTTCGCGCTGGACGACGGCCGCCAGCTGGCGGCCGGTCACCTCGCCGACGAGGCCGGTGTGACGCCGTCCACGGCCAGCACTCATCTGCACAAGCTCGTGGCAGCCGGTCTGGTCACCGGTGAGCAGCACGGCCGTCACCGGTACTACCGGCTGGCCGGGCTCGCCGTCGCCCGATTGCTCGAATCGATCACGGCCGTCGCGCCGCGCCGGCCCGTCCGGTCGTTGCGGGACGGCACGCGGGCGCAGCGGTTGCGGCTGGCCCGTAGCTGCTACGACCACCTGGCCGGGCGGCTCGGCGTCGCCGTGATGGGCAGTCTGCTGGCCGAGGGCCATCTGACCGGGCACGACGGGACCATCGACCCGGACCGGCTGTCCGGTGCGCTGTCCGGCGGCGGTGACGACACGAACTACACGGTGACGGCCGGTGGCGAACGGTTCTTCGCCGACCTGGGCATCACGAACCCGGGCCGCCTGACCGTGCGGTGCTGCATCGACTGGAGCGAGCAGCGGCACCACCTGTCCGGCCAGCTCGGCCGTGCGGTGTTCCGCCGGTTCCTCAACGGTGGCTGGATTCGCCGTGGTCGTGCCGATCGCACGATCAGCGTGACGGACGGCGGTGTGCGCGAACTGCGGGAGCGGTTCGGCGTCGACTTCGCCGCGCTGCGTTGACATCCGCCGCGCCTACGGGCAGCTCTCGGTCGTGCGCACCACCCCGAAGTCGATCTTCGACGTGATCGTGATGGTGTGGCCCGCCGGCACGTTCTGCGTGCAGACCTGCCAGTCCGAGTCGATGACCTGGTGCCGGCCCTTGCTGGTGGCGTCGTGCGACGACGTGAAGAAGACCCCGTTGCCGGTGAGCTTCTGGATGTCGTCCTGCGCCTTCTGCAGTCCGGTGCCCACCAGGTTCGGCATCTTCCAGTGTTTCGTCACCACGGACGGCGACGGCAGCGACGGACCGCCGCTCGCCGTCGAGCCACTGCTCTGCGGGATCTGACACCCAGCCAGGGTCAGGCCGACGACCACCGTGACCAGCCCCAGAACGGAACGCCGCACCGTCAACCACCTCCGCGTCGACTACCGATCCGATCCTGGGTACCACGACCGAACCGGGTCGACGCGGAGCGTCACCGACTTGGGTTATCCGGTAATAATTCGTCACTCTCCGTGTCAGGCGACCCGGTCGACGGTGGCCGCGACGGCGTGCTCACCGGCGATCTTGCCGAAGATGGAGCCGGCCGCCATGCCGGAGCCACCGGCGTAGTTGCCGTGCCACAGGCCGCCGACGATCTCGCCGGCCGCGAACAGGCCCGGCACCACGCCGCCGGACACGTGCTTCACCTGGGCCCTCAGCGGATCGACCGCCAGGCCGCCGAAGGTGAACGTGATGCCGCAGCACACGGCGTATCCCTCGAACGGGGCTTCGTCGATCGGCACCGCGAAGTTCGACTTGGCGGGCCACAGATCCCCGGTGCCCCGGCCATCGCGGGCCGTCACCGGGACGATCGTGGCGCTGCCGTCGCGCAGGGCCGCGTTGTAGGCGGTCACCGTGTCGACCAGTGCCGGCCCGATGCCCAACCGGGTGGCGAGATCGGCCAGGTTGTCGGCCCGGGCGCCGGTGCCCCGGTCGTAGCGGCCGTCCACCAGGCCCGCCCTGCGGACCTTGGCGTCCAGGATCTGGTAGGCCACCCCGCCGGGCTGCGCCAGGATCTCCCTGCCCATCCGGGCGTAGGTGCGCGACCGGACGTCGGCGCCCTCGTCGGTGAACCGCACGCCGTCCCGGTTCACCATGATCCCGAACGGGTAGAGGTAGCGGTCCCATTCGGTGCCGCCACCGTGCGCCGCGGACGGCAGGCCGAACGCGGGCCGGGCCACGTCCTGCGGTGAGGCGTGGCAACTGGTCCAACTTCCGGCCGTGGCCGCGCCGATGTCCACGGCCATCCGCAGCCCTTCGCCGGTGTTGTAGGGCACGCCCCGCATCCGCACCGTGTCCCAGCCGCGACCCAGGTACGCGGCGCGCATCTGCGGGCTGGACTCGAAACCGCCGCTGGCCAGCACGACACAGCCGGCGTCGTACCGGACGACGCCCTGCTCGGTGAGCACCTCGACGCCGGTGACCCCGCCGTCCCGGCCGGTGACCAGCCGGTTCGCCGAGGCGCCGTAGTGGATGTCGACGCCGGCCCGTTCGAGCAGGTCGAAGTTGTGCTCCTGCAACTGGCGGCCGCCGCCGGCCAGTTGGGCCGCGTTGTCCGTGGTGCTGCCGGCGGAGATCACCCAGCGCATGCCCAGCCCGCTCAGCCAGCGCATGGTCGGGTACGAGTTGCGGACGAGGACTTCGAGCTGGTCGGGATCGGCCCGGCCGTCGGTGACGGCCATGGTCTCGTTCCAGTAGTCCTCGGTGGTCCTGGGCGTGAACCGGTCGGCCAGCGCGGCGGCCTCGGATGAACCTGCCTCGTACGGCGTCAGCGCGAGCAGGTCGGCGAACGACTCGCAGACGAACCGCATGTGGCCGGTGAGCGCGCTGTTGCCACCACGTTCGGCTCTCGGCGCCTTCTCCAGGATGCCGATCCGCAGGCCGGTCCGACCGGCCGCGTTGGCGGCGGCGGCGGCGCACAACCCGGCGTTGCCGCCACCGACCACCAGGACGTCGTAGCGCGTCATCGCACACCTTCCCGCAGGGACCGCACGGTCGCCGCCGCCGACTCACCGGCGATCCGGCCGAACACCAGGCATTCACAGACGTTGCCGGCCCCCGGATACAGCCGGTTCCAGATCGAGCCCAGCTCGCCGGCACCGAACAGGCCGGGGATGACGCTGCCGTCCGGCCGCAGGATCGCGGCGGTCCGGTCCCGGCGTGGCCCGCCCTGCGTGTTCACCAGCGTGGGCTGGACCTGCGCGCCGTAGAACGGCGGGACGTCGATGGCGCGCAGCCGATCCGGTGCGCGGCCGGTGGCGTCCGGCGTGCCGGCGCGGGCGCACCGGTTGAAGTCGTCGACCGTGCTGGTCAGCTCGTCGGCTGGCAGGCCGAGTATCGCGGCGAGTTCGGCCAGCGAGTCGGCGCGGTGCAGCCAGCCGCGCTCGATCTCGGCGGAGTTGTCCTCGCTCCACGGGAAGTGCCGGTTCTCCCCCGTCTTGAGCGTGGCGAGCCGGCCCGCCCTGCGGGTCACGTCGTCGAACACGACGAACGAGGGCACCCGCAGGTACGCACCGGACATCGGGTCCTGGGCGAGCATGGCCAGGATCGCCGCGTGGTTCTCGATGTCGGTCTCGCAGAAGAAGCGGTGCGCGCGCTGGTCGACCATGACGAAGCCGTAGTCGGGCATCTGGCACCAGAAACCGGCCTCGTACTCCGGGAACTTGTAGCCCACGGTCGCCGCCGCCGCGCCCATGTGCCACAGGTCGGCGCCCACCTGCTGGGCCATCCGGATGCCGTCACCGGTGTTGCGACCCGGCGGGGACAGCGCCGGCAGGGCGACGCCGAGGTACTGCCGCTGCAACTCCTGGTCGTAGTTGAAACCGCCGCAGCACAGCACCACCGCGCCGGACCGGATCGTCGTCGAGCCGACCCGCGCGCCGAGCACCGCGCGGGTCGCCGGGTCCTCGACCAGCTCGGTCACCCTGGCGCCGGTGACGACGGTGACGCCCAACGACGTCAGGTTGCGGTCCAGGAAGTCCCACAGCGCCGCACCACGCGGTCGGTCCGGCGTGGACGGTCGCATCCTGGCGCGTGGGCCCAGCCGGTCCGCGAACGGCACGTCGGGGAACGCCGTGCCCGGCCGGCGCGCGGGGAACACGGAGTCCTCGACCGGGTCGTACGCGACCAGTTCGCCGCCGTGCGCCCGGACCCAGTCCGGCATCGCGACCAGGCCGTCGACGAACGCGTCGATCACGTCCTTCGGCGTGGTGCCCTGGGTGAGTGCGCAGTAGTGCGCCGACGTGCCCTCCTGGTCGGTGACCAGCCGCAGGCTGCCCCCGGACTCCTGGGTGCTGCCGCCGGGCGTGTCCATCTTCTCCAGCACGAGCACCGAGCAGCCGCGCTCGGTCGCCTCGATCGCGGTCGCCGCGCCGGAACCTCCGCCGCCCACGACGATCACGTCGAACGACCGGTCGCGACACAGCTCGTCCAGGTCGCGCACCGTGTACCGATTCCCCGCCACGCGTTCTCCTTCCCTCAACTCAGCCGGACCCGAGCAGGCCGGGCACGACGGTGGTGATCGCGGGCACGAACGCAAGGATCACCAGCCCGACGAAGATCGCCAGGCCGTAGGGCCAGAACCGTCTGCCCACCTCGGAAACACTGGTGCCGGACACGGCACACGTGGAGAACATCCCGACGCCCAACGGCGGCGCGAACGTGCCGAGGCCGATCGCCAGCACCAGGAGCACGCCGTACTGCAGGCTGTTGATGCCGGCCGACTGGGCGATCGGCATCATCAGCGGGCCCAGGATGAGAATCGCCGGCAGGCCCTCCAGCACCATGCCCAGGATCGGCAGGAGGATCACCGACAACAGCAGGATCGACCACCGGCTGCCGCCCAGCGTGTGGAACAGCGAGCCGATCAGGTTCGGGAAGCCGGCCACCGACAGCGTGAACGAGAACGCCGTCGCCGAGCCGATCACGGTGAGCACGAACCCGGCCGTGGTCTCCACGGGCAGCAGCAGCCCCGGCGACAGCTTCGAGCGGCCGGTACGGGTGACCAGCAGCGCGACCACGCCGAGCGCGACGGCGATGGACGACGCCTCGGTCGGCGTGGCGATGCCGCTGTAGATGCACACCAGGATGACCAGCGGCACGACCACACCGGGCACCGACTCGAAAGCCTTGCGCAGCAACAGCTTGCCGTGCGGCACGGCCACGGTCGCCGTGACCGGCTGCCGCCGGGCACGCAACCAGATCATCACCATCAGCAGCACGCCCAGCAGCGCGGCCGGCAGCAGGCCGGCCTGGAACAGGCCGCCGATGGACACCGTCGTGATCGAGCCGAGGACCAGCATGACGGTGCTGGGCGGCACCGCCTCGCCCATCACAGCGGACGCGGCGAGCGTCGCGGCCAGATCCTCCTTGGAGTAACCGGCGGCCAGCACGGCCTTGCGCATCGACGTGCCGACCGCGGCGACGTCGGCGATCTTGGAGCCGGACACGCCGGAGAACAGGTACATCAGCACGACGGTGCTGTGCAGCAGGCCGCCCTTCACCTTCGCCAGCAGGCCGCTGATCAGCTCGCTCACCGGAGCCATCAGGCCGGCCTCACCCAGCAGGGTGCCGGCCAGCACGAAGAACGGCACCGCCACGATGATGAAGCCGCTCACCCCGGACACCATGTCGGCGGGCACCACGGCCAGCGCCGACACGTGCGACACCTGCACGTACAGCAGGGCGGACGTGAGCAGCACGAAGACGATCGGCACGCCGAGCAGGTAGGCGACGACGAACGTGCCGAGCGCGACGGCGCTGGACAGGCCGGCGGACGCGTTCGTGCCGACGCCCCAGTAGGCGGCGTACACCACCACGCCGATCACCACGGCGATGCCCAGCCCCCACAGCATGTCCCGGCGTCCGACCCGCCACAGGTAGCGCACCGCGTACAGCGCGGTCAGCGCCATGGCGGCCTGCAGCGCGAGCGCCGCCCAGTTGGCGGTGATGCCCAGGATCGGGCTGCGCTGCGCGGCGCCCTGGTCGATGACCACACCGTCGTTGACGGCGACCACCACCGCGACCACCAGCACCCAGGCGTGCGCGGCCGCCCCGGTGGCGGCCTTGGCCCTGGGCCGCAACCGGTCCACCAGGCCGGTGAACGCGGGCATCCGGCCCACCCCGTACGCGCGGGCGCCGCCGCCGAACGCCATGATCGGCAGGCACAGCGTGCTGATCTCGGACGACCAGGTCAGCGAGAAACCCAGCAGCGTCCTGGTGATCACGTTGGCCAGCACCGTGCCGAACACGGCCAGCAGTGCGGCCACGAACGCGACGTCGACCACCAGTTCCACCAGCCGCAGCCCGGTCCGGGCGAACCACAGTCCGCCGGACGTGCCGTCGTCCGGTGGTCGCCACCAGGCTCTGGCCGGGCGTACGTCGGGCTCGGCTTCCACCGAGGTCACCATGGCGCTCACCGCTCGCGCAGCGGCGCGAGCAGCTCGCCGACCGAACGCAGCTCGGCCAGCCGGTCCACCAGGTCGACGACGGCCCGCGCGCGGGCGGCCGGCACGACCCGTTCGGCCAGCGACCGGAACTTGGCGCGCACCTCGTCGTCGGTCATCGGGTCCAGTGGCGATCCCTTGGCGTAGGAGCGGCCCTGGGTCGCGGTGCCGTCGGCGAACGTGATGTCCACCTTGCCCAGCCAGCGTTCCGGGTACTCGGCGTCGCACTCGGGGTCCAGTTCGACGGTGACCCTGCGGGCCAGATCGAGCACGTCCGGGTCGGCGAAGTCACCGCGCAGCGCGGTCAGGTAGGTGTCGAAGTCGCTGCTGCCCCGCACCAGTGCCAGGGCGACCGAGTAGTGGGTGCTGAACTGGGCACCGGTGGCGTCCTTCGGTTCCGGGCCGATGCTGCCGATGTGGGTCATGGACTTGCGGTCCAGGCCGACCCGGATGGCCGCGATGTCGGCGACCCCCTTGCCGGACCCGGCCACGGCCTGCTCGGCGGCGTTGATCTGGGCGATGATCGACGCGGCACAACAGGACGGTTTGAGGGTTGCCCGGTCGGCGAACTCCCAGGTCTGGCCGAGCTCGCGGGTGATGGCGGTCTCGTCGTACTCCTGGCAGAACGCCTGCAGCACACCGCGTTTGCCTTCCAGGATCGCGGCGGGCGCGGTGAAACCGGCGGCGGCCAGCCGGGCCGACCGCACCCCGCCCATGGCACCCAGCCCGGCGTGCAGGCGCTTCACGTCGCCGCCGCTCTGGGTGTACTCGGTGGTGCCGGACGCGTGGCTGCCCGCGATGCCCAGTGTCGCCACCATCGCCTGCTGGTCGAGGCCGAGCAGCCGGCCGGCTGCCGCTGCCGCGCCGAACACGCCGTCCACGCATGTCTCGTGGAAACCCCGGTGCAGCAACAGCGACGGGGTCATCGCGATGCCGACCCGGGTGACGGTCTCGAACCCGACGGCGAGCGCGGCCAGCGCGTCGGCACCGGAGCTGTCCAGCTCCTCGCCGACGGCCAGCACCGTGGGCACCGTGACGCAGCCGGGATGGGCGGACGCGCCCCGCGCCGAGTCGTCCAGTTCGAACGCGTGGCCGGCGACCGCGTTGCCGAACGCGGTGAGCTCCGCGTCGTACCGCGCGGCGTCGCCCAGCAGCGTCGCCGCGCCGGACCGGCCGTGGCGGGCGACGTAGTCGGTGGCGATCCGCACCCACGGCAGCGCGCCGCACGCCAGTTGCACGCCGAGCTGGTCGAGCAGGTGGCGTTTGACCAGTGCCACCATGCGTTCCGGCACGTCCGCCGGGTTCAGGCCGGCCGCGAAGGCGGCGAGCCGGGCCGTGATGCCCGACAGCGCCTCCCGACCGTTCGTGCCGGCGAGCCGATCCGTCTCGTCCACGGTCACGTCCGTCATCCTCCCGCCGGCTCAGGTTCCGCCGGTCAAACCGGCCACAGTGGACTTGTCGTAGGTGTCGCCGAGCTTCGTCGTCGCGGAACGCCACTGCGCGACCACGTCGGGGGACAGCGTGTTGACGTGCACTCCCGATTTCTGCATCGCGGTGATGTCCTGCTGGTCCAGGCTCTCGATCTGCTTGACCTCGTCGGCCGCCACCTGCTGGGCAGCCGCCGTCACGTCCTGCTGGAGGTCCTTGGGCAGCGAGTCGAAGAACTTGGCGTTGATCACGACCGGCGCGATGTTGTCCTGCACGTTCACGATCGTCAGGTACTTGGAGATCTCCCAGTCCTTCTCCGAGTACAGCACGCTGATCGGGTCGACGTTGCTGTCGATGGTCTTCTGCTGCAGCGCGGTGTAGGTCTCGGAACCGTCCAGTGGCACCGGGATCGCGCCCACGTCGGACAGGGTGCCGGTGGCCACCTTGTTGGCGATGGTGCGCACCCGCAGCTTCTTCAGGTCGGCCAGGCCGGTGACCGCGTGGTCCCGGCCCATCAGCTGGACCATGCCGAACTGCTGCCACGCCAACACCTTGATGCCAGTGGCCGACTCCATCCCGGACGCGAGTTGCCCGGCCGCCGGGGAGGTCAGCGCGGTGGCCGCCTCGGGCAGCGAGTCGAACAGGAACGGCAGGCCGAGGACGCCGATCGGCGCGTAATAGCTGGCCAGCGACTGCGGCGTCGTGATCGTCATCTGGATGGTGCCCTGCTTGACGGCGGTCAGCAGCGCCGCCGGCCCACCGAGGTCACCCGCGGTGTGCACCTGAACCTTGATCCTGCCCTTGCTGGACGACTCGATCGCTTTCGCGAAATCGGTCTCGGCGACCGCGTTCGGATTGGGCGCGGCCTGCTGACCGGCATAGATGATGGTGAAACTCGGCGCCGCGGCGGCGCCGGAAGATCCGGTGTTCCGCTGCGCGCACGCCGCCGAGGCGATCAGCACTGCGGCGCCGACGATTCCGAGAACGGCTCGACGGCGGATGCGAATTCTCATGGGGACATACCCCTCGCGTGGATTCGTCGCGGTTGACCGGCGGCGCCGGCTCACAGAAATACTCGACGTACACGTGGCAATTTCAGCCACGCCGATTCGGTGTCACGCCAATCCTCGGCATGACACCGTGTTTCGTCGTGCGCGGCCGGAGATCCGACCGGGCACGGCCTGTGCGGTAGGGACGACTGTAAGAGCCGTCACAACCGTATGTCAACCGTCCGGTCGAGAATCAAACCATGCGTCGGCTGGGTCAGCGCACCAGCTTGAGCAGGTGGTCGACCACCTGGTCACTGATCGCGGTCAGGTCGCCACGCCTGCGGCTCTGCGCCCAGACCGGGACATAGTTGACCGCACCGTGGATGCAGTGGCGGACGATGGTCGAGTCGATGTCGCGGAACTCGCCGGACTCGATGCCGTCGGCGATCACGTCGCGGAAGAACCGGTCGTGCTCGTCGCGCAGCTTGCGGACGAGCTGACGCTGCCCCGCCGGCCAGTCCAGTGGCTGCACGAACAGCCGGCCGGCCTCGGGGTAGTCCAGCAGCAGAATCGTGAGCTGCTCGTGCAGCAGCGCGCGCAGCCGGTTCGTCGGCGATTCGCCGGCAGTCTCGCCGGCCAGCTTCGCCAAACGCTCGTTGACCTCGTTCCCGACAAAAGTCAGGCATTCGGAGACGAGGTCTTCCTTGCTGTGGAAGTAATGGTAGAGAGTCGCCTTGGTGAGATCCATCTGCGCGGCGACGTCGTCCATGCTCATCGCGTGGTAGCCGCGTTCATAGAGCACGCTCGCGGTGGCGAGCAGGATGTCCCTGATCTTCCGCGTTCGTTTCCGAGCTACTCGACTGCTCGATACCTGGGCCGTTTCGGCCTGACCCGCTGGGCGCACTCCGCGAGTATAGGCCGGGATCGTCCGATGGCCGACCGGAACCGTCGGTTATCAACTACTCGGTAGACTTCCGACCGATGGGTGGACAGACGGAGTGACCCGGCCTTAGCATGTGGTCCACCCCGCCGGACCTGCCGGTCCGGGACATCCTCCAACGTGGGAGGCGTCGCATGAGTGGCGGACCAGCACAGCCGAAGCCGACCGGAAGACGCAAGCGAACCGCGGCGGCGATGGGAGTTCTGATCGCCGCGACAACACTGCTGGCGTCGTGCGCGTCGGCCGGGACATCCGGCCGGGTGGGCGCGGGATCGGGCGCCGGCCAGCACTACACGATCATCTACGCGGGCACCCAGGCGCCCAACAATCCCATCGCGCAGGCCCAGGTGACCTTCGCCAAGCTGATCGAACAGCGCTCCGGCGGCCGCATCACCGTCAACGTCCACCAGTCCGGCGACCTCGGCTCGGACACCACCCTGCTGCAACAACTCCAGTCCGGCGCCATCCAGATGACCAACGTCGGCCCGGCCGTACTGTCCGATGTGTACCCGGCCATCGCGGTGCTCGGCACGCCGTTCCTGTTCTCGTCCGAGGACGAGGCACTGTCCAAGGTGAACGGTGCCGCCGGCCAGCAGATCTCCCAGGGCCTGGAGAAGGCCGCCGGCGTGCGGGTACTGGCGTGGCAGCAGTTCGGCATGGTGCAGATCATGTCCAAGCGCCCGATCGACACCTTCACCGATCTCAAGGGCCTCAAGATCCGGGTCCAGCCGGACAAGATCCAGCAGGAGATCTACACGTCGGCGGGCGCCCAGCCGACCACCGCGGACATCACCGAGGTCTACACGCTGCTGCAGAACGGTGCCGTCGAGGCGGTGCCCGACCCGATCCCGGTGGCCTTCGCCGGCAAGTTCCAGGAAGTGGCGAAGAACCTCACCCAGCTCGACCTGCTCTGGCAGGGCTCGCTGGTGCTGATCAACCAGTCGTTCTTCGACAAACTGCCGGCCGACCTGCAGACCATGATGAAGACCGCCGCCCGTGACGCGGCAGTCGACGAGGTCAAGGCGGTGCAGGCCGCCGAGGCGCAGGAACTGACCCAGATGAAGGCCCAGGGCGTCAAAGTGGTCACCCTGCCCCAGGCCGAACGGCAGAAGTGGATCACCGCGGTCCAGCCGATCTACTCCGAGATCCAGTCCCAGTACGGCAGCCTGCTGTCCAGCCTGCGCGGCTGACCAGCCCCCGACCGGAGGATGGACGAGATGACCGATGTGGTGGTGGCGGGCGCGGGCAACGCGGCCCTCTCGGCGGCACTGTCCGCCGCCGAGCACGGCGCCGACGTGCTGGTGGTGGAGAAGGCGCCGGAACGGTTCCGTGGCGGCAACACCCGGCTGACCGGTGGTCTCATGCGGTGCGCCTTCGGTGACCCGGCGGGACTGGGCCGGGTCACCGGTGAGGTGACGGCCGAGGCCGGCGTCGAGGTACTCCCCTACACCGAGGACGACTACGCCACCGACCTGGACGTGCTGTCGCACGGCCGGGCCGACCCGGTGCTGACGGCGACGCTGGTCGCGCAGTCCTGGCCGACCGTGTTGTGGCTCAAGGAGCACGGCGTGCCGTTCCGGTTCAACCGGGCACTCGGCACGTCCACCAACCCGGAGACCAACCTCATCTCGATCCCGCGCGGTTCGGTGCTGCGGGTCGACGGCCAGGGTGCCGGGCTGTCGGCGGCACTGTTCACCGCGTGTCAGAAGGCGGGCGTCCGGGTCGTGTACGACACCGAGGTGCACCGGATCGACCTGGACGCGTCCGGTGCGGTCGAGGCGGTCGGCGTGCGGGGTGCCGACGGGCCGGACCGGATCACCTGCCGGTCGCTGGTCGTGGCCAGCGGCGGTTACGAGGCCAACACGCGGATGCGGGTGAGCTACCTCGGTCCGGAGTGGAGCGGCGTGCTGGTCCGGGGCGTGCCGTACAACACGGGCACGCTGACCGAGGCGGCCATCGCGGTCGGCGCCCAGCCCCACGGTGACTGGTCGGCCTGCCACGCGACCATCGTGGACGTGGACGCGCCGTCGTTCAGCACGCCCGGCGTCGCCGACTACACGTCCCGGCTGTCCTACCAGCACGGCATCATGACCAACCTGGCCGGTCACCGCTTCCTGGACGAGGCCGAGAACTTCCACCACTACACCTACGCCAAGTTCGGCCGCTCGATCCTGGCGCAACCGCGCGGGCTGGCGATCGAACTGTTCGACGCCAAGGGCATCGAGCTGCTCGCGCCGCAGTACACGATCTGGCCCGGCGATCCGGTGGAGGCCGACGACCTGGCCACGGTGGCCGACCGGCTCGCAGACCGCCTGGCCGGCACCGGCTTCGACCGGGACCGGCTGCTGACGACGGTGGCCGAGTACAACGCGGCCACCGGCGAGGGCACGTTCGACCCGACCCGGCTGGACGGCCTGCGCACCAACGGACTGGCGGTGGAGAAGACCAACTGGTCGCGGCCCCTGGACACCGCGCCCTACCGGGCCTACGTGGTGCGTTGCGGCATCACGTTCACCTACGGCGGCGTGCGGATCAACCCGGACGGTGCCGTGCTGGACTTCCGCGACGAGCCGATCCCGGGCATGTTCGCGGCGGGTGAGACCGTCGGCGGGCTGTTCTTCGGCAACTACCCCGGCGGCGCCGGGCTGGCTGCGGGCGCCACGTTCGGCCGCCGGGCGGGCGCGAGCGCGGCCCGACACGCGACCGCACCGGTCGCGGCGACGGTGTGAAGGGAGCACAGTGACCGACCGCACCTGTGAAGAGGCCCTGCTCGACTTCGCGTCCGGGCTGACCATCGCCGACATCCCGGACGCCGTGCTGCGGCACGCCAAGGGACTGCTGCTCGACCAGTTCGGCATCCAGTTGGCGTGCCGCGACCTGCCGTGGGTGGCCCAGGTCCGCGACTACGTGCTGGACACAGCGAAGCCCGGCCCGTGCACGGTGGTCGGCACGTCCGCCCGGCTGCACCCCGAGGCGGCCGCACTGATCAACGGGACGGCGGGGCACGCGTTCGAGGCGGACGACTACTGCCCCACCGCGTCCGCGCATCCCGGCTGCGTCGTCACCCCGCCCGCGCTGGCGCTGGCCGAGGCGAGGGGCAGCACCGGCGAGGAGATGCTGGTCGCGTTCGTCGCCGGTGCCGAGACGGTGGTGCGCCTGGCCCGCGCCACCATGCCGAGCATGCTGTACGAGCGCGGGTTCCACGAGACGTGCGCGCACGGCGTGTTCGGCGGCGCGGTCGCCGCTGCGCGGCTGCTGCGGCTGAACCGGGACCAGGCGCTGTCCGCACTGGGCATCGCGGGCAGCCACGCGTCGGGCACCACCGAGTTCACCCACAGCGGCGGTGACGTGAAGCGGCTGCACGGCGGGCTCGGCGCCGCGGGTGGCGTGCGCGGCGCCCTGCTGGCCGAGCGTGGGCTGACCGGTCCGCGCCAGGTGCTGGGCGGCAAGCGCGGCTTCCTGCACTCGTTCTCGCCGCGACCCGACCCGACGTGGCTGACCGACGGCCTCGGCGAGGACTGGCAACTGCTCAACGTGCTGGTCAAGCCGTACTGCTGTGCCGGGCGGATCATCCCGGAGATCGACGCGCTGCTGGACATCGTGGCGGCGACCGGGATCACCGCGGCCGACGTGGCCACCATCCGGGTCGGCGCGGACAAGGGTGCCTTCGTGCACGGCGTGACCGCGCTGGACGACGGGCCGATCGACGCGATCACGGCCCAGTTCAGCAACCAGGTGGCGGTCGCGCTGGCGATGGTCAAGGGCCGCAACGACTTCACCACGTACCACGACCTGCTCAAGGCAGGCGGACTGCACGACCGGACCGTCGTGGACCTGGCGCGCCGCGTCGAGCTGTACGTGGACGAGCAGGCCGACCGGGCGTATCCCGGTGCGTTCGACGCCGCCGTCACCGTGCACACCACGGACGGGCGGGAACTGTCCGCGCGGGCCATCGCATCCCGTGACCACGCGCCGGACTTCGACCGGATCGTGGCCAAGTTCGAGGACTTCACGGCGACCGCGCTGACCCCCGACGAGCGGAAGGCCGTGGTGCACGAGGTGACCACGCTCGAGTCGGCCGCGTCCGCCGACACGCTCGCCGCGCTGCTGCGCGCCTGACGCGAGGAGAGACATGCCGGATTCAGCAGTGGACGTCGTCGTGCTCGGTTACGGCGGCGCGGGTGCGATGGCGGCGCTGTCCGCGTGTGACGCGGGGGCCTCGGTCCTGCTGGTGGACAAGATGGCCACCGGCGGCGGCAGCACCCACGAGGCGGGCGGCACGCTGCGCCCGCCCAGGGACCCGGACCTGGCCGCCACCCACTACGCGGCACTGTCGGGTGGTACGACTCCGCTGGACATGATGCGCACCCTGGCCCACGGCGAGACCCGGCTGCGGGACAAGCTGACCGCGCTGGGCGCCACGTTCTCCGACTTCCGGCTGCCACCGGCGCCGTTCCCGGCCCGCCGGGACGACAGCGCCTATCCCGGTATCGAGGGTTCGGCCGGCCTCGGCGAGCGGATCCGGGTAGCCGGTGAGCCTGGTCAGGGCGGTGGCGAGGCGCTGTGGGAGCTGCTGGCGGCCACCATCGCGGGCAAGCCGATCGAGGTGGCACTGGGCCAGCGCGGCACGCGATTGCTGCGCGATCCGGTCACCGAGCGCGTCACCGGCGTCGAGTTGACCGACGAGCGCGGTGAGGTGTCCGTGGTGACGGCCCGCGGTGGCGTCGTGTTGGCGTGCGGTGGTTTCGGGCACGACGACGCGCTCAAACGCGACTACCTGGGCGCCGACGTGGGTGCGCTGTCGCCACCCGGCCGGGCCACCGGCGACGGCATCCGGATGGCGGCCAGGGTGGGTGCCGGGATGTGGCACATGACGTCGGTGTCGTGCACCTTCGGCTACCGCTTCGCCGGCCACGTGTCGGCGTTCTACGCGCAGATGCCGGCCCACGGTTACTTCATGGTGGACCGCACCGGCAACCGGTTCTGCGACGAGACCGCGGTGGAGAACCACGCCGTGCTGAACCTGCTGGGCGTGCGCAACCCGAGGACCGGCCAGTACGACCGGATTCCCGGTTGCGTGATCTTCGACGAGACCACCCGGCTGGCCGGCCGCGTGTTCAACCCGTCGGTCGGCGAGAACCGCCATTTCGACTGGAGCCAGGACAACGGCGCCGAGGTGGAGCGCGGCTGGATCACCACGGCGGGCTCGATCCGCGAGCTCGCCGACCGGCTCGAACTGCCGGCCGCCGCACTGGAGCGGACACATCGGCGGTTCCGCGAGGGCGTGGCGGCGGGCCGGGACGAGTTCGGCCGGCCGGCAGCACGCCTGGCCGACGTCGGCACCCCGCCGTACTACGCGGTGCGGGTGTGGCCGAGCCTGCTCAACACGCAGGGTGGGCCGCGCCGGGACACCGAGGCCAGGGTCCTGGACGCGGTCGGTGAGCCGATACCCGGGCTGTACTCGGCGGGCGAGCTGGGTTCGGTGTGGGGTGCGCTGTATCCGGGTTCGGGCAACGTGGCCGAGGCGCTGGTGTTCGGCGAGATCGCCGGCCGCAACGCGGCGGTCGGGAGGGCGGCATGAGCGTGCTGCGACTGAGTGCCGCGCTGTCCGACAACGCCTACAACAGGCCGATCCTCGACGGCGTCATCGCGCCGCGCGGGACCGAGGTGGTCGCCAGCCCGATGCACCCGAGCGAGATGTTCTGGCGGCAGTTGCGGTACCGCGAGTTCGACGTGTCCGAACTGTCCCTGTCCGGACTGGCGATCCAGCGGGCCAAGGGCGACGACTCGTGGGTGCCGCTGCCGGTGTTCACCACGACCGAGTTCTTCCACACCCGGCTGCGAGTGCGGACCGACGCGGGGATCGAGCAGCCGGCCGACCTGGCCGGCAAGCGGATCGGGCTGGTCGAGTACCAGCAGACCGCGTCGGTGTGGCTGCGCGGCACGTTGCAGGATCTGTACGGCGTCGCGCCGACCGACGTCCACTGGGTGATGGAACGCTCCCGGCGGCGCAGTCACGGCAAGGCCACCGGTTTCCAGCCGCCTGCCGGGATCGACCTGACCGTCCTGGACGACGACGGTGACCTGGGCGCCGAACTGCTGGCCGGCAAGCTGGACGCGATGGCCTATCGCACGACACCGTGGAACGTGGTGGACCGGCAGCGCACCGACATCGGATCCGCACCGGGCGTGCGGCCGCTGTACGAGGACACCGACGCCGAGTACGCGCGGTACGTGCAGCGGTTCGGCTTCGTGCCGGTGAACCACTGCGTCGTGGTCCGGCGGGAACTGGTGGACCGACATCCCTGGCTGCCGATGAACATCTTCGTCGCGTTCGTCGAGGCGAAACGCCGGGCGCTGGCCGCGTTCACCAGGCAGTTGGACGACTACCGGCGGCACGGCGTGCCGACCGCGCGGCTCGCCGCGACCGATCCCGTGCCGTACGGGGTCGCCGGTCAGGAGGCCATGCTCGGCACGCTGTTCGGCTATCTGCACCGGGAGGGGCTGACCGATCGGCTGGTGACCGTCGAGGACGTGTTCCCACCGGAGTTCCGCGAACTGTCCACCTGACACCCGGCGATTGTCCACCGCCAATTAGAAACCCGAACGTAAGGTTGACGAAATGTCGACACGGGACCTAGGCTCCACGTGATCGGCGACACAGCGCGCCACGGGGAGTGATCTGTCGTGACGTCACTACCGGAAACCGTACCGACGGACATCGCCGTGCCACCGATACGGCGCCGCTGGGTGGACGCCGAGCAGGGTCACTGGCTGCCCGTGCAGTGGTTGGCCAAGGGCGTCAACGTGCTGCTCGTGGTCACCCTCGCCGTGCTGTTCCTCGTGGTGATCGGCAACGTGATCACCCGCAACCTGTTCGGTTTCTCGCTGGTGTGGGAAAGCGAGATCACGTCGCTGGGCATCGGGGTGCTCAGTTTCGTCGGCGGCGCACTCGCCTTCCGTGAACGCAAGCACATCGCGCTCCAGGTCCTCAAGCGAGTGGCACCGGAGCGCTGGCACGAACCGCTGGACACGTTCTCCGACACCGTGGTGTGCTCGGTCGGCATCCTGCTGGCCGTCATCTCGTGGCCGCTACTGTCCGCACAGGCCGGCACCAGGACACCGGTGCTGGGCATCAGCCAGACGTGGTTCGACGCGGTATTCACCGCGGGCATGGTGCTGCTCGCCCTGTTCGCGCTGGAACGCATCGTGCTGCGGTCCGGCCGAGACATCGTCACCGCGCTGAGCATGTTCGCCGTCATCGCGCTGATCGAGGCCGCCCTGGTGCTGACCGCCGCCGCATTCACCACGAGCGGCCTGGTCACGTTCACCATCGCGTCGATCGTGGTGCTGCTGGTCTGCGGCGTGCCGATCGCGTTCGTCCTGGCAGCCAGCGGCGAGCTGTATCTGTTCTACACGGCCAACGCGCCCGCCGACACGGGTGCGATCAACATGGGCCAGAACGCGACGCACTTCGTCCTCGTGGCGATCCCGTTCTTCATCCTGGCGGGCGCCCTGATGACCCACGCCGGCCTGTCCACCCGGCTGGCCGAGTTCACGCATGCGTTGCTGCGCCGCGTTCCCGGCTCGCTGCAACACGTCGTTGTCGTCACGATGTACCTGTTCTCCGGGCTGTCCGGCTCCAAGATCGCGGATGTCGCCGCCGTCGGCTCGGCGTTGCAGGGCCCGATGCGCAAGGCAGGCTACCCACCGGGCGAGACCGCGGCGCTGCTGTCCGCGTCCGCCGTCATGGGCGAGTCGGTACCACCCAGCACGATCATGTTGGTACTGGCCTCGATCACCTCGCTGTCCGTCGCCGGACTGTTCGCCGCCGGCATCATCCCGGCCGCGCTGATCGCGGTGTTGCTGATGTCGCTGATCCTGGTGCGGGCCAGGCTGGCCAGACGCAGAGGCGAGCAGGCCGGTTCGACCGAGCGGTTACGTCATCCGGTCCGGACCGCCGTGCGAGCGCTGCCGGCGCTCGTCGTGCCGCTGATCCTGATCATCGGCATCGTCGCGGGCATCGCGTCACCGACCGAGATCTCAGCTGTGGCGGTGCTGGCCGCGATCGTGATCAGTGCCCTGCTCCGCAACCTGTCCCGCCGCGCGCTGTGGACGTCCGGCGTGGAGACCGCGGTGACGGTGGGCATGGTGCTGCTGATCGTCAGCGCCGCCAGCAACTTCGCCTGGACCGTCTCGGTGTCGGGCATCGCCGACGACGTCGAGCACCTGGCGGCGTCGATCGGCAACCGCTACCTGTTCATCCTGGCCACGTTCATCGTGCTGCCGATCTTCGGCACCTTGTTGGAGGGTCTGCCGGCCGTGCTGATGCTCGGCCCGATCCTGTTGCCCGCGGCGACGGCGCTGGGGATTCCGCCGTTGCAGTACGCGGTGCTGTTCGTCATCACCATGGGGCTGGGTACGTTCGCGCCGCCGATCGGCGTTGGTCTCTATGCTGCTTGCTCCACGTGTGCGGCTGCGGTGGGCGATACTGCGAGACGGCTGGCGCCGTACTGGGTGATGATCCTGGTCGGTTTGATCGTGGTCGCGTTGGTGCCGGCGTTGAGCCTTACGTTGCCGCATCTTGCTGGTTATTAGTGTGGACGGGGCGGTTGGGGTTTCGACCGTAGGGTTGGGCTTGGTTCGCCCGCCGCTCCCTCGCCTTTGAGTGTTCGCGTCGGGCAGTGCCTGTCAAGCCCGCTCCTTCGTCGCGTCGCTTCGCGATGGCCTTCGGCCAGGCTGGACAGGCCCGTCCCGACGCAAGTGCGGCTGAGGACGAGGGAGCAGCGGGGAGGAATGGATCGGCCCGGTTGGGTCCCGGTGCCGGTTGCGTTGCCGGCCGCCGGTTTCGCCCAAGACCCCGGTGTGAGCAGCGCTTCATTCTCCCCCGCTCCCAACACTCAGCCTCCTTGATGCCGGGACGGTGCTGTCCAGACTGGCCGAAGGCCACCGCGAAGCGGCGCCGAAGGCGGGCTTGACAGCACCGTCCCGGCATCAAACACTCCACAAGAGGGAGCGGGCGAGCGAACCCCAACCCCGCCGGGAACCACGGAACCAAGCCAAACACTAAGGTGAGGCCGTGGTGACGCGACCTACGATCCGCCCAATCGCACTGGCAGTGATCCGCCGCGACGAAGACCTGCTCGTGTTCGAAGGCCGGGATCCGGTGAAGCAGCAGACATTCTATCGCCCCCTCGGCGGAGGAATCGAGTTCGGGGAGACCGCAGAGTTCGCACTCCATCGCGAGCTGCGGGAGGAACTGGCTGTCGAACTGGAAGAGGTCAGGCTGCTCCAGGTCGTGGAGAACATCTTTCAGTACCAGGATGCGCCGGGGCACGAAATCGTCTTCCTGCACACCGCGACCGTCGCGGACCCGGCCTTCTACGATCGTGATGACCTCGGCACGGTCCTGGACAGTGGCAGCAGAGTCCTCTGGCTGCCCATCAAGGACGTCATCGACGGCAAGGCAATCCTCTACCCGGAGGCACTCGTCAATCTGGTTTGACCGCGCGCAGCAGCGTGACACTGAGCAGCGGACTGCCGTACCAGTACCCGGGACCGAGTGGGCGCAGCGTGCCGTGGCCGAGGTGGGCTGCATATCTCCTGGCCATGGGCGAGATGTCGGCGATGATCAACTGACCGCTCGGGCGCAGCACCCGCATGGCCTCGTCCACCGCGCGGTACCGGCCCTCGGCCGATCCGATGTTGTGGATCGCCATCGCGGCCGTCACCACGTCGAAGGACCCATCCGCGAACGGCAACTCGGTCATGTCGGCCGTACGCACCTCCACCCGGTCGGCGACCCCGGCCGCGGCGGCGTTGGCGAGCGTGGCCTCGGGGCGGTTGCCGCTCTGGTCGGCGGTCCACAGATCCACACCGACCGCATGTCCCGACGGTAGCCGCCTGGCCGCCTCGATCAGCACCACGCCGCGGCCGCAGCCCAGGTCCAGCAGCTGCTCGTCACCGTTCAGGCCGACCCTGTCCAGTTCCCGCTCCCAGATGCGCAGTTTGCCGCGCAATGTGGTGTGCAGATACACGCCGGCGTGCGCGAGCAGGATCGCCCCCGACGCGGTGAGCGCGATCCGCCCCCGGGCGGCGGCCAGACAGGCCACTCCGGCGGCACCGAGCAGCGCGGGGACGGGCGCCGCGTCGACGCCGTATGGAAACTTCGACATGCCGTCCAGCGTGACCACGGCGTTCGGCCAGGTCTTGGACAAATGTTCCGCTCAGGTGATCGTCAGACCACCGTCCACGACGACCGTCTGGCCGGTCACGTAGGAACCGGCCGGGCCGGCCAGGAACACCAGTGCGGCAGCCAGTTCCTCGGCGTCGCCCAGCCTGCCGACCGGGATCCTGGGCAGCCGCGACTCCAGGTAGCCCTCGGCGTACTGCGCCGTCATCTCCGACGCGAAGAAGCCCGGCGCCAACGCGTTGACCCGGATGCCCTTGCGGCCGGTCCATTGCGCCGCCAGGTCGCGGGTGAGACCGATGAGCGCCGCCTTGCTGGACGTGTAGGCGGCATGCGGCAGTTCGGCCGTGGTCAGGCCGAGAACGCTGCTGACGTTGACGATCGAGCTGCCCGGCCGCATCACGGCGGCACACGCCTGCGCCATCCAGTAGCAGCCGAACAGGTTCACGTCGATGACGGCCCGGAACTGGTCCGGCGTCTCCCGGCTGGCCGGCACCGCGCTGGCCACGCCCGCGTTGTTCACCAGGATGTCGACCCGGCCGAACTCGGCCGTCGCGGCGGCCACGAGTGCCTGGCAGTCCTCGGGTTTCGTCACGTCGGTGGCCACCGCGACGGCATGCCTGCCGGTGGCGGCGACGAGGTCGGCCGTCTCCCCCAGCCGGTCGACACGCCGGGCGCCGAGCACCACGTCCGCACCCGCCTCGGCCAGCGCCACGGCGAACGCGACGCCGAGTCCGGACGACGCGCCTGTCACGACGGCGACCTTGCCGTCCAGCCGAAATCGATCGAGTACGCCCACGCCGGGAGCCTAAGCTAAATCAACCGACTAGTCGAACATCGACTGATCGGTTGACCCGCGACCGGGATACGGGGTACCGTCCTTTTCGACCACGTTCCTGCTGGTGAAGTGGGTGGTGCGGTTGCCGAAAGACGAATGGACCACAGCGGTCGGCGAGGTCGGGCACGGCGTGATCAATGTCCGCGGCTACCCGATCACCGAGGTGATCGACCGGTTGTCCTTCGCCGAGGCCACGTTCCTGACCGTGCGCGGCGAACTGCCCACGCCGGCCCAGCATCGCGTCATGGATGCAGCGCTGTGCGCCATCCTGGAGCACGGCTTCTACGCGCCCACCACGGTCGCCGCACGGGTGGTCGCGTCGGCGTCCCCGCCGACCGTGATTCCCGGTCTCGCGGCGGGCATCCTCACCGTCGGCTCGATCACCGTGTCACCACAGCACAGCGCCGAGCTGATCGTGAGTATGCGCGAACTCGTCGAGTCCGGTGTGGACGTCGAGACCGCGGCGGAGCGGTTGGCCGGTGGCATCGCCGACCGCCGCGAGCGGATGCCAGGGCTCGGCCACCCGCTGCACCCGGAAGGCGACCCGCGCGCCGAGGCGCTGCGCGACGTGGCCGAGGCGAACGGTTTGTGGACCGAACTCTCCGCGTACTACGCGGCCGTCCGTGCCGCCTACCTGCGCCGCACGAACCGGAAGCTACCGATCAATGTGGACGGCATGCTCGGCTGTGTGCTGGCGGAGCTGGGTTTCCGACCGGTGGAGATGCCCGGTATCGCGGCGATCTCGTTCCTGCCCGGCATCATCGCCCACTGCGTCGAGGAGTTGACCGCCCCGCCCACGCTGCGCATCGCCGACGGCCCGTACACCGGCCCGGCGATCCGGCACATCAACGGCAGGGGGTGACCCGGCGATGCGCGTCGGTCTGGTGGTGATCGACGAGGACCCCGCGGTCGCGGTCAAGGTCGCCAAGGCAGCCGACCGGGCGGGCGTCCACTCGATCTGGACCATCGACTACTACAACCGCGGCAGCCTCGCCCGGGCCGCCGCGTTCGCCGCGGCCACCGAACGCACGCTCGTCGGCACCAGCGTGACGCCGTTGTTCGCCCGCGCTCCCCTGGCCACGGCCGCCGCCGTGGCCGACATCCAGCGGGTGGCCGAGGGCCGGTTCGTGTTCGGCGTCGGCACCAGCACCCGGCGGATGAACCAGGACTGGTACGGCGTCGAGCTGGACCACCCGGCGCCCCGGCTGGGCGAACGCATCGGGCTGGTCCGCGAACTGCTGCGGCACGAGCGCGGACCGTTCCGGTTCGACGGCCGGTTCGACCGGGTCGTCATGGCCCACTTCGACCACGTCACCGGACCGACCGAGGTGCCGGTGATGGCCGCCGGTGTCGGGCCGGCGATGGTGCAGGCGGCCGGCACCCACGGCGACGGGTTCGTCGGTCACCCCATCGCGTCCGTCGACTACCTCCGCGACCACGCCCGGCCCAGGCTGGCCGCCGCGCGGGGTTCGCTGGACGGCTTCGTCGTCAGCTCGCAGATCATCGCCGCCGCGTCCGACGACGCCGTCGCCGCCCGCGACGCGGCCGCCGCGCAGGTCGGTTTCTACTCCACGGTCAAGGGTTACGACGCGCTGTTCCCCGGTGGCGAGTTCACCGAGGAACGGGCGGCGGCCAGGGCCGCGTTCGCCCAGGGCGACGTCGCCGGGGTCACCGCTGCGGCCGGGCCGTTGACCGCCGACCGGGCCGTCCACGGCACCACCGACGACGTGGCCAAGCAGTTGACCCGCTATGCGGGCACCCTCGACTGGGCCCTGCTGTACCCGCCGCATTTCGGCGTGTCGCCGGAGGCCATCACCGCCAACGAGTACGCGCTGATCGAGGTGGCGGCATGCTGGACATCCTGAGCGGCGTGACCGTGGTCGACCTGACGTCCAACGTGGCCGGCCCGTTCTGCACGCTGATCCTGCGCGATCTGGGCGCCACGGTGTGGAAGGTCGAGCCGCCGGACACCGGTGACGTGGTGCGCCGGTGGCCACCGTTCACCGACGACGGCGTGTCGACCACGTTCGCCGCGCTGAACCGGGGCAAGCAGTCGGTGTGCGTCGACCTCAAGACCGACGCCGGCCGGGCCGCGTTCCTGGCCATGATCGGCACAGCCGACGTGCTGGTGGACAGCGTCCGGCCGGGCAGCCTGGAGAAACTCGGCCTGACCGCCGAGGCGTTGGCCGCGCGGAACCCGGATCTGGTCAGGGCACGCATCTCGGCGTTCGGCGCGTCCGGCACTCGGGCGGGCGCGCCCGGGTTCGACGCGGTGATCCAGGCGTACACGGGCCTGATGGACCTCACCGGTTACCCGGACCAGCCACCGGCCCGGGTAGGCACCGGGCTGGTCGACTTCGGCACCGGTATGTGGGCGGCGCTGGGCGTGCTGGCCGCGCTGCTGGACCGGCAACGGGGCCGGCAGGGCGCCGACGTGTCCACGACGCTGTTCGGCACGGCGGTCGGCTTCCTGATGCACCACCTGGCTTCGGTCGAGCTGGCCGGCGTGGTGCCGGCGCGCATCGGCACGGCACAGCACAACACGGCGCCCTACGAGGCGATCGCCGCGAGCGACGGTCTGGTCATGGTCGGCGTCACCGGTCCCGCGCTGTGGCAGGCGTTCTGCACGGCGATCGACGACCCGGCGCTGGCCGAGGATCCCCGGTACGCCGACAACGGCAGGCGGGTCGCGGCGCGCGGCGAGTTGCACGAGCGCATCGAGACCGTCACCCGCGCCATGACCACCGAGGAACTGGCCGGCCGGCTGACCCGGACGGGTGTGCCGTGCTCGCCGATCCGGGACGTCGCCGAACTGGCGGCCGACCCGGAACTGGCCGCCACCGGGCTGTGGCAGGAGTCGGCCCACGGCAAGGCAGCGGTGATCCCGCTGATGATCGACGGCACCACGGCGAACGGCAGCGCACCGGCGCCCATGCTGGGCGAGCACACCGAGCACGTGCTGGCCTCGGTCGAGGGGGCGGTGCGGTGAACGGGATCACCGCTCGGGTCGCCGAGTTCACCGTCCACACGCCGGCCGACGCACTGCCCGCCGACCTGGTGGCCCGCGCGCTGGACGCGATCGTGGACGGCGCGGCCTGCCTGCTGGCCGGCTACGACACGCCCGTGTACCGGGCCGTGGAGGCCACGTCGGCGGACCCCACGTTCTGGGCCGGTGTCGCCGTGCACGCGCTGGACTTCGACGACTCGCTGCACCCCGCGACCATGCACCCGACGTGCGTGCTGCTACCGGTCCTGCTCACCGCCGACCTGGACGCGTCGGGCGCGGATCTGCTGGCGGCCTACACGATCGGCCTGGAGGCGTCGGCCCGGCTGGCCGATGCCCTGGGCCGCCAGCACTATCTGGCCGGCTGGCACACCACGGGCACGGTCGGCACGCTGGCCGCCGCCGTCGCGTCCGCCCGGCTGCTGGGCCTGACCGCCGACCAGACCTGTCACGCGCTGGCGCTGGCCGCGTCCATGGCGGGCGGGCTGCGGGTGAACCTGGGTTCGGAGGTCAAGCCGGTGCACGCCGGGCTGGCCGCGGCCGGCGGCATGCTGGCGGCCCGGCTCGCTGCCGCCGGTGTGCAGGGCGATCCGGACGCGCTGGGCAGGCCGCTGGGCTTCCTCGACGTGTTCGCCGAGCACGCCGACCCGGAGCCGCTGTCGACGCTGGGCGAGCACGTCGGCGTCGGCTACCACCTCGGCGTGAAGCCCTACGCCTGCTGCGGTGAGGCCATCGGCGCCGTCGAAGCAGCCCTCGAACTGTCCACAAAGGTCGATCCGGGCGAAGTGACGTCGATCGAGGTGGCCACGAACCGCATCTCGCACGAGATCCTCCGCTACCCGGAACCGGCCACCGAGTCGGAAGCGCGGTTCAGCCTCCAGTTCTGCGTCGCCCGCGCGCTGGCCACCGGCGAGTTCCCGCTGCGGCTGGACTTTCCCACGCTGCGCGCCGACCCGGCGCTGACCCGATTGGCCGGCGCTATCGAGTGGTCGGTCGACCCTGCTGCCGCGCAGCAGCGCGAGTTCGGTGCCGACGTCACCGTGCACACCCGGGGCGGCGAGACGGTGCACCACCGTGTCGACACGACCATCGGCTGGCACGAGCGGCGGCTGCCTCGTTCGGTGCAGCGCGCCAAGTTCCTCGACTGCGCAGGCGGGCCGTGGGCGGACGAGGTCTTCGACACGATCACCCGGCTGCCCGAGATCGACGCGGTCACGTTCGCGTCCGCACTGGCAAGGAGGCCCGCATGATCCGCGGCTACTTCGAGGACAACGAGGTCGGCAACCGCATGGAGACCAGGGCCCGCACGGTCACCGAGGCCGACATCGTCGGATTCGCCGGCCTGTCCGGTGACTGGCACCCGCTGCACACCGACGCCGCCTATGCCGGGCGCGGCCCGTTCGGCCAGCGGATCGCCCACGGCATGCTGGTGTTGGCCATCCTGACCGGACTCGCCCCGCTGGACACCGAGACGGTGATGGCGTTCTACGGCATCGACCGGTTGCGGTTCCTGCGGCCGACGTTCATCGGTGACACCATCCGCGTGGTCAGCGTCGTCAAGGAGGCGCAGCCCCGCGACGAGACGTCCGGGGTGATCGCCAGTGACGTGAGCGTGCTGGACGACGAGGACAACGTCCTGGTCAGCGGAGTCTTCCGGATGCTGGTGCGGCGCCGGACCGCCGAGAACGGCAGGCCGACGCCGGACGGCGTGGCCAGCACACCCGTGAACGCGTGAGTGGAGGCGTTGTGTTCTTCGAGGAGTTCGAGAAGGCGGGCGACGAGGAGTTCGTGTCCCGGCGGCGCACCATCACCGAGGCCGACGCCGTGCTGTTCACGTCGCTCACGGGGATCGTGGACCCGGTGTTCACCGACGAGATCTTCGCGCGGGAGCAACTGTTCGGCGGTCGCGTCGTGCCCGGCCCGATGATCATGTCCTACGCCATGGGCCTGACCGACGAGCTGGGCTACGGCTCGGTCGTCGCCGCCCTGGGCATCAACAACGTGCGGTTCATGTCGCCGGTGCGCCCCCAGGACACCATCCAGGTGCACAGCACGGTGGCATCGACGAGGCCCAGCGAGAGCCGCCCCGAACTCGGCATCGTCACCCTCCAGCACCAGGTGGTGCTCCAGGACGAGCGGGTGGCCCAGTCGTTCGAGCGCACCCTGCTGGTCCGCCGAATCCCTGTGTGATCACAGGTAGCACCGGGCGGCCAGCTGCCAGAACTCGTCGGCGATCTCCTGCGCGGGGCACGGGTCCGGGCGGCTCACCCAGCCGACGACCACGCCTACCAGGGCGCCGGCGAGGAACTCGCCCGCGACCGTGCGGCCGGGCAGGTCGATCCGCCACGCCTCGGTGCACAGCTCCCGCAGGCGGGCGGCGAACCCGGCGCTGCCGTCCGGGCCGAGCAGCCGGGCGTACAGCGCCCGGTTGTCGCCGACGTGGCTGAACAGCCGGATCAGGTGGCCGGGCACGGCGTCGGTCGGCGGCCCCTGGGTCGCGTCGGCGACACATCGGGCCACGTCGGCGACGATCCCGCCCACGGCGTCCTCCATGGCGTCGACCAGGAGTGTGTCGCGGTCGCGGTAGTGCAGGTAGATCGTGGCGCGGTTGACCATGGCCCGCTCGGCCACGTCGCCCATCGTGACCTCGGTCAACTCCCGCTCGCGGACCAGGCCCAGCAGCGCCTGGCGCAGCGCGGACCGGGTCCGGATCACCCGTGGATCGGTGCTACGCACCAGCTCACTCTACAGTCCTCGACACTTGTCGCCTAAACTACAGTTGTCGAGGACCGAACGAGATGAGCCTGCGGTGCTGCTGGATGTCTGGGCCGATCTGACCTGCCCGTGGTGTTTCCTGGGCTCGGTGCGGCTGGACCGGGCGCTGTCGCTGTGGCAGGGCGAGGCCGAGGTGGTCTGGCGGCCGTTCCAGCTCAACCCGGCCGCGCGCCGGCCCTCCGAGCGCCTGGTCGGACCCGCCAGCACGGTCCTCGCCGACCACGCGGACCATCTGGCGGAACTGGATCTCCCCTACCGCCCCACGTGGCGCGCCAACACCTTCGACGCGCACCGGCTGCTGGCCGCCGGCTACGAGCAGGGCGGTGCCGCACTGCAGAACCGCCTGGCCCGCCGGCTGTTCGTCGCCCATTTCGCCGAGGGCGTCGACCTGGCCGACCGGGCGGAACTCGACCGGCTCGCCGCCGAGGTCGGCCTACCCGACGCGGGCGACCTGATCGACGACCCGAACCTGTTCCGGCACGTCCGCGAGGAGCTGATGCGCGGCCTGACCATCGGTGTCCGCGCCGTGCCCACCTTCGTGATCGACGGGCGGGCGGTCGCCGGAGCCCAGGAACCCGCTGTGCTATTGGACTTCCTGAACGGCGGACTGTCGCCGGCGGACCAGGCACCCGGCGGTACGGCCTGCTCGGTGCCGTCGACCGAACCGCCGCGCATCGTGCCGACCGGCGACCCGGCCGAGGACTTCCGCCGGGCCGAGGACCTCGTGGCCGCCCGCAACCCGCTGGGCGCGGTCGCCTTGTTGGAGCCGATGGCCGACCAGCCTGCCGTGCGCCCGCTGCTGGCTCGCGCGTATTTCGCATCGGCCCAACTGGGCCGGGCACAACACCTGTTGGAGCGCCTCACCGACGAGCGGCCCACCGACGACTACGCCCATTTCCTGTTGGGCCGCACCCTGGAACGGCGGCACCGGTACCGGGAAGCCCTGACCCACATGAAACTGGCCGGCGCACTGGACAACCACCCCGACTACGCGGCGGGCGTCACCCGCCTGACCGATCGACTCGCGCGGCCCTACGACACGCGGGTGTAGGTCAGGCCGAAGTCACGCTGCCACTGCTGGCCGTCGTCCGAGGTCCGCCACTCGCCCTTGATGGCGGTGCGGTCATCGCTGATGGTGCCGACGAACCGCTGACTGAACTCCAGTGGGGAGAAGTCCGGCGTGGTGCGTTCCAGCGTCCAGATGCGACCGTCGAACGTCATGGCGTACAACCGGGCGACACCACGGGAGTCGAAGTAGTGCTGGACGTAGCCGCCGCCCTCGGTCGCGACGATGACGGAGCAACTGTCCGGCGCTTCGGGCATCGGCACGGTGATCCGCTGCACGAGGATCTCCCCCAGCACCTCGAAGACGACCTGCCCGCGCACGTCCTCGGCACCAGGCAGATCGACGGTCAGTGCCCAGGTGCCGGCCAGATCCCGTAGCGCTTCGATTCCCATCATGGACAGGCTATACCTGGATCAGGCCAGGCACCGGGTAGTCGCGCAGGGCCCCCGTGTTCGCCGTGCGCCGACTCAGCCAGGTGAACAGGCCGGTCATCGGCCGGGAGGACAGGATGCGGTACATCCGGTCGCGGTTGCGGATCTTCCGTTCGGTGGCCGGTGTCAGGAAGCGGGCCGCGCCGGATGCGGTTCGTTGCGACTTCGCCACCGGCCGGCGCAGGAGTTCCTCGTAGCGGCGGTAAGCGACCGCGTGGTCACCGGAAGCGAGCGCGAGTTCGCCGGCGAGCGTGTACCCGCCCAGCATGGCGTGGCCGGTGGCGTTGCCGCCCGGGCCGGTGCACCAGGCCGCGTCGCCGAGCAGCACGACCCGACCGCGTGACCAGCGGTCCAGGTGGATCTGGCTGACGGTGTCGAAGTAACCCCGGAGCGGATCGCCGACGGGATCCTGCGCCTGGCCGACCGGATGAAGCCTGCCTGAGGTCAGCCGTCGGTTCGGAGCGCGAAGGCCGCCACCAGGGTGAGCCACAGAAAGTCGATGGTGAGGCCGATCCGCTGCTGGAGTCCGGCCTCCGCGACGTCCCGCGGGTCGAGTTTCGCCACGAATGACACGACGAACGTCGCGAGTCCGGTCACCAGGCTGTAGACCAGCCACGCGCGTCGGCCGAGTGTGTGAAAGGCCCGCAGGAACAGCAGTGCGGCGATCGGCAGGCCGTAGATGATCACGTCGCCGAAGACGTCGTGCAGCTCGCCGTGCATGGTCCGGGTGGTGGGAATGACGGGCGTCCCCGGCGGAAAGCCGTTGGCCGGGTCCTCCTGGAAATGGCCGGCGCCGATCAGGCTCAGCCCCACCAACCCGATGATGATCGGCGCCCACACCAGTCGCACCGGCCGGAATGCCCACCACAATCCGAATGCCAGTCCGAGCACCAACACACCCGACACGTAGAAGCCGGCCTCCGGCAACCAGCCGAACCGCCCGAGCGCCAGCTCGCTGACGAGATTGCGCATCGCGCTGTACCGCGGCGTGATCGCCTCGCCGACCACCCAGGCGAGCGTGAACAACGGGCCGGCAAGCACACCACCGACCAACAGGACAGCGCGGCCGTTCATCGTGATCACGCTAGCGGTCGTCGATCATCATCTGTGTGAGGCTGCGGCCGCGTTGGACGGCCGGGTCGGCGATCGGTGCCGCGTCGAGCAGGGCTCGGGTGTACGGGTGTTGGGGCTCGCGGTAGACGTCGGTCGCCGGGCCCAACTCGACCAACCGGCCCGCCTGGAGGACGGCGACCCGGTGGGCCAGGCGGCGGACCACGGTGAGGTCGTGCGAGATGAACAGGTAGGACAGGCCGAGGTCGGCCTGCAACTGGCTGAGCAGGTTGAGGATCTGGGCCTGGACGGACAGGTCGAGCGCGCTCACCGGCTCGTCGCACACGACCACCTGCGGCCGCACGATCAACGCCCGCGCGATCGCGATCCGTTGCCGCTGCCCACCGGAGAACTCGGCCGGATACCGCCGGGCGGCGTCAGCGGGCAGGCCGACCCGGACCAGCAGGTCACGCACCAGCGGACCCCACTGCGCCGCCGACAACCGCTCGTGCACCAGCAGTGGCTGGGCGATCGTGTGGCCGACGGTCTTGGTCGGGTCGAGCGAGCTGTACGGGTCCTGGAACACCAACTGGACCAGGCGGGCCAGCTCGCGCCGCGCGGCAGGGCGCACCGGCACGCCCGCCACCCGTACGGTGCCCTCGGACACCGGCGCCAGGCCGACGATCGCCTTGCCGATGGTCGACTTGCCCGATCCGGATTCCCCCACCAGGGCAAGGGTTTCACCACGCGACAAGGTGAAGGACACCTCGGACACGGCCACCAGCCGGCTGCGCCGCCGACCCTGGTAGACCACGCTGAGGTTCTCCACCTCCAGAGGAGCGGGCGCGGTCATCGGGCCGTGGTGGGTTGGGCGGCGGGCAGGATGCAGCGGGCCGCGAGGGGCCCGTCGTGGCGCAGTTCGATCGGTTCGGCGCGGCACTCCGGGGTGACGTGCGGGCAGCGGTCGGAGAACCGGCAGCCGGTGGGCCACTGGCCGGCCGGTGGTACGACGCCGGGAATGGTCACCAGGGGTGGTGCCGCGACACCGATGCGGGCCGGCGCCGCGTCCGGGTCGGCCAGGCTGCGGCTGGCGGCCAGCAGGCCCTGCGTGTACGGGTGGCGCGGCGCCTGGAAGAGATCGTCCACCGGGCCGGTCTCGACGATCTGCCCCGCGTACAGAACGATCGCGCGCTCACATTGATCGGCGACGACACCCCAGTCGTGGGTGATCAGCAGGACGGCCAGGCCGCGGTCGCGGCGCAACGTGTGCAGCAGGGCGAGGATCTCGGCCTGCACCCGCACGTCCAGCGCGGTGGTCGGCTCGTCGGCGACCAGCAACGCCGGATCACCGGCCAGCGCCAGCGCGAGGCAGACCCGCTGGGCCAGGCCACCGGAGAGCTGGTGCGGGTAGCGCGCGGCCACGGCCAGCGGGTCGCGGATGCGGACCTGGGCCAGCAGGGTGTGCGCGATCTGGTCGGCGTCGGCCCGGCCGACCCGGCGGTGGTGGCGGACGGCCTCGGCGAGTTGGGCGTGCACGGTGAACGTCGGGTCCAGCGCTGTCATCGGTTCCTGGCAGACGTAGCCGATCCGCCTGCCGCGCACCGCGGCCAGCAACGCCGGGTCGGTGACATCCTTGCCGTCCACCGTGATCGTGCCGGTGACGCGGCGCAGGCCGGCCGGGAGCACGCCGAGCGTGGCCAGCGCGGTGATCGACTTGCCGCAGCCGGATTCGCCGACCAGCGCCAGCGCCTCGCCCGGCGCGATGTCGAAGCTGATGTCCTGGATCAAGGGGCCGACGGGCCCGTCCACCGTGAGGTCACGCACCGACAGCAGAAAGTCCGTCGCGTCGGCCGCCACGACGGTGGCACGCCGCGACCGGGGCGGCAGGTACCGTTCCGTCGCCCAGCGACCGGCGGAGGCGTCGCGCAGGCCGTCGCCGACCAGGCCGAACGCGAGCACGGTCAACGCGATCACCAGGCCGCACGGATACAGCAGCCACGGGTCGCGGTTGATCACCTCGGAGGCGTCCTGCACCGAACCGCCCCAACTGGGCGCGGGCGGTCGGGGCCCGAAACCGAGGAACGCCAACCCGGTCTGCACGATCAGTGCCGTGCCGGCGAAGATCGCGCCCTGCACGATCGTCGGGTTGACGACCCGGCGCAGCACGTGCCGCAGGACGATCTGGACGTCGGACAGGCCGAACGCGCGGGCGGCGGCGATGTAGAGCTCCTCGCGGACCTGCAACGAGGCGGCCCGCACCACCCGGGCCAGCACCGGCGCCGACAGCACACCGAACGCCAGCATCGGCACCAGCCCGTCGTTGGGAGCCAACGACAGGACCGCCAGCAGCACCAGCACGGCAGGGATGGCCAGCACCAGGTCCAGCACCCTGGTCAGCACCCGGTCGGTGCGCCCGCCGAGGTAGCCGGCGACCAGGCCTGCGGCGACACCCACCACGACGAACACCACCAGCGCGATGCCCACGCCGGCCAGCGTCACGCGGGAGCCGACGACCAGCCGGGACAGCTCGTCGCGGCCCAGCGGGTCGACGCCGAGCGGGTGGGCGCGGCCGGGTCCGGTCAGCGCGACGCTCAGATCGGTGTCCTCGCTGCCGTAGGGGGCGATCAAGGTGGCGAACACGGCGGCGACGGTGACCAGCAGCAGCCAGCAGGCGCCGGCCGCGGCCAGGGGCCGGCGCAGCACCGTCCTCATGAGATCCGGACCCGCGGGTCGACCCAGACGTAGGCCAGGTCGATGAGCAGGTTGACCGCGACGACCAGCACCGTGAACCACATCGCGAAGGCCTGGATCACCGGCAGATCGTGGGACGTGGTGGCGTTCACCGCGGCCGAGCCGAGGCCGGGCAGCGCGAACACGCTCTCCACCAGCACCGAACCGGACAGCAGCCCGACGAACACCACACCGACCGTGGTGAGGATCGGCACGGCCGCGTTGCGCAGGGCGTGCCGGTAGACGATGGACCGGGTGGACAGCCCGTTGGCCACGTACACCCGCACGAACGGCCGGCTGAGCACCTCCCCCAGGCTGTCCCGGGTCTGCTTGGCGATCAGCGCCGACCCGCCCAGCGCGAGCGTGACCCACGGCAGGACCAGCGAGCGCAGCCAGGACAGCGGGCCGGCGCCGAACGCGACGTACCCGGTCGCCGGCAGCACCGGCCACGCCACGGCGAACGCCGTGACCAGCACCAATCCGAGCCAGAAACCCGGGATCGCGGCGCCGGCCAGGGAGATGACGTCCACGACGCCGCGCGCGGACCGGGAGCGGATGGCGCTCTGCACGCCCAGCGCCACCCCGAGCAGCGCGGCCACGACCGTCGCGCCCAGCACCAGCGACAGCGTGACCGGCAGCCGCTGAGCCAGTTCCTGTCCGATCGGTTGGCCGCTGACCCACGACGCCCCGAAGTCACCGCGCACCGCGTGCCCGAGCCAGGTCAGATACTGTGACCACAGTGGACGGTCCAGGCCGAGCTGATGGTCCAGTGCCCGGTACTGCGCCTCGCCGGCGTTCGGTCCGAGGATCACCACGGCCGGGCTGCCGGGCAGCAGCGAGATCAGCAGGAAACTGATCAGGCTGACCACCAGCAACAGCAGGACCGAGGACACCAGCCTGCGGCGGATCACCGTGACCATGCCGGTCACGGCTGCGCCACTGTGGACATGTCGGCGTAGATGTTGCGGGCGGTCACGGAGATCCCGGTGATGCCGGGGTGCGCGTAGTAGGCGGCGTCGACCAGCGACGCACTCACCCACCAGCCCTGGTCCAGCGCGAAGGTCATTGCCTGCAGGCCCAGCGCCGCCGACTGCTGTGGCGTGGCGGCGGCCGCCTGCCGCAGCAGGCCGGTCAGGGTCGGGTTCTGCGACAGGAACGGGTTGAACGGGCCTGCCGTGGGCTGGAACCAGTTCTGCGCCGTCATGTACACGGGCAGGCCGCCGTAGCCGAAGCCGCCGGCCGGGAACTTCTTGGTCAGCACGTTGTTCACCCACGCCGCCGGGGCCGCGTCCTGGGTGAGCTGGGTGTGCACGCCGATCTTGGCCCAGTAGCCGGCGATCGCCTGGGTCACCTTGGCGACGTTGAATCCCTCCCACGCCTCCAGTTGCAGGGAGAAGCCGTTCGGGTAGCCGGCGGCGGCCAGCAGTTGCCTGGCCCTGGCCGGGTCGTACGGGTACTGCCGGTTCAGCGCGGCGGAGTAGCCGTCGTAGGCGGGCGTGACCAGTTGGGTGGTCGGTGAGCCGTAGGCGCCGAACAGGGCTTTCGTGATGGCCGTGCGGTCGACGGCGTAGTTGAGGGCCTGGCGCACCCGTGCGTCGGACAGCGGTTTGGCGTCCACCCCCGCACGGTCGAACAGGTCGACGCCGACGGTGTAGGAGGGCGCGGCGACCACCCGCAGGCCTGCGGACTTGGCGGCGTCGGCGGTGGACGGGTCACCGACGGCCACGTCGGCCTGCCCGGAGCGGATCGCGTTGAGCACCGAGTCCGGGTTGGTGATCACCTTCAGCGTGACCCGGCTGAAGTGGACCGCCTTGGGATTCCAGTAGTTCTTGTTCGCCACGAACACGTAGTGGTCGCCGGTGACCGACTCCGTGGCGTCCAGCGTGTACGGGCCCGCGCCCGCGGTCGCGTTCTTCAACGACTCCGGCGTGCCCACCCCGGCCGGGCTGATCACCAGGCCGAACGGCGCGTTCTGGGAGAACAGCAGCGGCAGCACCGGATTGGGCGCCGAGCACGCCACGTCCACCCGCAGTGCGCCGACCGGCGTGACCTTGGTGCACCCGCCCAGCCAGCCGACGGCCGGGCCGCCCGCCTTGATCTCGTAGTTGATCGACTTCGCGACGGCCGCCGCGTCCAGCGGTGTGCCGTCGGCGAAGCGCACTCCGCTGCGCAGCGTCATGGAGAACGCCGTGTTCCCGGTGCCGACGTAGCCGAACCTGGTGGCCAGCGCGGGCCCGAACGTCCCGTCCGGTGCCTTGCGGATCAACGGCTCGTACGCCAACTGGTCCAGGGCGAGGTTGTTCGGGTCGACGTTCATCAGCCCGGGATCCAGGCTGGCCGGCTGCGCCGAGATGATCATGGTCAGCTGGCCGGTCTGTCCGGTCGACGCACCGGTAGTCGCGCCACCGGCTCCACATGCCGGCAAGGCCAGCGCCACCACGGCCAGGATCGCGGCGGTGAGCAACCGGGTCCGAGAACGGTGACTACTCATGGTGATGTCCTTCCTCGGGCTGGGTTTCACGGCGCGAGGGCGCGGCGCAGCGCGGCGGCGTAGTCGCGCCACACGCGCTGGGACAGCCCGGCGGTGGGCGCGACGGTGTCGAAGCCGTGGAACGCCTGGGGAACGTGGTGCAGCTCGGTTTCGACGCCCTCCGCGATCAGGCGCAGGCCGTAGGCCAGACCCTCGTCGCGCAGCGGGTCCAGGTGGGTGGTCAGCAGGTAGGTGGGCGGCAGGCCGCGCAGCGAGTCCGCGCGCATCGGTGCCGCGTACGGCGGGGCCGCCGGGCGGGCCGGCCCGAGGTAGCGCTGCCACATCAGTTCGGCGGCCCGGGCGTCGAACACCGGGCTGTCGGTGAACATCCGCATCGACGGGGTGTCCAGCCGGTCGTCGGTGACCGGGTACACCAGCAGTTGGAAGGCGATGGCCGGGCCGCCCTCGTCGCGGGCGCGCAGGCACACGGCGGCGGCCAGGGCACCACCCGCGCTGGCCCCGCCCACGGCGATGCGCCGCCGGTCGACGCCCAGCGCCACCGCGTTGGCGGCGACCCAGGTGAGCGTGTCGTAGGCGTCCTGGAAGCCGGCCGGGTAGGGGTGTTCCGGGGCCAGCCGGTACTCCGGGACGAGGATGTGGCAGCCGACCTCGCCGGCCAGCCAGGAACACAAATCGTCGTCGATCTCGCAGAAGCCCACCGCGAACGCGCCGCCGTGCAGCCAGACCAGTGCTGGGGCGAACGGCCCTGCCTCGTCGCACCAGTAGGTGCGCAGCCGGACCGGTGGCGCGGCGACGTCGGACTGGTCCTCCAGCATCCCCACCGTCACCCGCTGGTCCGGCTCGGCGATCGCGGCCGCCCACTGCTTGCGCTGCATCAGGCGGTGACCGGCCAGATCGTCGGGGTCGACGGGTTCCAGGAGGGTGAGGTAGGCCGCGAGCTCGGGATCCACGGAGCCCCATCGAGTCCACTGTGTCATCCGTGCTCCCGGTCGTCGTTGGCCGCGCGACCATCGTCACCGAGGGCCGACCGGCCGGTCATCCGCCGCGTGAGCGCGGATTCGGGTCCTCAGTCCGCCAACCGCGCGGCATCGAGGTCGGCCCGGGCGAGCTGCCACATCTCCAGCGCGAGCCGGACGCGGAACAACGCCTCCGGACCGTCCAGCGGGTAGCCCAGCGCGGCCTGCGCCCGGTCCAGCCGGTGGGCGATGGAGCTGTGATGCAGATGCAGGTCGGCCGCGACCTTGCGGACCGAGCCCCGCCGGACCAGGTGTCGCAGGGTGGTGATCACCTCGGCTCCGCCTCGCGATCGGGCCAGGTGGTGCAGCGCCAGGACGTCGGCGTCATCGGCGAGATCGGCTCCGGGTAGCGATGCGAGCAGTGCCAGCGCGCCGAGCCGGTCGCCGCGCACCACCGCGTCCGATCCGGCCTCGGCGAACCGCAACGCCTGACCGGCCCGCCGCCACGACAGGTGGGCCGACGTCACCGGGCGAACCCCGCCGATGCCGAACCGGTCCCCCGGGTCCAGCCGGCCGGCCACGGTCCGCTCCAGCGCGTCGAGGTCGACGCCGTCGACCACCAGGGCGGCGGTCGGCTCGTCCATGATCGCCACCCGGACCGGCCGGGCCAGGTCCCGTTCCACCACGGTGGCCAGCCGGGTCAGCCGCTCGGGTTGGCGTGCGGCGAGGTGGGCGGCCAGCACCACCACCGGGCCGGTCAGGCCCAGCGCGTGCGCCGCCTCGCGCTTGTGCGCCTCCCCGACCCGAGGGTTGAGCAGCGTCCTGACCAGCATCGGGTCGTCGCGCTGCCCGGCGTCCACCCCCCGGCGCCGGTCCAGGATGATCGCGGCCGACACCGCCAGCCGCTCGACGATCATCTCGTCCAGCGGGTGGGCGTCGCCTGTGCGGTCCAGCCACACGACTCCCCCGGCCTGCGCACCGCCGTAGGCGCGGTCCAGCCGGCCGTCGGCGGGCGGCTCGGCGGCCACCGGTCGGCCGTTCTGGTCGAAGTAGGCCAGCACGGTGCCCGTGTGGTCACGGATGCCGGCCGGGCACTCGGCCAGCCCGGCCGCCGCGCGGGCCAGCGCCTCGAACCCGGCCCGGTTCCCGGTGAGCCCGTCGAAGAACTCGATGATCCGCACGGCGTCCGCCGAAGCCTTGTCCAGATCGGCCAGCCGCTGACGCAATGCACGCATCCGCGCAGGGTACTGCCGTCAGCCCGCCGTGGACTGTCTCATGTGGAGGGAATGCCGACGTCCCAGAACAGGCCGGCCATGAGCAGCAGCGACTCCCTGGCCAGCGGGGCGAGCAGGTGTTCGTTCGGGGCGTGCTGGGCGCAGGCAGGGTACGAGTGGGGAATCCACACCGTGCACATGCCGAGTTCCTCGGCGAACGCGTCGTTGGGCAGGCTGCCGCCGAGGTTGGGCAGGAGGGTCGCCGGGCTGCCCGACGTGCGCTCCAGCGACGCCAGCGCCAGCCGCACCCACGGGTCGTGCTGGTCCATCCGCGTGGCCCGCATGACGATCCCCTGCTCGACGTCGACCATGCCGAAGCCGTGCCGGTCGAGATGATCACGCAGGATGGCGGCCAGGTTGTCGATGTCGGTGCCCACGACGAACCGCAACTGGCAGTGCGCGTGCGCCGACCCGGGAATCGCGCCGATCGGCGTCGTCGGGTTGCCGGCCGCCAACGACAGCACCTCGAGGGTGTTCCAGCCGATCACGCGCTCGGCCGGGGTGAGTCCCGGTTCACCCCAGCCGTCGTCGATGTCCGGGTCGTCCGCGCCGCCGCCGACCGGCACGATGCGCAGCGAATCCCTGACGTCGTCCGGGATCGGGGGTGGTCGCAGGCCGGGCACCAGGATCGTGCCGCGCTGGTCGACGATGCTGGCGAGTGCGGCGGCCAGCACGGTGGCCGGGTTGCGCAGCAGGCCACCCCAGTTGCCGGAGTGGAACGACCGCTCGCGCAACGCCACCCGCAGGGTGAACCCGGCCGCGCCCCGCGAACCGAGGAACACGGTCGGCCGGGTCGCCGCGACCCTCGGCCCGTCCGACGCGATCAGCACGTCGGCGGCCAGCTCGTCCCGGTGTTGCGCGCAGAACTCGCGCAATCCGGGCGATCCGTCCTCCTCGCCGGTCTCGATCATGACGGTGAGGTTGAAGCCGAGCCGGCCACGGGCGCGCAGCACCTGTTCGGCCGCGGCCAGGTTGATCGTGTGCTGGCCCTTGTTGTCCGCCGTTCCTCTGCCGTACCAGCGGTCCTGCTCGACGGTGACCTGCCACGGGTCGAGGCCGGCGCGCCACTTGTCCGGTTCGGCGAGTACCACGTCGGCGTGCCCGTAGGTGAGGACCGTCGGCAGGTCGTCGCCCTCGTGGCGACGGGCGATCATGATCGGGCCGGTGCCGGCGACCGGACTGTCCAGCACCACGGCCTCGGCGCCCAGCCGCCGCGCGGCGGGCACCATTTCCTGTTCCAGGTAGGCGCGCAGTTCCGGGCGCTCGTCCGGGATCTGGCTCTCGGTGCGGAACGCGACCCGGCGCCGGAGGTCCGCGAGGAACGCGCCGGAGTCGAAGTACGCTGCCGCGCCCGCGATCGCATCGGCTCGGGACATGCCGGTCAGTCCGCCTGGTAGTTGCTCAGTTCGACGAGATTGCCGTCCGGGTCCCGGACGTAGACGCTGTCGATCTGGCCGGTCGCGCCCGTGCGCACGACCGGGCCCAGCTCGACGGCCACGCCGTGGGCCGCCAGCTGCGACCGCACGCTGTCCAGGTCGTCCTCGACGATGAAGCACAGGTCGGCGCTGCCCCGGGTGGCCACGGCGGCCTTGGGTTCGAACTCGTGGCCCGCGAGATGCAGGTTGATCTTGCTGGTGCCGAACCGCAGTGCGGTGCGCCCCTCGCCGAACGTCACCCGGGACATGCCCAGGACGGTCGAGTACCACTCGACGGTGGCGTCGATGTCCGCGACGGTCAGGACGAAGTGATCGAGGCGGGAAACGCGCAACGCGGGCTCCTTGTGGTCAACGGTCCGGCTTGACGGCGATGACCCACTGGAAGGTCACCGCCCCTTCAGGTTCCTCCATCGTGACGGTCTCGTCGACCACCACGTCGAGCCCGGCCGCCGACAGCAGGCGCAGGTTGGTGGGCGCGTCGTGACTGCTGAAGAACATCGGTGCGCCCAACCAGTCCTCCACGGCGCCGTCGGTGCTGCCACAGCCCAGCGACGCCAGGAAGTGACCGCTCGGCCGCAACCACGACGCGACGCGCCCGAACAGTTCGCCGTGCCGTTCGCGGGGCACGTGGGCGACCGAGTAGAACGCGGTCACCGCATCGAACGATAGGGCTGGGAAGTCGACCGTTGCCATGTCCGCCTTGACGAACCGCGCGCCTGGGACATGGTGGCGCGCCAGTTCGAGTTGCCGTGCCGAGACGTCGACGCCCACCACGTCGGCGTGCTCGGCGAGCAGGGTCGTGCACGGCACGCCTGGGCCGCAACCGAGATCGAGGATCGTCGGACGCTCGGCCAACCGGGCCTGCAGATCGCGCACGAACCGCAGGCGCGGGTCACCGCGAATCTCATTGATCCATGCCAGGTGCCGGTCCGCGACCAGGTCATATCCCGCCTCGACAATATCGCTCGGCTCACGACGCATGATCTCGTAGCGTACGGACATGCGGACGGTGACGCGGACAGTTTTCGGCGCGGCAGGCGATCCGATCCAGGTCGACGAGTTCGGGCCGCCGGACGGGAAACCCGTGCTGGTCCACGCCGGCAGCCCGGGATCCCGCCGGGTCTACCGACCCGATGCCGAACTGGCGGTCGAATGCGGCCTGCGACTGATCAGCTACGACCGGCCCGGCTACAACGGCAGGCCCCGCCGGGAGGGCAGGCGGATCGGCGACGTGGCGACCGACGTGCGCCGGATCGCGGCCGCGCTGGGCGTCGACCGGCTCGGGGTCTGGGGTCTGTCCGGCGGTGGCAGCGATGCCCTGGCGTGCGCCGCGATGCTCCCCGACCTGGTCACCGGCGCCGCCGTGTTCGCCTCGTTCGCCCCCTACGGAGCACCCGGCCTGGACTTCTGTGGCGACTGGCCACCGGAGTACCGGCACGAGATCGACCTGTTCTTCACCGACCGCGCCACGGCCCGCGACCACTGGCGGCAGGACGCGGAACGACTGTTCGCCACCACATCCGAGCCGGCGGGCTGGCTGGCGCGCTGGGGCGACGCGGCGGGCACCGACGACGCACACAGTCACGCCCAGGCCGCCCATCTCGCCGCCGAGGTCCGGGACACCCTGACCGACGGCGACGACGGCTGGTGGGACGACTGGACGGCCGTGCTCACCCCGTGGGGTTGCGACCTCACCACGACCACCGTGCCGGTCCGGCTCTGGCACGGTGGCCGCGACCGGGCGGTACCGGTCAGCAACGCCCACTGGCTGGCCGAGCACGTGCCCGGCATCGTCGCCCACATCTCCCCGGACGAGGACCACACCGACGTCCAACACAACAACCGCACGGCGGCCTACACCTGGCTGACCGGTCTGGATTAGGTCAACCGGCGGCGGGCACCGGAATCCTCCAGACGCCGCCACTGCCGCTCGAAATCGGCTTCCAGCCGGGTAGCGCGCTCGTCCAGCAGGCCGTGCACCACGCCGAAGGTGAAGCCGTTGCCGCCGTGCAGGTGCGCCGCCGCGCCGAGCTTGCGCAGCACCGGCCGCGCGACGACGGAGTCGTGATGGTCGCCGAGAATGTCCTGGATCTTCTTGCTCCGGCGCACCAGCTTCCGGGCGGGCTTGCCGAGCGCCGGCCCGGCGACCTCGCACGTGTAGCGCAGCCGCCGCACCTTCTTGCGCACCTCGTGCAGCGCGGCATCGTGCTCCGGCGCGTCGGCGACCCGCTGGACGGCCGTGCGGGCCTTCCGGTGGGCCTTGGCGATCTGGCGTGGCAGGGCCTTGTCCGCCCGCTGTCCGGCCCGCGCGCGGCAGGGCGGATCGGCACGCAACCGGTCGAGGGCGTCGTGCAGGGCAAGGTAACGGCGGCCGTTGACGTCCCTGCGCAGCGCCTGCCTGGCGTCGGCCTCCGGGCGGGCGAGCAGCCGGTCCATCTCGGCCCGGACCGGGCCGAGGACGAGATCGCTCGGCAGCGCCTGGATCGGCTCGGAGATCTGCTGGCGCAGCACTTCCGCGTCCCGCGCGCCGCCGAGTCGCTTGGCCAGCCACGCCAACTCGGCCGCGATCGGCTTGACTCGTTCCGCCGCGAAGTAGCGGCGGTACACCCGCAGGCAGCCGCGCAGCCGACGCACGGCCACCCGAAGGTCGTGCACCGCTTCCGGTTCGTCCAACCGCAGGGCGACGTCGGCGGCACGCACCGCGTCGACCTGCTGGCGGAGGTATCCGGTCAGGACGCCCGCCACCGAGGACGCGCTGCCCGCCGTCCGGTCCGTGTCGATCGGCTGCTCGGACAGCGGAGCCAACCGCCGCTCCACGACGTACGCCACCAGCAGGGAGTCCAACTCCGCCGGCACCGCGTCGGAGTTGCCCGCCGCGTCGACCTCACGGCCCGTGGGGAACACCGCACGCCACCGCACGGCGTCGTGCCACAGCTCCACCCCCGCCGTGGTCAGGCGCAGGTCGGACGTGTCGTAGTAGGTCCGGTCCAGCGTCGTCCGCGTTGCACTAGCCATACGGTCGAGTACCCAGATGCCGGTGGCTACACATCGATAGGGTCGCGGGATGGCCGAGTTGATCGCACCCACCACACGGTTGCACGGCGCCTTTCTGGACGCGCACGCCGAGTGGGGACCCGGTAGCCACGAGGACGGTTTCGGGTTGTCGCCTGCCGACGACGTCGACTCGGCCGCGGGTTTCGCGACGTGGGTGGCCGGCCTGGCCGACCAGTCGTGCGTCTACCGGTGGATCGTCGAGGACGGGCAGGTGCTCGGCGGCATCGCGCTGCGCCAGGGTTTCGACGACTACATCCGATGGGCCGGCCACATCGGCTACGGCATCCGGCCGACCGCTCGGCGGCGCGGGCTGGCCACCTGGGCGCTGGGCCGCATGCTGGACGAGGCACGGACGCTCGGCATGGACCGGGTGCTGGCCGTCTGCGACGCGGACAACGTCGCGTCGGCGAAGACGATCGAGCACCACGGCGGTGTCCTCGACGCCGTCCGCGACACCGAACACGGTGCCGCGCGGTACTACTGGATCACGCTGGGTCCGACCCGCAGCACGCTCAGGTAGCGCCGGGCCGCCCGGTCACCCAGATGCGTGCGGATGCGCTCGGCGATCGCGTCCAGCAGCGGCTCCCGGACATCGCGGTCGAGCTTGCGGTACAGCGACGTCGAGCGCAGCAGATCGGCGAAGCCCTCCCCGGTGAACCACTGCACGCTCGGGTACCAGCGGACGGTCGCGGGGCCGAACAAAGCGGGTCCCCACCCTTGGTCCGTGGCGCGTACCTCGTCCTCCAGCGGTGGATTGCCCCAGCCGGGGTTGCCCGGCGAGAACCGCTCGTGCAGATCGGCGGTCTCGGCGTACACCTCCGGCTCCCCCGGCGTGCGCACCACGACGTGGCTCAGCAGCGCCAGCCAACCGCCGGGCGAGAGCACGTCGTGGGCGCGCCGCCAGCCGGTCGACGGGTCGACCCAGTGCCACGACGACGCGGCAACGAGCACGCCGAAACGCCGGCCACGGTCGTCCCAGTCCTCGAACGTGGACGTCTCGATGCGCACGTCGCCGGGGACCCGTCGCCTGGCGAGTGCGGCCATGTCCGCGCCCGGCTCGACGGCCGTCACCGAACACCCGAGCGCGGCCAGCGAGCGGGTCGCCTGGCCGGTGCCGCAACCTACCTCGAGCACCGACGAGTTCTCGTCCATGCCGGTGACGGCGGCGAGGTCGGCGAACAGTTCGTCGGGATACCCCGGTCGAACCCGGTCGTACAGCTCGGGAACGTCGTTGAACACCCGACCGAGGTCACGTCCGTCGGAGCCGGCCATCGCACCATCATGCCGAAGACCGGAATGAGCGATACTGGCGACCGGTGCGGCGGAGGGAGCCGGGACGGGTGTTGGCCGGGAAGGTCTGCGTGGTCAACGGCGCCGCCAGCACGATCGGCCAGGCGGTCGCCGCGCGGTTCGCGAACGACGGTGGCGTGGTGGTCGGCGTCGACCGGGTCGAACACGCCGTCGGCGACCAGGTGATCCAGGCCGATCTCACCGACGAGGCCCAGGTCCGGGCCATGTACGAGCAGGTCGTGCGCGAGCACGGCCGGCTGGACGTCATCTACAACAACACCGGCCTGATGGACGGTGACGACCGTTCCGTGCTGGACATCGGCCTGGAGACCTGGCGCCGGGTCCAGGACGCGAACCTGACCACGATCTTCCTGTCCTGCAAGCACGGCATTCCGCACCTGCTGGCCACCGAGCCGGCCGGCGGGTCGGTGATCAACTCGGCGTCGTTCCTGGCCGCCGTCGGGTCCGCCACCGCTCCGATGGCCTACACCGCCGCCAAGGCGGGCGTGGTGCAGTTGACCAGGGATCTCGGCGTCCACCTCGCGCGCAGCGGGGTCCGCGTCAACGCGGTGCTGTTCGGGCCGATCGAGACACCGGACCAACGGGCGGTGTTCGACCGCAATCCTGGCGCGCTGGACAAGCGACTGGTGCACTGGCCGATGGGACGGTTCGGCACGCTGGACGAGGCAGCAGGGACGATCGCCTTCCTGGCCGGCGACGACTCCGGCTTCATCACCGGCGCCGCGCTGCCGCTGGACGGCGGCATCACCGAGGCGTTCACCGTCCCCGAGTGACGGAGCGACCATGACGGATGAGGAAGTGATCCTCCAGTTCGCCCTGACCCGGCTGGACAACCCCGATCTCGACCTGGAGGACGTCGCGGCACTGGTCGTCCGGCGGATGGGTCCGGACGGCATGCTGGAGTTCGCCTCCCGCAACCTCGCCACCCGGGGCGAGCTGCGCGGCGCCGTGTTCCCGTCGGCCGTCGAGCACGTACTGCGGGTGGTGCTGACCGCGCGCGGCCCCAGCGACTAGTGGTGCCAGTGGCCGGTGATCCAGCCGGTGATCAGGGTCAGGGCCTCGGGGCCGACCGGTTGGTGGACGGCCTTGCGGTAGCCGCGCGGCCCGACGCCGTCCGGGTCGGACCGGAGCAGGTGGCTGAGGCCCGCGACGACGTGGCCGTCGAACGGTCCGGCGACCAGCTCGCCCTGGTCCGGACGTCCTCGGCGGGCACCTGCATGTCCTGGGCGCCGGTGATCGCCAGCACCGGCACGGTGATCTTGGCCAGGGCGCCACGCGGGTCGTAGGCGGCGAACTCGCGCACCCGGCGCGCGTTGACCTTGGTTCCCTGGAATCGCAGCACGTCTGCCACCGCGAGCCGTACGGCTACCGCGCTGCTAGTGGGAAACCAGCAGGTCTGCCTAGGGTTCGGTCATCTGTCCGGAGCAGTGTGGGGGGATCATTCGTTATGCCCGATGTGATCCACGCGGACACCGTGGAACTGGTGCCGATCGAGTCGCTCGTCCCGTCGGAGTCGCCACGGGCGCTGGGCGAGAACGATGATCACGTGCGGGCGCTCGCCGAGGCGGACGCGGCCCTGCCACCGATACTCGTGCACCGGCCGACGATGCGGGTCGTCGACGGGCGACACCGGCTGCGGGCCGCGCACCTGCGCGGCCGGGACCGCATCGAGGTGCGGTTCGTCGACGGCGACGACACCGACCTGTTCGTGCTGGCCGTGCGGGAGAACGTCGACCACGGCCTGCCGCTCTCCCTCGCCGAGCGCAAGGCGGCCGCGGCCCGCATCCTGCTGACCCACGGCCACTGGTCGGACCGGGCGATCGGCGCGGTGACCGGCCTCACCCACAAGACCATCTCGTCGATCCGCCGACGTTCGGGTGGTGATTCCGTCCGATCGGAGGTACGGATCGGACGCGACGGCGTCGCGCGGCCGCTCGACCCCGGCCCCGGCCGGCGGGTCGCCGAGAACATCATCCGGAACCGTCCCGACGCGCCGCTGCGGGAGATCGCGAAGGAGGCCGGGATCGCGCTGTCCACCGCCCACGACGTGCGGCGGCGCATGACACCCGCCCAACCGGACGTGCCCGAGCAGCGGTCCATCGGCCGGCCGGACGACAAGCGGTCGCCCGCGCTCCGGGCCCTGGCGCGGGACCCCTCGCTGCGCGGTACCGAGGCCGGTCGGATCCTGCTTCGCTGGCTGGCCGGCAGCGTGATCGGTCAGCGCGAGTGCGCACTGCTCATCGACGCCGTGCCCGGTCACTGCGCGGCGGCGGTCGCCGAACTGGCGAGGAACAACGCGGCCCGCTGGCAGCAGTTCGCCGCCGATCTACAACGGCGGGCCAAGATCAGGTAACGGTGCCGGTCTCACTGTGGGCCGGCGGCGTCCTCCTGCTGGCCGAGGCCGAAGCGCACATTGCCCTGCTCGTCCAGCTCGCCGGTGAGCACCTTGTCGTCCAGGTATTCGGCCGCTGCGGGGTCCAGAAAGACGCGGGCGCCGTCCTGGGTGACGACCTGGTCGCCCTCCGCCGGTCCGGGTACGAATTCGGCCTGGAGGTTGTCGGCGGAATTGGCGATGCGCAGTCCGGCCGTGTCCCTCTCGCCGGAGCCGTCCATCACGGTGTTGACGACCTCGACGGCAGAGCGGGTCAACGTCAGCATGACGATCCTCTCGGTCCTTGTGCCCAGCACTCCTGTCAGGGGTAGCCGTACCCCGTTCGGGCGGACCGAAACGCCGGCCGGTCGGCCGGCGGCGTCAGCGCGCGGCCAGCCGGGCCAGTCGCTGCGGGGTCGGCCAGCGCACGTCCCGCGCCCAGCCGAGCGATTCGAAGATCTGGATCATGCGGGCCGAGATGTCCCACTGGCCCCGGCGGACGCCGTGGCGGGCGCAGGTGGGGTCCGCATGGTGGGAGTTGTGCCACGACTCGCCGAAGGACAGGATCGCCAGCGGCCAGAAGTTCGCCGCCCGGTCCCTGGACACGAACGGGCGACCACCGACCACGTGACAGATCGAGTTGATCGACCACGTGACGTGGTGCAGCAACGAGATGCGCACCAGGCTGGCCCAGAAGAAGGCGGTCAGCGCACCCCACCACGACCACGTGGCCAGGCCGCCGATCAGCGCGGGCAGGCCGAGGCTGAGCGCCATCCACAGCGGAATCAGGCCGTCGACCACGCGAATGTCCTTGTCGGCGACCAGGTCCGGGGCGAACCGGGCCGGGTTGGTCTTGCCGCGCTCGAAGATCCATCCCATGTGGGCGTGCCAGAGGCCCTTGGTCAGCGCGATAGCGCCGGTCCCGTAACGCCACGGCGAGTGCGGGTCACCGTCCCGATCGGAGAACGCGTGGTGGCGGCGGTGGTCGGCGACCCATTCGGTCAAACTGCCCTGCATCGCCATGCTGCCCGCGACCGCGAGCACGATCCGCAGCGGCCGGACCGCCTTGAACGAGCCATGGGTGAACAGCCGGTGATAACCCACCGTCACCGCCGTGCCGGTCAACAGGTAGAACCCGATGGCCACGCCGACGTTCACCCAGGTGAGACCCCATCCCCAGGCCACTGTGGCGGCACCGGCCAGCGCGAGAAACGGCACGAGGATGAACACGTAGAGCATCCCCTGCTCAAAGGCCGTTCGTTGAGGGCCGAACATGGGCTTGGTGCCGTCGGCGCGCATCGGCGCCTCCGTGGTGGGCATCAGTGGGGTACTCCGAACCTGAATGGGACGTCCTGCCGGTGCGTAGCTCGCCGGTCGCGGGTCGTGACCGCTCGTGTCGACGTCGAACGCGACCCGAGGCAGACGGTCCAGGTCGCGCGACCGACTCTACTCGAACCTTGCATACCGTGGGAGGGCGCGCGAACGGCGTTGAGCCTGTAGTGTGACTGCCCGGTTGTCGGCTGACCTCAGGGTGGGGCGGGACGACGCCGCAAGGAGAGTTCAGCATGGCGCAAGGCACTGTGAAGTGGTTCAACGGCGAAAAGGGCTACGGGTTCATCACCCAGGACGCCGGTGGACCGGACGTGTTCGTCCACTACTCGGAGATTCAGGGTACCGGCTTCAAGTCCCTCGATGAGGGTCAGAGGGTCGAGTACGAGGTCGGACAGGGCCAGAAGGGCCCGCAGGCCCAGGGTGTCCGGGCCGTCTGACCAGGGCGGACACGGCGGTGTGCGTGCGCCACGCGCAGGCACACCGCCCCACGACCCTCCTACCGTGCCATTTCGGTAGTCCACAGTAGATTTCATCCCGGCATGTCGCTGACATGGACGTAGGCCGTCGATCTCGTCAGTGGGCACCAGGCCGACGCAGGCGTCCCGGCGTGCGCTCAGCAGCTCGGTGACCCCTCGGCCCAGGCGCAGCGCCGCCGGTCGCGCCGCGCGCGAACCTCCCGGAAGAACAGCACCCCACCAGGCGTTATACGTCGTGGAGGTGGTGACGACGACCGAGGCGACGCACTGTATCGAGTGCCATGACGAACTGCCCGCGGAGCGGGCCGAACTGGGCTACACCTACTGCACCAAGGACGCGTGCCAGAAGAAGCACTACCGGGGGATGCGCGTCACCGTGTTGGGCACCAACAAGGGCGCCGAGGTCGTGGTGACCGGCGACGCCGACGAGGTCCGGCGCCGCGGCGAGGCTGGCGAACTGACCACCAGGGACACCGGCCTGGGCCTGGACTACCGGTCGACCGGCCACACCGAAGCCGCACGCCCCCAGCCGCGGCCCGCACAGCCGGCCCGGCGCCCGGCGACCCGGCGACCGTGGACACCGGAGCAGGAGAAACTGGTGCGGCTCTACCACGACATGGGCCTGGACCCGGGCCGCATCGCCGAGCGCGCCCGGCAGACGGCGCCACGGCTGGGCATCACCCAGCGCCTCGCCGTGCAGATCCTGTCCGCACCGCCGCGCAGGTGACGGGGTCGGCCGTCGGGCGGCGGCTGGTGAGCTGCACGATCACCGCCCCGGTCAGCAGCACGGCACCGCCGATGACCTGCACCACCGACAATGCCTGGCCGAGCAGCACCCAGGCCAGCACGATCGCCACGACGGGCTCCCCCAGCGACAGCACACTGACCACCGAGGACGGCAGGTGCCGCAGGGACGCCATGCCGGCGAGGTAGGCCACGACGGTGGCGACGAAGGCGACCGCGAGCAGCAACAGCCACACCGGGGGCCGCCACGGTCCGAACGCCGTGCCGTGGAACACCACGGTGCCGGGCAGTGACCACACCGGCGCCACGGCGGTCACCGCGGCCACGCCGATGAGCAGGCCCCACGTCGTGATGCCGACCGGGTCACCGGCCGCGACGCTGCGCTCGCCGAGCAGGAAGTAGGCCGCCGAGCACACGGCGGTGGCCAGGCCGGCGAGCACCCCGACGGCGTCCAGCGACAGCCCGTCCCACATCTGGGCGACCAGCACCAGACCCGCGACCGCCAGCCCCACGCCCAGCCACACCCGCCGCCGCAGCCGGGTGCCCCGGACGAACCGCACCCACAGCGTCACCAGCACCGGCGACAGGTACTCCAGCAGGAGCGCGACACCGACCGGCAGCCGGGCCACCGAGACGTAGGACAGCAGTTGCACCGCCGCGACGCCGACCAGCCCGTAGGCCGCCAGGGTCGGCAGCTCCCGCCGACGCACCCGCAACGCCCTGGGCCGGAAGATCGCCGTGCCGACCAGCAGGATCACCGCACCGAGGCAGATCCGGGCGCTGGCCACCTGTGCCGGCGACAACCCGGCGTCGATCACCGCCCTGGCGAGCACGCCGGACGTGCCGAAGCACCCCGCCGAGAACACGATCAACACCGTGCCCCGAGCGGGCGAGATCCCCTGATCGGTCACCGCGCCCACTGTGCCATCCGGTTCCGACGGGCCGCACCGTGAGCCGACACGGTCGGCGATCGGCGGCGGGCTCAACGAAGCCGACCACTGACGATCTACTTGTCCGGAGCCGCCAGCGCCACGGCGGCCATCTTCTTCAACGATGCTGCGGTCCAGGGACCGCCGTCCGGCTCTGCCTCCGCGGCGACCACTGTCGATCCGACAAGTTCAGACTTGTAGTACAGGCCGGTGAACGTGATACCGGCCCGCTCGAGGACGTCTGCTCCGAGGGGCGTGATATCACCGCTTGCGGGGCGATCAAGCAGATGCTTGAAATCGATCGCCTCAGTCCTGTTGTACATAGTGACCTTCACGAGCGACACCACAGCGGTGTGTCCGGAGATGTCTTCACCCGCGAAGATGTATCGACGCAGGGATCGACAAGGTACCTGGGCGAGAAACAGCTGGACGTGGCCATGGGAGGCGATCACGCAGGATGCGTCGGCCTTGGCGGCATGCTCGACGTACTTCTCACCTTTCCGTTCCCAGGACTCGGTGCTATCCCTGCCCTTCTGACCGCCCGAGTCCTCGCCAATTGAAATATCGGGCAGCGACGGCAACGACGCGCCACTGGCGCCTACACCAACCAGCGCCGTTCCTGAGCTAATGGCCACGACGGCTCCAACGGTGATGGCAGCACCCACTGAGAAGCGCCCACCAGAACTCGCCTTCCCCTGGCGATCTTGCGCATACCCCCGTACCGACTGGCCATTTGCACGGGTGTATCCCCTCACATCTGTGCGCACGCGACTTCCTTCTTGATCAATTAGTTGAGCCGATGCGTGATGCTAACGACAGGCACCGACAGACCACCGAAGCACGCGTGCGAAAAATTAATATTGGCACCGATTCCGTTGCCGGGCGGAATTCGGTCATCAATGCGGGCGCGGCGACGGTTGCCGCGGAGCCGTCGTCGCGCAGCACCCTGCGGCATGATGGGGATCATGGCGGGACGGGCTGTGGTGGTGGGAGGCGGGATCGCGGGGTTGGCGGCCGCTGTGGGGTTGGGGCGGCGGGGATGGCGGGTGACGGTGTTGGAGCGGCGGTCGGAGCTGTCCGAGATCGGGGCCGGGCTTACCTTGTGGCCCAATGCTTTGCGGGCGTTGGATGCGCTCGGTCTCGGGCCGACGATTCGCGGCATCGGCTTGGTGGAGAGCGCGTTCGGGATCCGCGACAGCACAGGTCGGTGGCTCAGTCGCACCGACAGCGCCGCGATGACGACGCGGTTCGGCGACGGGATGGTCGTGCTGGAACGCCCGCAACTGCTGGCAGTACTACGCGACGCCTGCACCGACGTGGACATCCGCACCACGGCCGACGTCGACACCGTGAGTGCCGACGGCACCGTGACCACCAGGTCCGGCGACACGGTCACCGGTGACGTGGTGATCGGCGCGGACGGGCTGTGGAGCACCGTGCGGCGAAAGCTGTGGCCGGACAGCACGATCCGGCCGACCGGTGCCCTGGCCGCCCGGCTGATCGGCGACATCGGCCAACGGATCGGCGACGGCGGCGAGACCTGGGGACAGGGCGACTACGCCGGCATGGTGCCGCTGCCGGACGGCCGGATCTACGCCTACCTGGTGGTCCCGACCGCGGCGGGCTCCCCCACCGAGCCGACCGAGGCACTGCCCTGGTGGCAGCGGCGCTTCGCCGGCTGGCACCAGCCGCTGCCGCAACTGCTCGCGAACCCGGAACAGTTGCTGCTCAACGAACTCTTCGACCTCGCCCCACTACCGAGCCTGGTGCACGGCCGGATCGCGCTGGTCGGCGACGCCGGCCACGCCATCACGCCCAACCTGGGCCAGGGCGCCTGCCAGGCCCTTGAGGACGCCGTCGAACTGGCCGCCTGCCTGGATCCCGGTGCCGGAGCACCACGGCTCGACCGCTATGACGAGCGTCGTCGACGCCGGGTACACCTGCTCGCCAGGCAGTCCCGCGCCGCGGGTGTCGCCGCGGGCTGGCACGCGCGGCCACTCGTCCTGGCCAGGAACGCGCTGGTCAGGATGCTGCCGGACACCCTGTTGCTGCGGAATTTCGACGCGGCCGTCGACTGGCGGCCGCCGACGGTGTGACTACGAACCGCTGCCGTACGGGCGGGTGATGATCTCCATGTTGTGCCCGTCCGGGTCCGGGAAGTACACGCCGTTGCCGCCGTCGTTGTGGTTGATCTCGTTCGGCCGCTGGTGGAACGGGTCGGCGTAGTAGGTGATGCCGGCCTGCTGGATGCGGGCGAAGGCCGCGTCGAACTCCTCGTCGGAGACCAGGAACGCGTAGTGCTGGCCGACGATCGGCCCGTCACCTGCCGTGGCGAAGTCCAGGGTGACGCCGTTGCTGGTGGCCACCGGCAGGAACGGACCGAACTCCGGTTCCACCGTCAGGCCCAGGATGTGTGCCAGGAACTCGGCGGATTCCCGCCTGTCCCGCGAGTTGACGATCGTGTGGTTGAGCTCGACCGGCATGGTGCAACGCCTCCCTCGCACAGTGCTCTCCCTCGATGCTAACCGCGGGTAGCCGGGCCCTCATCCGCCGGACGCGGGCGGGGCGAACACCTGGATGGCGCCGTCGACCTCCCTGGCCTCGATCCGCGGCAGCGGTTGCAGCGGTACCCGCAGGCGGTGTTCCACGACGGCACCGGTGACCGAGAACGTCGCACCGTGACACGGACAGTTCAGCGTCCGAGCGGGCGCGTCCAGGTCCAGTTGGCAGCCCAGGTGCGTGCAGACCCCGGACACCGCGCGGACCTGGTCGTGGGTGCGGGTGACGAAGCCGGTGACGGTGCCGACGTCGAACCGGATCGCCGAGCCCTCGGGCAGGTCGGCGGCCTGGGCGACGGTGGTCCACACGCCGTCGTCCGGGGTGAGCTGCTGGGCCGGTTCCGGCGTGCCGGGCGTGCGCTCGGCAGGCGCGGTCAGCACGTGGTCCAGCCCGGCGCCGACCGCCGCGGACGCGGCCGCCGTCACGCCCAGCCGCACGATCATCGTGCGCCTGCCCAGCGGGACCTGGGCCGGTCCGTCGCCCAGCTCGGCGGCGAGCCGCCGGTGCAGCGACGACACGAACTCCTCGCGCACCGAGTCGGCACCCACCCGCGCCGAGCGCAGCAGGATCGCCGTGCGCAGTTCGGCGTCCGACGCCGGATCGACGCGCAGCCGCCCGTTCCGGCGCTGGTGCAACAGGTTCTCCACGAACCGCCGTGCTCCGAACATGCTCACACCCCGATCCGCTCGGCGATCTTGGCTGGCGCCTTGAGGGCCCGGTGCTGCAACACCTTCACGTTGCCCACCGTGACGCCCATCGCGCCTGCCGCGTCCTTCAGCGAATGGCCGAGGAGATAGCGCAGGCGCAACACCGCTCGGTAGTTCTCCGGTAGTTCGGCGAGTATCCGCTCCGCGTCAGCCAGTCGATCAAGTCCCCCGGCGCCGTCGCCGGCTTCCGGCTCGGCCAGGTTCTCGTCCAGGGTGGTGAGTTCCCGCCCCAGGGTGCGCCGCCAGTGGTCGGCCAGGACCGTGCGCGCGGTCGCGACCAGGTACGACCGGACCTCCCGCACCGATGCCGAGGTCCGCAGCGGACCCAGCGCCGCGAGGAACACCTCCGTGGTCAGGTCCTCGGCGTCGGGCCGGCTGCCCACCTTGGCGAACAGCATCCGGTAGACCCACCCGACGTTGTCCCGGTAGATCGCCTCCCAGTTCGGGTAGACCTCAGCGCCGACCATCCGCAGGCGGGGCGGGTCGGCTGCCCGCCGTCCGGCCTGTTCGTCCGCTCTCCCGCGTCCCGCCCACACACCTACCCATACGTGGGCGGGTTACACCCGGCCTGAACACGTCTCGGCCCGGCCGCGACGGCGGCCGGGCCGAGTCCCCCTCATGCGGCGGTCAGTGACCGCACCTGGCCGATGGCGGAGCGAGCGTGACGGTGCCGTCGACCATCTCCCCGTCGTCGGTGTTGACCGCGTGCGCGGTCATCACCTGGCTGCCCGGCTGGGCCGGCGTCATGCTCATCCCCTTGATGCCGGTCACGTCGGAGATGTCGTTCTGGTTCAAGAAGATCACGCCGTTGTCGGCCAGTTGGACCGTCCAGTGCTGACCGACGGCCTCGGTGTTGATCTCGAACTCCTCGCCGACGACCACCCCCGGCACCGCGCCGTCGTCGTCGTACATCGACTTGAGCGTGAACGTGGAGCCCTGCGTGCCCACCCCTGACGTGACCGTCGCGGTGCCGCACGGCCGTCCCCCGCCGCCGTTGCCCCCGCCGCCCTGGCTGGCGTTGGCGGTGGGACCGGCCAGTACCGTGGCCGCGATGGCGGCGCCGATGGCCAGCCCACTGCCCAGAATCCGCAGACGCATGGAAACCCTCCTCCTGTGGTGACGGCAGATGTCCGTCAGCCCAGGGATACGCACGAGGGTTACGCGAGCAGTTCGTTGAGAATGCGGGAGAGTTGGGCGCGATCGGCCGGGGTGAGCTTGGCGAACACCCTGGCAGATTCGCTGCCGCTGGCCGATCGGATCTGCTCGGCGACCTCCCGGCCGTGCTCGGTCGGCGTGACCAGCGTCGCACGGCGGTCCTCCGGATCGGGGCTGCGCGCCACGAGCCCTTTGGCGGCCAGGCCGTCCAGTACCTCGGTGGTGGAGCGGGGGGCGATCCGCAGGTGTTCGGACAGTTCGGACGGGCGCAGGGCCGCGTGGTAGGTCAGGACGCGCAGGGCGCGGAACTGGGAGGGCGTGAGGTCCCAGCGCGCCAGCGACTCGGCCGACACCTTGCGCAGCAGCCGGGCCACCGACCGGAAGGCGTCCGCGAGCGAGTCGTCCCGGTCCTCCGCGGAGTTCGTCACGGGAATAGCGTAACCACAACTCCCGTTGTAGCCTCATAGTGAGGTTACCTCAGTACCATCCCCGATGATGGGAGTACCCACTTGGCAGCACCACCACAGACCCAGGAGCGCGCGGCAGGCCACGGCGGCCGTGGCCGTCCCGCCCAGACCGTCACCGCGACCGAGAAGGCCCAGGCCCGCGAGGTGTCCCTGCGCCGGATCGGCTTACTCTTCGTGCCCTACCGATGGCAGCTCTCCGTCGTCGTCCTCATGATCGTGGCCTCCTCGCTGGTCGGCCTGGCATCGCCGTTCCTGCTGCGGGCCGTGATCGACGACGCCCTGCCGCACCGCGACGTCCGCCTGCTCGTCGAGCTCGTCGCCGGCATGGTGGCCGTGGCCGCGCTCACCTCGGCGTTCGGCGTCGTGCAGACGTGGATCAACACCAAGGTCGGCCAGCACCTCATGCACGGCCTGCGCACCCGGGTGTTCGAACACCTGCAGCGCCAGTCGATCGCGTTCTTCACCAAGACCCGCACCGGCGAGGTGCAGTCCCGCATCACCAACGACATCGGCGGCATGCAGTCAGTCGTGACCTCCACCGCCGCGTCCATCGCGGCCAACCTGACCACCGTCGTCGCCACCGCGGCGGCCATGGCGGCACTGTCCTGGCAGCTCTCGCTGATCTCCCTGGTCGTCATGCCGCCCGCCGCCTACCTCACCCGCAAGGTCGCCAGGATGCGGCGCCGGATCACCACCGAGCAGCAGCGCGAACTGGCCAACCTCAACGTGGTCGTCGAGGAGGGTCTGTCCATCAACGGCGTCCAGCTCGCCAAGACGATGGGCACCGGGCCGTCCCTGGTGCAGCGGTTCACCCGGTCCTCGGCCGCCCTGATCGACCTGGAGCTGCGCTCCAACCTGGCGGGCCGCTGGCGGATGGCATGGCTGAGCATCATCTTCGCCGCCATCCCGGCGATCATCTACCTGTCGGCCGGGCTGCCGATCACCGCGGGCGCCATGACGATCGGCACGCTGATCGCGTTCACCACCCTGCAGAACACACTCTTCCGGCCGCTGACCGGCCTGCTCAACACGAGCGTCTCGGTGATCAGCTCGCTGGCGCTGTTCGCCCGCATCTTCGAGTACCTCGACCTGCCCGTCGACATCGCCGACCCGGCCGACCCGGTGGACGTCGACCCGAAGGCCGTCGCCGGACACGTCCGGTTCGACCAGGTCGGGTTCACCTATCCCGGTGCCGACCGGCCCGCGCTCACCGACATCGACCTGGACGTTCCCGCGGGCAGCACACTCGCACTGGTCGGCGAGACGGGATCCGGCAAGACCACGCTCGCGTCGCTGGTCGCCCGGCTGTACGACCCGACGCAGGGCACCATCACGATCGACGGCGTCGACGTGCGCCGGATGCGGTTGGCCGACCTGGCCAGGATCGTGGGCGTGGTGAGCCAGGAGACCTACCTGCTGCACACCACCGTGCGGGAGAACCTGCGCTACGCCAAGCCGGACGCCACCGACGCGGACATCGAGCAGGCCGCCCAGGCCGCGCAGATCCACGAGCTGATCAGCAGCCTGCCCGACGGGTACGACACGATGGTCGGCTCCCGGGGTCACCGGTTCTCCGGTGGCGAGAAGCAGCGCATCGCGATCGCCCGCACGCTGCTGCGCGACCCGCGCGTGCTCGTCCTGGACGAAGCCACCAGCGCGCTGGACAACGAGACCGAACGCGCCGTCCAGCAGGCGTTCGACACGCTCGCCGAGGGGCGCACCACGATCACCATCGCCCACCGCCTGTCCACCGTGCGGGACGCCGACCAGATCGCCGTGCTCGACCACGGTCAGGTCATCGAGGTGGGCACGCACACGACCCTGCTGGCCGGCAACGGCCACTACGCGGCGCTGGCCGCCTGACCCGACCTGGCCGCCGTGGCCGATGCCGGCCGGGCTGGGCGGCGCAGGGCGGTGAGGACCGCAGCGGCCGCGACCAGCACGGCCACCACGGCGTCGTAGACCAGGGCCGTGGACCGGATCCCGAAGTGCTGGTCGGCCAGGCCCGCGATGAGGGCGGGCAGGCTGAAGGACAGGTAGGCGACGATGAAGATCGCGGCCACCAGGCCGGCCCGGTCGTCCGGCGCGACGACGGCGGTCAGCACCGCTCCAGACACCGCCGAATCCGACACCGGCCACCGCCGTGCCCAGCAGGAACAGACCGGACACGGAGCCCACGATCGCGGCGAACGTGAGTGCGGCGCCGGCGACCAGGATGACCGAGCCGCACACCACGCCGGCTCGCGGCGTGATCCGCGCGGCCGCCACCGCGCCGAAGCTACCCAGGCCGGCCAGCAGGAAGGCCGCCAGGCCGCCCCACAGCAGACTGGTCGATCCGGCCAGGTTCGCGGCCAGCTTCGGGCCCAGCGAGAGGTAGAGCGCACTCAGCGCCCACCCGCCGATCACCGACGGCAGCACCGTGACGAAGGTGGCCCGGGTGTCGCGGGGCACCCGCACCGCCGGACGCAGCGAACGCCGCCATCCCGGGCGCCGGACGCCCGGTTCGGGCACGGCCGCCAGCGCGAGCATGCCGACCAGGAAGGCCGCCAGCAGCAGCCACCAGACCAGGTGCGTCGGCGCCGGCCCGTACTGGGCGAGCGCGCTGACCGCGATCGCGCCGAGGCCCAGGCCCAGCGACGGGGACGCGCTGGTCAGCACGCCCGCCCGGCCGGTGCCCGGCGGCTGCAACTCCAGCAGCGCGGCACCGATCGCCCCGGTGGCCAGGCCGACGCTCACCCCCTGCAGTGCCCTGGCCAGGTACAGCGCGCCGACCCCGGCCGCCAGCAACCACACCACGCACGCCACCGCGTTGATGGCGAGCCCGGCGATGATGACCGGCCGCCTGCCGACGTGGTCGGACAGCCGGCCCAGCACCAGCAGCGTGACCAGCAGGGTCAGGGCGTACACGGCGAAGACCGCGGTGGCCGTCGCCGTGGAGAAGTGGAACCGGGCCTGGTAGACGCCGTACAGCGGGGTGGGTGCCGCGCTGCAGAACAGCAGCAGGAAGAACACCGCCGCGACCGTCCAGAAGGCGGCCGGACGGGACATACGTGGTGGCGTCATCACGACCTCTCTCGACACGTCCCGATCAACGCTACGGCCCGCCGCCGACACGCCACGGCGGCGATCTCACGTGGTGAGGCGAGTGATCCGCCGGGAATAACCCTGCTCCTCGAAGTTTCTTCGGCCGTGATGTCGGATCGCGTCGAGCCCGTTCGTAGCCAGGGTGAGAGACCGGCAACGGGCCGGCCGCCACTCACCGGAGGCCACGATGTCCGTCACCACCACCCAGGAGAACGTGAGCGCCACCCTGATCTTCGCCGCGCCCGCCGCGACGGTGTTCGCGGTGCTGGCGGACCCGACGACCCATGCCTCGATCGACGGCACCGGCTGGGTCCAGGAATCGATCGACCGGGCATCACTGAGCGAGGTCGGGCAGCTCTTCCGGATGGCCATGTACTACGCCAACCCCAACCACCCCGACGGTCACTACCAGGTGATCAACAAGGTCGTGGTGTTCGAGCCGCAGCGCGCCATCGCCTGGATCACCGGAGGGGTGACCGACGATGGCGAGCCCGAGTTCGGCGGTTGGGTCTGGCGCTACGACCTGACGCCGGTCGGCCCGTCCGAGACCGAGGTCACGCTCACCTACGACTGGTCGGACGTGCCGCAGTACATCCGCGACCGCGGCATCCAGTTCCCGCCGTTCGGCCCCGAGCACCTCCCCAACTCGCTGCGGCACCTGGCCGAACTCGCCCGCTGACCAACCGCACCGAAGGAGACCATCATGACCGCGACCTACACGTTCGACGTCTTCTCCAGCCTGGACGGCTTCGGCGCCCACACCGGTGACTGGGGCGGCTACTGGGGCAAGCAGGGCCCCGAACTGCTCGAACACCGGCTCGCCATGTACGAGCAGGAGCACCGGATGGTCTTCTGGGCCAACACGTTTCGGGCGCACGTCCGGATGCTGGCCACGGGCATCGAGATCGAGGCGTTCGACCCCTGGGTCACCCGGATGAGGGAGATGCCGGCAACGGTGGTGTCGAGCACGCTGCACGAACCGCTCGACTGGCCGGACGCGACCGTCGTGAGCGGCGACCCCGTCGACATCGTCACCCGGCTCAAGCAGGAGTCCGACGTGCCGTTGCGCTCGCACGGCAGCCTGTCACTGAACCGGGAGCTGCTGGCCGCCGGCCTGGTCGACCGCGTCCACGTGACGCTCTTCCCGGTGATCAGTGGTCCGACCGGAGCGGACCCGATCTTCCAGGGCGCGCCCGGCTTCGACCTCGAACTGATCGAACACCGGACGCTCGACGGCCACACCCAGGAGCTCGTCTACCGGCCGACCCTGCATGGCTGAGTCAGGCGGGCGGGGCGACGAGCGTGTCGGACTGGTGCGCCCTGCGCAGCGACTCGGCGACGAAGCCGCTCGCCTTGAGCTCCTCCACCAGGTCGCGCAGGAACGCGACGGTCGCCGGGCCCCGCGACTTCGTGGTGCCGACGGCCTGGCGGATCCGCATGAACGCGCCGTCGACGATGCGGAACTCCGGCCGCACGGTGACCAGTTCGGTCACCGGCTGCCGGATTCCCGCGACGACTTCCAGTCCCTGGTCGAGGAACTCGTCGATCCCGTCGTCGCCGCGCACCAGGGTCGCGTGCCGCAGCGTGCGGGTCAGGAACAGGTCGTAGGCCGAGCCCTGGTTCACACCGACCCGCACGCCGGGCCGGTCGACGTCGTCGATGGCGTTGATGGCCGAGTCCTTCGGCACCGCGTAGACGCCTTCGATCTCCACGTAGGGCGCGGTGAACGTCACCGACTCCTCACGCTTCGGGTCGACGGCCAGGAAGCACAGGTCCGCCCGGCCGGTCGCCATCGCCTCGTACGACTTGCGGGCCGCGTCGAAGCACAGCAGTTCCACCGGCACGCCCAGCCGGCGCCCGGTCTCCCGGGCCAGGTCGACGGTCACGCCGGTGGGCGCGTCCGGCGTGCCCTGGGCCAGCACCGGATTGCCCTGGTTGATGCTCGCCCGCAGCGCACCCGCTGGCGCCAGATCCGTCACGATGTCAGCAGTGATCTCCACTGGACCGACAGTAAGGGCGTCCACCTGCGCCCCGACTGTGATTCAGACCTCCCATTCGGCCGGCAGGGTGCGCTGGAAGCCGACCCATGTACTCGGTCGACGTGACCCGGGCCCGTAACCGGGCGGCGGCCACCGACCGGCCGACGATGACGAACGCGATCAGCACTCGGCGAGCCCGACCAGCGCCACGGCCGCCGAGGGAACACGGCCGCCAGTGGCGCGGGCAGCACGCGGATCGGCGCGAGCGCGGAGAACAGGACCGTCATCCGGATCTCCCCGAACCGGCGGCGCAACGCCGGGCACACCAGTGAGGCAGCCACCCCGGAGACCGCACCCAGCGACGACAGCAGGCCGAACACCCACGCCGACACACCGATCCGGTCCAGCAGGAACAGCGGCAGCAGTGCTCGGTTGCCGCGCCGATGATCACGCCGTCAGCGAACGCATCGGGATGATTCCGTCGTGATACGGCGTTGCGGACGGACATGAGCGACATCCACTTCGACGAGCGCACCAGCGCGCTGCTCGATGGACGCAACGTGGCGACCGTCGCGACCCTGGCCGCGGACGGCAGCCCGCACACCTCGGTGGTGTGGATCCTCCGCGACGGCGACACGGTGCTGTTCTCCACGACGACGAGCCGGCAGAAGGCGCGCAACCTCCAGCGCGACCCGCGGATCAGCCTGACCGTGTTCGCCTCGGACAACCCCTATCAGTCGGTGGACATCCGGGGCACCGCCGAGCTGATCGAGGACGCGGACAAGTCGCTGCCGGCGCTGCTGTCGCAGAAGTACCTCGGCGAGGCGCCGCCCGCGGAACCGGCCGACGTGCGCCGGTTCATCGTCCGTGTCACCCCGCGCAAGGTCACCGGATTCGCGTAAACCCCCGGTCAGACGATCATCGACGGCCACGGCCAGCGGCGCACCCGGTGGGGCAGCCACCGGGCCAGGTCGCCCGCCTGCCCGGCCAGTCCCACCTCGACGAACGCGCCGATGATCTCCGCCGGCAGCTCGGCGACCGGCGCACCGCCCAGCAGCGCGTCGATGGTGGCCAGGTCGCGCAGCAGGATCATCGTCCACACGATGGTCCGCTGGCCATGCCGGCCGGTGAGGTAGACCGGCCGGCTCGGGCCGATCCGCCGCACACCCTGCCGGTACAGGTCGGCGACCAGCGCGATCGGGTCGCCGGTGGTCGGCAACTCCATCGCCATGCCCGGTTCGGCGAGCAGTAATTCCACGAACCGATGTCACCGTCGCACTAATGCCCCCGAGTACGGCCCCCGCCTATTTCGGGTGACGGCAAGCATCGCAGTGCGCCGTCGCGGGACACTATCCACCGAACGGAGCAAGCGAACGTGCCGACATCACAATTCGTGTTTGTCCGCCAATTCGCAGAACATTGGCACAACCTGGACGGTCCACCGACAGATCCGTGCCAAGTGGGCGTTCCCGGCGCCCGAACCGCGGCAGTGAACCGTGCCGCGGTGACACCTGTCAACGACGCGGACGCCGAACTGTCATCCGGCGCCGGAATGGAGATCGGTTTATGCGGTCCGCTGACGCGGCAGTTCGTGCCGCACGACGCGTTCTTCCGCTTTCCGCACCACGGGCAGGGCGTCGTCGAGCGTCATTCCCAACAGCTGCGCCAGATCTTCGATGGAGCGGGTCCGGTACAGCACGACGATGGCCTCCGCCTGCTGGTCCTCCAGCGCGGCGGTGCGCTCCCGCACGTCGTCGCGGACGCGTTCGGCCTGCCACTCCAACTGCTCGACCTCCCGCACGCCGCGCGCCCACTCGTCCTCGATCGCGGCCGCCGCCGTGACCAGTTGATCCAGGGCGTCCTCCTCCACGGGCGCCAGGTCCGCCGGCCGGCTGGTCGTCACGGTGTGAGTCATCTGTCGCCCTTCGCCGAGTCCGATCGTGTCCACGCGGGGTACCCGTGGGCGGTCCGGACAAACCAGCGAGCGCGAAAACGTATATATTGTACGGGTGACAGAACCGACCCGGTCGCCCGCGTCGTCGGCGCTCGCACAGTTGAGCAAACCTCGCGCGGCGAGCCACGCGGCGGCGGAATACATCCGCCGGCAGATATTCCACGGCCACTACGCACCGAACACGCGCGTACCGCAGGATCAGGTGGCGCTGGACCTGAACATCAGCCGGATCCCGATCCGGGAAGCCCTCGTCACACTCGACAGTGAGGGCTACGTGGTCCTCGAAGCCAACCGGGGCGCCATCGTCACGCCCTTCTACGCCGAGGATCTCCGCTGTTTCTTCAAGATGCGCGGATTCACCCTCGCACTGGCCGCGCAGCGCTGCGCGCGGCAGGCCGATCCGACGGTCATCCGGACGCTGGACGAGGTGTGCGAGCGGATGTGCGCCAGCGAGTCGGCCGACGAATTCGCCGAACACTGCGAGCAGTTCAGTCGGCACATCACCGAATTCGGCGGATCGCCTCGGCTGCGGGCCGCGATCGCCCGATACCGGAACATCGTGCCCGGCAATTTCTTCGCCGAGGTGCCCGGTACCCGGGAAGTCGAACAGGAATACACGCGGCGCATTTCCGCGTCGATCGCGAAGCAGGACGTGGACGGCGTACTGGCCAGCTGCCTCGACCGTGGCCGCGAGCACGCCGAGCGGCTGATCACACTGCTCGCCGAACGCGGCCAACTCCACGACTGACCGGCCGGGCCGGCGACACGCCCCCGAGCCCGAGCCGACCACACTACACACCCCAACGCGGCCAACACCACCACCGACCGGCCAGGCCGACCACACGGCCGGCCCGGCCCGCCGGGTTCAATGGGCCGTGAGAATGTCGGCCAGGGTGTGGGCGCCGACGGTGGCGTCCCGGTCGACGTGCGCCGGGATGCCGGGGACGGTGCCGTGGTCGGTGTGCTGGTGCAGCACCAGTCTGGGATGGCTCCAGCCGGGTTTGCCGGGGTCGCCGTTGAAACGGGCGATCCACAGGCCCACGTGCTCGTCTGCCCACTCGTCCGGACGCAGCACGTTGCGCCACGTGTCCAGGTTGGCGTACACCAGCACCCGCTGCTCGCCGGTCCGCTTGCGCAGCCGCTGGATGAAGTCCTCGACGAACGTGTTCGGCTTGTGCTGCAACAGGCTCTGGAACTCCATGTCCAGCATGGGCGCGAGCGAGTCGGGCCGCAGCAGGTTGTGGGCGTTGAGGCCGGCGGTGAACTTGTCCACTTGCGTCTCCACGTCGGTGTTGCGCGCGAAGTGGTAGCCGCCGACGTGGATGCCGGCGCCGCGGGCACCGGCCACGTGACCGCCGGCCGCCGGGTCGGTGAACGTCGTGGACTCGGTCAGCTTGACGCTGACGAACGAGATGTTGTTGCCGCGCACGGCGTGCCAGTCGTTGACCTTGTTGTGGTGGCTGACGTCGATACCGAAGATGGTCATGATGTCACCTACTCTTCCCGATTCTGCTGGTTGTTGTCGCGGGTACACAGGTCGCCGGTTGGACGGCGGCCGTCGGGATCACACAAGGCGGCGGTCGTTTCGCCGGACCGCCCCGGTGGATGGTGAGCAGCACCAGCAGCACCACGACGGCGGCGACGCACGCGGCCGCCACCGGCAGCACCGGGCGGGCCAGCCGTCGTGCGACGACCGGAATGCGGGCCACCGTGGACTGCGCCGGGAACGGTGGTGCCGACTCGACGGTGAAGCCGTCCTCGTCCGCCAGGAACCGCTCGAACGTCGCCGACGCCGCGGTCCTCGCCGCGTCCAGGTCCAGTTCGGACGGTCGGGAGATCGTTCCCGTGCAGGCGAATCCGGCGAGTAGCCGTACCGGTCTGCTGTGCTCGTCGCGGATGTCGGTCGGGCTGTCGCACCAGACGACGCCGACGTCACCGTGCTCCCGCCGGACGGTCGTGGCGCGGAACGGTGTGCCGTCGGGCAACGGTCCGGCCACGACCTCCAGGAAGCCGTAGTCCCGGCGGGCCACCAGGAAGTCCGGCGCCAGCAGCACCGAGTAGCCCCGGGTCCGTCCTCGGGCGACCAGGAACGGCCAGCCCTGCGTGGTGTCCATGTCAGTCGACACCTCCCAACCTGGACGCGGGCAGCCGTGCCTCCAGCAGGCTGACCTGGTATCGCAAGCCGTGCAGGACCCTGCGGCGCAACTGGATGACCTCGTCGGCAGCGCGCTCGGCCGCGTCCATCGCGGCGATCCGGCGCTGGTCGTACTGCGCGGGCGGCGCATAGGAGTCCAGGAACAGCGCCAGTCCCGCGTCGGCCAGCCACCCGGCACCCATGGTGGACAGCAGCACCTTTCCGGTGCGCTGGGCGGCGAACAGGCCGACGGCGAGCAACGCCTCGGCGGGTCGCATGCGGGCCCTGCGCTGCGCCTCCGCCAGGACCGCCGCCCTGGTCTCGCGGTCCAGCGCCATCTCGATCTGCTGGACGACGTCCGGCACCACGGCGGACAGCGGCAGGTCGACGTGCCCGGGCCGGTACTCGCCGTTCGGTTTCTTGTGCACCATGCCCTCGCGCAGCGTCGCGAAGTCGTGGCCGACGGCCGTCACCGGGATGAGCCGGATGATCCGCCGGGCCGCGTGGATCCGGACCAGGTCGGCGAACCCGTCCACCCCCATCAGGACGTTCCGCACGATGTGCAGCCGGGTGTTCTCGTCGTCGTGCAACTCGTCCAGCAGGTCCCATTTCGTGATGACGAAGGCGATCGGCGTCCGCACGGCCAGCATCGAGTTGATCATCGCGTCGAGCGTGGTCTGCAGCAGGAACCGGGCCCTCGCGTCCCGCCGGTACGCCTGGAGCACGCGCAGGCCGTCGATGATGCCGATGAGCGCGTCGGCCGTCCGGATGGCCTCGGCCAGGGACGCCTGCTGCGTCTGGCCGGGCGAGTCCGGATCGGTGAGCAGCTCGCCCGGGTATTCCAGGTAGCCGATCCGCGCCACCGGCACGGCGGCCTCCTGCGTGTGCGCCATGACGCTGAACTCGAACTCGCGCATCTCGGCCCGCGAGGTGCCGGCCGGCCAGTCCCCGCCGGTGTCCGACATCTCCTCATACCACCGGTTCAGCTCGATGAGCTGGTCCTGCGGCACGGTCACGTAGTAGCCGCGGTCCCTCGGGATGTGCAGCCGCCGGTACATGCTGGTCAGCAGCAGGGTCTTGCCCGAGCCCTGCAGGCCGAGCGTGACCACCCGGAACGTCGGCACGGTCGTCGTCGGGTCGGGGCGGGTGCTGGCCGCCGCCGTGCGTCTGCGGCGGACGTAGGCGGAGAGCAGGTAGCCCAGCACGACGAGGGCCACCGTGATGCCGATTTCGATCGTCATGCCCTGCGGACGGGCGGACGAGCGGGTTGATACGACCGGCTCAACGACCGAGACAGACGAACCCCGCCGCTGCCGCCACCGCGGCCAGATCGTCGGCCGGCACCTCGCGCTGAGCCGCGGCCAGCGCGTCGGCCGGGCAGTGACCCCGGGCCAGCGCCCGGTGCAGCGCCACCATCAGCGGTGCCGTCTCCGCGTCCGGCACCGGAACCACGGACGCCACCAGCGACGCGGTACCGCGCCCGAGGAACGTGACGCCCAGGCCGAGCAGCTCGTCGCCGGCCAGCACCACGGACCGCCCGCTGTCGCATGCCGCCAGCACCACCGTGTCCGGCAGGCGCGGCAGCCGTTCCAGGTCGTAGCCGACCAGCGGTCCGTCCGCCAGCAGCAGGCTGGAGAACAGCGGGTTCTGCGCCGACAGCGTGCCGTGTGCGGCCAGATGCGCCAGCCGCGCGTGGGCGAGCCCGTCGAGCACGGACGTCGCCGTGGCGTCCGGCATCGGTGTGGTGCCGTGGATCGCGGCGATCTCGGTGGTCTCCTCGCTTCCGCCGGCCAGGCCCGGACCCGCAGCGACGAGGACGCCGCCGGTCGGCACCGGCACGCGGGTCGCGGCCTCGTGCCACGACGTCGCCGACGGTGCCACCGACACCGGTCGGCCGGCGCACGACGGCAGGATCGACCACGGCAGGCTGTGCAGCGCACCGGTCGGCACGACGACCAGCGGCCGGTCCCCGATCTCCGGCAACGGTCCCAACAGTTTCTCGTCCAGACCTGCGGCCGTCGCGCGCAGCAGTGCGGACGCCGCGGCCTTCGAGGCGGCCCGGACGCCGGGGCGGGCCATCCGGTGCAACGCGAACGGCAGGCGGTCCACCAGCGCGCTCACGTCGGTCACCGGGCCCAGCGGGCGCCTGCGCAGCCGGCCACCGGCCAGCGTCAACGCGTGCAGCACGCCGTCCCACTGCACGTACTGCACCAGTGCCCGGCCGGCCAAGGCCGCGCGCAACGCGCTGAGCGACACCGGGTCGGTGCGGTCTGTTCCGGTGCCGTCGCCATGGATCCGGCAGTGGTCGCGGACCTGGCGTTCCAGGGCGGCCAGCCGGGCGGCCGGACCGTGCGCCGCCTGCCGGACGCGCACCAGCAGTTCGGCCAGCACCGGGTCGTCCGGCGGGTGCACCGGGCGGAACAGCAGGGTGCGCGCCCGGCCGCGTTCCGCCCACTCGAAGATCGGCCCGGCCCGGCCGGCCCGCACCGCCGTGCGCAGGCCGAGTTCGGTCAGGTCGCGGCGGTGCGCGGCGGAGTGCACCCGCAGGTCGGTCGCGCCGAGTGCGGCGGCGTGCTCGTCCAGGATGCGTAGGCCGGCCTTCGCCGCCGTGGCCGCTCCCGGGCCGTCACCGGCGGCAGAGCGCAGCAGCGCCTCGGCGTACCAGGCCCTGGCCCGCAGGCCGGCCGGACCGCCGCGCCGGGCCGCGCTCGCCTCCCGCAGGTACGCGCGGGCGGTGTCCCGTCGGCCGCGCAGTCCGGCCAGGCGGGCCGCGGCCAGCCGGGCCTCCAGTGCGGCCGACGGCCAGCCGTGCCTGCCCAGCACGTCCGCGACGGCCTGCACCCGCCGGACGCTGACGCCCGCCGAGTCGCCGGATTCCAGCCGGGCGCGCAGCGCGACGAGTTCGGCCAGTTCGGTCCAGCCCGGCCGGCTCTGCCGCCGGAACTCCCGCGCGGCCAGGCCCGCCTCGTGCCGGGCGCCGGGCAGGTCACCCGCCAGGAACGCGGCCTGCGCCAGCAGCAGTCGCATCTCGGGCACCTTGAGCTGCCGGTGTTCCCTGCGGAACGCGACCACGGCCCGCTGCGCGGCGTCCCGCGCCTCGGACACCAGGCCGACCGACAGCAGCAGGTCCCCCCGGTCCTGCAACACCGGCGCCACCTGGCCGCGGTGCGCGCCGATGATCCGTTCCGCACGGTCCAGGTGCGCCAGCGCCGAGGGCACGTCACCGCGCAGCGACTCGGCGAAGCCCAGGTTCTCCGCGATGATCCCCACGACCAGGTCGCGGCCCAGGTTCCTGGCCAGCCGGTCGGCCTCGGTGAGATCGGCGACGGCCGCGTCGAACTCGTGCCGCTCGGCGTGCAGGATGCCCCGGTTCACCAACGCCTTCTGCAGGTTCAACGGGTCGTCCGCGCGTCGCAGCAGCGGCACCACGGCCTCGTACTCGGCGAACGCGTCGGCCAGCCGGCCGGCCTGGTAGAGGATCACCGCGCGTTGGGCCCGCGCCACGGTGGCACCGTCCAGGATGGTCACCGCGGCGTCCACCTCGCGCACGGCGGCCGCCAGCCGCCCGCGCTGCACCATCGCGAACGCCAGCTTCATCCGCGCGCCGGCCACCACGTCCCACGTGCCGGCGTGCTCGCCGTGCGCGACCGCCCTGCGCAGGTGCCGGATGGCGGCGTCCACCTCGGCGCACTGCATCAGTGAGTGGCCGAACGCCTGCTCGGCGAGCGCGGCGGCGGCCGGGTCGTCCTCCCGGCGGGCCACCCGCACCGCCTGGGCGGCGGCGTGCCGCGCCCGGCCGGGATCGAGGTCGACGAGCCGCACGGCCTCCCGGGCCGCGACGATGGCTCTGCCAGGCACCACGGCAAACGATGCCCATGCAACGTCCGGTTGTGTCAACCCGATTCCCCGATCGGGGGTATCAAACCGGCGGGCGCGCCCGTCCGCGGTAAGGACACCCACCAACCACGGAGCGCGCCATGACCACACCAGCACACCCCACCGACCTGCCCGACACCTTCCTGCCCGACCAGCTCGTCGTCCACCTGCCCTACCTGGACCTGGTCATCGGCGAACTGCGCGACCTCGGCGTCCAGCCGGCCCGCACGGCCGAGACGGACGAGCGGCTCGGCCTCGCCCTGCTCACCATCCAGTCGGGCGACGGGGCGAAGATCACCGACCTCGACCCGCTGCTCACCCAGCTCCGCGCCGCCATCGCGCACCACTACGGCGGCTGGGTGCCGGAGATGGGGAAGAACCGGCAGGTGCAGAGCGTCTTCGGCCTGCCGCAGCCGAAATCGCACGCGCTGGACGACCTCGCCATTGCCGACGGCCCGCTCCCCGTCTACTCGGCGCCCGAGGCCGGCCGAGGGGTGCGGGTCGGCGTACTGGACACCAAGATCGTCCGGCACCCGGACCTGTTCGGCAGGTTCGTGGCGGACCCGGCGTCGATACACGAACCATGGACCGGACCGATCGGGCTGAGAGCGCCGCACGCGACATTCGTGACGTCGGTGATCATCGGCCGGGCGCAGGGAGCGGTCGTCGAAGTCACCGGGGTGCTGAAGGACAGCGGCCTGGCCACCGCGTGGGAGACGGTCCAGCAGATGATGCTGTTCGCCGACGCCGGCGTGGACATCCTGAACCTGTCCCTGGGCTGCCGCACGTCGGACGGGCGCCCGCCGCTGCTGATGGCCAGGGCGGCCGAACTGCTCAGCCAGCGGATGCTGCTGGTGGCAGCGGCCGGCAACCACAACCTGTCCGACACGCCGACCGCGCCCACCTGGCCCGCCGCGCTGCCCGACGTGGTGGCGGTCGGCGCGCTCGACCCGGACGGCCACCCGTCCGACTTCAGCCCCCGGCTGCCGTGGGTCACGTGCAGCGCGCCGGGCCGCGACCTGCTCGGCGCCTACGTCACCGGGAAGGTGACGATGCTGGACGACACGCTCGACACGTTCGGCGGCTACGCGCGCTGGAGCGGCACGTCCTTCGCGGCCGCCACGGTCAGCGGTGCCATCGCGGCCCGCACCGTGCCCGGCAGGGTGAGCGCGCGGGACGCGCTGCGGGCCCTGCTGTCCGAGCCGGACGGTGTGGTGCGGCCGGGAGTCCCGCGCGATGATGTGGGGCGTGCGTGACGACCCTGTCGTGGTGGCGCTGGTAGCCCGGGCCAGAGCCGGCGACCAGGAGGCGTGGCACCAGATCGTCGAGCGGTACGCGCCACTCGTGTGGTCGGTGTGCGTACGGCACCGGATGGCGGCGGCGGACGCGGACGACATCGGCGCGATGGTGTGGCTGCGGCTGGTGGAGCGGCTGGACTCCCTACGGGACCCGGCCGCTCTGCCCGGCTGGCTGGCCACTACGACGCACAACGAGTGCGTGAACCTGATGCGCGTGCGCGACCGCTACGCCGACCACTCCCCCGACGACGACCCGCCCGATCCCGGGCCCACGTCCGACGAGTGGCTGCTCATCCAGGAGCGGCGCATCGCGCTGCGCGCGGCGTTCGGCGAGCTGTCCGAACACTGCCGCCGCCTGCTGTCGCTGCTGTTCAGCGACCCGCCGACCCCGTACGGCACGATCAGCTCCACACTGGGCCTGCCGATCGGCGGCATCGGCCCGAACCGCCAGCGCTGCCTGGACAAACTGCGCCGAACCGGCCCGATGGCCGCGCTGCTCGACACGTCGACGGAAGGGCGGTGAACGCACATGGACCACGACGACGATCCGCTCCTGGCCGAACTCGGCGCGGCACTGCGTTCCCGGCTGGCCGTGCCCGACAGTTTCGTCGAACTCGGCAAGGCGGCGTTCGCCTTCCGCGACACGGTCGCCGCACTCGCCACCCTCACCCAGGACTCGACAGCGCTGGCGGGCACGCGGGCCGCCGAGCGCGCGGCGCTGCGCTCGCTCACGTTCGTGGCGGGCGAGACGGCGATCGAGGTGGAGGTGACGCCGGCGGCACTCGTCGGCCAGGTGGTGCCACCCCGCGCCGGCCACATCGAGGTACTGACCCCTACCGGCCCGTTCGCCGAGACCGATGTGGACGAGGTCGGCTGGTTCAGCATCCAACCACCGCCCAGCGGCCCGACCCGACTGCACCTGCGCACCGCGGACGGCTCGGCAATCAGTACGGAGTGGACAACGCTCTAGCGGGGCGGGCCGGCCAGTGCCGCCAGGTGGGCAACGACATCGGACAGCGGTTGCCGGGTGTCGAGCTCGACCGTGGCCGACGAGCGCAGCAATGGCTCGACTTCGCGGGTGTCCGCCACGATCCGGGCACGTTCCGCGTCGGTCTTGCCGAAGTCGTTCGTGTCCCGGGAGGCGATGCGGTCGAGCAGGACCGGTAACGGTGCGCTGAGCAGGACGATCTGGTCGAATCTGGGATAGAACGCCCGTTGGTTCCACACCGTGCCGGCGACGAACAGCGGTTCGCCTGATCGTTCGTGTTCGGTGAGCAGGGCGTCGATCCGGTCCTCGCGCCACCCGCGCTCCGCCGGTGGCGTGTCGTCGATCCAGTCCCCGTAGTCGGTGTCCACGACGCGGTAACCCTGTTGTGCCAGCAGGTTCAGGACCGTCGACTTGCCGGTACCGGACATGCCCGTCACCAGGATCACCGCCACGTGCCCCATCGTATGGCGGTCAGTTGCCCGGCGGGTTGCCGAACCCACCGGGACCACCTGGGTTGCCGCCTCGGGTGTCGATCGTGGTGTCCTCGATGGTGGCGGCCGTCGCGGTCTGCCCGCTGAGTTTCGCCACCAGGGTGACCGTGTGGCCCTTGGCCACCTTGCTGATCGGGTCGTGCCGCGGTCCACCGTGGTCCCGGAGTCGACCACGTAGGTCTGCGTGTAGCCGTCCTTCGACTTCAGGGTGATGGCCGTGGTGGACACCGCCGTCACCGTGCCGGTCTGGAGGCGTTCGGTCGTGTAGGTGGTGCCGTTCGCCACCACGAAGTCGCCGTGCGGCGCGTCGGCCAGGCCGAGGCCCATGCCGGGGCCACCGCCGCCGAGCCCGCCGCCGCCCGGGCCACCGCCGCCACCAGGTCCGCCACCGGTCATGGCGTTGGCCGGGCTGCCGTTCGTGGCCGCCACCACCGCAGTCGTGCCGCGATCCGCGGCTACGCCGAACTGACCCGGCGCGGTGGCGACGACGTGCCACCGGCCGTCGCGCACGCGACGAGCCGCATCGAGTCCGAGTCGGCCCGGATGACCACGCTCGTTGACGACCTGCTGCTGCTCGCCCGGCTGGACTCCGGCCGGCCGCTGGGCCGCGACCAGGTCGACCTGTCCCGCCTGGTGGTGGACGCGGTGAGCGACGCGCACATCGCAGGCCCGGAACACTCGTGGCGGCTGGACCGGCCGCCCGATCCGGTGGCCGTGACCGGTGACGCCCAGCGGCTGCATCAGGTCCTGGCCAATCTGCTGACCAACGCCCGCACGCACACCGCACCCGGCACCACGGTCACCACCGGCCTGCGTGACGGCGGCACCGGACTGGTCGGTTCCCAGTCGGCGGCGCCACTCGAACCGGCCGGCGGGGCGTCGGTGATGGCTATCGGCGGGTTCACCGGCTCGGACGACTCGCCCACGCTGGCCCAGTTCGAGGCCTACGTGCGGGCCGGCGAGATCCACTACTTCGTCGCGGGCGGCGGGTTCGGCGGCGGTGGCGGCCCCGGCGGCGGTTCGGGCGCGGCCCAGCAGATCACCACATGGGTGACCCAGCACTTCACCGCCACGACGATCGGTGGACAGACCGTGTACGACCTCACCACACAGCGGCCAGGTGGGTCACCCACCAGCGTGAACACCCGTTTCCGCTGGCCAGGCTCGCGGGTAGCCAGCACGGGCCAGAGTGGACCAACCCACCGAGGAGGTCGCCATGGGTATCGGCGAGAACATGGACAAGCTCAAGGACCTGGCCGGCAAGCACCGCGACCAGGTCTCCCAGGGCCTGGACAAGGCCGGCGAGTTCATCGACGAGAAGACCGGGCACCAGCACTCCGACCAGATCGACAAGGGTCGTGAGGAAGTCGAGAAGCGGCTGGGCGCGGACGACCAGCAGCGGTGAACGTGGGTGGGCCGCCTCGTGCCGAGGCGGCCCACCGCTGTGTCCGGAGATCGCCGCCTTACTTAGTGGATGCATGACTCGGCATAGACTGGATCGCAGAGGAGGGCACCCGTGAGCAGGGTGTGGCCGGATGAACACGCTGGACGAACTCGCCGCGGTGGCGCTGCTCGCCGAGCCGGTGCGGCGCAGGCTCTACGAGTACGTGCGCGACCGGCACGCCCCCGTCGGCCGGGACGAGGCCGCCGAGGCGGTGGGGATCTCCCGCAAGCTCGCGGCGTTCCACCTGGACCGGCTGGCCGACGTGGATCTGCTCGTGGTGGACTACCGGCGGCTGTCCGGCCGGGTGGGTCCGGGCGCCGGCCGCCCGGCGAAGCTGTACTCCGTGTCGCCGCGCCGGTTCACGGTCACCGTGCCACAGACCGGGTACGCCCTGGCCGCCGCCATCATGGCCACCGCACTGTCCCGGCCCGACCTCAACGGTGACGGCCGGGCCGCCGTGGAACGGGTGGCCGCCGAGGTCGGCGACCGCATCGGCCGGAACCTGCGCGCCGAACACCGGGGCACCGCCGCCCGCCGGGGCGCGCTGGAGCGGACACTGGCCGAACTGGGCTGCCAACCACACCAGCGAGGCAACGAACTGGTACTGGGCAACTGCATCTTCGCCGAGCTGGCCGACACCGAACGCGACCTGATCTGCGCGCTGAACAAGGCCCTCGTCACCGGCATCCTCCATGGCGCCGAACTGACCGGCCTCCGCGCCGTCTCCGGCCCCATCGACGGCGGCCTGTGCTGCGCCCGCCTGCTCAGCGCCTGACCCCGGGCCTCGCCAGAAAGAGGTTGGCGCGACCGTATCGATGTAGCGCTCAGACCGCCGTCTCCGCCGGCAGTGGGCTCAGCGCCTTGGCCAGCGTCTCGACCAGTTCCCCGTCGCCCGTGGCCGCCGCGTCCAGCAGTGCCTGAGTGGGCGAGTGGATCAACCGGTGCACCGTCCGGTGCACGGCCAACTCCAGCAGCGCGCGGGCATCCGCCGGCAGCCGCCCGGCCACCCGGTCGTACTCCTGCCGGCCGACGTCATCGGCCTCGGCGCGGAACCGACGTACCACCGAGGCGGCCGAGCGGCCTCTCAACCAACGGCCGAACTTGTCCAGCTCGGCCGCCAGCACTCCTTCGGCCACCGCCACGTCCGCGGCCAGCGTCGCCGCGTCGGCGGAGCCGGAACCACGCAGGTCGGACAGGTCGAGCAGCTCGACGCCGGGCAGCTTGCGGACGTCGGGGTCGACGTTGCGCGGCACCGACAGGTCGACCAGCACGACCGGTGACCCGTGGTGGGCCCGCACCCGGCGCAACAGGTCCGCGTCGATCAACCGGTGCGGCGCCGCCGTGCCCACGACGACCACGTCGGCCCGGCTCAGGTGGTCCTCCATCGCGCCGAGGTCCACGACCGTCGCGCCGACCGCGGCGAACCGCGACGCGTGCCGCAGGGTCCGGTTGCACACCGTGACCTCGGCCCCGGACCGGGTGGCCCGCGCGACCACGGCGTTGGCGATCTGGCCTGCGCCGACCATCAGCAGCCTGCGCCCGGCCAGGGCGGTCCCGGACTCCGTGCCGCACACCAGGCACAGCGACGACTCGCCGTCCGACATCGGGTGCAGCGTGGCCAGCGTGCGCGTCGCCCACCACGCCTGGGCGGCGTCCACGGCGGTCGCGCCCACTGACCGGCCCGCCGTCTCGAACGACGTCTCCCGGTGCACCCGCCGGGCGGCGCTCACCGCGGCGCGCAGCAACGTGTCCAGTTCGGCCCCGCACACCCCGGCGTCCCTGGCGATCTGGGCCGCCAGCCGGACCTGCCCGATCACCTCGGTCTCACCGAGCACGAACGATTCCAGGCCACTGGTGACCCGCAGCAGGTGCCGGGCGCAGTCGTCGTCCCGCCACCAGGTCAGCGCGTCGCGCACCGTGTCGACCGGTAGTCCCCGGTCGGCGGCGAAGGCCGCGACCAACCGGTCCGGGTCCGGCCGGTCCGACCACACCACGTACAGCTCGGTGCGCTGGCAGGTGGACAGCACGGCGATCTGGTCCACGCCACAGGCGGCGCGCAGCGCGGGCAGCCGCTGCGCCAACTCGTCCCCGGTGTAGGTGGCCCGTTCGAGCAGGTCGATCGGCGCCCGGCAGCCGCCCAGCGACGCACAGTCCACAGTGGTCATTTGCTCGGCGCCTCCGCGATCAGGGCAAGCAGCGTCTGCACATCCTGCTTGTGGGAGCCGAACGGCGCCGCGGCCAGGTAGGCGTCCAGGTCCTGCTTGGCCGGGACGGGTTGCTTGAGCCCGATCAGCTCGACCAGTCCCCGGGCGTAGAGCGCCTCGGGGTACTTGGGGTCGGCCGCCAGCACCTTGTCCAGCATCGACTTGGCGTCGGCAGCGTGTCCGCCCTGGAACGCGATCAGCGCCAGGCCGGTGCTCGCCTCCGCGTTGCCCGGCTGGAGTTGGGACACGGCAAGGTACTCGATGGCGGCCTGGTCGGGCTTGTTCGCCGACAGGTAGGCCGCGGCGAGGGCCAGGTGACTGGTGACGTCCTTCGGGTTCTGCTGCACCTGGGCCTGGGCGGCGGCGATCGCGGCGGCCGAACTGTTCGACGAACCGGACGGTGCCGGGGCGGCGGGTGGGGCCGGCGCGTTCTGGGCGATCCCGCCGGTCTCGGTGCCGCCCGGCTGCCGGGCGCTGACCGTTCCGGTGAGCAGGGCGACGGCGCCGCCGACCACGACCAGTCCGGCCGTGATCCCGAGTGCGAGGCGAAGCCGGCGCCGGCTTCGCGGTACCGGCGCCGGCTTCGTGACCGGGCGGATCTCGCGGAGACCCGTGGCGAGTTCTCCGCTACCCACTCGCCGGTCGATTCGACGCAGCACCGCTACCGCCTCGGACTCCACCGGCGCACGCAGTGCCCGGTGTTCCTCGTCGGTCAGTTTGCCTGCGGCCTGGTCGTTGTCCAGGTCGCGGAGCTGGCGCAGCAGCCCGCGGCGCAGGTCCTCGTCGGGGTCGACGTCGGCGTGCAGGGCACCGGACCGCCCGCCCGTGAACGGGAGCAGCACGGCGATTCCGGCCAGGCAGGCCAACGCGACGACCACCAGGGTGATGATCACGGTTCCTCCTCGCGCAACCGGGCCAGTGCGTCGGCCAGCCGATCTCGGTCGGCGACGGACAGATCGGCCTGCCGCGAACCGGGATTGCCTCGGGCCACCGGTTGTCGTCGCTTGCCGCGCAACAGCAGCACGCCCGCGAGCACGCCCGCCCCGACCACCACGAACGGCAGCACGTAGGCGATCTGCCCGATGCCCTGGTGCGGCGGGGACAGCAACACCGTGTCGCCGTAGGAGGCCACGAAGTTCGCCCGGATCTGGTCGGCGGTCTTACCGGCCTTGAGCTGTTGCGTGATCTGCTGCCGCATCTGCCCGGCCAGTGGGGCGGGCGAGTCGGCCACCGACAGGTCCTCACAGATCGGGCAGCGCAGGGTGGCGGCGATCTGGTGCGCCTCCTGGGCGATCGTGGCGGGTGGCGGCTCGCCGCGCACCGCGACCACGATCAGCGCGACGAGTCCGGCGATCACCACGGCCAGCGCGGCCATCCCGACCGCGCCGGCCCAGCCGGTCAGCCGGGCCGGCAGCCGTCTGGACGCGGTGCTCATTGCGCACCTCCCTTGACCAGCAGGTCCAGGGTGCGTTCCAGGGTGGGCTCGTCCGCCGCGCCGATGATCCGGTCGACGATCCGCCCGCTCTGGTCCAGTACGTACGTCTCCGGCACGCCACGCACGCCGAAGGCCAGCGCGGTGTTCGAGTTGGCGTCCACCACGACCGGGTAGTCGCTGCCCTCACTGGCGATGTAGTCGCGCGCGTCGGCGTCGTTGTCCTCGAAGTCGACGCCGAGCACCACGACACCGGAGTCCCGGAACTTGGCCCAGGTCGCGTTCAGGGCCGGTTGTTCGGTGTGGCACTCGGTGCACCACGACGCCCAGAAGTTGACCACGACCACCTGGCCGCGCAGGGCGGCCAGGTGGATCGGCGGACCGTCCAACTCGGGCAGGGTGAAGTCGGGTGCGGCCCGGCCGACCAGTGGTGACGCGGTCGCCGACGGGTCGTGGCGCAGCCCCGAGGTGAGCAGGGCGGCGACGATCGCCACCACCGCGAGCACCCCGGTCAGCAACAACCCACGCCGGAGTCCGACGGACATCAGTTCGCTCCCGTCTCGACGAGTGGCCGGCTGTCGTCGGCCGGTTTCGTGGTGTCCGCCGAGTCCGACCGCTTACGCCGGCGCCGGGCCGGCAGTGCCGCGGACAGACCGAACAGCACCATGATCGCGCCGCCCACCCAGATCCAGGTGACGCCGGGGTTGATGAAGAAGCGGAACGTGGCCGACTTCCCGTTCTGCTCCAGGCCGATCACCGACGAGTACAGATCCTTGAAGACACCATGCCGAATGGACGGTGTGCCGATGGGCTCGGAGTTGGACGGGTACAGGTTGAGCGACGGGTGCAGCGGGCCCAACCGGGTGCCGGTGCTGTCGGTGACCGCCACCTGGGTGGTGAGCACCTGCCGCTGCGGCTCCTTCACGTTCTGCAGGGCCGTGTAGCGCAGGGTGTAGCCGGCGAACTCGGTGGACTGGCCCTGTTTCAGGGTCACCTCGGTCTGCAGGGCGAACGTGGACGACCAGGCGATGCCGACCACGACGACCGCCAGCCCGATGTGCACGGCCAACCCGGCGTAGCGACGCCTGCCGTTGCGTAGCGCGGTCCACCAGCTCCGGTCCACCCCGCGTCGGGCGGCCATCAGGCCGGTGGCGATCTCCGCACCGTTGCCCACGGCGACGGCGGCGGCCAGCGCGAAAGCGGCGACGGCGTACACGTCACGGATACCGACCAGAGCCAGCACGAGCACCGTCACACCGGCGACCGCTCCGGGCAGGCGCAGGCGACGCAACGCGCTGGTCTTGTTGGCCACCCGCCAGGGCATCAATGGTGCGCCCGCCACCAGGACCAGCAGGAGCAGGAACACCGGCGACAGGGACTCCTGGAAGTACGGACCACCGACGGTGACCTGCCGGTTGGTGAGCGCCTCCACCACGAGTGGGAACACCGTGCCCAGCAGGATGATCCCGGTGACCACCAGCAACAGGACGTTGTTGCCGACGAACGCCGCCTCCCGAGAGATCGCCGAGTCGATCTTGGCCGGCGAGCGCAGTGTGGGCATTCGCCAGGCCACCAGGCCGAACCCGACGACCAGCACGAGCGCCAGGAAGCCCAGATAGGCGGGTCCCACACCGGTCTGGGAGAAGGTGTGCACCGAGGACAACACGTTGCCCCGGGTGAGGAACGTGCCGAACGTGGTGAGCGCGAAGGCCCCGATCACCAGCACCACGTTCCACAATCGGGCTATCCCTCGTCGTTCCTGCAACATCACCGAATGCAGGAACGCGGTGGACACCAGCCAGGGCAACAGCGCGACGTTCTCCACCGGGTCCCACGCCCAGTAGCCGCCCCAGCCCAGCACCGAGTACGACCACAGGGCACCCAGCAGCAGCCCGACGCTCAGGAAGCACCAGACCATCAGCGTCCAGCGCCGGGTCAGCGCCGCCCAGTGGTCCGAGCCGCCACCGACCAGCAGGCCGGCGACGCCGAACGCGAACGGCACGGTGAACCCGATGAATCCCAGGTAGAGGAACGGCGGGTGCACGGCCATCAGCGGGTGGTTCTGCAGCAGGGCAGGCGGTCCGGTGCCGTCGGCCGGTGGGTTGGCCAGGGTCTGGAACGGCCGGGACGGGCCGTTGACCAGGATCAGGTAGAAGATCTGCACCGCGTTGAGCACGGCGAGCGCGTAGGGGAACGTCACCGGCCGGTACTTGCGGAACCGCAGTGCCACGGCGGCGATGTAGCCGGACAGGATGAGGTTCCACAGCAGCAGGGAGCCGTCGTCGGCCGCCCACAGCGACAGCACCTTGAAGAAGACCGGCGTCTCCAGCGACGAGTTCTCCGCCACGTAGCGGATCGCGAAGTCGTTCTGCAGCAACGCGATCACCATGGCGACGTTCGCGGTGACCACGCAGGCGAGCAGGACGAAGGAGGTCCGCCGGGCGCTGTCGACCATGGCTGGACGGCGGGTGCGGGCACCGATGGCCGCGGCCACCATGCCGTAGGTGGCCAGTACCACGCCGAGCAGCAACGCGAAGCGACCGAGCTGGTCCATATCAGCCTCCTTGGCTCAGGTCTGCGCTGTTGGGCGGCTTCTCCCCCGGACTGGGCGGTGCGTAGTCGCCGTTGTGTTTGACCAGGACCGTGTCCGAGTGGAACCGGCCGTCGCTGCCCAGTGATCCCTCGACCACCACGCCCTGGCCGGCCTTGAACAGTTCGGGCACGCTGCCGGTGTCGACCACGGTCATCGACTTCGTGCCGTCGGTGACGGTGAACTTCAGTAGTTGGCCGTCGCGGCCCACGGTGCCCGGCACCACGTAGCCGCCCAGCCGGATTCGTTGGCCCACATCGGCCTTGTGCTGGCTGATGTCGGTCGGGGTGAGGTAGTAGACGAGGTTGCCGGTCAGGCCGCGGACGGCCACCCAGCCCAGCGCGGCGACGACGATGGCGAGGCACGCGATGATCCGGACCTGCGCCGGCCGCAGCCGGCGCCGGCGCGGTGCCGGATCGGTGTCGAAGTCCTCGGGCGTCAGGCTGTCGATCCGGGCCAGGTCGTCGGGCTGCACGCCGTCGCCGGCGAGCTGGCTCATCTCGATGTCCCGGCGGCCTTGCGTCCGGCTGCCGCGCGAATCAGTGACGTGGCCCGGCGGGACCGGGCGGCCAGCCGCCACCGGTAGCCGACGATGCCGACCGCGGTCGCCGCGTAGCCCGCGATGATGTAGCCGACGTCATGCATCGTCGCCACCTCCGGGTGTTCCGACCGACGCCACCGGACGCGGCGCACGGGTCCTGGGTGCCGGCGACGACACGACGGTGCTGGACGCGCGGTCCTCCAACCGGCCCACCCGCATCCGGACGGCCATCAGGTAGCCGTAGACGACGGTGAACACGACCAGGGAGAACATCAGCGTGGCGAGCATGCTCGGCGCGATGGTCGGGGTACCCAGTTGCAGGACGGTGGGGCCCTGGTGCAGGGAACGCCACCAGGTAACGGATTCGTGCGTGATCGGCACGTCGACGAAACCCACGATGCCGATGACGGCCGACCAGTGGGCGCGCCGGGCCGGGCTTTCGGAGACCCTGCGCAGGGTCAGGTAGCCGATGTAGATGAGCAGCAGGACCGCGGTGGTGGTGAGTCGGGGGTCCCAGGTCCACCAGGTGCCCCATACCGGGCGACCCCACAGCGATCCCAGGACGATCGTCAGGACGCAGAACAGCACACCGATCTCGGCGGACGAGACCGCGACGCGGTCCCAACGGGTCCGCTTGGTGCGCAGGTAGGCGATGCTGGCCAGGAAGACCACACCGAACGATCCGAACGCCAGCCAGGCCGAGGGCACGTGCACGTACAGCAGCCGTGCGACGTCGCCTTGGGTGGCGTCCGGTGGGACCACGAACAGGGCGAGCACCCCTGCCACGGTCAGGCCAGCCACGGACGCCCAGCCAAGAATGCGCTGGGCGCCGCGGCTGCCGGCCTTGGCGAGGGCGGTTTGTAGGAGCTTCACAACCGACCTCCAGGTTCGGCAGGTACAGCGAGTGCTACCGAGATGGTGCGTGTTACAGCGACAGCAGGTACTGGACGAGGTCGTTCTCCTCGGCCGCTGTCAGGTTGAGATTGAAGGTTGTGTTGTAGTGCTGGACTACCGAGAGCAGGGTCGGGAAGCGACCGTCGTGGTAGAAGCCACCCTTCTGGTGCGTCCACAGGCCGGCGAGCGGACTCGTCCGGTACATGTGGGTTGGCGACCGATCAGCCTCGAAGTTGTCGATGCCGATCTCCGAACCGGAGTGCAGGTTCTCCCCTGGTTCGGTGAAGGTGGGTGCTATGTGGCAGGAAGCGCAGTTGGCCTTCCCGTTGAACAGCACCTTGCCTCGTGCCGCGGCAGCCGGATCGAAAGACCCCTTCGGTGGTTTGGGCGCCGCCAGTGACAACTGGTAGGCCTGGAGCGCCGGTAGCTTGGGCGATACCAGGTCGTTCGTCGTCCGTACGTGACCGAAGTTGTTCTCCGCGGCTATCGGGAACTGAGTCGCGTTGTCCAGCCTCGCATCGGTGAAGTTCCCTTGGCCGTGCATCTCCAGGATGGCTACAAACGCGTTCCAGTAGGGGATTGATCCCCAACCGGTCCAGGTATGCAGATTCACCCCGGCCAACCCGAACGCCGGCGGTATCAATGCCGCCGCGGAAGTGCCGTTGGGTTGGAAGCCCTTACCGTCCAGGAACAGCTCGGCGTCGAACTTGCCGGGCCCCCAGGCGGCGAGGACCTTCTTCACGGTGGGAACGTCGGTGTGCAGCAGGTTGGCGACGGGTGTCAGATTCGGCGACAGGCTGATGATCGTTCCCACGTTCAGGTCCCGGTTGGCCCAACCGTCGAGCCGGTTACCGATGCCTGGAGCGAAGGAGTTGTCGACGGTCGAGTGACACAGTGCGCACTCGATGCCGACCGCCTGCAGGTTTCCTGCCGAATTGAACGTGCCCTTGATCCCGACCACCGCGTTCAGTTTGAGCAGAGCCAGGGTGGTAGCCGGGTCGTTCAGGTCGACCGTGCCGTTCTTGATCCCGGTCTGCACTGCGGCCGGGAGAGCGTTCACGTCGACCTTCAGCCCGACGGCGAGGGCGGTTGCCGGGCTGACGCCCGGGCCTTCCCCACCGTTGGCCGCTCCTTCGATGGCCTTGTCGATCTGCAGGGTGCCGCTCCAGAACGGCTCATCGCCGAACGTGTCGAAGCGGAACGTCTGCTGACCGTCCTTGACCAGGTCCTCGGCGGTGTCTTCCGGACCGTCGTGACTCTTGGCCACTGCGTGCGCCGGCCCCGGGGTGGCGGCCGCCGCGCCATCGATGGACTTGAACGCCACCGCTGCGACAACACCGAAGGCCAAGATCCCGAGGACGAACAGCAACCGGCGAACGGCCCACTTGCGCGGGCTGAACTCGGTCTGTTCTTCCTCGACTGCCGGCTCGGTGCTGTCAGGATCAGCCATGATCATCACCTCCGAATCTATGACTAAAAACTTTTGGTGTTAGAAGCCTCCACCCGCCCCTGGGCACTGTCAAGGGATCGGTCCGACCTGCGCGGTCAGTCCTCCAGGAGGTGGGCGAAGACGAGGAATCCGGTGGCCAGAAAGACGGCGTCGAATGCGACCAACAGGCCCAACCAACCACCGACCTGTGCTGTGCTACCGGAACTGAGCAGGGTGGTGGCCTGGATCGCGGCGATCAGAACGGGGCTGACCAACGGCAACACCAGCAACGGCAACGCGGCCTGCCGACTGCGCGCGGCCACCGACAGCAGCCCGAGCAAACTGCCCAAAGCGGCCAACCCCACCGTGCCGAGCAGCACGGTCAGCGCCAGCAGACCGGGCCGGGGCCCGATGGGCAGGCCGAACAGCAGCACCACCAGCGCGGTCGTCGCGGCGAACAGCACCAGCAGCTGCACCGCGGCCGCGAACGCTTTGCCGAGGTATATGGCGCCTTTGTCCACCGGAGCGAGCAATAGTCCTTCCAGGGCACCGCCGTCGGCTTCGGCCTGATAGGAGCGGTGGAACAGTTCCACGGCGGCGAACAGCGCGGCCAGCCAGAGCAGGCCGGGCGCGGTCTGCACCAGCAGGGTGCGCCCCGGTCCGAGCGAGAACCCGAACGCCAGCAGCATCGTGGCCGCGAACGGCAGCACCGACACCAATGCGTAACGGCCGCGCAGCTCGATCCGCAGATCCTTGGCCGCGATCGCCCAGGCGGCCGACGCGATCCGCACCGCGACGGCCGGCTGCGCGCGCTCGATGTCCACAGTGGTCATTGGGCGGCCCTCCGGTCGGTCGCGGCGTTGCGGGTGTCGCCGGTAATCTGGCCGCCGTCGATGGTCACCGTGCGGTCGATCAGCGCCGCCGGTGGCGGTTCGTGGCTGGCCAGCAGGATGGTGCGGCCCCGGTCGCGGGCGCCGGCCAGCAGGTCGTCGACCACCACCCGGGCGTCCACGTCGAGTCCGGCGTAGGGCTCGTCGAGCAGCAGTAGATCGGGGTCGCGCAGCCGGCAGCGGGCCAGCGCGAGCCGCTGGCGCATACCCTGGGAGAACCCGCCGGTGCGCACGTCGGCCACCTCCTGCATGCCGACGCTGTCCAGGGCGCCGGCGATGCCGGCCGGGTCCAGGCCGTGCAGCGAACAGGTGAACCGCAGGTTCTCGGCCGCGGTGAGATCCTCGTAGAGCCGGAAATGGTGGCCGAGCAGATCGGTGCGGGCCCGGATGTCGGCCCGCCCGCGGACCAGGTCGCTGCCCAGCACGGTGCCCGAGCCGTACGTGGGCGACAGCGCGGTGGCGATGACCCGCAGCAGCGTCGACTTGCCGGACCCGTTGGGCCCGCACAGCCACACCGTCTCGCCGCGCTCGACGTCCAGCGTCGCCCGGACCAGGCCGGGCAGCGCTCCGAACAGGCGGGTCACCCCACGGAGCGCCACCGCATCGGCGGTCGTCGTACCGGACACCGGACGAACCGTCCGGACCACGCGCTCCCGCAGGCTCATGGCACCATCCTCGACCGAGTATCACCAACTATCGTTGGCGATACAGAACGGTATTCCTGCTGACAACGCCGGTCAACGCCTCATCTTGGGGCGCTCGGCGCGGCCGGCAGGGGTTCCACCGGCTCTCTCTAAGGTGCATAGTCCTTAGCCATAGATGTGTCCAGAGGAGGCCGGGTGGCGGGCGGGATCAGCTACGCGATCGCGTTCGGGGGCGGGGTTGTCTCGTTCCTGTCGCCCTGCGTGCTGCCGTTGGTGCCGGTGTATTTGTCCATCACCACAGGCATCGGTGTGACCGAGTTGTCCGACGGTGGGCGATCCACGGTGCGTGCGGTGGCCCGCGGTACCGGCTTGTTCGTCGCCGGATTCTCGTTGGTGTTCATCGCGCTCGGCCTGTCGGTGACGGTGCTGGGTGCGACGTTGTTGCGCAACCAGGTGGCGATTACACGGATATCCGGCGTGATCGTCATCGCCATGGCCGGGTTCCTGCTCGCCGGCACGGTGCTGCACCGCGGTTGGCTGGTCCGGGAGGCCCGGTTGCACCCGAAACTGTCCCGGTACGGCCCGTGGGCGGCGCCGGTCGCCGGTGCCGCGTTCGCGTTCGGGTGGACGCCGTGCATCGGTCCGGTACTCGGTTCGGTGCTGGCGATCGCGGCCACCGAGAACGGCGTGGCCCGGGGCGGACTGCTGCTCGCGGTGTACTCAGCCGGATTGGCGGTGCCGTTCCTGGTGACCGGTTTGGCGTTCCACCGGGTGGTGGGCGCGCTGGCGTGGACGAAGCGGCATTCGGTGGCGATCGTGTCCTGTTCCGCCGTGCTGCTGTGCGCGTTCGGTTTGCTGCTGGCGTTCAACCAGCTCACCTGGCTGACCCTGCAACTCCAGACCGCCGCCCGAGGCGTCGGCCTGGGTTGGCTGGTCACGTTGGGCTGACCGGGTTCCGGGCGGCCAGCACGGCGATGGCGACCACGACGGTGGCCGTGCCCAGCAGGATCGAGGTCGTCGTCGACAGGGCGCCGACGGTCAGGGCACCGATGGTGAACCCGGACGCCTGGGCGACGACCGCGAACGAGAAGCCCTCCGATCGGCGGCCGGCGGGCAGGACCCGTTCCAGCTCGGTGGACGCGACCGTGCCCAGCGGTGCCGTCGCCAGGCCGATCAGAGCGGTACCGGCGAGCAGCCCGGTCCAGCTCCGCGTCGCCAGCACGATCAGTGCCCCGACGACGAACATGCCGAGCAGGCAGCAGGCCTGCGCTCGCCGGGACGGCCGCAACGCGTACCCGCGCCACGTGTAGAGCACCCCACCGGTGATGCTGGCCAGACACAGCACCGTGGGCACGATCGGCGCGGTCACGGTCGCGGCGCCGAGGCGGTGCACGAGCGGCACCGGCGCCACTTCGATCGTGGAGAGCAGGTGGCCGATCGCGTACACGGTGGCCAACCACCCGGCGGCCGCGCCCAGACGCAGGCGGGAACCGGCCTCGGGCACCAGTTCCCGGCGAGTGATCGCGAACCGCGGGACGAATGCGACGGACAGCACGCAGGCGAGGGCCATCACCAGGATCGGCAGGACGGGCGCGACCAGCGCGGTCGCACTGGCCACCAGCGGCCCGACGATCAGCACGCCTTCGACCACGGTCATGTCGATCGCGACCGCCCGTGACAGCACCGAGGGCGACACCGCCCCGGTCAGCAGCGCGCGGAAGCCGCCCGCGATCCCGCCGCCCACCACGCCGGGCAGGACGACCAGCGCGAGCAGGACGGGATCGGAGGCGCCCAGGGCGGCGGCGCAGGTCAGCCCGCCCAGCCCGGCCGACGCGCCGGCCAACGCCAGCCGGACGCCACGGGCCGGGCCGATCCGGTCGAACAGCCGCCCGCACGGCACCGCCCCGGCCAGCTCGGCCGCGCTGAACACCGCCATCAGCACGCCGCCCAGCCGGTACGACCCGGTGGTGGCAGTGGCCAACAGGGTGAACGCCAGCGGCGCCATCGCCGCGGGCAGCCGGGCGAACTGTGCGCTCGCCGACCAGCGCCAGTACGGGCCGGTGCGCAGCGAGTCGGTGACGGGAGCAGCCATGCCGGAACCGTGCCGTGGCGGGCCCGGCTGGCACACTGATTCGGGGACAGCCGAATCCAGGAGGGTGACCGGTGATCGAACTGGTGCTGGGCTCGATCGGGGTGCAGCGGCTGCGGTTCGCGATCTCACCGCTGGAGGAGGCCATGGGCGCGATCGAGGTGATCCTGGGCCACCGCACCCATCCGGCCCATCTGCCGTGGCTTCGGCGAGCGGCCACGCTGGCCCAGGAGCTGCCGCTGGCCGAGCTGTTCGCGGTGTTCAGCGCGAAGTCGTACCTCACCGACTTCCTCAGCCCGCCGCCCAGCACGCCGGAGACCACGGCCGAGGCCCAGCTCGCCATCGTCCGGGCCACACCGCCGGAGCAGGTCAGGGCGGAACTCGCCCGGGTCGACGCCGATCTGCGCATCCTGCCCGACGATCCCGCCCGGGCTCGCGACCTGCTGGCCGACCAGATGGAGATCGCCTGGACCGAACTGGTCGAACCGGGCTGGACCCAGCAGCGGCACACCCTGCTCGCCGACATCGAGTACCGGGCACGGCAACTCGCCCAGGGCGGCATCGCCCTGGTCATGGCCGACCTGCACGAACGGGTCCGGCTGGTCGGCGACACGGTCACGGTGGAGAGCGCCGGCCGGGAACGGATCCGCATCGACCGCAAGGGATTGCTGCTGCTGCCCAGCGTGTTCGCGTGGCCAGGGGTCGGTGTCATCGCGGGCCCGCCGTGGCAGCCCGCGCTGCTCTACCCCGCGCGGGGCGTGGCGGAGTTGTGGTCGGCGCCCGGCAGGCCGCCCGACGCGCTGACCGGGGTCCTCGGCCGCACCAAGGCCACCCTGCTGACCACCCTCAACCGGCCGGCCAGCACCACGGAACTGGCCGGCCGCCTCGGTCTCGCGCCGAGCACGGTGTCCGAGCACCTCACGGCGATGCACACCGCGAGACTGCTGGACACCGCCCGCCACGGCCACGAGGTGCGGTACCGCCGCACCGAACTGGGCGACGCGCTGCTGCGCGCGTGATGCGTCAGCTCGCGGTCTCCAGTTCGGCGTCCTCCTCCTGCGCGATGCTGATCTCCGCCGCCAGGTCGATGGAGCGGCTGAACAGCCAGTACAGGCCACCCGCGACCGCCAGGCCGACGAAGAACGAGATGTCCGCGCCGCCCAACGCCGTCGCCGCCGGACCCTCGAACAGCGTGCCCACGCTGAAGAACGGGACCATCGCGCCGAAGCCGATCAGGTAGGCCAGGATGCCGCGCCAGCCCCACCGGCCGTAGATGCCGCGCGGGTTGAAGATCTCCCGGATGGCGTAGTGGCCCCGGCGGACGATGTAGAAGTCGACCAGGTTCACCGCCGTCCACGGCACGAACAGGTAGAGGATCAGCAGCAGGAAGCTGTTGAAGTTGGTCAGGAAGTCCGAGCTCGCGGCCAGTGCGCCGATCAGCGACAGCACCGCCGTGATCCCGACGGTGACCGCCCGGACCCTGACCGTCGGCCGCACCTTCTTGATCGAGTCGATGCCGCTGATCAGCGTCAGTGAGCCGCCGTACATGTTCAACGCCGTCACCGACACCAGGCCCAGCGCGGCCAACACCAGCACGACCTTGCCGTAGCCGCCGAAGATGTGGTCGCCGACCTGCTCGATCTCGGCGATGCCGGTGCCGTCGAACTGCTTGCCGGCCCAGGCCGCCAGCACCGCGCCGACGATCATCATCCACGCGCCGCCGACCGCCGAACCCCAGTAGGTCCAGAAGAACGTCTTGCGCACCGGCACGTCGGCCGGCATGTAGCGGGAGTAGTCGGACACGTAGATCGCCCAACTGATCTGGTAGCCGGCGCACACGCCGAACTGGCCGAGGAACGGGGTGAGCTGGAACGTGCCGACGTCGAACGTCCCGGCCGGGTAGTGCACCAGGAACAGGGCGATCGTGAAGATCCCGAAGATGAGGATCATCGCGTACGTCAGCCACCGCTCGGCCCGGTGGATCAGGTCGTACCCCATCACCGCCACCGTGAACGCCACCAGCGTGATGAGCGCGACCCACAGCGTCGTCCCGCCGTGCACGGTGGTGTTCATCGCCTCACCACCGAGGATGGTGTTGAAGACGTTGAAACCGGCGTACTGGATGTACGCGAACAGCCACACCAGCAGCGCGCCGACGTAGCCGAACTGCGGCCGCGACTGGATCATCTGCGGCAACCCCAGCTGCGGCCCCTGGGCCGAGTGGAACGCCACGAACAGCGTCCCGACGAGGATGCCGACCACGATCGACACCACCGACCAGAACAGCGAGGCCCCCTCGCTGATGCTGATCAGGCCGACGGCGAGCGTGGCCAACTGGGCGTTCGACATGAACCACAGCGGGCCGAGGTGCCACACCTTGCCATGCCGTTCGGACATCGGGACGTAGTCGATCGACCGGACCTCCAGGCCCTCGATCCGCGGTGACGTCGTTGTCATGCGCGACAGTGTGCGGTCAACTCCACGTGCCGGCCAAGAGTTCACGCACGATCGTTTGCTGATCGACAGTCATCGCCGATCGACTGCGGGCGAGGCCCGGGTACGCGATCATGTGCGAGGACGAGCGCAGGGAGGTAGGGCCATGGCGGGTGGCGTGCTGGACATGGTGCGCAAGGTGGTGTCGGCGAATCAGGTGTTCGCCGAGCCGGTGGAGCGGGACGGGACGACGGTGATCGGGGTCGCGCGGGTCGCCGGTGGTGGCGGCGGCGACCAGTTCGCCAACGGGTCGAACGACGGCGGTGTCGGCCTGTACGCCTCGCCGGTCGGTGCCTACGTGATCAAGGACGGCAAGGTCCGGTGGATGCCGGCGGTGGACGTGAACGCGCTGATCGTCATCCTGACCGTGATCCTCGTCGCGATCCTGGTCCGCCGGGCCCGTCGTCGGCGCCGCAAGGCGGCCGCACAGGGGCGTTAGGTTCGGCCGTGACCGAGCCCTCCTGCCGCCCGACTGGTTCTGGGACGTCCTGGAGCGGACCGAGCCGGACCTGGCCGGCATCGTCTGGGGCGAGGACGGCACGGAGGACGCCTGCCACTGGGTGGTCGGGCAGGGGCGCCAACGGCGTGTACTGGTCCCGGTTCGGCGAGTATCTGGACGACGCGATCGACGAACCGGACGCTTGACCTTCGAGTCGCCTCGAAGGTTTACCGTCGAGTTGTGGCGACTTACCGGATCTCCCAACTGGCCGACCAGGTCGGTATTCCCTCGACGACGCTGCGGTTCTACGAGCAGGTCGGCCTCCTGCCGGCCCGGCGGTCGTCGTCGGGCTACCGGATGTACGACGACTCCGCCGTCGCCCGGCTGCGTTTCGTCATCGCCGGGAAGCGGCTCGGCCTGCCGTTGACCGACATCCGGGAACTGCTGGACGTGCGGGACGTGGGCAGGTGCGCCGACGTGCGGGACCGGTTGCGGCCGCTGCTGGCGTCCCAGGTGGCCGAAGCCGAACAGCGGTCAGCGGAACTGGCCGCGTTCACCGAACTGCTGCGCCGGGCCCTGGACACCGTGGACGGGTCGGACCGGTCCGGGCCGTGCGACCCGACCTGCCTGGAACTCCCGGACGAGTTGGATGAGTTGGACGAGCCGGCGATCGTGTGCTCGCTGACCAGCGAGGGCCGGGCCGAACGCGGCGAGCAGTGGCAGGCGTTGCTGGCCGACGCCACCGACCGGCAGCCGATCGAGAACGGCATGCGCATCACGCTGCCGCCGACAGCCGCCGGGCAGGCCGCCGAACTCGTCGCGGCCGAACAGGACTGTTGCCCGTTCTTCGACTTCTGCCTGCGTTTGACGGCCGGTGAGTTGCACCTGGAGGTACACGCGCCCGCCGACGCCGCACCGCTGGTGGCGGACCTGTTCGCTACCGCCGGGTAAGCCGCCGTACGGCGTACCGCCAGTGGGGTCCTGTTTCGTGACAGCGCTGAAGTGGAACAACTACCTCGACAGTGCTGACCAACGTGGATCACCTGGAGGACGTCATGTCGACGGGCCTGATCATTGTGATCGTCGTCGTCGTTGTGCTCGTCGTAGCCGCTTTCATCGTGCTGCCGGGCCGGATGCGAAGTCGACGACTGAAGAACCAGTTCGGCCCCGAGTACGACCGCGCCATGTCGAACGCCGACGACCAGCGCGCCGCGGAACGTGAACTGGCCGAACGCGAGCAACGGCACTCGACGTTCGAGCTGCGGCAACTGTCCGACAGCGACCGCACCCAGTACCTGGGGCGCTGGTCGACCATCCAGGAGCGCTTCGTCGACGCGCCCGCCGAGGCGGTACGCGCGGCCGACGGGATGGTCACCGAGGTGATGGCCAAGATGGGCTATCCGACCGAGGACGGCTTCGACCAGCGGGCCGACGACCTTTCGGTGCGCTACGCCAACGACGTGGCGCGGTACCGCGAGGCCCACGAACTGGCCGCGGACACCGATGCCGCCGGCACCGACGGTCTGCGCCGGGCGCTGCTGAACTACCGCGAGCTCGTCGACTCGATGCTGGGCGCCGACCACCAGCCGGCCGTCACCCACAACGGAACCCGCGACGGCGTCAACCGCGATAGCGTCACCCGCGACGAGGAGACGGCCACGGCCGGACCGCGCACGCAGAAGGGACCGATTTCCCGTGACTGACGCCAAGAACGTGGACACCGACGAACAGCTCGAGAACGAACGGGGCTTCCACCTCGGCCGCGAAATGCGGGACGACCAGAACGTCGAGAACGAGCGTTTAGAAAGAGAGGACGACCTCGGCACCGATCGCGACCTGGACGGCCACGTGGATCGCGATACCGGGATGGACGATGCCGGAATGGACGGTCCGCACCACGGCATGGCGGAACCGGACATGGCCGGGTCCGACGTGGCTGACGACCCGGTCGACCGCCAGGTCATCGATCCGGACACCACGCCGCCGATGACCGCACCAGCGCACGAGGTCACCGAGACGCCCACCACCGCCAACGCGACGGCGACGCCGGCACCGGCATCCGCCAATGCGACCGCGATGCCCGCTGCCCCAACGACTTCGGGCACCCCAACCCGGTCCATGGACCTGATCGCGGCCGGTGACGTCGCGCAGTACCGCGACGACTGGCGGACGGTCCAGCACGGATTCGTGGACGACCCAGCGGCCGCCGTCCGGGACGCGGACGCGTTGGTCGGCAGGCTGTTCGACACCATCACCACCAGGATCAACGAGCAGCGCGCCGCCCTGTCGGCGCACCGGTCCGACGACGCGGCCGACCACACCGAGCAGTTGCGACAGGCGCTGCGCGAGTACCGCACCATGTTCGAGCAGCTCCTGCCCGCCCAGCGCCCGTGACCCGACCACATGGACTCCGGTGGCCGACTGCGGCCGCCGGAGTCGTCGCGTGTTGCGCACGCGCCCACCCATGCGTTCGACCGCGGCGGAAACCGGACCGTGGTGCGTAACGATCACGACGGCAATCGGCCGTATCCGGGCCATGGACCGGTTGAAGCCAGCCGAAACGGGGCATCATTCGCGTGTGGGCATTCCGAATGATCCAGAGGCCTACCTGCTGGCGAGCGAGCGGCGGGTGATCCGGGTCCGCCGGCACTGGTCGGTGGTGGTCTGGGACGTGTTCGAGGCGGTGGCACTGTTGGCCGTGGCCATCATGGTGTCGCTGTACCTGTTGCCGTCCGGAATGTGGTTGTTCCAGAACATTCTCTGGTACGGCGGCCTGCTGGTCGTGCTGCGGCTCGCGTACAAACTGTACGAATGGTGGGACGAGATCCTGGTCGTCACCGACAAGCGGTTCGTCCTGTCCACGGGTGTGTTCACCACGAAGATCGCCATGATGCCGCTGACGAAGGTCACCGACCTGACCTACGAGCGCACCGCGAACGGCCGGATGCTCGGCTACGGCACGCTGATCGTCGAGTCGGCAGGCCAGTTCCAGGCGTTCAACCGGATCGACCACCTGCCCCAGCCGGAACGGATCTACGACGCCATCTCGGAGCTCGTGTTCGGGGACAAGCAGGCGCAGGAGGAACGGTTCTCCATGATCCGTGCCCAGCGGCTGGCCCGTGGCAAGCGGATCGTCGCCTGATCAGTCGAGATTCTTGGTCAGCACGGCGAAGTACAGGTCCGGCCGCAGCGCGGCACCGTTGACCAACCTGTCGTAGGGGAACGGCCGGCGCTGGTCGGTGAGCCGGTAGCCGCGCCGGACGTACCAGTCGATGAGCTCCGCGCGCTGCCCGACGACCTGCATCTCCATCACCGTGGAGCGCCACCGCTGCACGACGGTCCGTTCCGCCTCGGCGAGCACCCGGCGACCGATGCCGCCGGCCTGGAGGTCCGGTTCGACGGCGAACAGGCCGAAGTAGGCGGTCGTGTCGTCGCTGCGGTGCAACTCGCAGCAGGCGATCAGCCGGTCGTCGAGCATGGTGAGCAGCACCAGGCCGTCCGGCGCGGTGATCTTGGCGAGGACGCCGTCGTGGTCGATCCGCTCGTCGGTCAGCAGATGCGACTCGGTGGTCCACCCGACCCGACCCCGGTAGGCACGCGTGGCCAGCGACCGCACCGCTGCCGCGTCGGCCGGGGCCGCCTGCCGGAACTCCAGGTCACCCATGCCCGCCACGCTATCGCCGGTGCCGATCTTCCGCCCGCGTGCCAGGGTGGGCACATGGATCTGCCGACATCGTCCGGAGCCGTGGCCTGGCGACACGAGGGCAGCGGCCGGCTCGGGCTGGAGACGACGTACTTCCTGCGCCAGGACGACGGCTGGCTGTTCAACGGGACGACCGAGGCCACCGAGGACGGCCGGGACTGGTCCGTCGGTTATCAGCTGATCGTGGACTCGGCATGGCGGACCCGACGCGCCCGCGTGATGTCGGACGATCTGTCGATCCTGCTGGAAGGCGATGGTGGCGGCCACTGGGTGGTGGACGGTGGACCCGCGCCCGCACTGGACGGCTGCCTGGACGTGGATCTGGAGGCGTCGGCGCTGACCAACGCGTTCCCGGTGCACCGGTTGGGCCTCGCGGTCGGCGCGAGTGCCGACGCTCCCGCCGTGTACGTGCGGGTGGCCGGGTTGGCGGTGGCGCGGCTGGCGCAGCGGTACACCCGGATCGAGGACGACGAGCTCGGCGAGCGGTACGACTACGTGGCGCCCGAGTTCGACGTGCACACCGTCGTCGCCTACGACCGCACCGGATTCGTCCGCACCTACCCCGACATCGCGGTCCGCGTCTGAAATCCGGTTGTCGGCGGTGGCACTGTCGAGGGGTGCTGCTGCGATCCGCGACCGCCGACGACGCCGACGCCCTGCTCGCCCTCTACCGCGCCGCCGATCTGGCGGAGCTCGGTCACTAGTGCACCCTCTTCCGTGCAGGCCCGCCAAGGGGGCTTGTGGTAGGAACTAGGCGGAAGCCGGGGTGACGGCCTTGCTCGGTCGCCCTTCGAGGGCCTGCATGACACTGCCGCCCCCGGCTTCCCCGGA
>DASUGU010000102.1:0-34073 GCA_036273855.1 Pseudonocardiaceae bacterium
GCCCCGACCCAGCGATCTTGGAACCCGTGAACCCGGCGCGATATCCGGGCTGGTGGCATGTGCTTGCCTCGATAGCCGCCGATCGAAGATCGATAACGCTCGTTGAAGATCTAATCACTTGTCTACTCGCGGAATCGGGTCTGAGCTGCGAAGACCCTCCGACCGTCGGGACGACAGGATTTGAACCTGCGACCCCTTGACCCCCAGCTCACGAAAGCCGAACGCAGTACTCACGGCCAAACATCCAGCTCACCAACGAGCGCAACAGCGCTAGTCAAGGACACTCACACACCAGCCCCGCAATCCTCGATAGACACCCGATAGTCAAGTACGTTTTCCCTGCTCCAGGCCATCATATGGACCGCCCGGGCCGGGTAACTATGCCCGCGTCCGCCCGAAGTCGCGGCAAACGCGAGCGCCGATCACATTTGTACGACATCATCCAGAAGAACCCTAGCTGAAACGCTTAGACAGGCGTTTCACCGCCGCCACAAGAGGCGGCAGATCCTCGGCAATGGTGGCAGCCACGACACTATGAGCAGTATCAAAATATCGATGCGCGAGATGATTACGCATCCCAGCCACATCGATCCAAGGGATATCCGGTTCGTCGTCCAACACCGCCGGATCGATCGCTTTCACAGCCTCGCCGATCTCGATCAACCTCACCGCACTGCGTCGAAGACCAACCCATCATTGAGCCCACCCCGCTGCAGATGGGACTCGATAGCATCAGCCGCCGCGAGGATATCGGCCAACCGCTGGCCATCATGCCGACTCACAGCGCAATCGCTTCAGCCAAAACCTCATCCCGGATCCCCGGCTTCAACGCGACGTCGGGCACCACGTCAACTTCGACACCCAGCACTGCAGCGAGCTCCCGGCACAGACCAGCCAAGGACACCACACCGACACCCTCATCCAAATCCACCAGCAGATCCACATCACTGGCGTCGGTGTCCTCACCCCGGGCGACGCTGCCGAACACCCGCACGTTGCGGGCGCCCCGTCGAGCAGCGACCTCGATGATCGCCCGACGATGACGCCGCAAACGCCGTCCCAATCGAGTGTCCGGCAACCCCAACACCAGACGCGGCCCCGGAGTGAGCGCCATCGTGAGCTGGTAGCCACTGGCTTCGATCAGCTTGATCAAGGTCCCCAGACTCGGTTCACGACGGTCAGACTCGTAAGCGCTGATGACCGGCTGAGCCACACCCGCACGCCGGGCCAGCTCGGCCTGCGACAGCCGAGCGCGCCGCCTGGCCTCCCGGATCATCGCTCCAGCAGTCGCCCGCATGCCATAAGCCTATCACGGATTGTCTATAATTGCTGCACGTTGCTACGCGCGGGGCATCGTCGCGGGGTCGCGCGCTGTTCGTGTGCAGTGACCCCGACGACAAAGCAGCCAACCTGGATCGACGGTGCCTCGCACCTCGACCTCCGGCCTGGTCTCGGCAGTCTCGCAGGACGCGGCGCCTCCGACAGCGAGGTCGCGGTCATCCGTGGTGGTCGTCGGCAACCGATTCGGCGTGGGGTTCGCCGTTGAGGCAGGTCACGGCGACGCGGGTTTCGGAGTTGCCGTTCTTGAACTTGATCGAAGCGGTGACGGCCGGCCCGCGTGCGACATCGTCGGTGCGGAATCCCTGCGCCGGGCTCCACGACAGCAGCATGACCTGACCGCCCGCACACTGGGCCACGATGCTGCCACCAGGGGTGTTGAGGCCGCGTGGAACGGGCAGCGTGGACGCCCTCGACGGCGGCGTTGTCGCCGACACCCGACTGGTGGTGGGACTGGGCTGCGCGCCCGTGCTCGCCGCAGCCAACGCCTGGGCCACGTCCTGCTGGCTCAACGGATGATTTTGGGACCCGAGAATGCCCGCACCCACCAAGTCGAGCGCGGCAGTGCCGACGGCGGCGGTGATGCCGGCGGCGAGCAGCCACCCTCCTGCCATGACCATGCCGCGCCTGTTCATGCGACCACTGTGCCATCGCGGATGGTTAAGGCGACTATAAGACCGCGATAGCGTCCGGCGGAGAGGGCCGAGCGCCGCGATCTATCCCAGCGCGCCGGTATAACCTCCCGAAATGGCCACGGTGCTGATCGTCGAGGACGATCCGACCATCCGGATCAGGGTGATTCGGGCGCTGACCGAACGTGGACACGCCGTCACGTCCGCGTCCACCGCGATGTCGGGGCTGCAACTGGCCGTCACCGACAGGCCCGACGTCGTTCTGCTCGATCTCGGGCTACCCGACCTCGACGGCCGGGAGGTGTTACGGATGCTGCGCGCGGTCGCCACGGTTCCCATCATCGTGGTCACGGCGCGTAGCGATGAGGCCGAGATCGTGCGGCTGCTCGACGCGGGCGCCGACGACTACCTCGTCAAGCCGTTCGGAGGCGCTCAGCTCGATGCCCGGATCAGGGCAGTGCTTCGCCGAACCGAGACCGAACCGGCCGACACGACGGTGACCGTGGGCGGCCTGTCCGTCGATGCCCGGACCCGGCTGGCCTACCTCGACGGCAGCCTGCTGGATCTGACCCCGCGGGAGTTCGACTTGTTGCACTACCTCGCGGCCCGGGCCGGGACCGTGGTGAGCAAACGGGAACTGCTCACTGACGTGTGGAAGCTGCCGTACGCGGGCGCAGACAAGACCGTGGACGTGCACCTGTCGTGGCTGCGCCGCAAACTCGGCGAGACAGCACAGGAGCCCCGATACCTGCACACCGTCCGGCGCGTCGGAGTCCGACTCGTCGAGCCGGGCGGCACCGGACCCGTTGCCGCCGGAGCGGACGGGGTCTCCCCGTGAGAAGACGACTGGCCCTGCTCGTTGCCGCGGCCATGAGCCTCGTGCTGATCGCGTTCATCGTGCCGCTCGCGATTCTATTGCAGTCGGTCACCGCCGATCGGGCGGTCACCGCCGCCACCGCGAAGGCGCAGTCGCTGACCTCGCTGGTCGCGACGGCGGACGTGCGGACCCTGCAAGTCGCGGTCGATCAGCTCAACACGACAGCCGGGCACCCATTGACCGTGTTCCTGCCGGACGGCACGGTCATCGGCGCACCGTCCGCCCGCACCCCCGGGGTCCTGCTCGCCGCGCTGCAGGGCAGCATCACGACCGCCGATGCCGGCGGTCAGGAGATCCTGGTCGCGGTACAGGGACTCTCGCAGGGCACGGCCGTCGTGCGGGTGTTCGTCGATCGGGCCGAGCTGACCCACGGTCTCGGCTCGGCGTGGCTCGTACTGGCCCTGCTCGGCATTCTCCTGCTGGCGCTGGGGGTCGTTGTCGCAGACCGGCTGGCCCGGTCCATCGTGCGCCCCGTCCATGAACTCGCGGCCGTGTCGCACCGGCTGGCGTCCGGAGATCTGGACGCGCGGGCCCGTCCGGGTGGCCCGCCCGAGGTGCGCGCGGTGGCGTCCGCACTGAACCAGCTCGCCGCCCGTATCCAGGACCTGGTGTGGCAGGAACGGGAGGCAGTCGCCGACCTTTCGCACCGGCTCCGCACCCCGCTGACGGTGCTGCGCCTGGACGCCGAGTCGCTGCGTGACCCGGCAGATGCCGAACGCATCACCGGCCACGCTGACACGCTGGAGCGAGAGGTCACCACGCTTATCGAGCAGGCGCGCGACCGCGACGCCGGCCCCGGGGCGTGTGACGCCGCCGAGGTGGTCGCGGAACGCGCGAGGTTCTGGTCGGTGCTGGCCCAGGACCAGGATCGGCATGCGACGCTGGACGCCGTGGCAGGGCCGTTGCCGGTCGCGGTCGACCGGCCCGAGTTGGCTGCGTGCCTAGACGCGTTGCTGGGCAACGTCTTCGCGCACACCCCCGAGGGCACTGCCTACGCGATCCGGCTCGTGCCGGGGGCCGGTGGCGGGGCGAGGCTGGTGGTCGAGGACGAGGGGCCGGGCTTCGCCGCGGACGTGTCGCGGGGCACCAGCGGTGCGGGGTCGACCGGTCTCGGTCTGGACATCGCCCGTCAGACGGCACGGGCCTCCGGCGGCGCGTTGACCGTGACCCGGACACATCCACACGGCGCCAGGATCGTCCTGGACCTCGGCCCGCCGGGTTCTTAGTCTCTCGTTAAACCCGCCGCAGCGCGCTGCTATCGAAGTCGCAGGCAGGCTCACCTTTGTTGCCAGCAAAGGAAAGGAGCAACCATGCGCAAGACCTTGATGATCGCAGCGGCTGGTGTGGTACTCGCCGTGGGTGGAGCCACGGCGGCCGTGGAGGCCGCGTCCGCCACCCCGATCACCACCCAGTCCGTGACCGCGACGCGCGCGTCCACTGCCATCGACCAAGCGGCCGCCCGTAACATCGCCACGGCCACCGTGCCGGGCGGAACCGTCACCGAGATCGCGTTGCTGGACATCCAGGGTCGCTCGGTCTGGAAGGTGCACGTCGATACCGCGACGACGCGTCAGGAGGTCTTCATCGACGCCACCAGCGGCCGAATTGTGTCGACGGAACAATCCGGAGGCGGACGAGCGTCGGCCTCACCCTCGGAAACTCCCGCCACCACTGTGAATGCCGAACCCGACCCCGATGCCGACGACAGCAACTGGCGCGAGCGTGGTGGCCTCGACGACGGCCCTGGCCACGACCTCGGTGACGACCATGGTGGCGGTGGTCGCTGACCGCTCGGACGGGGGTGGCTCCGCGCAGTGTCCGGCTGGCGCTGCGGCCGGAGCCATCCCTGCTGTTCGCAGCCAAGGTCCGCAACCTGGTGTGCGGTATCCACCACGCACGGCCGCGACACCTGCGCCGCGAACTTGGCGAACGAGAGTTCCGACGCTCCCATTCGCTGTTCGGGGTGAATCCGGGCGAGGATCTGGTGGTGGCCGAGGGTGAGCCAGGTGTGGTCGATGCCCTCGACGCGCACCGCGCCGCACCGGAAGTCGCGGAAGTGGTCGTAGTCGGTGGTGGCGATCGTCAGTGAGACGTTCGTTCCACTGCTCCCGAGTCCACGGTGGACATCGGAATCGGCAGACCACGGCGCTGTTCAGCGCCCGGACCGCCGTTGCCACCGCGACAAGAGTCAGGTCGACGTGCGCTTCGGCCGCGAGTTCCGTGGCGATGGCGAGATCCTTCTCCGCCCATGGCGTCCGACGCGGACGGTGCCAGCCGCGCAGCGCCTCGTTGCCGCCGCTGCCCCGCAGCAGGGCACTGCGGCCGGTCTCCCAGTCCAGGTCCGTGGCCTCGGCCAGCCTGGCCACGTCGTCGTTCGCGCAGGTGTTCACCCACAGCAGGTAGTTGTTCATGCTCTTGCCCAACTGTCCCGCGCCGAGATCGCCCAGCCGGACACCTCGCGGGCGGAACGTGGCGAACATCAGCGCCAAGTCCTCGATGCTCCGCGTTGCGCCGCCTGCGAGCACCAGCACCGGCCTTCGACAGCGGCCGACTCACCGCCGATCGCCGGCCGGTCCACCACGTCGACACCGTCGGGCGCGTGCACGGCCAGTGCACGCATGGTCTGCGACGACACCGTGGACACCACGAGGCACGAGCCGGGCGGCATCGCCGCGAGGGCGCCGTCCGGGCCCAGCGCCGCGACGCCCACCTCGGCGTCGAATCCGACGCACACCAGCACAATCCGGGCGTGGCGCGCGGCGGCGGCACGGGGAGTTCACCGCCGCAGCGCCGTGTTCGACGAGCCCCGACATCACCGTCTCGGCCATGTCGAGCACATTCACCGGGTGGCCCGCGGCCAGCAGGTAGCGACCGATCGCCCCGCCGATCCGCCCGGCCCCGATCAGGCCGATCCGACTCGTCGCTTGGGTTTCCCTACATCGACTGATGATCCCGGGCCTTCGCGAGGTGCTCCTCCAGGTCGGTGACGGTGCGCTGTAACGCGGCGGTCCCTGCCCACCGGGCAGGGACCGGCCAAGCCGCGACGTCACGCGCAGCGCCTGGGTGCCCTCGCGGGAGTGGATGAACCGCACGTTCTAGCCTTCGAGCTGGGCCAGATGCGCCGTCTCGTCCAGTTCCTCGGCCAGCTGGTCCAGGAACGGGCCTGCCTCGGCGCGCACGTCGAGCTGGCCCACCGCGGTCAGGCCGATCTGCAGGAGCACCGCGCCCAGCCGGTATGCGCCACCGGGGCCTGGTCAACGAAACGGCCATGCCGCATACAACGAGCCGGCCAACCTGTTCGATGACGCCCTGCGCTTGCAGACGAGGGGCGGTAGCAGTCGACAGTGGGCCGTCGGCCACCGCAATACCCCGCGGATCTTCATCCACCGGGCCCGGTGCGAACATGGCCTCGTGTGCGGCGCGGCCAGCCTGTGGGCCGGTCTCGGGGGGCGGCCAGCAGGATGGCGGTTGCCAGCAGGACGCTCCAGAGCCGAAGTTCGCCCAGCGTCCGAGGATCGTGGGTGAGCACCAGGGGGAAGGTGATGCCGGCGAGGCACAGCAGGCTCAGCACCGGCGCCGGCTGCCGGTAGCCGATCAGGTCCCACCACAGCAGTCCGAGCGCCAGCCCCGCGGTGTAGTAGGTGTAGACGCTGGGGTCCAGTGCGATGCGGGTGCCGATGCCCAGCGCGAGTACGGCCTGCCAGCGACCGCGAGCGACAGCCGCCGCGCCGAGCAGGCACCCGATCCCGATCTGTGCGGGTCGATCCCAACCGGGGGTGGACGCGACGGTGACGCCCAGCGCGCGCAAGCCCGACGCGCGCACGTTCGGGATGGTGAAGCTCGCCGCGGCGTGGAGTGTCCTCGGGTCGGCCACCACGAACGGAGCCCAGGCCAGCACGACCACGATCAGCGCCGGCGCGACGGCGCGCCATCGGGCCCGTCCCGGCAGCGCCAGCGTCAGTGCCGCGCAGGCCAAGGCCCACGGCTTGGCGTCCGCGGCGAGACCGACACAGACGCCGGCCAGAGTGGGACAGCGATAGGTCACCGCCGTGCCCGCGGCGGCCAACAGGACCAGGGCCAGTACGTCGTCCAGGTGTGCGAAATGCACCGCGAGCAGTTCCCAGGACAACAGGAACGAGGCGCCCCCGACCAGCATGGTCAGCGTGCTGGTCCACGGCGTCGACATGTCGCCACGGCGGGCCCCGCCCGTGAGGTGCTCCAGCAGAAGCAGTACGGCCATGCCGGTCAGCGTCATCAGCAAGGACGCGATCATCCAGCCACCGGTGGTGGTGAACACCAGCAGAGCCGCGGCGGCGAGCAGCGCCAGGGGACCGATCTGTAATTGGGGATAGTTGGCGTACAGGTGCAGCCCGCCTGGGCGACTCAGGCCCGGAGGGTGTCCGCCCAACAACAGGATGGCGCCGTTGGCGAAGAAGTGCCACGACTGGCCGCTGTTGCTGTAGAGCACCACCTGCAGCAGGAGCGTCCACAACACCAACGGGACTCGGTGCCACCATGGACTGATCCCGATGGGTACGCCCCGGGTCGGGCGTGGTCGTTGCGTCGATCGCAGGGACGGCACCGTAGGCGCGGCGAGGTCGGCGACATCCCGCCGGATCACGGTTGGCTGATCGCGCACGATCGGCACCGTACGGTCGACAGCGAGCCGGTGGTGACGTCTGTCCATCATGGTGGGTGGCGGCTGTCCGGCTCTGGTGTCGGCGTCGCGGCGGTCCTGTCGGCGGGGCGACCGGCCTGTTGGAGCGGGTTGAGCGCGTTGGTGCCTCATCGACGACCTTTCCGGGCATTCCCGTCGACGCCGCGCGCCATGGGCGCGTTGTTGGCGGGACGATGAGTGGCGCCATCAGTGGTCCGGGGATGGCCTCTGTGCCGAGACGATGTGGCGCAGCCGCCCGCTGCCGTATCGGGACCGGGATCGGTCGGCGAGCCGCGCGTGACGCAGGGCGGTCACACACAGCAGGTCCAGTGGTGGCAAGCTCCGGCCCAGGATCCGGGCCAGCAGCAGATCGGCCAGCCGCGGATTGCGGGCGAGGGCCGGTCCATGCAGATAAGTGCCAATGATCCGGTCCTGGACCACGCCCTCGGTGCCGTCACCGTTACCGACGCCGCTGGTCACCCGGCCCAGCGGCCGCGCGTGTGCGCCCAGAACGGTGCGGCCCTGGTGATTCTCGAACCCACTCAGCGGCTGGTCCAGGCCGGATTGCCAGGGATCCGCGGTGATCTCGCCAATCGCCCGCCGCGCCGCGGCCACCGTGTACAGGTCGAGTACGCCCAGGCCGGCACGCTCCGGGCCGTCGGCCACCGTGAACCGCTGGCCGAGTAGTTGCAGCCCCGCGCACACAGCGAAGATGTACGCGCCGCGTGTGGTGGCGGCGCGCAGCCGGGCGAGATGGCGCACCGCCAGCTCCTGTGCGGCGGCCTCGCCGCCGCCGACGACATACAGCGGCAGCGACACCGGCATCGGCTGGTCCAGGGTGATCGGCACAACGCGGGCGCTGATGTCGCGCCACCTCAATCGGGCGGCGAGGATCTCGGCGTTGCCGCCGTCGCCGTAGGTGCCCAGCAGATCCGGGGACACCAATCCAATATCTACTGTGGATTCATGCATGGCGGAGCGTTCGGGTCAGGTCCTGGAAGGCCGTGTAGTTGCTGACGACGTCGACGGCCCCGCGTGGTACATGGGTGATCGCGGCCACCGGGTCGGGAACGACCACGTGCGCCACGTCCGCGTAGGCCAGGCGCACGGCCAGGTCGACTGCGCGCTCACCGCTGGCGATGACCTGCCGGCCGGCCAGGCGGCCGAAGGGCACATCCCACAGCCACGACGGATCCCGCCCGTCGGCCTCCCGCGCGTTGATGGCGATCACGACCGGTGAAATGTGGTCGCTCAGCACGGTCAGGATTTCCCGCCACCCAGCCGGGTTCTTGGCCAGCAGCAGCCGGGCGCGGCGATCACGGTAGTCCACGACGCGGTAGCGGCCGGCGACGTCGCTGATCGACCCGATCCGGTGGAGCGAGGGCACCAGCGGTGCGCCCAGCGTGACCGCCGCGGCGGTGGCCATGGCCGCATTGCCGAGATTGGCCGGCCCCGGCACACCCACCGCCAATGGCAAGTGCCGGCCCTCCGGGGTCCGGATCCCGTGTCGTTCCAGCGTCCAGTCCGGCCGTGGCCGGGCCAGCCCGCACCGGCACCACCACTGCCCGAACCGGTCGTGCACGAGATCGCCGCAGCGTGGGCATGCCGCGGCGTCCGCCTGCCAGACCGCTCCCGCGGACACCCACACCGGGTGCCGGGTCGCGGCCGCGGCCGAGGTGACCAGCGGGTCGTCACAGTTGGCGACCACGGTCACCGACGGGTAGCGCGACAGCGCTTCGCGCAGGGCGCGCTCGGTTCGCCGTACCTCGCCCGTCCGGTCCATCTGGTCCCGGCTGAGGTTGAGCAACACCACCATGGCCGGTCCGGTGGCCGCCAGCACGGCGGGGAGGTGAGCCTCGTCGACCTCCAGCACCCCGAAGCCGGCGTCAGGATCGGCGGCCAGCGCGGCGACCAGGCCCTCCGGCATGTTGGCGCCGCTGCTGTTGCTGGCCACCGTGCCCTGTTCGGTCAAGGCGCGAGCCAGCATCGCCGTCGTCGTGGTCTTGCCATTGGTGCCGGTGACCAGCACGGTCGTGCGTCCTCGCGCCAGTTCTGTCAAGGCGTCAGGCCGTAGCGCCAGCACGACCCGGCCGCCGATCACGCTCCCGGTTCCCAACCCCACGGCCCGGGAGAACCGTCGTGCGACATCACCGGCCGCCACCGCGAGTCGGGTACGTCGCGACCAGCGAACCCGCTGGCCGGCAGCGTCGGCACCGAGGACACCGACCGCAGGCGGACACGTCCCTGTCGAGAGAGCGGAGTCGGCTCGTAGACGGGCATGTGGGACGAGTCGCATCGAATCTCCCGAAGGGTAGTGGAGGCGGTCCCTTTCACGCTAGGAGCCGGTCGGTGAACCGCGGTTTGGCGCGGGGTTAGCGATTCGTTCGCCTTTCTCGGGCGCCTGTGCACGATCCGCGATCAGAACTCGCGTTCGTACCGGTACCCTCGGCCACGCAATGTGGTGATCTGGAGCGGATTCTCGCCGAGGTTGGCGAGTTTGCGTCGCAAGGTCGAAACATGCACATCGAGCGTTTTGGTTGAGCCGAACCAGTGCTCGTCCCAGACCGTGGTCATCAGGGTATCCCTGCTGACCACCTGACCAGCGTGCTCGACGAGCAGGTGCAGCACGTCGAACTCCTTGGGGCGCAGGGACAGTTCCGTGTCACCCACCCAGGCACGGCGGGCGTGCGGATCGACCCGGACGGTGCCGACGGTGACGACCGGTGTGCCGGCAGCGGCGGACTGACGGCGTAGGTGCGCCCGCAGTCGGGCCAGCAGTTCGGTCAGCCGGAACGGTTTGGTCAAGTAGTCGTCCGCGCCCGCATCGAGGGCCACGACGACGTCGAACTCCTCGGTCCGGGCGGTGAGCACGACGATGACGGTGTTGGGCAGCATGGCGCGCAGCGAACGGCACAGCGCGACCCCGTCCCGGTCGGGCAAACCCAGGTCCAGCAGGATCAGATCAGGCTGATGGTGCTGGACCTGACGTTCCGCGTCCCCGGCGGTGGCTGTCCAGTCTACGGTGAACCCGTGCCCGGTCAACGCTTCGCGCAGCTCGAAGCCAATGTCCTCATCGTCCTCGACCACGAGCAGATGCGTCGCGTCCACGCCACGATCGTAGGTCGCCCAGGAGATCGCGGGCGCCGCCGCGCGCTCGGCATGGACCGCGGAGGACCAGGTCACCGGAAGCTCGGCAGGTCTCGTGCCGGCCGATGGGCCCGCCAGACGGCTCCACCGACCACGCACGTGCTACCGGCCGCACTGGTGGTCCGGCAGAGCACAACATCCTCCCCGTGACACCGTGTCGAGTCGTCGCCGTCCGTCCGACACTAGAACATCACAGGTCAGCGGCGGGTGATCGCATGGTAAAGGCCGCTCTTACCTTCGTTGGCTCAGTATGGGGCACCATACGCGGACGCAGGGCGGGCAGGGAGGTGACTCATGGTACCGGGCAGAATCACGCCGCCATCGCGAAGTTCCTCCGGAACCAGGCACCGGACACCCACACCCGACCGTTCCCTTCGGTCGCGAGTGCAGGCATCCATCATGGCGGTGGCCGCGTTGGCGGTACTGCTGTTCGCCGTTCCACTCGCGGTGGCGGTCCACAGCATCGACTACGGCCAGGCCGTGACCGCGCTGCAGCGAGACGCCACCCGGGTCACCGCCGTGCTACCCGACGGCGTCGCGACGAATGCCACCCTGGCGCGCCTTCCCGCCGGTTTGCCCGCCGGCCTGACCGTAGGCATCTACACCACCAGCGGACATCTGATCAGCCATCGCGGACCTGCCAGGTCGGCGTTGGCCGCGGCAGCCGCCGACGGCCTGGTCCACACCGGCCTGGAAGGATCCGACCTGGCCGTGTCCGCGCCCGTTCCGTCGGATGAGACCGTGACGGCCACGGTCAGGGTGTCCATTCGCTACGACCGGGTCACCGACGACACCCTGCGCACCTGGGCCATCATGGCGCTGCTGGCCACCGGCGCGGTCGGACTGGCCGCGCTGCTCGCCCACTATCAAGGTCGGCGGGTAGCCGCTCCGCTGGAACGGCTGACCGAGTCCGCCCGTGCACTGGGCGACGGCGATTTCACCATTCGACCAGCCCGCTCGCACATCACCGAGGCGGATCATCTCGCCGAGGCGATCGAGGCCACCGCAGGCCGGCTGGGTCGGCTGCTGGAACGGGAACGGGCGTTCACCACCCAGGTGTCGCACCAGTTGCGGACCCCGCTGACGGCGCTGTTGCTCGGTCTGGAATCCGCGTCGTCCCGGCCGGGCGCCGACCTGCGGCAGGCGGTGGCCACCGCGCTCCGCCGCGGCGAACAGTTGCACACCACCATCGAGGACCTGCTGCAACTGGCACGGGAGAAGCCTGACAGTGGCGCGACACCACTGGCCGTCGGGGACCTACTCGACGCGGTACGTGACCGTTGGCATGCGGTCTTCGCCGAACGCGGCCGGACACTCCGGGTGACCTGTCCGGCCGACCCGCCGGACGTCCGCGGCTCCACCACAGCCGTACGCCATGTGGTGGAGGTCCTGGTGGACAATGCCCTGGTCCATGGAGCCGGCCTGACCACGGTGAGCGCACAGGCGGTCGCCGACGGCTTGCTGATCGAAGTCTCCGACCAGGGGCCCGGCCTGGCCGACCCGGACCTCGCCTTCGCTCCACGCACTCCCGACGCCGACGGCCGCACTGGCCGGCACGGCATTGGACTGGCACTGGCCCGGTCACTGGCCCAGGCCGAAGGCGGACGGCTGCTGGTGCGCCATGCCGCCCCACATCCCGTCTTCGACCTCCTGCTGCCCGCCACCAGCAGTACGACAAGCCCACACGCAGCCGACACCGGCCCGCGTGCTGCTAGCTGACCCAGCGGCCCGGCCGGCCCCGAAACATCGTGCCAGTCAGGCCGACATGGGCGCCGTGATCGGCAGGATCAACCAGATCCTGCGCGGCTGGACCAACTATTTTCCGGCACGCCGTCTGCAAGCACACCCTCAACAACCTCAAGCACTTCGCCGAATGGCGAGTGATCAGGTGGCTGAGGAAACGGCATCGCTGGAGGTGGACAGCGTTCCGCCGCCGGTTCACCACCCGACCGGGCGGTGGCTTCCGATCGCAGCCGACGGAGTCTCATTGTTCAACGCGGCATCGGTGACGGTCACCCGCTACCACTACGTGCTGCCGTTGCGCACGTTCGTCGATGCCCGACTCGACTCCGCCGGTTCTTCTCGTGACCGAGATGCTCGGTCATCTCCTCGTTCAGCGCTGTCTCCAGCACGTTCTTGGTGAACACCTTCAGCACGCCGTCCGGGCCGGTCAACGCCGGCCCCGCGCCTTGGCCCGGGCGAGCATCGCCGCAGCGGCCGCCTGCTCCGGCGAAAGCTTCCGCGCCGGCTTCTCATCCTCGCGTGGACTCACAAGGTCCGATGACCGCGCAGCGTCTTCACCCAGCGTTCGGTGATCGCGTTCATGCGAGCACCCGCGCACCGGTCAGCACCGTGCTGATCCCCACGCCACTGAAAATCTCGTCGATCACCGCAGGGTACTTGGCGTCACGATCGCGGAAGAGGAACCCGACCCGCGCCAGGCTTGCGGCGTCCTCGAGGTCCATGAGCAGGTTGCGGACCGCCTGGGTCACCCAGGCACGGGCGGGATGTGCAGTTGTGCCGAGAACCCGGATGCGCCTGCCGGTGTGGTGGATGGCGCCGGGGGATGTACTGGCGGGCTCCGGTGAGAGTGACGGTCTCGATGAAGTCCATCGCCAGGATCGCCTCGGCTTGGGAGCGCACAAGGTGGCCCACTAACGGTCGCCCGGTGCGGGGCCGGGTCAACGCCGGCGGTCTTGAGGATCTCCCACACCGTGGAGGGAGCCACCTTGATACCGAGGGGGCCCAGCTCGCCGTGGATGCGCCGGCCTATCCCCAACCGGGAGCACTACGGGGAGCAGGGCGGGAGCCTCGATGAGGTGATGGACCTGCTGGCCGGGGCGTACTGCGCATCGAGGTCAACTGGCTCCTGCTCGCCAACGTCGAGCAGGGTCTGGACCTCGGCCAGTGGAGTCGCCGGGCCGTCCTGATCCAGGAGCTCTTGGTTATCTCGATACAGTGTCTTAGTGTAATGGCGTGCCTGACGTCGAGACAGTTCCGCACTTCTTCAGCAGCGCATGCGCCTCGACACCGGACCGGCCGTTCCTGATCTTCACCCAGGGCGACGGTTCGTACACCTACGAGCAGGCCGCCCGGCTGATCGACCGGGCGGCGGCGGTCTGGCACCACCTCGGCGTGCGGCGGGGCGATCGGGTGGCGTTCCTGCTGGACAACCGGCCGCTGTTCGTGTGGGCATGGCTCGGTCTGGCCAGGCTGGGTTGCATTCTCGTCGCCGTCAACACCGGGTTTCGCTCGGCCGAGGCGGACTACCTCGTGACGGACTCCGGGTCCGGGATCGCGCTGGTCGGCAGCGAGTACGCCGACGTCGTCACGGCCACGACCGTGCTGGACGAGGACCGTTTCACCGGGCTCATGGCGGCCGGCCTGCCCGCCGCGCCGACCGTCGCGGTCGACGGGGACGACGTCATCAGCCTCATCTACACGTCCGGCACGACCGGTAGGCCCAAGGGCGTGATGCAGACCCACCGGAACTACGTCCGCACCGGCCGGGCCTACGTGGACTGGATGCGGATGGCGGACGGCGACCGGATCTACGCGTGCCTGCCGCTGTTCCACATCAACTCGCAGGCGTACTCGACCATGGCGGCGATCGCGGCTCGCGGGGCGATGGTGCTGGCACCCCGGTTCAGTGCGCGCCACTTCTGGCCGGACGTACGACGCCACCACGTGACCGTGTTCAACTTCATCGGTGCGATGGCAGTGATCCTGTCCAAGAAGGACCCGGAACCCGAGGACGCGGACAACGACGTGCGGGTCGCCTACGGCGTGCCCGCACTGGCCACCGAGATCGTCGCCGACATCGAACGGCGGTTCGGCCTGCGGGTGGTCAGCGGGTTCGGCATGAGCGAGACGACGTTCGGCCTGCTCGAACCGTTCGACGAACCACGCAGGCCGGGTTCGATGGGAGTTCCTCGGCACCATCCGGACCCTCGCTATCCACGTACCGAGGCGAAGATCGTTGACCAGCACGGCACCGAGGTACCGCGTGGCACGACCGGTGAACTGGTGCTGCGCAACGCGGCGATGATGGCCGGCTACTACGGCGATCCGGAGCAGACCGCGGCCGCACTGCGTGACGGGTGGCTGCACACGGGCGACAGCGCGTACCAGGACGCGGACGGGTTCTTCTACTTCGTCGACCGCATCAAGGACATCGTGCGGCGGCGTGGCGAGAACGTATCGTCGCTGGAGGTGGAGCGCGCCATCGCGCGGCACGACGCGATCGGTGAGGCCGCCGTGATCGGCGTGCCGGCCGAACTGTCCGACGAGGAACTCATGGTGTTCGTCGTACCGAAACCGGGCGGTCCGGCCTTCTCCCCCGAGGACGTCTTCGACTGGGCGGCGGCCACCCTGGCGCCGTTCAAGATCCCGACTTATCTTCGGGTCGTGGACGCCCTGCCCAAGACCGCCACCGCGAAGGTGCGCAAGGACCGGCTGCGCGAGGAGGACGCGCGCAACCCGGCGTTGCGGATCGTGCGGCCCGGCGGCCGGTAGCAACGCGAGCGAGAGGACAGCATGGACAACCAGAGTGCGCCCGCCACGGCGGAGTCGTCGGGCATCGAGGTGGTCGGCTACCACGACCTGGACGGCAATCCGGCGTTCAAGCTCGCCATGCAGACCGTGGACGACCGCTATTACCTGTATCTGAGCCACTTCTGGCGGTCCTCCTGGAGCGTCGTCGACGTCACCGATCCCGCGCACCCGGAACTCGTGCGCACGATCGACGGCCCACCCAACACGTGGACGCTCCAGGTCCAGGTGGCAGACGGCCTGATGGTCAACGCACTGGAACGGGCGACGCCGGGCTGGGGTTACGACCCGGAGCTGACCGAGCAGGTGGGCGTGCTGATCTGGGACGTGGCGACCGATCCGACGAACCCGAAACCGCTCTCGCACTACGACACGACCGGACGGGGCACGCACCGCAACTACTACGCCGGCGGCCGGTACGCCTATCTGGCCGCGGAGCCGGAGGGCTACCAGGGCAACATCCTCGTGGTGCTGGACGTGTCCGATCCGGCCAATCCGGTGGAGGCCGGCCGGTGGTGGTGGCCGGGCCAGTTCCACGGCGGCGGCGAGACACCGGAGTTCAACCACTACCTGCACGGGCCGGCGTACGTGGTCGGTGACCTGGCGTACCTGTCCTACGGCCGGGTCGGCCTGGTGATCCTGGACGTGTCCGACCCGAAGGCACCGACGCTGGTGTCCCGCCTGTCGTTCGGCGACTTCGGCAGCGCACTGGGCTGTCACAGCGCGATCCCCTACGGGCCGGGCATCGTGGTCGCCAACAGCGAGGCGCTGGCGGAGGGCGACACCGAGTCGCTGGGCTATACCGTCGTGGTCGACGTCAGCAAGCCGGCGTCGCCGCGGATCATGAGCTGGCTGCCCACGCCCTACCCGAGCGAGGGCACCGGCCTGACGACGTACGCCCGCAAGGGCGCCCGGCACGGTCCGCACAACCAGCACCAGTGGCAGTTCCAGGACTGCCTGGCACACGACGACAACCACGTCTACCTGACGCACTTCAACGGCGGCCTGCGCGTCTACGACATCACGGAACCGTTGCGGCCCAAGGAGATCGCCTACTATGTCCCGGAGGACCCGAAGGTGCGGCGCGGGGTCAAGCCGGTCGAGGCACTCATCACGCAGTTCGAGGATGTGATTGTCGACAATAGGGGATTCATCTACTGTACCGACAAGAACCACGGCCTGTTCGCGCTGCGGTTGACCGAAAGCTGACCACCGGGCATGCGTCCACGTGCCCGGCTCACGCTATTGGCGTGGTGAGCGTGCCGATGCGCTCGATCTCCACTTCCACCACGTCCCCCGCGTTCAGGAATCGCGGTGGCGTGCGGACATAGCCGACCCCGGACGGCGTGCCGGTGGCGATCAGGTCACCGGGGTGCAAGGTCATGCCCTGGCTGAGGAACGACAACAGGAACGGAATGCCGAAGATCATCGAGGCCGTCGTGTCCGACTGGACCACCTCGCCGTTGACCCTCGCCTCGATCCGCAGCCCCGCGTCGATCGGGCCCACCTCGGCCGCCGTCACGATCGCGCCGAGCGGGCCGCTGCCGTCGGCGTTCTTGCCGAGCGTCCACTGTGTGGTGAGCTTCTGCGACCGGCGGGCGGTCAGGTCGTTGAAGGCGGCGTATCCGTACACCACGCCATCCGTGTCGGCCGGAGTGACGCCGTGCAGTGGACGGCCGACGACGGCGACCAGTTCGGCCTCCCAGTCCAGGCCCTGCTCCCCCGGTGGCACGGCGACCGGCGACCGGTCGGTGGACAGTGACGCCGTCCAGCGACCGAACACCGTCGGGTACTCCGGTGGCGTCCAGTTGCCCTCGCGCGCGTGCTCGGCGTAGTTCAGGCCGACGCAGACCACCCGTGCCGAGGGCAGGACCGGTGGCACGATCCGCAAGTCGCGCAGCGGTTTCGGCGCACCGCCCGGGTCTTCGCCCCAGGCGAACGGATCGGCCCAGAACTCCTCGGCGGCGGCGATCGGCGTGACGGTGTCCGCGTCGAGCAGCCGGGCGATGATCGTCGAGCGGTCGTCGGCGTATCCGATCAGGCGCACGGTCAGCCCGCCGTCGCGCGCGCGAACACCGCTTCGAACGCGGCCCGGCCGCCCTCGAGCACCCTGGCCGGCGGCTGTTGCCACATCGGATCGGGCAACGGCTCACCGAACGTGCCGTCGTCGGAGAAGATCTCCAGCTCGTACCAGCCGGTGTAGCCGGCCCGTTCCGCCGTGCGGATCGTCTCCTCCACCGGCAGCACGCCCTCGCCGGGGAACGCGCGGTCGAAGCGGCCCTTCGAGTCGGACTTCCGGTCGCACACCTGGATGCCCACGATGTGGTCGACGTACGTGGTGATGTTCGCCATCGGCTCGTCGGCGATGTGCCAGTTGTCCAGCAGGACACCGATGTTGTCCGCGCCGACGTCAGCGATCAGGTCCATCGCCTGCGGGATCGTGCGGACCAGGCTGCCCGCCGCGCCAGGGCTGATCACCTCCAGCGCCAACCGCACGCCCACGTCCGCCGCGACCTCGCTGACCTGCCGGAACGCCGACACGACCCGTTTGCGTGACTCGGCCTCGCCGTCGGCCTGCGGTGCGCCGGCGAGCAGGCACACCGCGACCGGGTGGTACGCGGCGAACCGGCGCACCGACTCGCACAGGATGGTCAGCCGGGCGTCCGGATCCTTCGGGTGCGCGAAGTGCGCGTTGCCGGTGAAGATGCCAGGCGTGAGCGGGAAGCAGAAGGTCGCGGTGAGGCCGGCGTCGGCCAGCTGCGCGGCACGCTCGGCGTCCCGGTCGCCCTCCAGTTTGTACTCCCACAGCCCGATGCCCCGCACCCCGGCCGCCCGGTAGGTGCGGACGTCGTCCACGAACGGTGAGTGGTACGTGGTCGCCGCGCTGACGGCGAACCGCGTGCTGTCGGTCATCGTCGCTCCTACTCGTTGACCTGGACGAGGATCTTGACCTCGGCGCTGGGCCGCGCCAACACCTCGAAGCCCTTCTCGATGATCTCGTCGACGTGGATCAGGGACGTCACGACGCGCTCGACCGGCAGCACGCCGGCCCGGGTCAGGTTCACCGTGCGGTCCCAGCTTTCCCTGCTGTAGCCGACGGAACCGACGAGTGTCAGGTCGTCGCGGGTCATGCGGCGGACGTCGACCACGGTCGGTCCCGGATGGACGGCCGGGATGCCCACTGTGCCACCGGGGCGTACCGAGGCCACACAGGCTTCGTGTGCGGCGGGCTTGCCGGCGCAGTCCATGGCGACGTCCACGCCGAGTCCGTCGGTCCGCGACCGCAGGTAGCCGGGGATGTCGTCCTGGGCGCTGTCCGGAACGACCTGGGCGCCCAGCGACTCGACGAGCGCGGCACGTTCCGGGTTGATCTCGAAGACATGCACCTGGGCGGCGCCGAGTGCGCGTGCCGCCAGCACCGTGAGCACGCCGATCGCACCGGCGCCTGCCACGAACACCGTGTCGCCGGGGCCGACGTGCGCGCGGCGGACGGCATGCACGGCGACAGCCGCGGGTTCGATCACCGCTCCGGCCTGCGGCGAGATGCCGCGCAGCGGCGTGAGCTGGTAGGAGTGCACCAGCACCCGCTCACCGAAACCGCCCCATGGCGAACTGAGACCGGTCCACGCCTTGACCACGCAGTGCGTGTACTCGCCCCGCAGGCACGCCAGGCACTGCCCGCAGTGCTGGAGCGGCATGATCGCGACCTCGTCACCGACGTCGACCCCGTCCACTCCCGGCCCGAGCGCGGTCACCTGGGCGGAGAACTCGTGGCCGAGCACGAGCGGCAGGCCGGCACCGGTCAGTGGATGCGGCTGCCGGGCGACGCTGCCACCGTGTCCGGTGAACTCCTTGACGTCCGTACCACAGATCCCGCTCCACAGTGGAGCGACGGCCGCATCCCCCGGTCCGGGCTCCGGAGCGTCGGGTACCTGGTCGACCCGGATGTCGCTCGCACCGTACAAGCGGACGGCCTTCATGGGCGCTCCTCACAGACTTGACAGAGGGCAACACTATAGAAAATATGCGTTATAAGTCAACGCTGTCTCGAAGGTGCCCAATGTCGACCCAGCCCACATCCCGCCCGGCCAGGCTGCTCACCCTGGCCGGGCACGCCGAACAGCTGCTGCGCGAGATGATCTTCTCCGGCGAGCTGGCCCCCGGCGTGCGCATCTCCGCCGATGACGCGGCGCGGCGGCTGGGCATGAGTGCCATCCCGGTGCGCGAGGCGCTGCGCAGCCTGGCGTCGCGCGGCCTCGTGGAGTCCATCGCCCGCCGGGGGTTCCGGGTGCGTGCGGCCGACCAGGCGGACCTCGCCGAGACCTACCAGCTGCGCATGCTGCTCGACCCGTTCGCCACCACCCTGGCCGTGCCGAGGATGGACGCGAGCGCGCTGGCCGCGATGGACGCGGCGATGGACACCTTCGAGCGAACCGTGCGCGCCGGCGACGTGGCGTCCTACGACGCCGACCACCGGGCGTTTCACTTCTCCGTCTACGACCACGCGGGGTCGCGGTGGCTGACCGACATCCAGGCGATGCTCTGGGAGAACAGCCGGCGCTACCAGCGGTTGTCCGCCGCGCTGCGGGGCAGCGCCGCCGACCGGGTGGCCGAACACCGCGCCATCGCCGACGCGTGCCGCCGGGGCACCGCAGGCGAGGCGGCCGGGCTCGTGCACGACCACCTCGCCCGAACCGAACAACTCGTCACAGCGGAACTCGAGGAGCACAGATGACGTCCACCAGCCGCGCCGTGTGGTTCACCGGACCCCGCCGGATCGAACTGCGCGAGGCGCCGGTCCCGCCGCCCGGCGACGAACAGATCACCGTCCAGGCCACCCGATCGCTGATCAGCGCGGGCACCGAGATGCTGGTCTATCGGGGCGACACGACGCCGGGTGACCGGATGCCGCCCACGTCGGAGGGCACGTTCCCGTTCCCGACCAAGTACGGCTACCAGACGGTCGGCAGGGTCGTGGCCGCGGGCACGCGCTCGGGCTACGCGGAGGGTGACCGGGTATTCGCCCGGCACCCGCACCAGGACCTGTTCACCATCGCCGCCGTGCCCACGCTGGTCACGCGCGTGCCCGACGACGTGACCGACTCGGCGGCGAGCTTCCTGAACCTGACCCGGGTCGCGCTGACCGGCGTGCTGGACGTACCGGTGCGGCCGGGCGAGGTCGTCGTGGTGTTCGGTCAGGGCGTCGTGGGCATGATGTGCGCGCGGATCGCGGGGCTGAACGCGGGGACCGTGATCGTGGTCGACCGGTACCCGAAGCGCCGCCGACAGGCGATGGCCTACGGCGCGCACGCGGCGGTCGAACCGGGCGAGGTCGCGGCCGTGGTGGCCGAGTTGTCCCGAGGGCGTGGCGCCGACGTCGTGTACGAGGCGAGCGGCGCACCGGCGGCACTGCAGTCGGCGATCGAGATCGCGGCCGGCCGGGGCGAGGTGGTGGCGATCTCGCTGTACGGCAAGCACGAGGTCCCGTTGCGGCTGGCACCCGAGTTCCACTTCCGCAGGCTGCGGATCACCAGTTCACAGGCCACCGACCAGCCGCGCTGGGACTGGGTGCGGCGCACCGAGGCGTCGTTCGACCTGCTGGCCAGGCTGGACACGGCCGACATGGTCAGCGCCACCGTGCCGTTCGGCCACGCCGCCGACGCGTACGACCTGGTCGACCAGGATGCGGCGAACGTGCTGGGCGTGCTGCTGGACTACGACCGAATCGACACGTGACAACCGTGATCCCGGCATCTACAGTCACAGACCAAGCAGAACAAGACACTGTATCGAAATACCGGAGTTTGCGCTGATGGACGGACGCCTGGCAGGCAGGGTCGCCGTGCTGACCGGCAGCGGCGGTGACATCGCACGCGCCATCGCGCTGCGGTTCGCCGCCGAGGGCGCCGCGATCGTCGGCTCGGACATCGCCGCCGATCTCGCCGACGAGACCGTGGCGGCGGTGCGGGCGGCCGGTGGCCGGATGGAGTCGCTGCACCCGCTCGACCTGTCCGACGAGGCCAACGCCGTCGCGCTCGCGGAGTTCGCGGTGCGCCGGTTCGGCGGCATCGACATCGTCTGCAACAACGCGAAGGCGGCCAGGGGCGGCTCGGGCGAGTCGACGACGGCCGAGGACTGGCGATTCACCGTGGACCGCAACCTGACGATGCCCTGGCTGGTCACCAAGGCGTGTATCCCGGAACTGCGCAGCAGCCGGGGCACCGTGATCTTCCTGGCGTCGTCGTCCGGCGCGCGGACCGGCACCGGCTACCCGGGCAACATCGCCAACCTGACCGCGTACGCGACCGCGAAGGCAGGCGTCCTTCGGCTCGCCGTCGCCCTGGCCACCGAACTCGGCCCGGACGGCATCCGCGTCAACACCATCTCCCCCGGAGTCACCGCGACCAGGGCGACCGCCCGGACCTACGGCGAGCCGGGCTCGGCAAGGCACCACATCGCAGCCGGCGCGGCCGTGCTGCCGCAGCGGATCGGCCGGCCCGAGGACATCGCGGGCGGCGCGCTGTTCCTCGCGTCCGACGACGCGGCCTGGATCACCGGTACCGACCTGCGCATCGACGGTGGCTGGCTGGCCTCCGGCGGCGCCGGCCCGGCCGACCCCGAGAACGCCGCGGCGCTGGCGACGCCGCAGGCCTGACGGACCATCCGCCACGAATGGGATCGATCAAAGGAGAAAAGTCCCATGGCAACAGTCGAAGACGTGCAGGGCAGGATCAATCCCACGTCGCTGCGACGTGTCGTGGCGGGCGCCATTCTCGGCGGCACCATCGAATGGTTCGACTACTTCATCTACGCCAGCGCGGCCGCGCTCATCTTCGGCAAGCTGTTCTTCGCCGGCGCGAGCCCGCTGGTCGGCACCCTGGCGTCGTTCGGCACGTTCGCGGTGGGCCAGCTGATGCGGCCGATCGGCGCGATCGTCCTGGGCAACCTCGGTGACAAGATCGGCCGCAAGCCCATCCTGGTCACCACGTTCATCCTGATGGGCGGCTCGACGTTCATCATCGGCCTGCTGCCCACGTATGGCACGGTCGGCGTGCTGGCCCCGATCCTGCTCGTCCTGTTCCGGCTGTTGCAGGGCTTCGGCGCGGGTGCGGAGTACGCGGGGGCGTCGATCATGATGTTGGAGTACGCGCCACCCAACCGGCGCGGACTCTACGGTTCGACGGGCTCGATCGGCAGTGCCGCTGGCCTGATGTTCGGCACCCTCGTGTTCACCCTGCTGCAACTGCTCCCGGACAGTGCACTGCTGTCCTGGGGCTGGCGGCTGCCGTTCATCGTCAGCGCCGCGCTGGTCGCCGTCGGCCTGTGGGTGCGCACGCGGGTCGACGAGTCGCCGATGTTCGAGCAGGTGGAACAACAGAAGCAGGTGGAGCGGCTGCCGCTGAAGGGCCTGGTACTCAACGAGCGCAAGTCGCTGGTGCAGATCTTCGCGCTCGCGGCCGGCCTGCAGATGGGCACGTACGTGTTCCTGACCTACATCATCACCTACCTCAAGGGCCAGGCCCACTTCGCCGCCGGAACCGCGACGTACCTGGTGTTCTTCGCGGGCATCGCGGCGGTGATCGTGACACCGTTGTTCGGCCGGCTGTCCGACTCGATCGGCCGCAGGGTCGTGTTCGGCGGGGCCGCGCTCCTGGCCGCGATCTGCGTGTTCCCGTACTTCGCGCTGATCGACACCGGCAACGTGGTGCTGGCCGGCGTAGCCGTCGTGGTCCTGGGCGGCATCGTGATCCAGGCCATGGCCGGCGTGCAGGGGTCGCTGTTCGGTGAGGTGTTCAGCACGAAGCTGCGCTACAGCGGTTTCGCGGTCGGCCGGGAGGTCTCCGCGGCCATCTTCGGCGGCCTGTCACCACTCATCGCCACAGCGCTGGTGGCGGCGGCCGGCGGGTCCCCGTGGGCCGTGTCGATCTACCTGATCGCCGTGCTGTTGCTGACCTTCGTGGCCACGCTACTGGTGCCCGAGACGTACAAGTCGGCATTGAAGCTCTGAATGCCCGCCATGTCGTCACTTCCGCACCGGGGCCCGGTAGCCCAGCCGCTCGGAGAGGTCGTCCGCGGCGCGCAGCACCGCCGCGGCGATCTCCGGCTCCTGCGCGGGGTTGTAGCGCTGGTCGGGGCTCGTGAGCACGACCGTGCCGAGGCATTTGCCCGTCGCGTCGAAGTAGGGGGCGGCGATCGCGCCGCCGGACGGCACCCGCTCGCCTCGGCTGGCCGAGTAGTGCCTGGCCCGGTCGACCTCGATGAGGGTGAGCAGCTTGTCCGGATCGGTGACCGTGCGGGAGGTGATCGCGGGCAGTCCGGTGCGGCGCAGAATCGCCCTGACCTCGTCGTCCGCCAGGCCGATCAGCACGGCACGGCCACCCGCGCCGGCGTGCAGCGGCGCCCGCTCGTTCGGGTCGATGACGTAACGTACCTTGTGGGTGCAGTCCACCTTGTCCCGGAAGATGATCTCGTCACCGTCCCGCACGGCGAGGTAACAGGTCTCGTTGAACATGTTCACGAGGTCACGAATGATCGGTTCCGCCGCGCGCCACAACGTGTCGCGCCCATGGATGGTGGCCGCGAGCGCGAACAGGGCAGGGCCGACGCGGAACCGGCCGGAGAACTCGTCCTGTTCCGCGGCGCCGAGTTCGACCAGCTGCTCGAACAGCCGCGAGATGGCACTCTTGTCGATACCGAGTTCGCGACCCAGCTCGCGGACGCCGATGCCTTCCTCGCGGGCGGCCAGCGCCTCCAGCAGCATGATCACCTTGGCCGCGGTGTTGTGCCGGTTGCGCCGGCTAGGTGGGGCGTCGCTGTCGTCCTGCTCGGTCGTGCGCATCGGCGCGGCCCTCCCTGCTCTGCGGTATATCAAGACGCCGTTGCAATATAACACTGCGGAGAGGGAACGGGATGTCTGAGCCCAACATTGACACCGTGCGCGGTTATATCGCCAAGCACAGCAACTGGGGGCGTTGGGGCGAGAACGACGAACGCGGCACCCTCAACCACGTGACGCCGGACGCGATCCGACGGGCCGCCGGGCTGGTGCGCCAGGGCCGGCCGATCTCGTTGGCGCTGCCGTTCGACGAGCACGGCCCGCAGACCGGCGGGTTCAACAGGTTCAACCCGATCCACCTGATGACGCGGGACGGGGCCGACGTCATCGCCAACACCACGATCCGCGACTTCTACGGCGGCCGGGACCGCTACTTCCGAGGCACCGACGACCTGGTGATCCTGCCGCTGCAAAGCGGCACCCAGTGGGACTCGCTGGCCCACGTGGTGTTCGAGAACAAGATCTACAACGGTTTCGGCGCCGACCAGGTGTCCAGCAAGGGCGCGCTGCGCAACGGCGTCACCAATGCCGCGGGCGGGATGGTCGGGCGGGGGGTGCTGCTGGACCTGCCAGGCGCCATGGACGTGCCGTGGCTGGAACCGGGCACCGCGATCGGCGCCGACGACCTCGACCGCGCGGCGGCGCGCCAGCACGTGGAGATCGGCACCGGTGACTTCGTCTTCGTGCGCACCGGCGCGATGGCTCAGGCACGGGCACGTGGCGCCTGGGGCGACTACGCCGGCGGACCTGCACCCGGCCTCGGTCTACAGAGCATCGACTGGGTCGCGGACCACGAACTCGCCGCCGTTGCCACCGACACCTGGGGCATGGAGGTGCTGCCCAATGAGACGCCGGACGTGTTCCAGCCCCTGCACATCGTGTTCATCGTGTATCTCGGCCTGTGGGTCGGGGAGATCTGGGACCTGGAGGCACTGGCCGAGGACTGCGCACGGGACGGCGTGTACGAGTTCCTGTTCTGCGGCCCGCCGCTGCCCTTCACCTACGCGGTGGGCTCACCTCTGAACCCGATGGCGATCAAGTAGGGATCCCCACCGATCACCAGGGCTGGCGCCTGCAGCCGCCAGCCCTGTTCGCTGTCTTGATCGATCGTGGACAGTTCGACCGGCGAACTAGTTGCCTCAGGCGTGGGTCGTCCTGGTGTATTGGACCTGGTCCTGGATCCTGGGCTGATCTGCTTGACGAGCCGTCGATCGGGCTGATCCCAAGGCGCTTGGTGCTGTGTTCGCGAGCATCCGGCACCTGGCGGAGTCGGGCCGCACGGTCCTGCTGGTGGCGTAGCACGCCCGCTCCGGTCTTGCCGCGGCGGACATGGGTGCAGTGCTGGAGACGGGCATCGTGCGGCTCGTCGCCACGGGCAGCGAACTGCTGGGCGACCCGGAGGTCGCGCGACAGCACCTGGACGGGCACGCCAGGATGTCGGGATGAGCGCCTGATGGCGGCAGCCTTTGCTACCCGTTGCTGCCCAACAGGTTCTCCCGAACCGTCGTCAGATGGGCCCGCATGGCCTCGACCGCAGCGCCGCTGTCCCGGGTGCGCAGCGCGGCCACGACGGCGTGGTGCTGGGAGCGGTACGTGGCCCGTCGTTCGTGGGAGTCGTTGCGCCGCTTGAGGTCGCCCCAGAGCTGGCCGTGCCGTGCTGTTTCGACGCATCCGTACAGCCGCAGCAGCAGGGGGTTGTGACTGGCCTCCATCAGGCAGCGGTGCAGGGCGAGGTCCCACAGTTCGAAGTCCGCGTAGGTGTCCGCCGACTCACCGCCGTCCAGGCAGCGCCGCATCTCCTCGAAGTCGCGTCCGGTGGCCCGCGCCACGACGATCGGCATGGCCTGGGGTTCCAGCAGCAGCCGAACGGCCATCACGTCGGCCGGGCCGACGTCGGTGACGTCCACGAGGTCCGAATCCGCCGGCTTGGCGGCCGGATCGAACCGGCGGATGAACGTGCCACGACCCACCTCACGCGAGATCGATCCGGCTGACTCCAATCGGGCCAGCGCATGGCGGACGACAGTCCGGCTCACGCCGAGGTTATCGGCGAGCGTGCGCTCGGTGGGCAGGCGCTCGCCCACCCGCATCCCGGCGTCCTCGGCGTCGCGCAGAATGCGGCGGGCGAGACCGTCGTCGCTGAGATCTGTCCCGTCCTGCGTACGCAACGAGCCTCCTATGTCGTGCCACCTGTCGCGACCAATCGTACCAATGTGGTCAGCAACGACCAGCCAGATGCGTGCTTGACGCCTACGCACCCGGCGACCTATCGTCAACCAATCGCGTTTTCGGGCTACCAATCGCAACCAATGCCGGTTCCGGTCGGGAGGACTCGCCGATGAGACTCGCCACGATCAACACGAGTGACGGTCCGCGCCTGCACGTGCGGGGCCGCTCGGGCTACGTCGATGTCGCTACCGAATCAGGTGAGCAGGCACTGCGTTCGCTGACCGGACTCCTGGCCGGCGGTGTGGCCACGTTCGACGTGGCGGACCGGTTGTCCCAACTGGATGGACGGGAGTACGCCGACACCGAGTTGGCGGCGGCGGTTCCCGAGCCGAACCGGATCCTGTGCCTCGGCCTGAACTATCGGGAGCACGCCCTGGAGGGCGGCCGCGAGGTGCCGACGTGGCCCGAATCGTTCGTGCGCGGGCGGGGCAGCGTGCTGGCGCCGTTCGCCGATCTGGTCAAACCCGCGTTCTGCCAGGGCTTCGACTACGAGGGCGAACTCGGCGTCGTCATCGGCGCGGGCGGGCGCTACCTGTCCGCGGACAAGGCACTCGCCGCGGTCGCCGGCTTCACCGTGCTCAACGACGCCTCGGCACGGGAATGGCAGCGCGCAGGCAGTCAGTGGACGCCGGGCAAGAACTTCGACGGCTCCATGCCGATCGGCCCCGAGGTGGTGACCACCAATGAACTGGACGTCACGAACCTCGCGCTGACCACCCGGCTCAACGGCATGGTCATGCAGGCCGCCAACACCTCACAGATGATCGTCGACGTCGCGAGCGCCGTCGAGTTCTTCTCCTCCTTCACCACGCTGATGCCCGGCGACGTGATCGCCACCGGGACCCCGGGCGGAGTCGGCTTCGCGCGCACACCGCCCGTCTGGCTCACGCCGGGCGATGTCGTCGAGGTCGAGATCGAGGGCATCGGCACGATCCGCAACACGGTCGTCGCCGAACAGCACGCGCCGCACGCTTGGCGCTGGGCTCCGGTCGGCGCGGCCACAGGTGTGTTGTGACGACTGCCTGACCTACCGAAAGCGGAGGGAGTCGACGCCATGGTCCACAACGCGGTGGCCGGCGATCGGAAGTCGGACCGTCCCGCACGAACGGCCCTGGCCGCGCTGTGCGCCGTGGCCGTGGTGACCCTCGCGGCCTGTACCAACACAGCGGCCGGGAGCAGTGGCTCCGGCAGCGGGCCGCTCACCGTCGCCGACCTCGCGCCGTTCACCGGCCCCGACGCCGACCTCGGGCCGACCTACCTCGCCTCCTGCTTCGGCGCGACGCGGGCCATCAATGCGGCGGGCGGCGTCCTGGGCCACACCCTGAACTGCAAGTCGGTCGACACCAGGGGCGACCCCGCCGACGCGGTCCCGGCCACCCGGCAGATGTTCGCCAGCACCAGCAACCTGGCTCTGGTGATCGGAGTGACGTCCGACGAGGCGGCGTCGGTGGTGCCGATCATCAACGCGAACAAGACCGTCGTGTTCAGCATGACTGGCCAGTCCGAGTTCGACAGCACACACTTCGACTACTTCTACCGGCTGGTCGCGCCCGACCTTGACGAGTCCTACGCGATGGTGGCCATCGCGCAGCAGAAGCATTACTCGAAGATCGCACTGGCCTTCGGCAACGACATCGGCTCGCAGACGTTCGTGCGACCCGCGATCGGCGCCATCAAGAAGGCCGGCATGACGTTGGTGGACAACGAGACGCTCGATCTGCAGGCGACCACGTTCCGGACCGAGGCTGCCAAGATCGTCGCGGCACACCCGGACGTGATCCTGACCGAGGCGCTCGGCGCTACCGCGGCCAGCTTCCTCAGCGAGGTCAAGCAACTCAACGGCGGCACGATGATCCCGATCATCGGCACCTCGGCCACCATCGCGCCGGCCTGGTACAGCTCGGTGTCCGGCGCGGTCGGCGCGAGCACGCTGGCCAGCAACTACGTGGCCGACAACCTGGTGGTCCAGTCGACCGGCCCCGCCTACCGGACCTTCTCGCAGAATCTGCTGGCGGAGAAGGGGAAAGTCGGCAACACGGGCAACTTCAACACGTACCTGACCGCTCCCGGCGCCGTGCACCTGTACGACGGCATCAACCTCGCCGCGTTGGCGATGACCGAGGCCAAGAGCACGGATCCCACGGTGTTCCGGCCGCTGATCGAGAAGATCGGCAACGGTGTGCCTGGTGCCACGGTGGTGACCTCGTTCGCCCAGGGCGTCGCCGACCTGAAGGCCGGCAAGACCATCCGGTACGTGGGTCCTGGCGGCCCGACCAACTTCGACAGTTTCCACGACTCGACCGGCCTGTTCGAGGTGGACACCTACGACTCGACCGGCCAGGTCAAGGTGGTCGGGCAACTGACACCACAAGAGCTGCGGGCGTTGGCGGGGTGAGGCTGCCGTGAGCCTGCTGCTGGCCTCGCTCGGGTTCGGGCTGGTGACGGCGGCCGTGCTGGCGGTCGCGTCGGTGGGGTTCACCATGCAGTTCGCCGTCACCGACGTGCTCAACCTCGCCTACAGCGCCGTGATGATCATCTGTGCCTACGTCGCCTACGCCGTCAGCCGGGCCGGAATCTCGGTCTGGTTCGGCGTGGCGGTGGCCGCGGTGGCCGGCGCGCTGCTCTCGGTGGTGCTCAACCGGGGCGTGTACACACCGTTCCAGCGCAGGGGAACCTCGCCGATCGCGATCGTCATCGTCTCGCTCGGTCTGACCCTCATTCTGGAGTTCGGCCTCCAGGCGTACGTGGGCGGCAACAACGTGTCCTACCGGGTCAACCAGGGACCGAGCCTGCACCTGGGCGGACTCCAGCTCACCGTGGTGCAGCTGGTGATCATCGCGCTGAGCGTGGTCGCGATGCTGTCCGTGCACGCGCTGCTGGCATTCACCAAGCTGGGCAAGGCGATGCGGGCCACGGCGGCGGACCGGTCGCTGGCCCGTACGTGCGGCATCCGGACCGACCGCGTCGTGACCACCACCTGGATGATCTCCGGTGCGCTGTGCGGGGTCGGCGGCTCGGTCTTCGCCCTGGACGCCGGCAGTTTCGGCGCCACCAGCACTGACCTGTTCCTGGTGCTGATCCTGGCGGCGGTGTTCCTCGGCGGTCCCGGCCAGTCCTACGGCGCGATGCTGGGCGCACTGGTCATCGGCATCGGCACCGAGGTCAGCGCCGCGTACGTGACACCGGCGTACAAGGACGTCGTCGCGTTCGTGCTACTGCTGATCATGCTGGCCGCGCGTCCAACGGGCCTACTCGGCTCCCGAACCTGAACGAGGGCGGATCGACGTGGGCAACGGAATCGTCTTCTACCTCACCACACTGTTCGTCTACGCGGGCGTGGACATCCTGGCGTGCCTCGGGCTGAGTCAGCAGTTCGGCGTGGCCGGGGTGACGAACTTCGGCTTCATCATCTTCCAGGCCGCGGGCGCCTACACCGCTTCCGTGTTGTCGCTGCCCAGCGACACCGCCGACGGCGGTTTCCAGACCTACCTGGGTGGCTGGTCGCTGCCCTTCCCGCTGCCGTGGCTCGGTGCCGCGGTGATCGGCGGGCTGCTGGCGCTGCCGTTCACGTTCCTGGTCGGCAGACGGCTGCGCGGCGACTTCGCCGCGATCGGCCTGCTCGTCACCGCTGTGATGGCCAACCTGCTGGTCAACAACTACCGGCCGCTGTTCAACGGTTCGGCCGGCCTGTCGCTGGTACCCGCACCGTTGCAGGGCAAGCTCGACCCGCAGTCGATCGGCTACCAGTGGGCCTACGGGGCTGCCGCGATCGTGCTCGCGATCCTCGTCTACCTGTTCCTGCGCCGGGTCACCGAATCCCCGTACGGGCGATCGCTGCGCGCCATGCGGGACAACGACACGGTCGCCGACTCGCTCGGCAAGAACCTGGTCTCGCTGCGGCTGGCCATGCTGGTGCTCGGCGGTGCCGTCGCCGGCCTGTCCGGCGGCATCCTGGTCGGCTTCATCAACCTCTGGGCGCCATCCGGGTGGACCTACGCGGAGACGATCGTCCTGTTCGCGGCCGTCATCATCGGCGGCGCAGGCAACCACAAGGGTGCCGTACTCGGGGCGCTGCTGGTGCCGCTCGCGTTCGAGGAACTGACCCGTTTCATACCGCCGTTCGGGCCACCCGGCCTGATTCCAGCGCTCCAGTGGGTGGCCATCGGCCTGCTGATCGTGGTGTTCCTGTGGTTACGGCCTCAGGGTGTGCTGCCGGAGCGACGCAGGGCCAGCGTGCGGTTCGGCGGACCACCGACGGCCACCGACTCCGACGACACCGCGGATGACCTGGTACTGCCCGGTGTCGGTCAACCCGCGCGTACCGAGCCGGTGGCAGCACGTCCCGAACCGCCGCGCCAGCCCGAGCGGGTGGTCCTGGCCGCCGACCGGCTGACCAGAACGTTCGACGGCGTCGAGGTGGTGTCCGGCGTGTCCTTCGGGTTGCGGCGGGGCAGGCTGACCGGACTGATCGGGCCCAACGGCGCGGGCAAGTCCACCACCCTCATGATGTTGGCGGGCACGCTGGCACCGACATCGGGCCGGGTCATGTTCGACGGCAGGGACATCACCCGGCTGCCGGCGTTCCGGCGGGCCCGCAGCGGGGTGCTGCGCACGTTCCAACTGGCCAGTGAGTTCAAACGACTCACCGTGCTGGAGAACCTGTTGTGCGCGGTGCCGGCCCAACCGGGTGACTCCTTCCACGGCGCGGTGCTCGGCCGTCGACACTGGCAGGCGGCCGAGGACCAAGCGGTCGACCGCGCCGAGGTGCTGCTCGACCAGTTCGGTCTGACCCGCTACGCAAACCAGTACGCGGGTGACCTGAGTGGCGGGCAGCGCCGCCTGGTGGAGATCATGCGGGCATTGATGGCCGAGCCGTCCGTGTTGTTGCTCGACGAACCGGTCGCCGGGGTGCATCCGCATCTCGCGCACCAGATCGGCGAGCAACTGGTGCGGCTGTGCGGCGAGGGAATGACCATCATGATGGTCGAGCACGAACTCGCCATCATGGACGAGTTCTGTGACCCGGTCGTGGTGATGGCCGAGGGTCAGGTACTGGCGGAGGGCACCATGCAGGTGTTGCGCGGCCGGTCCGAGGTCGTGGAGGCCTACCTTGTCGGCTGACGTGGGGCCGCTGTCGGCTGACCCGGGGCGGCGGCGCGGAGCCGCCCTGCGGACCGTGGCACTCAGCGCCGGCTACGGCGGCAGGCCGGTCGTGCACGGGGTGTCGATCGATGTGGCGCCCGGCCACGTGGTGTCTGTCGTCGGCCCCAACGGCTCCGGCAAGTCAACGCTGCTGAAGGGCATCGTCGGAGCGGTGAAGGTGTTGTCCGGCCAGGTGTTGCTCGGTGACGAGGACATCACCAACCAGCCGCCCGAGTTCGTCGCACGAGCCGGTGTCGGCTACGTCCCGCAGGTGGACGACGTGTTCGGGCCGCTATCGGTACGGGAGAACCTGGAGATGGGTGGCTACCTGTTGCGCGGCAAGGAAATCCCGGCCCGGATCGAGAAGGTGGTCAGCTATTTCCCGGCGCTGGGCCCGCTGCTGGGCCGCAGGGCCAGCAAGCTGTCCGGCGGCGAACGCAAGATGCTCGCCATGGGCCGGGTACTGATGCTGGAACCCGCGCTGTTCGTGCTGGACGAGCCGACGGCGAACCTGGCGCCCACGATCGCCAGGAGGCTGCTGCACGAGCATGTGCGGCAACTGTCGGTGGACGGAGCGTCGGTGCTCATCGTGGAGCAGCGGGCGAAGGCGGTACTGGAGATCTCCCACCACACATACGTACTCGCGGGCGGCAGGCTCCGGATGGCGGGCCGCCCGGCAGAGCTAGTCGACAGTCCCACGTTCGTCGAGTCGTTCCTCGGCGGCGGCCGCACACTCACCTCGTGAGGATGGAACGATCCTTCCGAGACCGCGCGGCCAGTCGATCGAGACTCGGTCCGGACATCACCGGACGGAAGTGACGGGCGTCGCCGACCGGGTCGTGTCGCTGCGGGACGAGTCGCCGTGTTGACCGCCGAGACGATCACCGGGCCATCACCGGGGTGGCAAGGTTCTGGTTGCGTAGGTCACGCAGCCGGCGCTCGAGCCGCGTTCGAGTTTCCCTCAGGTCTATCGGGTGACCGGCCAACTCGTCCAACAGGCGCGTGAGCGGCCAGCTGGCGAGGTAGGCGTAGCGGGCGCTGAAGATGCCCACCTCGTTGATCTGGTAGGTGTCCCGGAAGTCCAGCGATGCGTAGCCGATGAGTTGGTACACCTCGGCCTTGGCCAACGACACCTGACGGGTGCCATCGCGGCGCTTATCGCCCAGCGTGACCTCGAGGTCCAGGAGTAGGCCGGCGGCGATCACGTCGGCGTCCGCGCCGCCGACCAACCACGATCCAGCGAACGTCGGCCCGATCGCCCACCGGCCGGGCCGCACGGCCAGGCGGGGAAGCAGACTGTTCTCCAGGACGTGGCCGCAGTTGGTACAGCTGGTCCAGCCCGGCGGCAGGTGCCAGCGCCAGAAGATCCTGCGCGGTGACCATGGGCTGCCCCGATGGCACCACCTGGTCGCCGGTGCGGCGCATCCCGATCGATCCGGTCGGCAGCGATGTCGACCACTTCATCCCCGGGCTGGCCGTGGGCACCGACTCGGCCGGGCCCAGGACGCAACTCGCGGTGACCTACTACTTCTACCCGTCGGCCGACTGCACCGCCGCGACCTGCCAGCTCGAGGTCGGCTTCACCTCATCCCGTGACGCGGGCCAGCACTGGTCGACGCCACAGACGCTGGCCGGACCGATAACACCGTCTCCACGATTCGAGGGGAATGACACTCGTGCGTGTGCCATCTGATGCTCGAACGGGATCGGGGCCAGTCCGTCGTTGGCGCTGTGTCGGCGGATGGTGTTGTAGAAGTCCGCCCACCGGTCAGATCGAGGAGACCGAGGCCGGTGTCGAGGCCGCAGTGGACATCCAGATGGCCTCCGCTGCCTGTCCGCAGTGTCACCTGCTGGAGGTCCAGGTCCCGCTGGCCGACCTGTTCGTGGACGGTCCCCAGCCGGTCCTGGACGCCGCGATGGCCGACATCGGCACCGCCGTGGACACCGCCGCCCGGCTGGGCGCCGGCGCGATCAGCATGAGTTTCGAGTTCCCCAGCGACCTAGTCGTGGAGACCGGACCGATCGCTCGATCGCTGCGCCACCGCGGTGTGGCGGTGCTGGCCTCGGCCGGAGACGACGGATTCGAGGGCATCCAGCACCGCGGCTGGCCGGAGAATCTTCCGTGGGTGGTGTCGGTCGGCGGCACGTCGTTGTTCACCACCAACACGGCTGGCACCAGGTTCACCCAGACAGCGTGGAGCGGCACGGGCAGCGGCTGCGAGACCGACCTGCCGGCCGCAGCCGGCCAACCGAGGTCGGTCAGCGGCCTGTGCCGTGGCCATCGTGCTGGTTCCGACGTGGCCGCGGTCGCCGACCAGGCCACGGGTGTCGCGACGTTCGACACCTACGCGCCGGCCACCGGCATTCCGTTCAACTGGCTGGTGATCGGCGGCACCAGCGTGGCCACCCCGCTGGTGGCCGGCATGTACGCCCGCGGTGGTCACCTGACCGGTGTGCTGGGTCCCAACACCCTGTACGCGGCGCGGGGATCCGCGTTCACCGACGTCACGGTCGGCCAGAACGCCCCGACCGGCACCTGCCTGAGCGTGTCGGCGCCGGTCCGCCTCTGCCAGGCCGGGCCCGGTTGGGACGGACCAACCGGTCTCGGCGCGCCCAACGGCCTGACCGCGTTCTGAGGTCCGTGCGGGCCGACCCGCCTTCCAA
>DASUGU010000103.1:0-111210 GCA_036273855.1 Pseudonocardiaceae bacterium
CGCGACCGACCTGACGCAGATGATCGCGGCGGGGCACTTCCCGTTCCCCGGCGAGCGCTCGGACCACGCGGACTCCCCGCGGGTGGGGGACGGCTTCCTGCGCATCGACGCCGCGGGCCGGGTGACCTACGCCAGTCCCAACGCCCTGTCGGTCTACCGGCGGCTCGGGCTGGCCGCCGACCTGACCGGGCTGCTGCTGGCCGACACGACCCGGTCCCTGGTGCCACCGGCGCGGCGGCCGGACGAGGAGACGCTCAGCGCGGTCCTGGGCGGTACGTCGGCCCGGGACATCGAGGTCGGCACCGACGAGACCACGCTGATCCTGCGGGCCATCCCGCTGCGCCCGAAGGGTGAGCACATCGGCGCGCTGGTGCTGCTGCGGGACGTGACCGACCTGCGGCGCCGCGACCGGGAGCTGGTCACCAAGGACGCCACCATCCGGGAGATCCACCACCGGGTGAAGAACAACCTGCAGACCGTGGCCGCTCTGCTGCGGCTGCAGTCCCGGCGGACCAGCAGCAGCGAGGCGCGGGACGCGCTCACCGAGTCGGTACGCCGGATCACGTCGATCGCGATGGTGCACGAGACCCTGTCGCTGTCCGTTGACGAGCGACTCAACCTGGACGAACTGGTGGACCGGCTGATCCCGATGATGGGCGATCTGGCCGGCACCGAGGGCCGGGTGTCGGTCCGGCGGGACGGCGAGTTCGGCGTGGTGGCCGCCGACCGCGCCACGCCGATGGTGCTGGTGCTCACCGAACTGCTGCAGAACGCCTTCGAGCACGCCTACCCGGCGCCGGAACACGGCGAGGTGGTGGTGCGCGTCGAGCGGTCGGCGAAGTGGCTGGATGTGACCATCTCCGACGACGGCGTGGGTCTGCCCCACGGTTTCTCGCTGGAGCGCACCGAACGGCTGGGTCTGCAGATCGTGCGCACCCTGGTGGACAGCGAACTGCGCGGGTCGCTGAGCCTGCGCAGGCGGGACGGCCGGGGCACCGCCGCTGTCCTGCACGTCCCGCTCCGCGCCCGCTGATCGGCCGGCGTTCCGCTGATCGGCCGGCGTTGACCGGCCGGCATTCGGGGCAACCGGCCGGCGTTCCCGCTAACCGGTCGGCGGTCCGGCCAGGCGGTCGGCCTGCTGCTCCAGGTAGCGGCGCTCGGGCAGGCTCGTGGTGCGTCGCGCGGCCAGCCGGTACTGCTCGCGGGCTGCCGCCACGTCACCGGCCATCTCCAGCAGGTGCGCCCGGACCGAGTCCAGCCGGTGGTGGTCGGCGAGCCGCTGATCACCGTCCAGCTCGGCCAGCATCGCCAGGCCCTCCCGCGGCCCGTGGACCATGGCGACCGCGACGGCCTGGTTCAATGTCACCATCGGGCTGGGCGCGATCGTGGCCAGCAACTGGTACAGGGCCAGGATCTCGGCCCAGTCGGTGTCCTCGGCGCGCGTCGCCTCGTCGTGGATGGCGGCGATCGCGGCCTGGACCTGGTACGGGCCGACCGGCGCGGTGGACAGCGCCCGGCTGATCAGCGCGACGCCCTCGTCGATCGCGTCGGTCCGCCACAGCGACCGGTCCTGGTCGGGCAGCGGCACCAGCGTGCCGTCGGCCCTGGTCCGGGCCGGGCGCCGGGCCTCGGTGAGCAGCATCAACGCCAGCAGGCCGGTGACCTCGCCGTCGGCCGGGAGCTGCCGGTGCACCTGGCGGGTGAGCCGGATGGCCTCGCGGGTCAGGTCGGCGCGGGCCAGGTCCGGGCCGGCCGTGGTGGTGTAGCCCTCGTTGAAGATCAGGTACAGCACGTGCAGCACGACGCGCAGCCGATCGGCCCGCTGGTCCGGCGGGGGCGGCTCGAACCGGGCTCCGCTGGTCTTGATCCGCTGCTTGGCCCGGCTGATCCGCTGGCCCATGGTGGCCTCGGGGACCAGGAACGCCCGCGCGATCTCGCCCGTGGTGAGGCCGCCGACGGCGCGCAGGGTGAGCGCCACCTGGGACGGCGGCGACAGCTCCGGATGGCAGCACAGCCAGAGCAGGGCGAGCGTGTCGTCCGTAGCGGGCGGCTGGTCGCCGTCCGAGGCCGGGGCGGTGAACTCGTCGGCCGGCGTGAGCGCGGCCGCGGTGGCCTCCCGGCGCCGACGTGCTTCCTCGCCCCGCCACTGGTCGGTGAGCCTGCGGCCGGCGACCGTGATCAGCCAGGCGCGCGGGTTGTCCGGCGTGCCCTGCTCTGGCCACTGCGTGGCGGCGGCCAGCAACGCCTCCTGCACGGCGTCCTCGCAGGCATCGAACCGGCCGTATCTGCGCACCAATACCCCGAGAACCCTCGGCGTGAGTTCGCGCAGCAGGTCCTCGATGGGCGGGTTGTCGGCGGACATCTGGCTCATCGCATTATTCACAGACATTCACATTCGCGGTGTGCCGAACAAACGGCGGGCGCGACAAACGCAAAGGACCCGCCACCGAATAGCAGCAGGTCCTTGGCGCGTGATGATGCTGTGAATGCCTCCGGGCAGTGCCCGGCACGGGGTGTCGAGGCGGCTCGCCGGGTCGCGTTTCCGCAGCGTGCGACGCCTCGTCCCAGTTCAGCTGTTCAGACGTTGGTGCGGGCACGTGCCCGAGTGCGGCGCTTCAGCGCGCGCCTCTCGTCCTCGCTCATGCCGCCCCAGACACCGGCATCCTGACCGCTTTCCAGTGCCCACGTGAGGCAGCTGGACGCGACCGGGCAACGTCGGCAAACCGCTTTGGCCTCGCTGATCTGCAGGAGCGCAGGACCGCTGTTCCCAACGGGGAAGAACAGCTCGGGGTCCTCGTCACGGCAGGCCGCGCGGTGGCGCCAGTCCATTGTTCCTTGCTCCTTGCTAGGCGCGCTCCAGCGCACCATTCGTCGTCGGTTGGTCGTCGGGGTGCTTGTGAATGCTTTCACGAACCGCGCCGATGTCAAGGGGTATGTCGCGAACCGGTGAGGGAACTCACCCGAAAGATCGACGTCTACTTGACATGCGGATTCGTATGCGCCCTGCTCACCAGGTGGAGGTGGCACGAAGATCGAGGCCAGGTCACATACAGGTCACGCTACGGTCACACCGCGACCCTGAGTGCGGCTGGCACCGAGCTGAAGTTTACACTCCGACGCTCTCCGACCACGTCACCATCGACCTGGACACGCACCGGTCGACTCGAAGTCACCCGGATGTGTGACACGTCGTCGCGCAGGATCAGATCGCGGCCGTGCGGCTCCCTGGCCCCGCGCAGGATCTGCCCGGCCACCCGGAGCACCGAGGGCGCGGCCAGGCTGCGCAGCGCGAACAGGCCGAGACCGTCGTCGAACGAGCAGCCAGGGACCAGTTTCAACGGTCGGGTGCCCAGGTAGGTCCACGGGTTGGCGTTGCACACCATGGCCAGCCGCAGCCCGTCCAGCGGCGCCTCACCGGGCACCGTCACGGTCAGCTCGGGCGCGGTCGCCGCCTGCCGGACGTAGTGGCCCAGTGCGGTGCGCAGGTAGAGCGCGGGGCTGGCCTGCTTGCGCCGCCGGTTGTCCACGGCGGCCACCACCTCGGCGTCCCAGCCGACGCCGCCGTTGAACGTGAACCACCGGTCGTCCACCCTGCCCAGGCCGATCCGTCTGGTCCGGCCGGTCTCGATGGCCTGCAGCAGGTGATGCGTCGCCTCGACCGGCTCGCGCGGCAGGCCGAGCGCGCCGGCGAACACATTGGCCGACCCGCCGGGCACCACGCCCAGCATCGGCCGCGGGACACCGGTCTCGGTGACCCGCATCAGGCCGTTGACGACCTCGTTGACCGTGCCGTCACCGCCATGCGCCACCACCAGGTCGAAGCCGTCGGCCGCGGCCTGCGCAGCTGCGTCGGCGGCGTGACCCCGGTAGCTGGTCTCCAGCACCTCCAGCTTCACGTCGCTGGCCAGGGCGTGCGCCAACACGTCGCGACCGGCCGCCGTGGTGGCGGTGGCGTGTGGGTTCACCACCAAGAGGGCAAGCACCAGTGCAGAGTAGGCCATTTCGTCAGGTTCACCCGACCGTGAGGCCGAGACTCTCACCTACCGTGATCGACCTACTCCGTACCGTGAGACGAGCGTCCCTCCCCGGCGCGCGCCGTTGTCGGGTGACGCGCGTCGACTCGTGTCGCGGTAAGTGCACCCAGACGACCGTCTGCTCACCGACGACAGGAACCTAATCGGCTGACACTTGGATCATCGCGCGTCACCCGTCGGAAGAATACGGCCGGACGGGTGGCCTACGATCGGCGGTAGGCACACAACGTGACCTGCGGCACTGATCGTGAGCATTCACCGGAAAGGCGGAGACCGGTGCCCCTGCCCGCCCTACAGCCCGCGCCCCGCGCGGTGCGCGTCGCCGGCGCCCTCGTGGCCGTGCAGGGCCTGGCCGCGCTCGTGTTCGCCGTCGCCGTGCTCGTCCAGGCCGTCCACCGGTCCTCCGGCGGCGGCAACCTCTACGGCGAGGCCGGGTTCTTCGCCGTGCTGGCCATCGCGGTGCTGGCCGTGGCCGCCGGGCTGGTGCTGGGGTTGCGGTGGGCGCGCACGCCGGCCTTCCTGGTGCAGATCCTGCTGATCGCGGTGGCCTGGTACGCGATCCACTCGCAGTTCACCGGTCTGGCCATCGGCACGATCGTGGTGTGCGCGGTAACCGTGGTGCTCCTGTTCACGGCCCCGTCCCGGGCGTGGGCGGTGGCCGACAGCGACCGCGCCTCCTAGGCGCCGCCCAATGCGGTGAGCGGGTCACCGGCCAGCCGGAACACGGTCCACTCGTCCATGGGCACCGCGCCGAGCCTGCGGTAGAAGTTGATGGCCGGCTCGTTCCAGTTCAGCACCCACCACTGCAGCCGGCTGTAGCCGCGGGCGACGCACTCCTCGGCGAGCGCGGTGAGCAGCGCCCTGCCCAGGCCGGATCCCCGGTGTTCCGGGCGGACGAACAGGTCCTCCAGGTAGATGCCGTGCACGCCGTCCCACGTGGAGAAGTTGAGGAACCACAACGCCATTCCGACGACTTCGCCGTCGAGTTCGGCGACGTGACCGAACAGCGCGGGCGCCGGGCCGAACAGCGCGACCCGCAACTGGTCGGCCGTCAGGTGGCACTCGTCCGGCACCTTCTCGTAGCGCGCGAGCTCGTGCACCAGCTCGACAGTGCGGTCCACATCGGACTCCGTGATGCGGCGGATCCGGTTGTCGGGCATACGATCCTCATCAACTGTGACGGCCTACACGGGCCACGGCGGGATGTTGGACCGTAGCACCTGCCGCTCACCGCGCTCGGTGCCCAGCAGCGTGGTGCCCGCCGGATCGAGCCCGAACCGGACGCCCTCGGCCGCCGTCATGTCCAGCCAGCGGGCGACCAGCACCCGGCTGAAATGCCCGTGGCCGACGAGGATCACGTCACCGGAGGCCAGGCTGCCGGTCACCCGGTCCAGCAGCCGGCTGGCGCGGGCGCCGACCTCGTCGCCGGTCTCGCCGTGCGGGATCGGGTGCGACCACACCGTCCAGTTGGGCACCTTGGCGCGGATCTCGTCGGTGGTCAGACCCTCGTAGTCGCCGTAGTCCCACTCGGCGAGGTCCTCGGTGATCTCGTCCACCACCAGGCCGGCGAGCTCCGCCGTGCGACGGGCGCGCTCCCTCGGGCTGCACAGCACCAGGGCGGGCGGCAGGTTCGTGCCGCGCAACTGGCTGAGCACCATGCCGGCACGGCGGGCCTGCTGTTCGCCCGACGTGGTGAGCGGGACGTCGGTGACCCCGGTGTGCCGGCCGGTGACGGCCCATTCCGTTTCGCCGTGCCGCAGCACGTACACCGTCCGCCTGCCGATCTCGTGGTTCGCTGGCACGCGGCCATCGTAGGCAGGGGCGAGGGTGCGGGCCGGTTCAACGGGGTGTGCGACCCGTCTCAGTCGTTCGGCTGATCCAGCCGGGCGGCCAGGTGCTTCGGTGCGATGCAGCGGTAGGCGTCGGCGACCAGCTCGCCGATCTCGACCCAGTCGACCGGTACGTCCAGCCGGACGCCGAGCCAGCCGCGGTGCCCGACGTAGGGCGGGTAGAAGTAGTGGTCCGGCCGGCTGGCCAGCAACGCCTCCCGCACGCCGGGCGACGCGGCGCACCAGAAGCCGAGGCGGTCGTCGTGGTGGTGGTCGGCGAACCTCACGAAGGTCTTCTTGTCCCGCACGAACCAGGTCGGCTCGCCGTGGCTGAGCCGTTCGGTGGTCTCCGGCAGAGCGAGGCAGAGTGCCCGCAACCGGTCCAGTTGATCGGTCATCGCGGCCCACTGTGCACGCCGAACAGGGGCACGAGGTGGATGTCACCGGTCACGCCGGGCGTCGCACCCACGCGCCAGACCACCGCGAGGATGGCGACGACGGCGAGCAGCCCGAGTACGACGGCCACGAAGACGACCGCCGGACCGGTCCTGGTCTTCACGATGCCCACCTCACCTAGTCGAGCAGTTCGGCGCCGAACTCCTGGAACAGGGCACGGGTCGCGTCCCGGTCGCGGTCGGCGGTGGCGTGCAGTGCCTGGATCAGCCCGTACGTGCGGGCGCCCATGACCAGCAGGTAGCGGGCCGGCTCGGCGCCGGGATTCCAGTAGGTGTGCGCGATCCCGCCCGGTACGAGGGCCGCGCCGCCTGCCGGGACGCGGATGTCGTTGTTGCCCATCCGGACGGTGAGCGTGCCGGACAGGACATACCACGCCTCGTCCTCGCCGTGCCGGTGCAGCGGCGCCTGGTAGCGGGGCTGCCCACCGGGTGCGCCCTCGGCGGTCCACTCGGCCAGCACGATGTCCGCCCCCGGCGGTGCCAACACCCGGCCGGCCATCCGCTGTGCGGCGAACTCAGGGCCCGACAGGGCGACCACCTCCGCTGCCCAGGGTAGTTCCGGAGGATCGCCGTCGGTCAGACTTTCGGCGCGGTCGCGTCGGTCCAGTTCCGGCCGTCCCACCAGCGGTTGTACGGCCGCCCGTTCGGGTCGGCGTACCAGCCGGGTGCGATCGCCGGTGGGGTCGGCGGCGTCGGCGCGGCGGGGGACGCGGCCAGCGGAGGGAGTACGCGCAGCACCGTCGGCCGGGGGGCCGCCGGGCTCACGTGCAGGCTCAACCGGTGCCCGCAGGTCCGGCAGTTCCGGAAGCCCCGGGCCGGGCCGGACCCGTCGTTCGCCGGGTTCGCGCAGCGTTCGCAGTTCGAGCATGCGGTGTCGATACGCCGGCCCATGAGTAGCTCCGTTTCGCGGTGACTGTCTGTCTTCCCTTCGGGTGACAGCCCGCAATTGTTACGGAGTGTAGTGCCGATTCGTCCGGACGGGCTATGGACAGAAACTGCCCGGCAACGACGACGGCCGGCGGAGCCGTGCCGAGGACGGTGATCCTCGACCCGGCACGGCCGGCCGTGTGTCTGGCCCGTGTCGGGGAATCCCCCAGGGCGTCGCTCAGGCCTTCTTGGTCTCCCAGAAGATCGTGTCGATCTCCTTGATCAGGTCCAGGAGTTCCTGACCCTTCGCCGGGTCCATGGAGCCCTTGGTCCCGCTCGCGCCAGCGGCCTTCGTCGCCTTGTTGAACAGTTCGTGCAACTGCGGGTACTTCTCGAAGTGCGGGGGCTTGAAGTAGTCGGTCCACAGCACCCACAGGTGGTGCTTGACCAGCTCGCTGCGCTGCTCCTTGATCACGATCGCCCGGGCGCGGAACTCCGGGTCCTCGTTGCCCTGGTACTTCTCCTGGATCGCCTTGACGGACTCCGCCTCGATCCTGGCCTGTGCGGGGTCGTAGACACCGCACGGCAGATCGCAGTGTGCAGTGGCCTCGATACGAGGGCCGAGGATGCGCGACACCAGTCGCATTGTTCCTCCCTGACAGTGGATGCTCCGACTCGACGACCCTACCCTTGTGGCCTCGGTCGGGCAGTCGGAGGTGATCGTTGGCACCGGGACGGGCAAGCCGGCTCGACCGCTGGCCGTGGCGCCGGGTGCGCGTGCGCGGGCCGTCCATGTCACCGTGTCTGGCCGACGGGGACGTCGTGCTGGTCCGGTTCGGAGCGTCACCGGAACCGGGGGCCGTCGTGTTGGTGCGGTGGGCCGCGCGACCTGGCCAGTTGTCGGTCAAGCGGGCGGTGCGACCGGATGGTGCCGGTTGGTACGTCACGGGCGACAACACGTTCGGCTCGACCGACTCGCGTGAGCTGGGCCCGGCCACCGTGCTCGGCGTGGTGCGGTGGCGACTGTGGCCGCGACCGGGCCGACCGCGCGGCTGACCGCCGCCGGATGGCGTTGAACCGCGCAACAATGCGACAGCGCTCGGTGACCCCGGGCGCAGACAATCATGGGGTCTGCTGGCATCATGGGATGACCGCCGCGTTGGCGCGCAACGCCGGCTCCGCCGCACCCCTGGCGTGAGTGGACGCGCACCGGCGCAGGTTCCTGCCGGCGCGACCCCGCCCCGCGTACCGCTCGACCAGCTGTCACCCCTCCGCCGTATCGGCGTTCGCCCATGACAGTCGCCCACGGTCGTTCGGTTCAGACAGCCTGTTTTCCCCGCCAGGAGGACGTCGTGACCACCGTTGATGACCAGGCCGTCGGCCTGACCGATGACGAGATCTTCGCCGCGCACGAGGGCGGCAAGCTCGCCACCGGCACCACCGCCCCGCTGTCCGATCCCAAGTCGCTGTCCATCGCCTACACGCCCGGCGTGGCGAAGGTGAGCCGGGCCATCGCCGAGGACCGGACGCTGGCCAGCCGCTACACGTGGGCGCACCGGCTGGTTGCCGTGGTCTCCGACGGGACGGCCGTGCTCGGGCTGGGCGACATCGGACCCAGCGCCGCGCTGCCGGTCATGGAGGGCAAGTCGGCGCTGTTCAAGCGGTTCGGCGGGCTCGACTCGATCCCGCTGGTGCTCGGTACGACCGACGTCGACGAGATCGTGTCCACTCTGGTCCACCTGCGGCCGTCGTTCGGCGCGGTCAACCTGGAGGACGTGTCCGCGCCGCGCTGCTTCGAGCTGGAGGCCCGGCTGGTCGCCGCCCTGGACTGCCCGGTCATGCACGACGACCAGCACGGCACCGCCGTCGTGCTGCTCGCCGCGCTGCGCAACGCCGCCGAGGTCACCGGCCGATCGCCAGTTGACCTGCGAGTGGTCATCTCGGGTGCCGGCGCGGCCGGGGTGGCGTGCGCGAACATCCTGCTCGCTGCCGGGATCAGCGACGTGACCGTGCTGGACTCGCGGGGCATTCTCTACTCCGACCGCGAGGGCATGAACCCGGTCAAGGCGGAGCTGGCCACCCGCACCAACCCGACCGGCCTGCGCGGCGACCTGGCCGTCGCGCTGCGCGGCGCCGACGTGTTCGTGGGGCTGTCGTCGGCCACGGTCGCCGAGGAGCTGGTGGCCGGCATGGCGCCGGGCGCGATCGTGTTCGCGCTGTCCAACCCCGACCCGGAGATCCACCCCACCGTCGCCGCGCGGCACGCCACCGTGGTCGCCACCGGCCGCAGCGACTTCCCCAACCAGATCAACAATGTGCTGGCCTTCCCCGGCATCTTCCGCGGTGCCCTGGACGCGGGTGCCACCGCGATCACCGAGCGGATGAAGCTGGCCGCCGCCGACGCGATCGCGGCCGTCGCCGCGGACGACCTGTCCGTCGACCAGATCGTGCCCAGCCCGTTCGACCCCCGCGTGGCACCGGAGGTCGCCGCCGCCGTGGCCGCCGCCGCGGTCGCCGACGGTGTCGCCCGGGAAATCTGACAATCGGCGTAGCGCCGTTCGCCGCCACCTCTTTCGGGTCTTTCGGGCGGCGCTGCGCCGGGAATATCCCTTACGTGGGTCGAAGACACGTTGGGTTCAGTACCGGTTACGCGATACGGTCCTTCCATCGGGTGATGCCTGGCTGACACGTCCGCGTAGCCGTGACTGCCGTGGGTGACCGGCCCGGCGCCGTGTCGGCAGGCGGGGTCACCCGGTCGCCGTATGTCTCCACGTGGAGGGGCAAGCCAGTGGCGGAGCGGGTCCAACCGGCCGAGGCGGCCAGCGCCGAGTGGCGGCCGTCCCGGCCACGGCCCGGGGCCGGTCCCGCGCTGCCCGATCTGCCCGATGCGCCCAGCCTGCTGGTCGACCGCGTGGGCCGGATCATGCGGGCCAACGAGGGCGCCGCGGCCATTGTCGGTGCGGGCGATCCGGACAAACTGGTCGGTCTCAACATCGGTGACGTGCTCGTCGGCGACGGCGACCAGCAGCGCCTGACCCTCGGTGAGGGCGACGGCGTGCCCGTGCGGGCCGTGCGCTGGCGGGTGCCCACCACCGGCATGGACGCGGTGCTGCTGACCGACCTGTCGGATCTGGTCGAGGCCACCCGGGCGCTGGACGACGAGCGCAGGCGGTTCACCGACGCCCAGCAGTTGACCAGGACCGGCTGGTGGGAGTTCGACCACGACACCCACGAGACGTACTGGTCGCCCAGCCTGCACGCCCTGATCGGGGTCGAGCCCGGCTCGGTCGAACCGTGCCTGCGCACCATGCTGGAGTTCATCCATCCCGACGACCGCGAGCGGGCCCGGCTCAACTGGCGCCGGCACCAGGTCGCCGGTGAGCCCCTGGACATCGAGTTGCGCATCGTCCGGCGCGACGGTGGCGAGCGGTGGATCCACGCCGTGGCGGCTGGCCGGCGGCGCGAGACCATGATCACCGGGTACGCCCGCGACGTCACCGACCGGCAGCGCGCCCGCCACACACTCGCCGAGGACCGCGCCGCCCTGCTGGACGCCCAGCGGATCGCCAGGATGGGCAGCTTCACCTACGACCTGGCCAGCGGTCACATCGACCGCAGCGAGGCGCTGACCGAGATGTACGCCAGGGCAGGCGTGGTGCCCGGCCAGGACCCGCTCGCGCCGCGCCAGGAATCCCTGATCGCCAGCCTGCGCGAGCGGCTGCTGGCCGGACCGCCGGGACAGACGTTCGAGTTCGAGATCAACAGTCACGCGGGCGACCGGATCTACGTGGTGCGGGTGCGCAGCGCGGCCGACTCGACCGGTCGCCCGGCCCAGGTCGTCGGGACGCTGCAGGACGTCACGCACCACCGCATGCTGGAACGCCAACTGCTCGCCGACCGCCGCCGGTTCGAGGACGCGCAGCGCGCCGCCCGGCTCGGTACGTGGGAATGGAACTCGACGACCGACCAGAGCAGCTGGTCGCCGATGCTGTACGAGCTGTTCGGCGTGCCGACCGGTAGCCCGGTGACGCACCAACTGTTCCTGAGCCTGGTGCACCCGCAGGACAGGGCGTGGGTCGAGGACCTGTTCGGCAAGCTGTCCCGCGACCGCAAGTCGGTGGACTGCGAGTATCGGCTGATCCGGCCGGACGGTGCGGTCCGGGTGTTCCGGTGCTCCGGCGTCACCACGTCCGCCGAGGCCGGGATCGTGGTGGGCACCGCGCAGGACATCACCGAGCAGCGGGCCGCGGAAACCCGGATGTTGCGGTCCAGCCAGCGTTTCACCGACCTGGTTGCGCTCACACCGGTGGGCATCGGGCTGTTCGACGAGTCGTCCCGGCTGGTCGACGCCAACGACGCGCTGTGCGACCTGCTCGGCTTCAGCCTGGAGAAACTGCGCGGCCGGACCGCGACCCAACTGGCGCACCCCGCCGAGCCGGACACGTTCGCGTCGGCCATCGGCGCCGGCCAGGAGCGTGGCGGGCAGCGGATTCCGCAGCAGGTTCTGGTGCGTGCCGACGGTGAGCCGGTGTACTGCGAACTGCACGTCGCCGTGTCCGTTCAGGACGATGGGCAACGGTTCTGGCTGGTGGTGTTCCAGGACATCACCGAACGCCGCCGAGCCGCCGAGGCACTGCTGCACCAGGCCACCCACGACGAACTCACCGGCCTGCCCAACCGGGCCGCGGTCAACGACCTGCTGTGCCGGCTGCTGTCCGCACCGACCGCCGCGGCCACTGCCGTGTTGTTCTGCGACATCGACAACTTCAAGCGGGTCAACGATTCCTTGGGCCACGACGCGGGCGACGAGCTGCTGGTGGCGTTGGCGCGTCGACTGGAAGGTGGACTGCCCGACGGGTGCACGGTGGCGAGGCTGTCCGGTGACGAGTACGTGATCATCTGTCCGGACATCGACGCCGTGGGTGGCGTGGAGAGCCTGGCCAACCGGGTGTCGACGCTGTTGCGGACGGCTGTGCCGGTGCACGGTCAACTCGTCCGGGTGACGGCGACGATCGGCGCGGCCGTGCCCAACGGTGGCCCGACGACCGGCGCTGATCTGCTGCGGTTCGCCGACGCGGCCATGTTCGAGGCGAAGAAGCGTGGCGCCGGGCGGGTGGCGATGGCGAACGCGGCGCTGATCGCGTCGGCCGACCGGCAGGTGCATCTGGAGGGGCAGCTGCGCGAGGCGATCGCCAATGACGGGCTGCACCTGAACTTCCAGCCGGTGGTGGGGCCGGACGGGCGGATCCAGACCGCGGAGGCGCTGGTTCGGTGGTCGCACCCGGATCGCGGGATGTTGGCGCCGGACGTGTTCCTGCCGGTGGCGGAGCAGGGTGGTTTGTTGCGCGACTTGGATCGGTGGGTGCTGCGCACGGCGTTGCGTGAGGCGGCCACGTGGACGGCGCCGGGTGGGCGGCCGGTTGGTGTGGCGGTGAACCTGGCCGGGTTGTTGCCTGGAGACCCCGAGTTCGTGGACATCGTGGCGAACGCTGTGTTGCAGGCTGGTATCGAGTGGGACCGGGTCGTGTTGGAGTTGGTGGAGACCAGCTTGGTCGATCTGCCTTCTCGAACGTTGACCGCGATGGCTGATCTGGTGGGGCGTGGGGTTCGGTTCGCTGTTGACGACTTCGGGACCGGGTATTCGTCGTTGGCGCGGTTGAAGGATCTGCCGGCGCAGATCATCAAGGTGGATCAGCGGTTCGTGGCGGGGGTTAGTAGCGATCCTTCGGACTTTGCGGTGGCGTCCGCCGTGGTGGATATGGCGCGGGCGATGGGGCGGAGTTGTGTGGCGGAGGGTGTGGAGACCGCGACTCAGTTTCATGTGTTGCGGGGTATGGGAGTTGACGCTTATCAGGGGTGGTTGTTCTCGAAGGCTGTGCCGGCCCGGGAGTTCCATGGGCAGTTGGAGACGGGGCAGTTGGCGGTTCCAGCGGCCAGTTGAGGGCTGGGGTGAGTTGGCCGCTAATCCGAAAATCTGAGGTGAGTGGGTAGGCGAAGCACCCGGCGTAGCGCAGCGGAGCCGGGTTCATGCTGGGTTGATGGGGTCAGGCGGCGGGCTCGAGGGTGACCCGGTAGCCCATGGCTTCGAGTTGGCGGACGTGGTTGCGCTTGCGGCGATCGGTGCCCAGTCGGGTGTCGTAGAAATCCGGGCCCAGGTAGTGGAAGTGGGCGTCTGGGTCGGACAGCAGGTGCCAGATGATGACCAGGATCGAGCGGCCGACCGCGACGAGGGCCTTCTTCTTGCCCCGACGCCGGGCGATGCGCCGATAGCGTTCGCCCAGGAAGGTGTGGGTGCGGGCGGCACCGATCGCGGCCTCGCCCAGGATGCGGGCCAGGCCGTGCGGGGAGTTCGTCGGCGAGTGGTCGGTGTGTTGTGGGTGCCGCGTGAGTTGGCCCTTGGGTGGTCGACATGCGGGGGATTGCGAAGCGGCCGTTGGGTGGTCGTGTCGTGGTTGGCCGAGTCGGCCGTTGGAGGGTTGGCTCGTGTGGGAGTGGGGTCTGGGTGGTGAGTTGGTCTATGGACGGTCGGCTCGTTGGTGGGTGGCTGGGGTTGGGGCTCGTGGTGTTCTGTGGAGTCCTGTGGCGGGTGGGCTAGACAGGCGCGATCGTTTGGCTGAGCCGTCCGCTTGGTGGTCGACTCGGTCGTCTGCTGTGTTGTGTCGTCCGCTGGGTGGTCGACTCGCGGACCGGGTGCCGGTGGGCCTCGTGATTGCCGTTGATTGCCTGTTGTTGCCTGGTTGCGTCGGGTGGATCTCGGGGGTGTGTCGGCCCTTCGGCGGACGAGACGCGGATTGTTGGTCGCGGGATGTGGCTCGGCTTGGTGGGTGCGGCTTGGTGTGGTGGTCGTTGGGTGGCGGCACGTTGGTGTCCCGCTTGTTGGTGACCGCCGTTGACCGTTACTGCTGACCGTTGCTGGTGGCGTGGGTGGGCGTCTGCTTGGCCATCCGGCTCTTTGGGTACTCGCATGTGGTGGGTGTGAGGTTGCTCTCGTCTGGTTGGGGTGGTTTGGGAGGTTGGGGTTGCGCGGGGCGTGGTTGACTTTGGCGGAATGTCACGAGTGGGTGGTCAGATATTGGAACGTCCTGCAATCGGCAGACCCGGAGGCTAGGGTCGTTCGAACCTGCGGCGGCCGGCGAGTGGCCGTCACGACCGGGAGGATCTCGGGTGATCGAGTTCCAGGCCGTGACCAAGCAGTACCCGGACGGCACGGTCGCGGTGCGTGAACTGGACCTGACCATCGACGCCGGCAAGATCACGGTGTTCGTCGGTCCGTCGGGATGCGGCAAGACCACGTCCCTGCGCATGATCAACCGGATGATCGATGCCACCTCGGGCCACATCCTCATCGACGGCGCCGACATCACGAAATCCGACCCGCCCGTGCTGCGCCGCGGCATCGGTTACGTCATCCAGCAGGCCGGCCTCTTCCCGCACCGCAGCGTCCTGGACAACGTCGCCACCGTCCCGGTCCTCACCGGCGTCCGCCGCCGCGCCGCCCGCGCCCGCGCCGCCGAACTGCTCGAACTCGTCGGACTGCCCGTCGAACTGGGCAAACGCTTTCCCTCCCAACTCTCCGGCGGCCAGCAGCAGCGCGTCGGCGTCGCCCGCGCGCTGGCCGCCGACCCACCGATCCTCCTGATGGACGAGCCGTTCAGCGCCGTCGACCCGATCGTCCGGGAAGGACTCCAGGAGGAACTGCTCCGCCTGCAGGGCGAACTCGGCAAGACGATCGTCTTCGTCACCCACGACATCGACGAGGCCATCAAGATCGGCGACAAGGTCGCGGTTCTGCGCACCGGTGGCGTGCTCGCCCAGTACGACGAACCGGCCGCGCTGCTCGGCCGGCCCGCGGACGACTTCGTCGCCAACTTCGTGGGTCGCGACCGCGGTTACCGCGCCCTGGGCTTCCTCACCGCCACCGGCCTGACCGTCGGTGACCTGGCCGTCGTCAAGCTCGGCGGCACCGTCGACGAGGCCCGCAGGGGGCTGGTCAACGACTGGGCGGTCGCCGTGGACAACGACCGCAGGCCGCTGGGCTGGCTGTCCGCCGCCAAACTCTCCACAGTGGACGGAACGGCCGCCGTCACCGAGGACCTGCTGGTCTCCGGCGGCTCGCTGTACCAGGTGGACGCCGACACCACGCGCGCGTCGTCGCTGCGCAGCGCCCTGGACGCCGCCCTGAGCTCGCCTGCCGCGCTGGGCATCGCGGTGGACGCGAGCGGCGCCGTCGTCGGCTCGGTCACCGCGGACGAGGTGCTGGGCGCGCTGGCCAAGGCGCGTACCGCGGGCGAGGTCCCGACGTGATCGCCTGGTTGAACTCACACTGGGGCCTCGTGCTGAGCACCTCCGGCCAGCACCTCTACCTGGCCCTGGTGCCGGTGGTGATCGGCCTCGTGCTGGCCATCCCGCTCGGCTGGGTGGCCACCAAGTCCGGCGTGCTGCGCGCCACCATCTTCTACAGCTTCGGGTTCGTCTACAGCATCCCGTCGCTGGCGTTGCTGGTCGTGCTGCCGGCACTCATCGCCACCCAGATCCTGGACCCGATCAATCTGATCATCGCCCTGACCATCTACACCGTGGCACTGCTCGTCCGGTCCGTTGTGGACGCTCTGACGTCGGTGCCGTGGGAGGTGCGCACGGCGGCCACCGCGATGGGGTACCGGCCGCTGCGCCGGTTCTTCGCGGTGGAACTGCCGATGTCGATCCCGGTGCTGATCGCCGGCCTGCGCGTGGCGGCGGTGTCCAGCATCAGCCTGGTCTCCGTCGGGGCGCTGCTGGGCATCGGCGGCCTGGGCAACCTGTTCAACGACGGGTTCCACCGCAACTTCGTCGGCGAGATCGTGATCGGCGTCGTCGCGTCGCTGATCCTGGCGCTGATCACCGACGTCGTGCTGGTGCTGATCGGCCGCGTGACCACTCCGTGGACGAGGGTGGGGTGACAGGGCATGTGGTCCTCGCTCGGCGCGTGGTTCGCTGACTCCGCCCACTGGCACGGCCCCGGCGGCGTGCCGGCGCGCACCCTGCAACACCTGGGCTACACCGCGCTCACGATGTTGTTCGCGCTGATCATCAGCCTGCCGGTCGGCGCGATCGTGGGTCACACCGGGCGCGGTGGGGTGGCCGTGGTCGGCCTCGCCAACGGGCTGCGCGCGTTGCCGTCGCTGGGCATCCTCACCATCGTGGTGCTGATCGGCGGCCTGGGGCTGGCACCGCCGATCATCGCGTTGACCCTGCTCGCCATCCCGCCCGTGCTGGCCGGCACGTATGCCGGCATCCGGGCCGTCGACCCGGCCGTGGTGGACGCGGCGCGCGGCGTCGGCATGCGCGAGTGGGAGGTCCTGCTCAAGGTCGAGGTGCCCAACGCGCTGCCGCTGATCTTCGGCGGCATCCGCAGCGCCGCGCTGCAGGTCATCGCCACCGCCACCATCGCCGCCTACGTGTCCCTGGGCGGCCTGGGCAGGTACGTCATCGACGGCTACGCGCAGCTCGACTTCTCGCAGATGCTGGCCGGCGCGCTGCTCGTGGCGTTGCTGGCCATCATCGTCGACCTCGCGCTGGTGAGCGTGCAGCGGCTGGTCGTCTCGCCCGGACTCTCGCCGTCCGGGGCAACCCGTCGCCGGGCACGGACCCGGCGCGTCACCACGGTTTCCGTGACCGAGGCGGAGGCTTAAGCACACGAGAGGGAACAGCTCATGAAGCGAACCGTCGTAGGGCTCGTGACCGCCACGGTGGCGGTGCTCGGGCTGGCTGCCTGTGGCGGAAGCGGCGGCGGCACCCCGCTGTCCAGCGGCTCCGGATCGTCGAGTTCCGGGGGCAACAACACCACGGTCACCGTTGGATCCGGCAACTTCTCGGAGAGCGAACTGCTCGCCGAGATCTACGCGGGCGCGTTGCGCGCCAAGGGGGTCACGGTCAAGGAGCACACGGACATCGGCAGCCGCGAGGTGTACTTCCCGGCGCTGAAGGACGGGTCGATCAACCTGATCCCGGAGTACACCGGCACCCTGCTGCAGTACCTGAACAAGAACGCCACGCAGGTCTCGCCGTCGGACGTGTACACCGCGCTCAAGCAGACGTTGCCGGCGGGCCTGACCGTGCTGAACATGGCGGCGGCGCAGGACTCCGACGCGATCGTCGTGACCAAGCAGACGGCCGACAAGTACCACGCCAAGTCCATCGCGGACCTGGCGCCGCACTGCGGGCAGCTGACCTTCGGTGGCCCGCCGGAGATCCAGACCCGCCCGGACGGCCTGCCCGGCTTCAAGAAGAACTACAACTGCGTGTTCGGCTCGTTCAAGCCGCTGGACGCCGGTGGCCCGCTGACCATCGGTGCGCTGAAGAACGGCAACGTGCAGGCGGCCGACATCTTCACCACCGACTCGTCGATCCCGGCCAACGGCTGGGTGGTGCTGGCCGACCCGAAGAACAACTTCGCGGCGCAGAACGTGGTGCCGGTCCTGGCGTCCGACAAGGCCACCCCGACCGTGAAGGACGCGTTGAACGCGGTGCAGGCCAAGCTCGACACGGCCACATTGGCCAAGCTGGACGCCGAGCTGGCCGGTCCGAGCCACCCCGACGCATCCACAGTTGCTGGTAATTGGCTGAAGTCGGTCGGCCTGGGCTGACCGACACGCTGACCCGCCCTGACCGGAAATTACTGGTCAGGGCGGGTTTTTTGTGTTCCGTTGCGACATTTGGCGTAGTGGTAAACACCGACGAACGGATCATTGCGTTTACTCGATTGTTGCAATGTATTAAGGCGTGGTGATGCAAGATGCCACCAGCGTGGCGGACGGGAGTCCGCCGGTGGCGACCGGTAACCACTCGGGGTGAACCCCGGGAGCGGAGGTACCCGATGGCAACTACGTCTTCTTCCACAGTCGGGAGTGGGACGTCTCCCACACTGAAACGGTCGGTCGGTTTCTACGGGCTCACCTTCATCTCACTGGGCTCCATCATCGGCTCCGGCTGGCTGTTGGGTGCGTTGACAGCGGCCAAGACGGCCGGTCCGGCGTCGCTGCTGTCCTGGGTGCTGGCCGCGCTGATGCTGGCCGTGCTGGCGCTGATTCACGCCGAACTGGGCGGCGCCTACCCGGCTTCCGGTGGCACGGCACGGTTCCCGCTCTACGCCTTCGGCACGCTGGCCGGCTTCACCGCCGGCTGGGCGACCTGGCTACAGGCCGTGGCCATCGCGCCGATCGAGGTCGAGGCCAGTCTGTCCTATCTGAACAGCATCTCGTGGGTCGGTCAGCACCTCAACATGCTGCACGACGACGGCACGCTGACCCTCAGTGGTATCGGCATCGCGTCCCTTCTGATGATCATCTTCACGGTCGTCAACATCGTCGGTGTGAAGTTGTTGTCGGACAGCAACTCCGTGACGGTGATCTGGAAGACCGCGGTACCGGTCCTCACCGTGATCGTGCTGCTGTCGCTGACCTTCCACGGCAGCAACTTCTCCGCGGGCGGCGGTTTCGCACCGTTCGGCGCGCACGGCGTGTTCGCGGCACTGCCCGCCGGTGTGGTGTTCGCCCTCCAGGGCTTCGAACAGGCACTCCAGGTCGCCGGTGAGGCGCGGAATCCGCAGAAGGACGTGTCCCGCGCCATCATCACCGCGATGCTGATCGGCACGGTCGTGTACATCGCGCTGGAGGTCGCGTTCATCGGCGGGTTGAACCCGGCCAACCTGGTGCACGGCTGGGCGAACCCGATCGCGAAGGGCGACTTCGGCCCGTACGCGTCACTGGCCGCGGGCGCGGGTGCCGCGTGGCTGTCCTACATCCTGTTCGCCGACGCGTTCGTGTCGCCCGCCGGTACCGGCCTGGTCTACATCGCCACGTCGGCCCGCTCCACCTACGCCATGGGTCGCACCCAGTTGCTCCCGACGCGACTGGGCAGGCTCACCGTGCGGGGCGTGCCGCTGTGGTCGATCCTGCTGGCCTTCGTGATCGGCGAGATCTCGTTCCTGCCGTTCCCGAGTTGGCAGTCGCTGGTCGGGGTCGTCACGTCGGCGACCGCGATCATGTACGCGTTCGCGCCGGTGTCGCTGGCCGCGCTGCGCCTGCGGGACCCGGAGCGCCCCCGGCCGTACCAGTTGCCGTTCCCGAAGGTGCTGGCCCCGGTCGGTTTCGTGTTCGCCAACCTGATCATCTACTGGGGTGGCTTCGAGACCACGTGGAAGCTGCTGATCGGCCTGTTCATCGGCCGGGTGCTGTTCGAGGTGAACCGGGCCTACACCAAGCGGGAGGACCAGCCCGAGATCGACTGGCGGGCCTCGTCCTGGATCTGGCCGTGGCTGATCGGCCTGGCCATCGTGGGCCTGATCGGCCGCTACGGCACGGGTTCGCAGAACATCCTGCCGAACTGGTGGGACCTCGTCGTGGTGATCGCGTTCGGCCTGGTCGTCTTCTACTGGGCGGTCAGCCTGGCCCAGCCGGCGGAGAAGGTGCTGGAGACCGTCCGCGCGCAGCAGGACGAACTCATCGCCGAGGAGGAGGAACTGGGCAGCATGGCCTGATCGCCGCCCAGGACAGGGCCGTCACCGGATTGCGGTGGCGGCCCTGCCGTGTCCGCCGATCCGGCCGGACAGTTCGGCGACCGCGGCCTGGACCTCGGCGGCCAGGTCCGGCCAGTCCTCGCCGCAGCCCCGGTCCTCCGGGCAGTCGTGCCGGAACGTGATGCTGATCGCGGCCACCGGGCGGTCACCGTGGTCCAGCACGGCCGCCGCGACCGACGCGAACCCGGGTGTGACGTGCCCGTCCTCCACCGCCCAGCCCCTGCGGCGTTCGGTCGCCAGCAGCCTGCGCAGGGCCGGCAGGTCGGCGGGACCCCGGCCGGTGCGCAGCACGAAGCTGTCCGGCGCCGGGAACAGCGCCCGCACCTGGGCGGGCGGCAGCCGGGCGAGCATGGCCCTGCCGGACGCCGGTAGCTGGGCGGGCAGCCGGACGCCGACGTCGGTGACCAGCGTCTGCGGGCGGGTGGGCTGCTCGCGGACCAGGTAGAGCGTCTCGGCGCCGTGCAGTACGCCCAGGTGGGCGGTGCGGCCGACCCTGGCCACCAGCCTGCGCAGCAGCGGCCTGGCCAGGTGTTCCAGCGGGTCGTGCCGCAGGTAGGCGGTGCCCAGCTCGAACGCGGCCACGCCGAGGCCGTAGCGGCGGTCCTCGGGCAGGTGGGTGACGAAACCGGCCTCGGCCAGCTCGGCCAGCAGGTGGTACGTGGTGGAGCGGGGCAGGCCGAGCTCACCGGCCACGGCGGTGGCCGTCATCGGGCCGGCATGGCTGGCCAGCAGCCGCAACACGGCCAGACCACGGCGCAGCGCCGGCACGTCGCTGCTCGCGCCCACGCCCTCAGTCTGGCATGCCAGACACAGTCGGGCCGGCACCGGTCGCGGCACCGGCCACGTGGGACTGAGATGGGGACATGACCGACCCGACCGTCGAGCTCGACGGCGGCGCGCTGGCCCGTGACCAGGTGGTCGCCGTGGCCAGGCACGACGCGCCCGTCCGGCTCACCGACAGCGCCCGCGCCGCCGTGCTGGGCTCCCGCGCCCACATCGACCGGTTGGCCGACGCCACTACGCCCACCTACGGCATCTCCACCGGTTTCGGCGCGCTCGCCGTCCGGCACATCCCACCGGAGCGGCGGGCGGCGCTGCAACGGTCGCTGGTCCGCTCGCACGCGGCGGGCGCCGGCCAGGAGGTGGAACGCGAGGTGGTGCGGGCCCTGATGCTGCTGCGGCTGCGCACGCTGGCCACCGGCCGCACCGGCGTCCGGGCGTCCACCGTGGACACCCTGGTGGGCCTGCTGAACGCCGGGATCGTGCCGGTCGTGCCGGAGTACGGCTCGCTCGGCTGCTCCGGCGACCTGGCGCCGCTGTCCGCCGTGGCGCTGGCCCTGATCGGTGAGGGTGACGTGCGGGACGCCACCGGCGCGCTGGTGCCGGCTGCCGACGCCATGGCGGCCGCCGGCATCAAACCCGTTGAGCTGGCGGAGAAGGAAGGGCTCGCGCTGATCAACGGCACCGACGGCATGCTGGGCATGCTGGTGCTCGCCTCGGCCGACATCGCCCATCTGCTCGACGTCGCCGACCTGACCGCCGCGATGAGCGTCGAGGCCCTGCTGGCCACCGACCGGGTGTTCGCCGCGGACCTGCAGGCCCTGCGCCCGCACCCTGGTCAGGCGCGGTCCGCGGCCAGGATGACCGAACTGCTGCGCGGCTCGCCGATCGTGGCCAGCCATCGCACGCCGGAGGACACCCGCGTGCAGGACGCCTACTCGCTGCGCTGCTCGCCACAGGTGCACGGCGCGGCCCGGGACACGCTCACCCACGCCGACCTGGTCGCCGACCGGGAACTGGCATCCGCCATCGACAACCCGGTGGTGCTGGCCGACGGGCGGGTGGAGTCCAACGGGAACTTCCACGGCGCGCCACTGGCGTACGTGCTGGACTTCCTGGCCATCTGTGTCGCCGACGTGGCCAGCATCGCCGAGCGGCGCACCGACCGGATGCTGGACGTGTCCCGATCGCACGGGCTGCCGCCGTTCCTGGCCGCCGACCCCGGCGTCGACTCCGGTCACATGATCGCGCACTACACGCAGGCCGCCGTGGTGTCCGAGCTGAAGCGGCTGGCCGTGCCGGCGTCCGTGGACTCCATCCCGAGCAGCGCCATGCAGGAGGACCATGTGTCGATGGGCTGGTCGGCGGCCCGCAAGCTGCGTAGGGCCGTGGACGGGCTGACCACCGTCCTGGCCGTCGAACTGCTGACCGCCGCGCGGGCGCTGGACCTGCGCGCACCGCTGACCCCGGCCCCGGCGACCGCCGAGGTGGTGGCGCGGCTGCGGGAACGGGTATCCGGTCCAGGACCGGACCGCCACCTGGCACCGGAGATCGCGGCGGCGGAACAACTGATCCGGGAGGTGCTGTAGTTGTCGACCGAGGTACGGGCCGCGCGGGGCACCGCGCTCACCGCACGAAGCTGGGCCACCGAGGCGCCGCTGCGCATGCTGCACAACAACCTCGACCCCGACGTCGCCGAACGGCCGGACGACCTGGTCGTCTACGGCGGTACCGGCCGGGCGGCGAGGGACTGGCCGAGCTTCCATGCCATCACCAGGGAACTGACCGACCTGCGTACCGACGAGACGCTGCTGGTGCAGTCCGGTCGGCCGGTCGGTGTGCTGCGCACCCACGAGTGGGCGCCGAGGGTGCTGATCGCCAACTCCAACCTGGTGCCGGACTGGGCGACCTGGCCGGAGTTCCGCCGGCTGGAGGCGCTCGGCCTGACCATGTACGGGCAGATGACGGCCGGCTCCTGGATCTACATCGGCACCCAGGGCATCCTCCAGGGCACCTACGAGACGTTCGCCGCCGTGGCCACCAAGCGGTTCGGCGGCACCCTGGCCGGCACGCTGACGCTGACCGCCGGGTTGGGTGGGATGGGCGGCGCGCAACCGCTTGCGGTGACCATGAACGGCGGTGCCGTCATGGTCGTGGAGTGCGACCCGGACCGGGCCAGGCGGCGGGTGGAGACCCGCTACCTCGACGAGATCGCGTCCGACATGGACGACGCGATTCGCCGCGTGACACAGGCGAAACGCGACCGGGCCGCACTGTCCGTGGGCCTGATCGGCAACGCAGCCGAGGTGCTGCCCGAGCTGTTGCGGCGCGGGCTGGACGTGGACATCGTCACCGACCAGACCTCGGCCCACGACCCGCTGGCCTACCTGCCCAAGGGCGTCGACCTGGCCGACTGGCACGACTACGCGTCGGCCAAGCCGGACGAGTTCACCGACCGGTCCCGCGACTCGATGGCCGAACACGTCGACGCGATGCTCGGCTTCCTGGACCGGGGCGCCGAGGTGTTCGACTACGGCAACTCGCTGCGTGGTGAGGCGAAGCTCGGCGGCTGTGAGCGGGCGTTCGACTTCCCCGGATTCGTGCCCGCCTACATCCGGCCGCTGTTCTGCGAGGGCAGGGGCCCGTTCCGGTGGGCCGCGCTGTCCGGTGACCCGGCCGACATCGCGGCCACCGACCGGGCGATCCTGGAGTTGTTCCCGGAGAACGAGTCGCTGGCCAGGTGGATCCGGCTGGCCGGGGAGCGGGTGGCGTTCCAGGGGCTGCCGGCCCGGATCTGCTGGCTCGGCTACGGCGAGCGGCACCTGGCCGGGCTGCGGTTCAACGACATGGTGCGCAGCGGTGAGCTGACCGCACCCGTGGTGATCGGCCGCGACCACCTGGACTGCGGTTCGGTCGCGTCGCCCTACCGGGAGACCGAGGCGATGGCCGACGGCTCGGACGCCATCGCCGACTGGCCGCTGCTCAACGCGCTGGTCAACACTGCGTCCGGGGCCACGTGGGTGTCCATCCACCACGGTGGTGGCGTCGGCATCGGCCGGTCCATCCACGCCGGTCAGGTGACCGTGGCCGACGGCACCGAACTGGCGGGCGAGAAAATCGAGCGGGTACTGACCAACGATCCGGCGATGGGGGTCCTGCGGCACGTGGACGCGGGCTACCCGGAAGCGGAAACCGTTGCTGAGCAACGGCATGTGCGGATACCGATGGGGCGACGATGACTGTCAACGGACTGCTCGGCGAGGTGTCGGACGTCGGCAGGGACGGACGGCGGGGCGGGTACTCCCGGCACGCGTTCGACCGGGCCGAGAGCGAACTGCGGACGTGGTTCATCGAGCAGGCGGTGCGCCGCGGCCTCGACGTGACCACCGACCGCAACAGCAACCTGTGGGCGTGGTGGGGAACACCGGGGCCGAACGCCGTGGTCACCGGCAGCCACCTGGACTCGGTGCCCGGCGGCGGCGCGTTCGACGGGCCGCTGGGCGTGGCGTCCGCGCTGGACGCCGTCGACCGGCTGCGGGCGGCCGGCGTCGAGCCGTCCCGGCCGGTGGCCGTGGTGATGTTCGTCGAGGAGGAAGGCGGCCGGTTCGGTGTGCCGTGCCTCGGGTCCCGGCTGATGACCGGTGCCATCGACCCCGACGCGGCCCGGCGGCTCACCGACGCCGACGGTTTCACCCTGGCCGAGGCCGCGGCCAAGGCCGGGTTCGAGCCGGAACGGTTCGGCCCGGACGACACCGCGCTGGCCGACGTCGGCTGCTTCGTGGAACTGCACGTCGAGCAGGGCCGGTTGCTGGACCGGATGCCCGGAGGGCACCCGGTTGCGGTGGCGTCGTCGATCCTGGCGCACGGCCGGTGGCGGTTCACCGTGACCGGCGAGGGCAACCACGCCGGCACCACCGAGATCGCCGACCGGCGCGACCCCATGCTGCCGGCGGCGTCGGCCGTGCTGGCGGCCCGGCGGGCGGTCGTCGACACGGAGGGGCGGGCCACCATCGGCCGGTTGGTGCCGGTGCCCGGCGGGTCCAACGTGATCGCGTCGGCGGTCGAGTTCTGGCTGGACGCCAGGGCGTCGTCGGCCGACCAGACCAGGGCGATCGTGCGGGATGTGGGCACCGAGGTGCGGGACGCGGCCACCGCCGAGGGCTGCGAGTTGGCCGTCCGGGAGGAGTCCTACGGCGACGCCGTGGTGTTCGACCCCGTGCTGCGCGACCGGTTGGCCGGCCTGCTCGGCGGGGTACCGGCGATTCCCACCGGCGCCGGCCACGACGCCGGCATCCTGGCCACCCGGGTGCCGACGGCGATGCTGTTCGTGCGCAACCCCACCGGTATCAGCCACGCACCGGACGAGCACGCCGAACCGCAGGACTGTGTCGCCGGTGCGCAGGCGCTGGCCACCGTGCTGGGCGAGCTGTGCCGGTAGCGTTCTGGTGCCGTCGGGCGTGGCTGGACGGCGGCACGGTCGCCGACGTGCTGGTGTCAGCTGACGACGGCACGATCACGTCGGTGGAGATCGGCGTGCCGGAACCGATCGGCGCGGTCCGGCTGACCGGGGTGGTGTTCCCCGGGTTCGCCAACGCCCACTCGCACGCGTTCCACCGGGCGCTGCGCGGCCGGACCAACGGCGGCGGCGGCACGTTCTGGACGTGGCGCTCGGCGATGTACCGGCTCGCCGGGCGGCTGGACCCGGACAGCTACTACGAGTTGGCGCGGCTGGTGTACGCCGAGATGGTGCTCGCCGGGTTCACCTGCGTCGGCGAGTTCCACTACCTGCACCACTCACCCGGCGGGACTCCCTATGCCGACCCGAACGCGATGGGGTCGGCCCTGATCGCGGCGGCCGCTGATGCCGGGATCCGGTTGACGTTGCTGGACACGTGCTACCTGGCCGGTGGGCTCGGGCCCGACGGGTACGCGCCGCTGGCCGGGCCTCAGGTGCGGTTCGGCGACGGTTCCGTCGAGGGGTGGGCGGCTCGTGTCGCGTCGTTGAACGACTCGCCGTCGGTGCGGATCGCCGCGGCCGTGCACTCGGTGCGGGCCGTGCCGGCGTCGGCGTTGCCTGCCGTCGCCGCGTTCGCCGCCGGTCGGCCGGTGCACGTCCACCTGTCCGAGCAGCCTGCCGAGAACGAGGCATGCCAGGCGTACCACGGGTGTTCGCCGACCGAACTGCTGGCCGCCACGGGGGTGCTCGGTCCTGCTACGACGGCCGTGCATGCCACGCATCTGTCTGCCTCGGACGTCGCCACGCTGGGCTCGACGGCGTGCTTCTGTCCGACCACCGAGGCCGATCTGGCCGACGGCATCGGTCCGGCCCGGTCGTTGGCCGACGCCGGATGTTCTCTCGCGTTGGGCACGGATCAGCACGTGTCGATCGATCCGTTCGCCGAGTTGCGCGGGTTGGAGCGGGGGGAACGGTTGCGTAGCGGTTGCCGTGGCCGGTTCACGCCCGCCGAGCTGGTGGCGTGTGCGACGGTCGCGGGTCACCGTTCGCTGGGTTGGCCGTCCGGCGGTCGGATCGCGGTGGGCGCGCCCGCCGACCTGGTCTCGGTCCGCACCGACAGCCCGCGCACCGCCGGAGCCCATCCGGACGAGGTGGCGTTCGCGGCTGACGCGTCCGATGTGGACATCGTGGTGGTGGGGGGCAGGGTGGTGGTGCGCGACGGGAGCCACCAGCTGGTCGGTACGGTCGGACCGGCACTGGCCAGGACGATCGGAGACGTGGTGGCATGAGCGTGCTGATCACCGGGATCGGTGAGTTGACCACCAACGACGACGAGCTCGGGCAGTTGACGGACGCGGCGCTGGTGCTGGACTCCGGTCGGGTGGCGTGGGTCGGATCGGGTCGTGCGGCGCCCGTCGCGGACCTCCGGGTGGACGTGGCCGGGCGGGCCGTGCTGCCGGGGTGGGTGGACAGCCACACGCACCTGGTGTTCGCGGGGGACCGGACGGCGGAGTTCGCGGCGAGGATGGCCGGCGCGCCGTACCGGGCCGGTGGGATCGCGACGACGGTTGCCGCTACGCGGGCGGCGAGCGATTCCGTGCTGACCGCCACGCTGCGCCGGCACGTCGCCGAGGCGCATGCGCAGGGGACGACGTGTCTGGAGACGAAGACCGGGTACGGGCTGACGGTGGCCGACGAGGTGCGGTCGGCCCGGCTGGCCGGCCTGCAGGTCGACGAGGTGACGTTTCTCGGCGCTCACCTGGTGCCTTCCGGTGTTTCTCCGGATGAATATGTGGAGTTGGTGTGTGGGCCGATGTTGGCCGCTGTTGCGCCATTTGTGCGGTGGGCGGATGTGTTCTGCGAGGAGGGGGCTTTCGACTACGACCAGTCGCGGGCCGTTTTGACGGCGGCGTCGCGGTGTGGTCTGGGGTTGCGGGTGCACGGGAATCAGTTGGGGCCCGGGCCCGGGGTTTCGTTGGCTGTCGAGCTTGGGGCGGCCTCTGTTGACCACTGCACTTATTTGAGCAAGTCCGATGTGGATGCTTTGGCTGGGTCGGATACTGTTGCCGCCTTGTTGCCGGCGTGCGATTTGTCCACTCGTCAGCCGTTGGCCGATGCCCGGTCGTTGTTGGATGCCGGGGCCACTGTTGCTTTGGCCACCAATTGCAATCCCGGGTCTTCTTATACGTCGTCCATGGCGTTTTGCGTGGCTACGGCGGTGTTGCAGATGCGGATGAGTGTGGCGGAGGCGGTGCGCGCGGCGACGTGGGGCGGGGCACGGGCTTTGCGCCGTGAGTCGGGGGACGGTGCGGTGGGGGTGTTGCGGCCGGGGAGCCGTGCTGATGTGCACGTGCTGAACGCACCGTCGGTGACGCACCTGGCGTACCGACCGGGGGTCCCGCTCAGCTATGCGGTGTGGCGCTGCGGCCTGCGAGTGCTGTGACTCAGGGCAGCTTCGGCTCGATCAACTTCGCGTACTGATTCGCCAACGTGCAGGCGGCGTCGATGTCGGAGTCGCTGGTGTTGGCCGTGACGTCGACCCGCGACGTCGGCGTGACGCCGATGATGACCACGCAGACATCGCCGGAGGTCTGTTTCGCCTGAACGGCCTGGTGGTGGCCGATCGACTCGTTGGTCATCGCATAGCCGTCGCTGGTGAAGTCGCTGATCCCCTGGCTGTCGCGAATGTCCGCGCCGATGACGAAGCCGGGAGCGTTCAGGCTCACCTTCTTGGTCCAACGGCAGCTCCGTGCGCCGGAGCCACTCTTCGGACCACTGCTGATCACGCCGTTCTGGCTCTGCACCGAGCTGTCCAGCAGATCGCACGGCTGAAGGGCGGCCAACGCCGCGCCGCCGTTACCGGTCGTGGTGCCGCTACTTGACGGTGGCTGTGACGACTGAACCGGCGTGCCGGTGCCCGGCGTAGAACTGCTGCATGCGGCCAATCCGAACAGGCCAGCGGCGAGTACGACCACGGTGGCGAGCCGACCGTTCACAACGCTCCTCATGGATGGCGGACCAACGCTGTCGGCAACTACTCGATCAGGGCGCCAACATCTTCGAGAGGGCCGCCTCGGTCTCGTCGTAGTTGGTCGTCGCCTTCTTGTACGCCGACATCATGTCGTTCAGCGTGGCCTTCAGGTTGTCGACGGCCGGGGCGATGCCATGCGGGTAGGTGCCGGACTGCTGCGTGAACGGAGCGACGACAGTCGCGCCGGGAGTCTGGCCCAGCTTCGGCGCCAGACTCACGGTCGTCACATCAGCGTCCAACCCGCCGAGCGTGTCGAGGGCGTCCATGCATGCCTTGATCAGGGTCGCTGCTGCGTCCGGGTCGATGTGGAAGCCGGAGCCGGCTGAGGAGGCGAAGCCTTTGGCTGCGCTCTGGATTTGGGCGGCTTGCTTGTTGACTTCGTCGATCTGGGCTTCGAGGGCGGCTCCGCCACCGCCGTCTTCTTCTTCCAGCATGATCCACAGCCTCCCTACCCGCTCCGGGCACAACCTGTTGGCAACCGTAGCGCAGCCGCGTCCGCCTCGTGGCGGTTTGGCCGAACCGTCACTCGTCCTCGTCGTCCCTGGCCAGGTACGTGGCCAACCTTTCCACGGCGTCCTCGAAGGTCGGGTTCTCGTCGACGAAGGCGCGCATGCGGTCGGCGAGCCAGCGCAGGGTTACCTGGTCGTCCCCGCGCCGCTCCTCCAGCTCCTCGATACCGCGGTCCGTGAAGTACATCAGCCGAATGCGGTTGTGATGACGTCGCGCTGTTCGACCTCGTGGACCTTGCTCGAACCGGACGCGGGGGCGGACATGGCGCGGCGGGACACTCGGCGGAGGCTGCCGCACAGGTCGGGCAGCATCTCCGGGAGCGCGAGGCCGAGGAACGGCCACGCGCCCTGGTTGGCCGGCTCCTCCTGGACCCACCGGACGTCGTGCGCGTTCGGGTACCGGCGCAGTGCCTCGGCCAGGCGCCGTTGGGGCACCGGGTAGTACTGCTCCAGCCGGACGATCGCCGTGTCCGTGGCGCCCAGCCTGGCCTGCTCGGCGGCCAGCTCGTAGTAGATCTTGCCGCTGCACAGCAGGACCCGCCGCACACCGGCCGGATCGGGCCGGGTGGGGTCGTCGATCACGGACAGGAACTTCGAGTCGGTGAAGTCGGCCAGCGGGCTGACCGCTGCCTTGTTGCGCAGCATCGACTTGGGCGTGAACACGACCAGCGGCCGCTGCACGCCGTCGAGGGCATGCCGGCGCAGCAGGTGGAAGTAGCTGGCGGGGGTGGACGGCATGGAGACCGTCATCGACCCCTCGGCGCACAGTTGCAGCCACCGCTCGATGCGGCCCGACGTGTGGTCCGGACCTTGTCCCTCGTGGCCGTGGGGCAGCAGCACCACGACGTTGGACCGCTGGCCCCACTTGGCCTCGGCCGACGAGATGAACTCGTCGATCACCGACTGGGCACCGTTGACGAAGTCGCCGAACTGGGCCTCCCACAGCACCAGCGCCTCGGGGTTGGCCACCGAGTAGCCGTACTCGAAGCCCAGTGCCGCGTACTCGCTCAGCGCCGAGTCGTACACCAGGAACCGGCCCTGATCGTCGGACAACTCGCGGAGCGGCACGTACTCTGCGCCGGTCTTGCGGTCGATCAGCAGCGAGTGCCGCTGGACGAAGGTGCCACGCCGGGAGTCCTGGCCGGACAGGCGGATCAGCCTGCCCTCCAGGATCAGTGAGCCGAACGCCAGCAACTCCGCGAACGCCCAGTCGATCTCGCCCTCGGTGGACATCTTGGCCCGCCGCTCCAGCACCGGCTTGACCCTCGGGTGCGGCGTGAAGCCCTCCGGCAGGTCCAGGTGGGCCCGGCCGATCCTGGCGACCGTCTCGGCCGGGATGGCCGTGGCCAGCTTGGTCGGGATGGGCTGCTCGGACTCGATGGACGGGCTGGCGTGCTGGGGCGCCTTCTCCAGTTCGCGGACCTCGTTGAACACGTGTTCCAACTGGCTGGAGAAGTCCCGCAGCGCGGTCTCGGCCTCTTCCATGGAGATGTCGCCCCGGCCGATCAGCGACTCGGTGTACGTCTTCCGGACGCTGCGCTTGGCGTCGATGATGTCGTACATCGCGGGCTGGGTCATCGACGGGTCGTCGCCCTCGTTGTGGCCACGCCGCCGGTAGCAGACCATGTCGATCACGACGTCCTTGTGGAACGCCTGCCGGTACTCGACGGCCAGCTTGGCCACCCAGTAGCACGCCTCGGGGTCGTCGCCGTTCACGTGGAACACCGGGGCGCCGATCATCTTGGCCACGTCGGTGCAGTACTTGGACGACCGGGAGTGCTCCGGGTTGGTGGTGAACCCGACCTGGTTGTTCACGATGATGTGGACCGTGCCGCCGGTGCGGTAACCGCGCAGCAGCGCCAGGTTCAGCGTCTCGGCCACCACGCCCTGGCCGGCGAACGCCGCGTCGCCGTGCATGGCGACCGGCAGCACCGTGAAGCCGTCCTCGGAACCCTTGTCCAGCAGGTCCTGCTTGGCCCGGGTGATGCCCTCCAGCACCGGGTCGACGGCCTCCAGGTGGGACGGGTTCGCGGTCAGCGACACCCTGGTCTCGCCGTCGCCGAACATCCGGAAGTACTTGCCCTCGGCGCCCAGGTGGTACTTGACGTCACCGGAGCCGTGCGCCTGGCCGGGGTCGATGTTGCCCTCGAACTCGCGGAAGATCTGCGAGATCGGCTTGCCCACGATGTTGGCCAGCACGTTCAGCCGGCCGCGGTGCGGCATGCCGATGACGACCTCGTCCAGTTCGTGCTCGGCAGCCTTGTCCAGCACCGCGTCCAGCAACGCGATGACCGTTTCGCCGCCCTCCAGCGAGAACCGCTTCTGGCCGACGTACTTGGTCTGCAGGAACGTCTCGAACGCCTCGGCCGCGTTCAGCTTCGACAGGATGTACTTCTGCACGGCCGTCGGGGGCTTCTCGTGCTTGACCTCGACGCGGTCCTGCAGCCAGCGCCGCTCGGCGGGCTCCAGGATGTGCATGTACTCGACACCGACCGTGCGGCAGTAGGAGTCGCGCAGTACGCCCAGGACGTCGCGCAGCTTCATCGTGTCGTGGTTGGCGAACCCGGCGACCGGGAAGGCCCGGTCCAGGTCCCACAGGGTCAGGTTGTGCGACAGCACGTCCAGGTCGTCGTGCCGGCGCTGGCGGTAGTTCAGCGGGTCGACGTCGGCCATCAGGTGGCCGCGCGTGCGGTACGCGTCGATCAGTTCCAGCACCCGGGCGGTCTTGTCGACCGCGCCCTCGGGGATGTCCTGCACCCAGCGGACCGGCTCGTAGGGCAGCCGCAGCGACGTGAACACGTCGTCGTAGAAGCCGTCCTCGCCGAGCAGCAACTGGTGGATCCGGCGCAGGAACTCGCCGGACTCGGCACCCTGGATGATCCGGTGGTCGTAGGTGGACGTCAGCGTGATGATCTTGCTCACGCCCATGGTGACCAGGGTCTGCTCGCTGGTGCCCTGGAACGGCGCCGGGTACTCCATGGCGCCGACACCGACGATCGTGCCCTGACCGGCGGTCAGCCGGGGCACCGAGTGGTTGGTGCCGATGGTGCCCGGGTTGGTCAGCGAGATCGTCGTGCCGGTGAAGTCGTCCGTGGTCAGCGAGCCGCCGCGGGCCTTGCGGATGATGTCCTCGTACGCCTGCCAGAACTGGCTGAACGACATCCCCTCGCAGCCCTTGATGGACGCGACCACCAGCGTCCGGCCGCCGTCCCTGGTGGGCAGGTCGATGGCCAGGCCGAAGTTCACGTGCTCCGGCGTGACGATCGTCGGCTTGCCGTTCACCTCGGCGAAGTGCCGGTTCATGTTCGGGTACGCCTCGAGGGCGCGCACCACCGCGTAGCCGATGAGGTGGGTGAACGAGACCTTCCCGCCCCTGGTCCGCTTCAGGTGGTTGTTGATCACGATGCGGTTGTCGGCGAGCAGCTTCGCCGGCACCGCGCGCACGCTGGTCGCGGTCGGCACGGTGAGCGACTGCTGCATGTTCTTGACGATCGCGGCGGCGGCACCGCGGATCGGGCTGACCTGCTCACCCTCGACCGGCTTGACCGGGGCCGCCTTGGCGGCGGCGGCCGGCGCGGGCTTGCCCGTGTTGGGCAGGCCGCTGGTCGGCGGCGGGGTCGGCACGGCACTCGGCGCGGGCGCCGGCGGTGGTGTGCGGACGACCTGCCCGTTGGTCCTCGGCGCCGCGGGGGGCGTCGTGGTGCCGATCGTGCCGGCTGCCTCGGTGGCCGCGCTCCCGGTGGGCTGTGCGACGTTGTCCCCCACACCGGCAGCGCGCTGCGCCGGCTTGTAGTCGGCGAAGAAGTCGTGCCAGGCCGGGTCTACCGACGACGGGTCCGCGAGGAACTGCTCGTACATCTCCTCGACGAGCCACTCGTTCGAACCGAACTGTGACGCGGTGCTGCTGGACACGGTTGGCGCTCGCCTCTATCCGTCTCGCTGTGGATCTGAAAGCCTCTCCGCCAGGCTAGTACGGACAACTTGAGCCGGGGCCCACCCTGCGGCGAGCGACCTGGGGTGTTGCGAACCTCACCAGGACGTTCATCTTCCGGGCAGGCGGTCAAGCATCAGTGTTCAACCAGCCGGTTGGGAAAGTTGGCCGGACTCCGACGAGCCGTAACGCCACAGGGTGGCGTACGTCCCGCCGGCCGCGAGGAGCTCCTCGTGGCTGCCGTCCTCGACGATTCTGCCACCGTCCAATACCACGATCCGGTCGGCCCTGGCAGCGGTCGCCAGACGGTGGGCGACGACGAACGTCGTGCGCGTTCGTGCCATCCGCTCGCTGGCCGCCAGCACGGCTCCCTCGGTGGCCGGATCCAGTGCCGCGGTGGCCTCGTCCAGCAGCACGATGTCCGGTTGGACCAGTTCGGCGCGGGCCAGGGCGACCAGTTGGCGCTGCCCGGCGGACAGTCCCTGGCCGCGTTCGCCCAGCGGGTGGTGGAAGCCGTCGCTCAGCCCGGCGACCATGGGCAGCGCCCCGACCTCCCGGACCGCGACCTCCACGTCGGTGTCCGGCGCCTCGGGCCGGCCGTAGCGGACGTTGTCGGCCACGTCCCCGGTGAACAGGTGCGGCTCCTGCGGCACCACGCCCAGCCGGCGCCGGTAGCCGACCAGGTCGTAGTCGCGCACGTCCACGCCGTCCACGGTGACGTGCCCGCCGGTGGCGTCGTAGAACCGGGCGAGCAGCTTGACCAAGGTGGACTTGCCGGCCCCGGTGGCACCCACGAGGGCGACGGTCTGCCCGGCCGGCACCCGCAGCGACACCTGGTCCAGCGCGGCCCGCTCGGCACCGCCGTAGCGGAAGCTGACATCGCGCAGCTCGACCTCGCCGCGCAGCCGGGGCGGCACCGCCACGGGCCGCTGTGCCGGCACCACCGTGGTGGGTGTGCGCAGCAGGTCGCCGATCCGGAGCAGGCCGACCCTGGCCTGCTGGTAACCGTCGAACACCTGGGAGAGCTGCTGGACCGGTGCGAAGAACTGGCTCATGTAGAGCAGGAACGCCACCAGCACGCCGGACGTCAGCTGACCGTGCGCCACCCAGGTGGCGCCGACGCCCAGCACGACCGCCTGGGCCACTTCGGACAGGAACGTGACGCCGGGGAAGTACGTCGCGATGTAGCGCTGGGCCCGCAGCCGCGATCGGCGGTAGTCGTCGGACAGCTGGCCGAAGTGGTCGGCGGCCCGCTGCTCGCGGGTGTGCGCCTGGGCCACGCGCAGTCCGGACACGTTCTCCTGCAGGTCGGCGTTGACCGCGCTGATCCGCTCCCGCGCCTCGGCGTAGGCGGCGGACGCCAGCTTGCGGAACACGATCGTCGCGACGATCACGATGGGCAGCGCGGTGAGCGCGGTGAGGGCCAGCGGCAGGTCGATGATCGCCATGGCGACCGCCATGCCCAGCACGGTGAGCACGCTGACCACCGTCGTGACCAGACCGGTCTGCAGGAACGTGGACAGCGCGTCCACGTCGGTGGTCATCCTGGTCATGATCCGGCCGCCGAGCTCGCGCTCGTAGTAGTCCAGGCCCAGTCGTTGCAGGTGGGAGTAGCTGCGCACGCGCAGCAGGTACAGCACGGTCTCGCCGGCCCTGGTGGCCACCACGGTCTGACCGGCCAGCACCAGCCAGTCGATCGCGACCACGCCCAGCGCCACCCACGACACCAGCCACACCACGCCGATGTGGTGGGCGGACACGCCGCCGTCCACGCCGTTGCGGATCAGGATCGGCAACGCCACGGTCGCCAGCGCGTCCACCGCCACCAGGGCCAGCGCGAACAGCAGCGCCCAGCGCACCGGCCGCAGCAGGCCGCCCAGCCGGAACCGGGGATCGGGTGCGGTGATGTCGACGCCGGGCAGTTTCGGCTCGTCGTCGGCAGGCGGCAGCGCGTCCACCGCGGCCAGCAGTTCGGGCGTGGCCGGCACGCCGCCGAACGCGCCGACACCCTCGCCCGTCGTCTCCCGGTGGTGGCTGACCCGCACCACACCGGGGTCCGGCTCCGGCCACAGGGACGGTGTGACACCGGTGGCGTCTGGCCGGTCGACCCGGGTGCCGGTGACGTCCTCGATGCTGTCGCCCGGACCGGCCAGCAGGGAGCGGAACAGGTCGGACCGTGCCAGCAGCTCGTCCTCGGTGCCGACGTCGACCAGCCGGCCCCGGTCCAGCACGGCGATCCGGTCGGCCAGGGCCAGCGTGGATCGTCGGTGGGCGATGATCAGGGTGGTCCGGGTCGCGGTGACCGAGCGCAGGGTGTCCTGGATGGCGGCCTCGGTCGCGGTGTCCACCGCCGACGTGGCGTCGTCCAGCACGAGCACGCGGGGATCGGACAGCAGGGCCCTGGCCAGCGCGATGCGCTGCCGCTGCCCGCCGGACAGGGTGAGCCCGCGTTCGCCGACGAGCGTGTCGTAGCCGTCGGGCAGGGCGCTGATGAAGTCGTCGGCCTCGGCGGCCGCTGCCGCCACCCTGACCTCGTCGTCCGTGGCGTCCGGCCGGCCGTAGCGGATGTTGTCGCCGACCGACGAGGAGAACAGGAACGCCTCCTCGAACACCACGCCGACGGTCTGCCGCAGGGACGCCATCCGCACGGTCCGGATGTCCAGTGGATCACCGGGCGGGCCGACCCGGACGGCGCCGGACTGCACGTCGTAGAACCGGGGCAGCAGCAGCGAGATGGTCGACTTGCCCGATCCGGACGTGCCGATCACGGCCAGGGTCTCGCCGGGTTCCACCCGCAGCGACACCCCGTCCAGCACCGGTTCGCTGCGGGTGTAGCCGAAGCGCACGTCGTCCAGTTCGACGGCGACGGGCCCGTCCGGCACGTCGACGGCGTCGGCCGCGTCCACGATCTCGGGCTGCGAGTCGATCAGCTCGTAGACCCGTTCGGCGGCGGCCCTGGTCATCTGCGCGGCGATCACCAGCGCGGACAGCAGCCGGGCCGGACCGGCGAGCGTGGCGACGTAGCTGGCGAACGCCAGGAACGTGCCGAGGCTGATCTCGCCGCGCAGCGCCAGCCAGCCGCCCAGGGCGAGCACGGCGACCTGGCCCAGCGGCGGCAGCGCGGACATGGTGGCGTTGGGTTTGGACTGCAGCCGGCCGGCGCGCAGCCGTTCGGCGAACAACCGCCGGGCGGTGCCCTCCAGCCGGCTGGTCTCCCGCCTCTCCTGGCCGAATCCCTTGACCACCCGGACACCGGTGACGGTCTCCTCGACGTGCTGGGCGATGTCCGCGGCCCGCTGCTGGGCCGACCAGGTGGCCGGGAAGAGCCTGCGCCGCGACCTCGCCGCCACGAACCCGAGCAGTGGTACGACCACCAGCGCGATCACCGTGAGCAGCGGCGACAGCCACAGCATCGCCACGATCGACGCGACCACCAGCACCACGACGCCGATCGACAGCGGGACGATCGACAGCAGGCCCATGACCAGTTGCAGGTCGGTGTTGGCCCGCGACACCACCTGGCCGGTGCGCAGCGCGTCCTGCTTGCCGCCGTCCAGCCGCGACACCGACGCGAACACCGACGTGCGCATGTCGTGCTGCACGTCCAGGGCCAGCCGGCCGGCCAGGAAGCGGCGCAGGAACGCGGCGCCGAACCGGATCGCGGCCAGCCCGATGAGGATCCCGATCAGCCAGCCGAGGCGGTCGGTCCGCCCGGCGACCGCGTCGTTGACGCCGAGCCGGGTGAACAGCGGCCCGACGGCCTCCAGGCCGGTGCCCAGGGCCGAGCTGACCACCACGATGACGACGAGTCCCGGATGCCGCCAGCAGGCGGCGAGGAGACGTCGGATCCAACCAGGTCGTGGGGTGGTGGTGGGTTCGGGCACCCGTACAGGTTATGTCGGAACACCGACGGACCACCCCCGCCGTCGTGCCGGCTGTGGGGTCAAGTGATGTCGCGCTGCCGGTTGATCAGCATCCCGGTCAGGAAGAACGCCAGTGTCCAGGCCAGGAAGATCAGTCCGCTGGCCCACCAGGTGAACGCGCCCAGCGCGCCCGCCGAGACCCGGATCACGTTGTACAGCGCGTCGATCGCGTCCTGCGGCAGCAGGCTGAGGTTCGGCGAGTGCAGGTGGTCGATGATCACCTGGGCGGCCGTCGACCCGGTCAGCCCGTCGGCCGACCCGTTGGGCAGCGAGCCCGCGACGTGGTTGTGCAGGAACAGGTCGATGATCGGTTCGGCGATCACCGCGTAGATGATCAGTGACACGATCGACCCGGTCGTCGAGCCGAGCAGCGCGCCGACGCCCAGGCCGAGCATCGTCCACAGCACGGCGGACAGGATCCCGGCCAACGCGATCAGCAGGAACCCGCCCGCGTCGGGCAGGTAGTTGCCGTGCGACCCGGCCAGGGTGCCCAGCATCGCGAACCCGGCGATCACGATGCCGTAGCCGATGCCCCACACCAGGTACGTCGCCGCCTTCGCGGACAGCAGTGCGGAGCGGCTGGACGCGGTGAGGAAGCTCGTGGTGATGGTGCGGCGGTGCAGTTCGCTGGACACGCCCAGCGCGCCGAACAGCATCGGGAAGATCGTGCTGATGTTGATCGCTCTGCTCAGCGCGATCACGCTCCACGGCGCGTCCTGGAAGGTCAGCTGCGCCTGCTGGAACGTGGGGTCGTCCTTGACCGCCTGGGCGATGCTGGTGGTCAGCAGCGACGCCACGAACGACCAGCCGAACGCCAGCGCGACGGCCGGGATCAGCAGTGCCCACCACAGTTTCGTGGTGAGGATCTTGCGGAACTCCGCCGTGATCAGCGCGCCCATCAGCGGTCGCCCCCCTGCTCGTTCCTGTCCTGCTGCTGATAGTCCTGCGGGCGTTGGTCCTGCGGCGGCGCGTACGGGTCCTGCGGCGGCGCGTACGGGTTCTGCGGCGGCGCGTACGGGTTCTGCGGCTGCGCGTAGGGGTTGGGCGGCGGCTGGTACGGCTGCTGCTGCTGTTGGTACAGGTACTGGTTCGGGTCGTGGGGCTGCTGGTAGGGCGACTGCTGCGGTGGCTGGTAGGGCTGTTGGTACTGCGGCTGGTACGGCTGTTGCTGGTACGGCTGCTGTTGCTGGTACGGCTGCTGTTGCGGCGGGTACGGCGGCTGCGGCTGGTAGGTCGGCTGCTGCGACGGGTAGCCCGGCTGGAACGGGCCGCCGAACGGCGAACCACTGGTCAGGCTGAAGTACAGCTGTTCGAGGTTGACCCGTTCCTCCTCGATGCCGTACACCGACACCCCGGCCTTCAGCGCGATGTCCGCGACCTGCTTGGCCTCCACGCCGCCGACCGCGATCCGCCCGTCCTGCAGCGCTTCGACGTTGTAAATCTCCTCGTCCCGCAACGCTTTCGTCAGTGCGGCGGCGTCCGAGGGCTGGACCAGGACCCGGGACTGCTGCGAGCGGCGCAGGTGGTCCAGGCGCCCGTTGTACATGGTCTGGCCGCGGCTGATGATGATCACCTGGTCGACCGTCTGCTCGACCTCGGCCAGGATGTGGCTGGAGATCAGCACGGTCCGGCCGGAGCGCGCGTACGCCTGCAGGAACGACCGCAGCCAGGCGATGCCCTCCGGGTCCAGGCCGTTGGCCGGCTCGTCCAGCACCAGGATCTGCGGGTCGCCGAGCAGCGCGGTGGCCAGTGCCAGCCGCTGCTTCATGCCGAGGGAGAAGCTGCCCGCACCGCGTCCGGACGCCGGGCCCAGGCCGACCATCTGCAGTACCTGGTCGGCGCGGGTGTCGGGCATGCCGATGGCCGCCGCGTAGACCCGGAGGTGGTCGCGGGCGGTCCGCTTGGGGTGGAAGCCCTGCGCCTCCAGCACCGCGCCGACGACCCTGGCCGGCCGGCCGAGCTGGCCGAACGGGACACCGTTGATCGTCGCCGTACCGGCCGTGGGGTTCACCAGGCCGAGGGCCATGCGCAGGGTGGTGGTCTTGCCGGCGCCGTTCGGCCCGAGGAATCCGGTGACCGAGCCCGGCTCCACGGTGAAGCTGAGGTTCTGGACCGCGGTGACCGGGCCGAACTGCTTGGTCAGGCCCTGCACCGTGATCCGGCCGCTGCCGTCGTGCACGCGTCCTCCCCGTCCTCGCCTGGGCTGTGGCGGTCATCCTGCCCTACCGGCGGGGGCCGCGTTGCCCGGACGGGGACATCCGGGCGCCTGCGACGGAAGGCGACCGATCGGTCACCCGGTGGCGGTGGCCGAGCGGCTCCGGCGCCTGCTGCGACCACGGTCGCGGCCACGGCTGCGGCCACGGTTGCCGGCCCGGCGGCGGAACGGGCGGCGGGCACCGAGGGCACGCTGTCGCCGAGGAGGTGTTGATAGGCCATCGTCCACACCCGACACGGCCACCGGCGGCGCCGGAACCGGCTGGGACACACCCGGCAGCGGCCGTCCGCGCCGGGCTGGTGCGCGGTGAGCAGCAGCCGCCAGCCATCGGCCAGGCGGTGCAGTTCGGTGCGGGCCAAGGGGAGTAGGTCGTCGGCGTCGCCGTGCCGGGCCAGATCGTCCAGGACGGCCAGCCGGCGCAGTACCGCCGCGCGCAGCGTCTCGTCTCCCGGCTTCCGGCCCGCCACCGCGTTAGCCCGTCGCCCTCGTCGCCGCCCGGTCCAGCGCGCTGCCCAGCAGCCGGGTCTGGTCGGCGGACAGGACCGCCGCCTGGCCGGGTGGTGCGACCACGACGACCTGATCCTGTTGCACCACCACGTTCATCGCGCGACACCGGCCGAACGGGTCGACGCATTCGACCCACCAGTGGGACTCGGCCTCGGTCGGCCCGACCGGCGGGAGTGGGGCCCCTCGGCGCGGCGCTGTCTCCGGATCTGCCACCCTGGCTGTATCGGCCCGGGTGGGCGGCGCCTGAGCCGACTTCCCGGATTTCACCGCGATTTTCACCCGTTCGGGCATGCGCTCCCCGCCTGGCCAGAGATTCCGGCTACAAAGGCGCATCGGTCCCCGGGTGCCCTGGCGCGCCCACTTGGCGGTGCGCCTAAGCTGGTAGGTGGCGACCCGCTCCCAGCGACCCCCAGGCTGGTTGAGCGGGTCGCCCCTTAGTTGTGGATCACCCATGAGTGTCTCACTTGACGAGACTCTTAGCATGAGAGTTAAGTCGAAGGGGGCACATCATGCGCGTACTGATCACCACATCACCCGGGTCGGCCACATCTTCCCGACCGTCTCGACCGCCTGGGCACTGCGGTCGGCCGGGCACGACGTCATCGTCGCCACCGGCGGCAACCACGAACTGGCCGCCCATGCCGGCCTACCCGTGGTGGACGCCGCGCCGGGCGTCGACTTCGCCGCCGTGTTCCGGGATTTCTTCGTCGCACAGGGCACCGCGCCCACCGAGGGCCTGGACTTCGTGGGGCGGCTGTTCGCCACGGTGAGCCGCGAGTTCACCGACCGGACCGTCGAGCTCGCCCGGCGCTGGCACCCGGACCTGGTGCTGTACACGCCGTTGCAGGCGGTCGGCCCGCTGGTCGCGCGGGTGGCGGGCGTGCCGGCGATCATGCACACCATCGGCATCGGCCAGACGGCGTGGCTGTCCACCATGCTGGCCGAGCGGTTCACCGACGAGTACCGGCGATTCGGCGTCGCGCCCATGGCGCCGACGGCAGTGCTGGACGGGAGTCCGCCGAGCCTGGCCGTCGACGCGGCGGGCGCCGTGCCGATGCGGTACGTGCCGTACAACGGCGGTGCCGTGCTGCCGCCGTGGCTGCTGGAGCCGATCCCCCGGCCGCTGGTCACGGTGACGCTGGGCTCGGTGCTGCCCAGGATGGCCGGGGTCGGGGCGCTGCGGCCGTTCGTCGCGGCCGCCGGGTCGGTGCCGGCCGACTTCGTGGTCACGCTCGGCGGTGTGGACCCGGCCGATTTCGGTCCGCTGCCGGCGAACGTGCGGTTGGTCGACTGGGTGCCGCTGGCCGCGCTGCTCGCGGTCAGTGCGGCGGCGATCCACCACGGCGGTGCCGGCACGACGCTCACCGCGCTGCACGCCGGCCTGCCGCAGCTCGTGCTGCCACAGGGCGCCGACCAGTTCCAGAACGCGGCGGCGGTCGCGAAGTCCGGTGCCGGTGCGGTGGTGCGGCCAGAGGAGCTGGACGCGGACCGGCTCGGCGAGCTGGTGGCCGACGGCGCCGCACGGGTGGCGGCGCGGGCGGTAGCAGCGGAAATGGCCACCCAGCCGGCACCGGCCGACGTGGTGCCGACGCTGGTCGAACTCGCCGGTTGAGGCCCGTCCGGATCGGTTCCGTGGCCGCCGGGCCACCGTTCGGTCAGGGGTCGGCGGGATGATCGCGCTCGCCAGGGGATCGCCGGATGGTTACGGTGGTCGGCGACGGGACGCCTCCCGGCTCGTCGGGGATACGAGCCGGGGGGCCCGCGTCTTCTTCCCGGCACCCCCGGACACACGACGACCCCGGCATACGGGGCGCCGGGGTCGTCGCGGGGATACCGGTACCGATCAGCCGCCGAGCGCGGCCGCCAGTCCGGCACCGTCATAGGAGCCGAGTCCGGTCACGGCGTCGTAGCCGGTTCCGGCGTCGAACGCTCCGTTGCTGCCGGACGTGATGTCGTGGAACGCCGAGCCGTAGCTCGAGCCGGCGGCGATCGAGTAGAACGCCTCGTTGCCGTTGCCCAGGTTGCTGCCCGACGTCGCGTCGTACAGCGCGGCGAAACCGGACCACATCGGCGCGGCGCAACTGGTGCCGCCGAACTCCTCCCACTGACCGGCAGAGAAGATCGCGTAGCCGGTGTTGGGGTCGGCGTCCAGGGACACGTCCGGCACGGCACGCCGGCCGCTCGGGTCGTTCTGGTAGCTCGGCGTGCCGAACACGGCCGAGTCACCGCCACCGGAACCGTCCCACGCGGACTCCGAGCCGTAGTCGCCCGCCGCGTCCGTGCTCAGCGACGTGCCACCGGCACCGCTCACGTTCGGGTCGGACGCCGGGTAGTCCACCGCCTCGCTGCCGTTGCCGCAGTCGTCGGAACCGCTGTCACCGGACGCGACGAAGAAGCTGATGCCCTCCGCGGCGCCCTGCTGCAGCGCGTTGTCCGTGCCGTCGATCGACGCCTGCGACGCGGCCGCCTCGCACTCGCCCCACGAGACCGAGGTGACCGACACGCGGTCGTCGGTGACGATCTGGTTGGCCAGGTCGACCTGACCCTGGTCGGAGTTGGGTGCCTCGTAGACCAAGGTGTTCACGGCCGGTGCCATGGCCTGGACCAGTTCGATGTCCAGCTCGACCTCGCCCTGGCCGTCACCGGGGTTGGAATCGAAGTCGGCCCCGTCCACCGACACGGTCTGCGGTGCCGGCGCGCCGATGCCGAACTGGCTGTCGTAACCGGCGATGTTGGATGCCTGGTAGCCGTCGAACTCCCACAGCGCCACGGTCTGGCCGCTGCCGTCGCCCAGCGAGCCCGTGTCGTACGCGGTGCGCAACTGCGCGGGCGTGAAGCCCGCGACGGCGTGCGGGTGTTTGCCCACCTTGGTGTTCGGCACGGCTGCCGTGTGCCGCACCGCGTGATTGTCCAAACCGGAGATACCCTGCACCAGACCGGCCACATTGGACGGCATGTTGGGTGCGGAAGCGTTGGCGTAGAACGTCCTCGTGCCCTGCCGGTAGGTGCCGATCCGGGTGGCGAAGGCGCGGTTCACCGTGCCCGCCGAGCCCTGCACGTCGACCACCTGGCGGTTGCCCGACACCCGCGTGACCGTGAGCCCGGCCGAGCGCAGGTAGTTGGTGACCGTGGTGACGTCCGCGGTGCTCGGGCCGTACCGGGCGGTGAACTGGGCCGGCGTGAGGTAGTGGTGGTACTGCGCCGACGAGCGATCGCCGACCTGGGCCAGGAACTGCCGCAGCCCGGCTTCGTCGTGCAGTTTCAAGGAGACCGCGAACGACATCATGTGGTTCGCCGCGAGGTCGCCGGTACGCGTGCTACCGGCGACCGCGGGATTGACGTTGTGCGGCACCGCGACCATTGGCGCGGCACCGGTGCCGGCAGCGTTCGCCGTGGCGGCGAACACTAACGCGGCGGCGATCGGCACCGGCGCCACGATGCCGGCGACGATCCGCAGGGATTTCCTCATGTCCAACTCCCCGACTCGATTGGTGACGTCGGGACGCTATGACCAGGTGATCGAACCGGTCAATCCGGGATTTTTCACGCAATCGCTGGACATGCGGATTAACTGTGTAAATGGTTAACGGGAAAGCACCGAGACCAGTTGTGTGTGTGCCAGGTCGTGGGCCTGCGCGACCGGCTCGTTGACCAGCTCGCCGGCGTGCGTGTTCAGCCCGAGCGCCAGCGCCGGGTCGGCGTTCAGCGCCGCGTGCCAGCCGTGGTCGGCGATGGCGGCCGCGTAGGGCAGCGTCACGTTCGTCAGGGCGTAGGTCGACGTGCGCGGCACCGCGCCGGGCATGTTGGCGACGCAGTAGAACACCGACTGGTGCACCAGGTAGGTCGGGTCGTCGTGGGTGGTCGGGTGCGAGTCGGCGAAGCAGCCGCCCTGGTCGATCGCGATGTCCACCAGGACCGAACCCGGCTTCATCCGCGACACCAGCGCGTTGTCCACCAGCTTCGGCGCCTTCGCGCCGGGCACCAGCACCGCGCCCACCACCAGGTCGGCCTCGCGCACGGCCTGGTCGATGGCGAACCGGTTGGACGTCACCGTGCGGATCCGGCCGTGGTACTGGCCGTCGATCTGGCGCAGCCGGTCCACGTTGGTGTCCAGCACCTCGACGTCGGCGCCCATGCCGAGGGCGACGGTGGCCGCGTTGATGCCGGCGACGCCGCCGCCGATCACCACGACCCGCGCCGGGTGCACGCCGGGCACGCCACCGGGCAGCACCCCGCGCCCGCCGGACGGCTTCATCAGCGCGTACGCCCCGACCTGCGGCGCCAGCCGGCCGGCCACCTCGGACATCGGCGCCAGCAGCGGCAGCGCGCCGTTGCCGGACTGCACGGTCTCGTAGGCGATCGCGGTGGTGCCCGACTCCAGCAGCGCGGTGGTCAGCGCGCGGTCGGCGGCCAGGTGCAGGTAGGTGAACAGGACCAGGCCGTCGCGCAGCCTCGGGTACTCGGCGGCGATCGGCTCCTTGACCTTGAGCACCAGCTCGGCCTCGCCCCACACGTCGGTGGCCGATGCCAGCACCTTGGCGCCCGCGGACAGGTATTCCTCGTCCTCGATCGCGGAGCCCAGACCGGCGCCCGCCTCCACGTACACCTCGTGGCCGCGGCTGGTCAGCTCGTGCGCGCCGGCAGGAGTCAGCGCGACCCGGTACTCGTTGTTCTTGATCTCCCGAGGAACGGCGATCTTCACCGGTTCGTCCTTTCCTGGCCATGATCCGTTGGTGCCGTCGCACAACAAGATGAGTCAGCGCGTCACACTTGTCATCATGCGCCAGGCACCAGCCTCGGGCACACCGGCTGTGCTGCCAGCACAACGTTGGGCCGTTGGTGTCAGCCCCAGTGCACCGTGACCAGTTGCGCGAGCAGTGCCAGCCGGACATCCGGCTCACCGAGATCCACGTCGGTGAGTTCGGTCACTTTTCGCATGCGATAGCGCAGGGTGTTCGGGTGGATGCGCAGTGCCTGGCCCGCCGCCCGCGGGTCGCCGGGGTGACGCAGCCACTCGTAGAGGGTGCGGACGTACTCGGTCCCGTTGGCCTGGTCGTGCCGGCGCAGCATGGGCACCGGCCCGACGTCGGTGACACCGGCGCCGGCCGCCACCGTGGCCAACCGGTGCAGTGCCAGTACGGCCCACGTCTGCACGTAGTCGGCCACCGAGCCGGGCACCAGTCCGGCGCGCAGCAGGCCGAGCGTCTCCTCGGCCTGCGCCTTGGACCGGGGCAGGTCGGTCAGCGGCACCGGGGCACCGGCGGCGGCCAGGGCTCGGGCGCCGGTCGGTCGGGTCAGCGCGGTGCGCAGCGCGTCCCAGCCGCCGTCACCGGAACCGTCGGGCACCACGGCGAACAGCAGGCCGTGCAGGTCGGCCACTGCGGGCCGCCTGCCGATCCCGCTGGTGATCCGCTCCCACAGGGCCAGCCGCAATCCCTCGGTGCGCAGGTCGTCGTCGGCCAGCCCGCCGGCCGCGTCGATCGCCACCACCCGGTGCGGCACGTCGGCCAGGTCCAGTTCGGCCACGGCCACCCGCACGCTGCCGTTGCCCTCCAGCAGCGCCCGCAGCCGCTCCGCCGAGTGCCGCCGCTCCACGTCCACCCGCGCCCGCCTGCGCAACAGGTGCAGTGCCACCACCGAGCCGGCGTCGGCGAACGCGGCGGCCCGGGCGTCGGGCACCTTGTCCGGCACCACAGCCCACATCGAGCCCAGCAGCTCGCCGCCCATCCGGATCGGCACGATCAGCCGGGGCAGCGTGCCGTCCCGCTGCGCGGCGACGTAGATCGGGTTGCCACCGCGGGACAGTTCGCGGAACACGCCCCGGGACCGGAACCGGGCCAGCACGTCGTCGGGCACCCGGCGACCCATGATCGTGGACACCCTGGCCGGGTCGGTGCGGTCCTGCCGGGCCGAGTAGGCGAGCACCCGGGAACTGGCGTCCTCGATGGTGACCGGCGCGTCGATCACCGAGGCGACCGCGTCCGCCAATCGAAACAGGTCACCCAACCCGTCCGGGTCCTCGTCGTCGCTGTCGGTCTCGGTGGCCGCCGCGTCCAGCACGGTGCGCAACAGCCACACCAGTTGCGCCCAGCCGGTGCCCGCCCGCACCTCCACCACCGACGTGCCGGCCGCCTTGCCGGCGCCCAACACCGTCGCCTGCCCGGCCAGCGGCGGTTTCAGCAGCACGGCCGCCGCGCCCCGCTCGCCCGCGTGCCGGACCAGGTCCACGGCGTCCTTGCCGGTGCCGACCGCCACGCCCAGCACCAGGTCGCCGGCCGCCAGGTGGGTGTGCCGGCCCGGTTCGGCGATCACCACGTCGCTCACCGGGCACGGCTCGTCGACGGTGAACACGGCACGCAGCAGCGTGGGTCCTACCCGGTCGACCACTCCCCGCACCGTGAGCATGGCGCCATCGTCACACGCGGCGGGTCGCCGCCGCACAGACACCGAGCCCGGCGCCCACCAGCAGGATCGCGCCCGGCACCGTCAGGTCGGCGTAGGCCGTGGCCAGCGACGACCAGTGGCCGTGCCCGACGCCCAGCCACCGCACCACGGCACGGAACCCGGTCACGTTGGCCACCAGCGCGGCGGCGGTGAACGCCACCGCGACCGTCGTGCACACCGCGCACCGCTCCACCACCGCGAGGGCGAGCAGCCCGATCGCGATGATCAGCAGCGCACCGTAGCTGGGCTTGGGCGAGAGGTAGGTGAGGAACTCCAGCACGGCGGCACTCGTGATGGTCAGCACCAGTCCCAGGCCGGCCACCAGCCACCGCCTGCCGGTCAACCGCAGGCCCGACCGCAGCGGCAGCGCGGCGCCGCCCGCGACCGCCAGTCCGGCGACGAACGTGGCCACCGTGACGATCTGCAGCCGGCGGACCGCGTCCCCGCCCAGGGTCGTCACCGAGTCGCCGAGCAGGTGCAGCGACGCGAACTCGATGATCGGGAACAGCACCACGTAGAGGGCCAGCGTGGTGGTGGCGAACAGCAGGTGCCAGCCGGTCTGCGGGGTGAACCCGTCGCGCCGCGCCCGCCGGTGCAACCACAGCGTGCTCAGCAGTGGACCGAACATCACCACGCAGAACCAGTACAGCGCCACCGACATCGGGTCGCCGAGCTCGGAGTTGCACGTGCCGAACTGTTGCAGCGGCGCGAACGCGATCCCGGAGATCTTGGGCGCCGAGCCGATGGCCGGATCCCACACGTAGCTGACCGCCGCGTGCCCGGTCGACTGGTAGACCAGCGGCGCGACCAGGATCAGCACGCCGAACACCAGCATCGGGAACCAGTAGCCGTACCGGTCGGTCAGCGGTGCCCTGGGCAGCGGGACACGGGAACGGCGGGCCATGCGGGTGCGGACGGCGGTGGGCAGGTGGAGGCGGGTACCGACACCACCATGGATCATGATCGCCCACACCTCACACGCTGTTCTGGTCGGCGGTCATGCGGTCGGGCGGTTGGTGAGCCCGTGCCGTGCTCGCTCGGTACTGCCACGGTAACCACGAGTCTGCGGTGTCCGGCCGCTCACGCCAAGCGACGAAAGTCTTGTCGAACGAATCAGTAGCCCATCAGGTTCCGCCAATTCCCATCGGAATGCCAGGGTCCTCACAGGTTGGGATGGTGTTGTGGAAACCACGGGGTGCCCGACACCTGGAGCGGTAACGCTGTGGATGCCTTGGCAGGGACCCAGGATGGCGACGATCGTTCGACCCCCAGGCGATCGTCACCCGTCGGGCATTCCGTCCAAAAACTCAGCGCACCGCCGCGGTGACGAGATTGGCCACCTCGGTCATACCGGCCGCATTCGGATGAACCGGAAACGCCGGCGCGGTAGGCACGATGCCTTCGACCCATTTGCGGCTCTCCGGCTGACACACATCGTGACCGGTGGTATTTCCGGGATTCACGAATATGTCGTGCGCAGCGGCGGCCTGGGCGTCCAGCATCGCGTTCAGGTCGTGTTCCACGCCGTCCAGGTAGGGCACGTCGCCGACCGAGACCGGCACCACCGGCCAGCAGCCCACCGACGGCGGCAGGATGCGCAGGTAGCCGACCACGACGACGGTGGCCTCCGGCGCGCGCTGCCGGATGCCGGCCAGCACCTGCGCCACCTTCGGCGCGGCCGCGTCGATCCGGGCGGCCAACTGGTCGGTGCCGCCCGAGATGAAGTGGTTGCGGCACGGGTGGCCCAGCGGGTTGGTCAGGCTGTCCTCGGCGCAGGTCTCCAGGATCGACGTGAAGCCGATGTCGTTGCCGCTGATCGTCACCGTGACCAGGTCGGTGTCCGGGGTGAGGGCGTCGAACTGGGGCGGGTTGCTGCCCAGCGGGACGGACTGGCTGGCCGTCATGTCGGCCGTCTCGGCGCCGCCGCAGCTCACGTCGGTCAGCGGCACGCCGAGTTGACGGGCCAGGTCGCCCGGATAGTTGTGGTTGGACCGGGCGCAGCCGACCGGATCGAGCGACTGGTCGGGGATCAGCGGACCGGAGGCGTAGGAGTCGCCGAGCGCGACGTAGTGCTGGAAGGTCGCGGCGTTCGCCGGGGCCGTGAGCAGGGTGGCGGTGAGGGCCGCGGACGCTGCTGCGGCGGCGACGATCCTGCGCATGGCGACCTCACTACCGATGAGTAGGGCGTGTGCGGTGATCGTCGCCCGCCGCCGATTCGGGCGTCAAGGTCCGTTCGGGCGCTTGTCGCGGATCATCCCCGATCGGATCATGCGGCCGCCGTGGCGTGCGCCCGGCCGAGCAGGCGGCGCAGGGCGGCGAGCAGCGCGGCGGCCGGGTGGGTGGGTTCGGTGACCGCGCGCCAGGCGATCACGCCGTCCGGCCGGATCAGGCTGGCGCCGCCGTGCTCGATGCCGTAGGTGGTGGCGAGGCGGCCGGTGGGATCGGTCAGGTCGGCGCCCAGCCCGACCGCCTTGATCGGCAGTCCGAGCGTCGACGCGACACTCCGGGTCGCCGCCTGCCAGACACCGCCCTCGGTCGCCGTCAGCAGGATCCAGCCGTCCCCGAACAGCTCCACAGTGGACACCTGGGTGGCACCGGAGCGCAGCGGCACGTGCGGGGCGCGGAAGCCGGGCCGGGCCGACGGGTGCGCCGGGTCCTCGGCGGGTGCCGGGTCGGTGTCGTCGATCAGCACGGCCGAGGACCGGCAGCGGAAGCCGAACCCCAGGGCGAGTCGGGCCAGGGGAGTCGGGTCGCCGGTCAGGTCCAACCAGGGCATGGTGTGTTCCTTCGCTGTGTGCAGGGCCGCCAGCACCACCTGTTCGGCATAGGGCGCGCGCTCGGCCTGGTAGCTGTCCAGCAACGCGGGCACCGCCGTGCCGTGCAGCACGGCCGCCAGCTTCCAGGCGACGTCGAAGGCGTCGCCGATCGCGGTGTCCCCCGACGTGCCACCGTCCGGCGGCGCCGTGGCCGCCGCGTCACCGGCCAGGAAGACCCGTCCGGCGGCGAAGTGGTCGGCGACGCTCGCGCCGACCTCCCACGCCTGGACGGCCTCCACCTCGATGTCGGCGTCCGGGTCGGCCAGGTGGATCAGCCCGGCCACCGCCTCGGTGCTGAAGTCGCGCATCGACTCGCCGCGTTCCGGGTGGTACTCCAGGCTCATCAGGCGCTTGTCCCGGGTGTCCTTGCGGACGTAGACCACCTCGATGGTGTTGCGCAGGCTGCCCCTGCCGTGCCGGTGGATGCCCAGCGACGCGCGGACGCGGCTGCGGTGGCCGTCGGCGGCGACCACGTAGTCGGCCCGGATCGTGGTGAGCCTGCCGTTCCAGTGGTTGAGCAGCCGGACGGTGACGCCGGCCGGGTCCTGGGTCAGCCCGACGACCTCGGCGCCGAACCGGATCTCGGCGCCGTCCTGCTGGGCCCGCCGCAGCAGGATCGGCTCGACCTGGTCCTGGCTCGCCGTGCCGAACAGGGCGGGTGTGACCGCGCGGCCGTCGTCGTTGCCGTCCCCGGCGGCGGTGATCTCCTCGGCCACGCCCGCGTACCCGAGCAGTTCCATGGTGCGTCGTGACTGGCCGGTGGCCCTCGGGTGCGTCGACGGGCTCTGGTGCCGTTCCACCAGCAGCACGTCCACCCCGCGCCGGGCCAGGAACATCGCGGTCGCGCAGCCGGCCAGGCCGGCCCCGACCACCAGGACCCCGGTTCGTTCGTCCGCCATGAATCTCACTCTCCCCGTACTCCCGTGTGATGAGTATCTTATGGAGAGAGATATTTGGCAGTCAAGGGGTCAGTGGCCGAGGGCCTCCGAGATCCAGTCCGGCACCGGCAGCTCCCGCTCCTTGCAGGTGGTGGCCAGCCGGATGGTCCAGCGCAACGCCTGGATCACCACGGTCGCCATCTCCTCCGGTGCGGCACTGGACAGGGCGATCTCCACCTGCTCGGCGGCCGCGTCCTCGTCGCCGTGCACCTCGGCCAGCAGCGTGCGCACCGCGGTCCGCACCGGCGGGTCGGCCTCGTCGATCGGCACCTCCTGGCCGTCCTCGTCGAAGACCTGCATCCGCACCGGGGTGGCGCCGCCCTCGCTCAGCTCGGCCACCATCCGGCTGCACTCGGAGAACAGCAGCAGCACCAACTCCCGGACGTCCGTGTGCTCGTCGGACGAGTCCTGCACGAAGTTGATCAGGCGCTCGACGGCGTCCCCGTCGTCCCCCTCGCTGGCGGCGGACAGCGCCTGACTGGCGGCGCTGATGATCCGTTGCCGCCGATCCGGGTCCTCCGCCGATGCCACGTCGCCCATCTTTCCCTAAGCGGCCGACCGGTGCGTCGGGCCGCCAAGATCCTGTCGCGTCCACCCGCTTGACCGCCACCGGGCCGGCCGGATACCCACGTGTCATGGCGCAACCGCTGCTCACCGACCTGCGTGCCGCCGTCTGCGAGCTGGGCAGGTGCATGGTCGCCGACCGGCTCGTGGTCGGCACGTCCGGCAACATCTCCGCCCGGAAGGGCGATCTGATCGCCGTCACACCCACCGGCGTGCCCTACGCCGAACTGGTGCCCGAGTCGATCACCGTGCTGGACCTGACCGGCCGGCAGGTCGCCGGCGACCTGCCGCCCACCTCCGAGGTGCCGCTGCACCTCGCGCTGTACCGGCACGACGCCGGCCGGCCGATCCGCGCGGTGGTGCACACCCACGCGCCGCACGCCACGGCGGTGTCCACGCTGGTGGACGAGGTGCCGCCGATCCACTACGCGCTCGGCCTGTTCGGCGGCGCCGTCCGGGTGGCCGGGTACGCCCGGTTCGGCACTCCGGAACTGGCCGCCGCCACGCTGGCCGCGCTCGGCGACCGCACCGGATGCCTGCTGGGCAACCACGGCGCGGTGACCGTGGGCGGTGACCTGGCCGCCGCCTACGAGCGGGCGCTGCAACTGGAGTGGCTGTGCCAGGTATGGCTGGCCGCGCGCTCGGTCGGCGTGCCGCGACTGCTGCCCGCGGCGGAGATCGCCGAGGTGACCGAGCGGATGCGCGACTACGGTGCCGCCGCGCGGGAACACCTACAGGGGTAGACCGGCCTCCAGCAGCCCGAGCGCCTCGTCCAGCAGCTCGCTCACCTCGCACGACCGCTGCGCCGCGACGCCCATGGTGGCCAGGGCGACGCCCACCATCGCACCGGCGAACACCCGCACCCGCAGGTCGTTCGCGTCCCGGCCCAGCCGCTCGGCCACCAGGCCGGCCAGCAGCCGCAGCGACCGGGAGTACTCGTCGAGCACCGCGACCTGGAGCTCGGGCACTTCCTTGATCAGCTCGTGCCGCTCGCGGTCGCGCAGCCGCGCCTCCTCCGGCATGTCCGCGAACACCGTCTTGAGCGCGGCCCGGACCGCCTGGATCGGGCTGAGCTCCAGCGGCTGGTCGCGCAGCGCGTCGGCGAGCATGCCGTCGAAGTCGTCGCCGATCACGACGTCTTCCTTGGTGGGGAAGTAGCGGAAGAACGTGCTGGGGGACACCTCGGCCGCGTCGGCGATCTGGTCGACCGTGGTCTCGGCGTAGCCCTGCTCCCGGAACAGGCGCATGGCGTGCTCCCGGATGGCGGCCCGCGTCCTCGCCTTCTTCCGCTCGCGCAGCCCGAGCACGGGTGACGGGCCGTCAGGCACTGACCTCACGTTCCGACTCCTCCGCCGTGACCCCCGTGTCGACCCCTGTGCTCATGGTGTCAGATGGGCCAGACGGATCGACGAGGCTACCGGGGCTGACCAGGGCCGCTCTCGCCATGCGGAACAACAGTTCCGCCATCTGATCGCGGCCCAGATGGGTGCTGTGCGGGGTGGAGTTGATCAGGCCGAACACGGCGTGGGCCGCGGCACGGGCGCCCGGCTCCTCGGTGCCGGGCACCGCCGAGGTGATCGTCTGGACCCACGTCTCGACATAGCGCCGCTGCATCGCGCGCACCCGGCGGCGGTCCGGCTCGCCGAGATTGGCCAGGCTGCGCTCCTGCACGGTGATCAGCGCCGGGTTGTCCAGCGCGAAGGCGACGTGGAAGCGGATCAGCCCGTCCAGTGCCGGCGCCGGATCCGGGATCGCCTCGACCGTGCGCAGGCCGCCGGCCAGCAGGTAGTCGCTGATCGACGTGAGCATCTCGCCGAGCATCGCGTCCTTGCTGCGGAAGTGCCGGTACAGCGCCGGACCCGAGATGCCGACCGCGGAGCCGATGTCGTCGATGCCGACGCCGTGGAACCCGCTCCGGGCGAACAACTCGGCCGCCGCGGCCAGGATCTGGTCGCGCCGGGTCGGCTTCGGATCGGCTGCGTGCGGCACGACGTCAGGTTAGCGCAGGTTAACCGCCTGCCTCGCCGGTGTCCGCCCGATCGCCCGGAAGTGGCCGGGCGGCAACGGATCAGCGACGTCGCCCGGACGTTCCGGTGCACCGACGAGGTATTTACCAGTCAGTCGGTTAACTATTGACGATATTCTGTCGGATTTGGTCAGCGCTTGGTATTGATGAATGGACCTGTTGGGGCTTGGCCCAAGGAGGCGCCATGCGTCTGGCTCGAACACTTGCCGGCGCGACGGTTCTGGCCGTCGCGGCGGTGCTCTCCGTTGTGGTACCGGCGTCCGCCGCCGGTACCAATTACGTGGCACTGGGTGATTCCTACGCATCCGGTGTCGGCACCGACGACTACATCAGTGACGGCACGAGCTGTGACCGCAGCCCCGAGGGCTACCCCGGACTCTGGGCGGCGGCACACGGCACGGCCTCGTTCGACCTGGCGGCCTGTTCCGGCGCCACGACCAGCAGCCTGCTCTCCGGCCAGCTCGGCGGCCTGAGCGCGTCGACCACCCTGGTCACGATCACCATCGGCGGCAACGACGCCGGCTTCACGACGGTGTTCGAGGACTGCATCCTGGACAGCGACTCGGGGTGCGCCAGTGAGATCAACAGCGCGGAGAACTTCGTCCGCACCACCCTGCCCGGGCGGCTGGACAGTGTGTACAGCACGGTCCGCTCGCACGCGCCCAACGCCACGGTGATCGTGACCGGCTACCCGCGCTTCTACCAGGTACCCGGCTCGTGCATCGTGGGCCTGTCCAACACCAAGCGGACCGACATCAACGGTGGTTCGGACCTGATCGACACCACCATCTCGGGTGAGGTGGCCAAGTTCGCCGGCTTCCACTTCGTCGACGTGCGCAACGCCTTCAGCACGCACGAGATCTGCTCGTCGGGCACGTCGTGGCTGCACAGCGTCGACTTCACCCACATCACCGACTCGTACCACCCGACCCCGGCCGGCTACTCCGGCGGCTACCTCCCAGCAGTGGACTCCGTCACCGGCTGAGCGCGTGGCCCCGCCGGCGTGTTAACGTTCACTAACGTCAGCACGCCGGCGGAGGCGAGGGACCATGGACGCGCCTGTACTGCGTACCGCTGCCGACACCACGTCGGAGGCGTTCCGGCGCAACGTCAAGGCGCACACCGCGCTGGCCGACGAACTGCGCGCCCGGCTCGCCGAGACCGCCCGCGGTGGTCCGGAGCGGGCCAGGCAGCGCCACGTCGAACGCGGCAAGCTGCTGCCGCGCGACCGGGTGGACGCCCTGCTCGACCCCGGTTCGCCGTTCCTGGAGCTGTCCGCGCTGGCCGCCAACGGCATGTACGGCGACGAGGCCCCGTCGGCCGGGATCATCACCGGCGTCGGCCGGATCTCCGGTCGCGAGTGCGTCGTCGTGGCCAACGACGCCACCGTCAAGGGCGGCACCTACTACCCGATGACGGTGAAGAAGCACCTGCGCGCCCAGGAGGTGGCGCTGCACAACCGCCTGCCCTGCGTCTACCTCGTCGACTCCGGCGGCGCGTTCCTGCCCAGGCAGGACGAGGTGTTCCCGGACCGCGAGCACTTCGGCCGCATCTTCTACAACCAGGCCACCATGTCCGGCCTGGGCATCCCGCAGGTCGCCGCCGTGCTCGGCTCGTGCACCGCGGGCGGCGCCTACGTGCCGGCGATGAGCGACGAAGCCGTGATCGTCCGCAACCAGGGCACCATCTTCCTGGGCGGACCGCCGCTGGTGAAGGCGGCCACCGGCGAGGTCGTCACCGCCGAGGAGCTGGGCGGCGGCGACGTCCACTCGCGGATCTCCGGCGTCACCGACCATCTGGCCGACGACGACGCGCACGCGCTGCGGATCGTCCGGTCCATCGTCGACACGCTCGGCCCGCGAGCCGACCGCCCATGGGACGTCTCGCCGGTCGAGGCACCCGCCGTCGACCCCGGTGAGCTGTACGGGGTGGTGCCGACCGACTCGCGGACGCCCTACGACGTGCGCGAGGTGATCGCGCGGATCGTGGACGGCAGCCGGTTCGCCGAGTTCAAGAAGGAGTACGGCGGCACCCTGGTCACCGGGTTCGCCGCCATCCACGGCCACCCGGTGGGGATCGTGGCCAACAACGGCGTGCTGTTCAGCGAGTCGGCCATGAAGGGCGCGCATTTCATCGAACTGTGCGACCGGCGGTCGATCCCGCTGGTGTTCCTGCAGAACATCACCGGGTTCATGGTCGGCCGCGAGTACGAGGCGGGCGGGATCGCCAAGCACGGCGCCAAGATGGTCACCGCGGTGGCGTGCGCCCGGGTACCGAAGTTCACCGTGATCATCGGCGGCTCGTTCGGCGCCGGCAACTACTCGATGTGCGGTCGGGCGTACTCGCCCCGCTTCCTGTGGATGTGGCCCAACGCGCGGATCTCGGTGATGGGCGGTGAGCAGGCCGCGTCCGTGCTCGCCACGGTCCGTGCCGACCAGCTCGCCGCCCGGGGCGAACCGTGGTCGTCCGACGACGAGGCCACGTTCAAGGACCCGATCCGCCAGCAGTACGAGGACCAGGGCAACCCCTACTACGCCACCGCCCGGCTGTGGGACGACGGCGTGATCGACCCGATGGACACCCGCATGGTCCTGGGCCTCGGGCTGTCCGCCGCCGCCAACGCGCCCCTGCCCCCGGTGGGCTACGGCGTCTTCCGGATGTGAGGGACCGATGTTTCACACCGTCCTGGTCGCCAATCGAGGGGAGATCGCCGTCCGGGTGATCGACACCCTGCGGCGGATGGGCATCCGGTCGGTCGCCGTGTACAGCGACCCGGACGCCCGGGCCAAGCATGTGCTGGCCGCCGACGTCGCCGTGGGGATCGGCCCGGCCAGGGCGAGCGAGAGCTACCTGTCCATCGACCGGATCGTCGACGCGGCACGGGAAACCGGTGCCCAGGCCGTGCATCCCGGCTACGGCTTCCTGTCCGAGAACGCCGCCTTCGCCGCCGCGTGCGAGCGGGCCGGGCTGGTGTTCGTCGGGCCGCCGGTGGGCGCCATCGAGGCGATGGGCGACAAGATCCGCGCCAAGCTGACCGTGGCGCAGGCCGGCGTGCCGGTGGTGCCCGGCCGGACCGAGCCGGACATGACCGACGACCAGTTGGCCGCCGCTGCCGCCGAGATCGGTTTTCCCGTGCTGCTCAAGCCATCCGCCGGCGGTGGCGGCAAGGGCATGCGACTGGTGACCGGGGCCGGTGAGCTCACCGAGGCCATCGCGTCCGCACGGCGGGAGGCGACATCGTCCTTCGGCGACGGCACCCTGCTGGTGGAGCGGTTCGTCAGCTCACCCAGGCACATCGAGATCCAGGTGCTCGCCGACACCCACGGCACCGTGCTGCACCTGGGCGAACGCGAGTGCAGCCTGCAACGGCGGCACCAGAAGATCGTCGAGGAGGCTCCGTCGCCGTTCCTGGACGAGCCCACCCGGCAGCGGATGGGCCAGGCCGCGGTGGACGCGGCCAAGGTGGTCGGCTACACCGGCGCGGGCACGGTGGAGTTCATCGTGTCCGCCGACCGGCCGGACGAGTTCTTCTTCATGGAGATGAACACCCGGCTGCAGGTCGAGCACCCGGTCACCGAACTGGTCACCGGCATCGACCTGGTGGAGCAGCAACTGCGAGTGGCGGCCGGCGAGCGGTTGACCGTGCCGGTCGGGCCGCCGTCCGGCCACGCCGTCGAGGTGCGCGTCTACGCCGAGGACCCGACCCGCGGCTTCCTGCCCACCGGCGGCCGGGTGCTCGCCCTGCGCGAACCGGTCGACCGCGTCCGGGTCGACTCGGCACTGATCCCCGGCCTCGTGGTGAGCAGCGACTACGACCCGATGCTGGCCAAGTACATCGCCCACGGCCCCACCCGCGACGACGCCCTGCGCACCCTCTCCGCTGCCCTGCGGTCCACCCGGATCCTCGGCGTGACCACCAATCTCGGCTTCCTGCAACGGTTGTTGGCCGACGAGGACGTGGTCGCCGGCCGGCTGGACACCGGTCTGGTGGAACGGTCGATGGACGCATTGGTCGCCGACGAACCCCCGGCCGACCTCCTGGTGGCCGCCGCGCTGGAGCGGGCGCTGGCCGCCGAGCCGACCGGCGGCGACCCGTGGGACCTGCCCGGCGGCTGGCGGCTGGGCGAACACGCCTGGACGACGTGGCTGATCGCGGTGGCCGGGCGGGAACCGGTGTCGGTACGGCTGCGCGGCCGGGCGGCCGCCGCCGAGGTGGCCGTGGGCGACGCCGACCCGGTGCGCGCCTCGGCCCGCCAGGACGGGACCGACCTGGTGGTGGACATCGGCGGCACCACCCGCGCCTACGCCTGCGCGCAGGACGGTGCCGTCGTGTGGCTGGGCGTGGACGGCCGCGCCTGGCCGCTGACCGAGACCGAGCGGCTGTCCGCGACAACCGCCGACGGCGTCACGCTCGGCCCGCTGACCAGCCCGATGCCCGGCACGGTCCTGGCCGTCCGGGTGGCGGCAGGCGACCAGGTCACGGCGGGCACCCCGCTGCTGGTCGTCGAGGCGATGAAGATGGAGCACACGATCACCGCACAGGTGGACGGCGTTGTCTCCGAGTTGTACGTCCACACCGGCCAACAGGTGGCCCTGGACGAACCGTTGGCTCTGGTGACCCCGGAGGAACAGCCATGATCGACTACCGACTCGACGACGACCACGACGCACTACGCAAGACGGTCGAGGACTTCGCCCGCCGCGAGGTGGCGCCCGTGATCGGCGACTTCTACGAGCGGGGCGAGTTCCCGTACGAGATCGTCGCCGGCATGGGCCGGATGGGCCTGTTCGGCCTGCCGTTCCCGGAGGAGCACGGCGGTATGGGCGGTGACTACTTCGCGCTGTGCCTGGCGCTGGAGGAGTTGGGCAGGGTCGATTCGTCGGTGGCGATCACGCTGGAGGCCGGCGTGTCGCTGGGTGCCATGCCGCTGCACCGGTTCGGCACCGACGAGCAGAAGCAGCGGTGGCTGCCCGCGCTGTGTGCCGGCGAGCACCTGGGCGCCTTCGGCCTGACCGAACCGGGCGGCGGCTCGGACGCCGGCGCCACCGCCACGACGGCCACTCTGGACGGTGACACCTGGGTGATCAACGGGTCGAAGGCGTTCATCACCAACTCCGGCACGGACATCACCGCGCTGGTCACCGTGACCGCCGTGACCGGCACCCGGCCGGACGGCCGCAAGGAGATCTCCGCGATCATCGTGCCGGCCGGCACGCCCGGGTTCACCGTGTCGAAGAAGTACTCCAAGGTCGGGTGGAGCGCGTCGGACACCCGTGAACTGTCGTTCGTGGACTGCCGGGTGCCGGCCGCCAACCTGCTCGGCGAGCGCGGCCGGGGCTACGCCCAGTTCCTGTCGATCCTCGACGAGGGCCGGGTCGCGATCGCCGCGCTGTCCGTCGGCCTGGCCCAGGGCTGCGTCGACGAGTGCGTCCGCTACGCCCACGAGCGGGAGGCGTTCGGCCACCAGATCGGGCAGTACCAGGCCATCCAGTTCAAGATCGCCGACATGGAGGTCCGCGCGCACACCGCCCGGCTGGCCTACTACCACGCGGCCGCGAAGATGCTGCGCGGCGAGCCGTTCAAGAAGGACGCCGCCGTGGCCAAGCTGGTCGCGTCGAACGCGGCGATGGACAACTCCCGGGACGCCACCCAGGTGTTCGGCGGCTACGGCTTCATGAACGAGTACCCGGTCGGGCGGTTCTACCGGGACGCGAAGATCCTGGAGATCGGCGAGGGAACCAGCGAGGTGCAGCGGATGCTGATCGCCAGGGAACTGGGTCTGTAGGGATGTCGAGAACCTGATCCGAGCTCCGTCCCCGGCGGTGAGCGTGACCCACACCGGGTCGCACCGACACCGAGGAGAACCACGATGGCCAAGTACTTGCTGCTCAAGCACTACCGAGGCGCTCCGGCCGCGGTCAACGACGTGCCCATGGACCGGTGGACGCCCGAGGAGATCGCCGCGCACGTCGGGTACATGAACGACTTCGCGGCCAGGCTGGAGCAGACCGGCGAGTTCGTCGACAGCCAGGCGCTGGCCCCGGACGGGATGTTCGTCCGGTACGACGGCGAGGGCCGCCCGCCGGTGACCGACGGCCCGTTCGCCGAGACCAAGGACGTCATCGCCGGCTGGATGGTGATCGACGTCGACAGCTACGAGCGCGCCATCGAGCTGGCCGGGGAGCTGTCGGCCGCGCCGGGGGCCGGTGGCAGGCCGATCCACGAGTGGCTCGAAGTGCGGCCGTTCCTTGGCACGCATCCCACCATCACGGAATGAACGCGGAACTGCTCCGCGGCCTCACACCACAGGTGCTCGGGATCCTCGTCCGCCGCGGAGCCGACTTCGCGGCGGCCGAGGACGCCGTGCAGGAAGCGCTGGTCGAGGCGGTCCGCGTCTGGCCCGCCGACCCGCCACGGGACCCGAAGGGCTGGCTGGTCACCGTGGCCTGGCGCAAGTTCCTGGACGCCGCCCGCGCGGACACCGCCCGCCGCAGGCGGGAGGACGTCGTCGAGCCGGCGCCCGGTCCCGCGCCCTCGGTCGACGACACGCTCCAGCTCTACTTCCTGTGCGCCCACCCGTCGCTGACCCCGTCGTCCGCGGTCGCGCTCACGCTGCGCGCGGTCGGCGGGCTCACCACCCGCCAGATCGCCCAGGCGTACCTGGTGCCCGAGGCGACCATGGCGCAGCGCATCAGCCGGGCCAAGCGCACGGTGTCCGGCGTGCGGTTCGACCAGCCGGGCGACGTGGCCACCGTGCTGCGCGTCCTCTACCTGGTGTTCAACGAGGGCTACTCCGGTGACGTGGACCTGGCCGCCGAGGCCATCCGGCTGACCAGGCAACTCGCCACGGTGATCGACCACCCCGAAGTGGCGGGCCTGCTCGCCCTCATGCTGCTGCACCACGCCCGGCGCGCCACCCGGACCGAGCCCGACGGCAGCCTGGTGCCGCTCGCCTCGCAGGACCGCGCGCGGTGGGACACGTCCCTGATCGCCGAGGGCGTCCAGATCCTGCAGGCCGCGCTGGCCCGGGACCAGTTGGGCGAGTTCCAGGCCCAGGCCGCCATCGCGGCCCTGCACGCCGACGCGCGGGTGGCCGAGGAGACCGACTGGGTGCAGATCGTCGAGTGGTACGACGAGCTGGTGCGGCTGACCGACAGCCCGGTCGTCCTGCTCAACCGTGCGGTGGCGGTCGGCGAGGCCGACGGCCCCCGCGCCGGCCTGACGGCACTCGGGCCGCTGGACCACTCCCTGCCCCGGTACGCGGCGGTGGCGGCGTACCTGCACGAACGCGATGGCGATCTGGCAACGGCCGCCCGGCTGTACACCGAGGCGGCCCACCAGGCCGCCAACCTGGCCGAACGCGACCACCTGACCCGCCAGGCCGCGCGCCTCAACGCCCAACTGCCGCGCTGACGGCCACTACGGGTGGGCTCCCGGCTCACATGGCGGCTCGCCTGGCGCCGCGAGCGTCAGTGGTGGATGGAGTGGCGCACGGGAACCCGGTGCATCAGGTGATCAGCGCTGGTCCGTGCCGAGGGTGCGGTCAGGGCCAGAGGAGGGTGTGGGTCCAGTTGTCGCCGGTTCGGGTGTAGCGCACGCGGACGTGGTGGCGGTTGGCGTCGCCCTGGAAGAACTGGACCTCGGTGGGGGACAGGACGTAACGGGTCCAGTCCTTGGCGACCAGGTCCGGGTGGCGGTTCAGCTCCGATTCGGCCGCTGCCAACGCCTCCGCCAGTTGAGCATGGTCGCGCAGCGGCTCGCTCTGCCGGCCCACCAATGCCTCGGCCCGGCCGCCCGGTGCCCTGGCCAGGTAGTCGGCGGCGCTGTCCTCGGCGCTCGCCGGGTGGACCTCGCCGCGCACCCTGATCTGGCGACCCTGGCCGGGCCAGTACCAGGTCATGGCGGCGAAGGGGCACGCGGCCAGCTGCATGCCCTTGGGGCTGTTGGCGCTGCTGGCGAACCACCAGCCCTCGGTGGTGACGTCCTTCAGGATGAGCACGCGCGCGTCCGGGTGACCGTCGGCATCCACTGTGGACAGGATGCTGGCGTGGGGTTCCGGGACACCTGCGGCGACGGCTTCGGTCAGCCAGGTGGCGAACAGTCCGGTGGGTTCGGCGGGTACCCACGACACGTCGAACGTGGGTAGGTCCCCGCCGAACACCAGGATGGACCGCAGGCGATCAGCGAACTGGCTCAGGCGTTGCCCGCCTCCCACGTCGACCAGGACACGCCCCAGTCGCCGTACATGTCCCAGACCGGCATCTTCGGGCCGCCGGAGTTGGTCACCTCGACGACGTCGCCGATGCCCAGGTGGTTGAAGAACCACTCGGCGTTGGCCTGGCTGAGGTTGATGCAGCCGTGCGACACGTTGGCCGAGCCCTGCACGCCGACCGTGGCCGGGTTCTCGTGCACGAACTCGCCGCTGTTGGAGATGCGCTCGGCCCAGTACTCGGTCTCGTTGTAGGCCCTCGGGTCCGGCGGGCACACGCCGTAGGTGCACGAGTTCATCTGCACCTTCTGGTTGCGCGAGGAGATGACGTGCACGCCGACCTTGGTCGGGGTCGACTGCTTGCCCATGCTGATGGGCATCGTCTTGACCAGGTGACCGTTGTCGTAGATGTTCATCTTCTCGGTCCTGCCGTCGGCCTTGGCGATCCAGGCGTCGTGCACGTGGAACGCGACCTGGCGGTCCTCGGCGCCGAAGACGCCGTTGCCGAAGTCGAGTCCGTAGACCTTCGCGGTCACGTTGATCGTGGTGCCGGCCTGCCAGAACTCCTGGGCCCGGTAGTCGACCTGGCGGTCGGAGATCCAGTACCAGGAGCCCGGCTGGGACGGACTGGTCTGGACCGTCAGCGCGGCCTGCACGGCCTTCTTGTTGGCCACCGGCTGGTCGAACTGGAACACCACGGGCTGGCCGACGCCGATGCTGGTCACCGAGGCGGGTGCCGGGATCATGTTCGGGTAGGCGACCTTGGCCGGGTCGAGCGTGCTGACCGTGCTCTGCTGGTTGGTCGACCTGCCGTCCTTGTTCGTGCCGACCGCGTTCACCGCGTACGTCGAGCCGTAGCCGAGGTCCTCGTTCGACGTCCACGTCGTCTTGTCGGCGGAGAAGTCGCCGGTGACGTGGGTGCCCTTCACGGTGTTGACCACCGTGACGCTGGACAGCGTCCCGTTGCTGGCCTTCACCACGATCGGGGTGGTCGGGTTGATGTTCTTGCCCGCGTTCGGCGTGATGCTGACCGAGGCCAGGGCCGCCTGGCTGGGCGTCGCGGAGCGCGTCTGACTCGCGTCCTGCTGTCCGCCCAGCGCCTCACCGGTGGTGGTCCCGGTCGGACTCGGTCCGGACGAGCACGCGGCCAGGACAACCGCGGCCGCTGCCAGTCCGATCACGCTGATCGCCGCCCGACGGTGTCGGCGGCCCATTCCGTTGCCGTCCTGCATCTGCCCCTCTTACCGTGTGTGCCTAGTCCCCATACGTTAAGACGTTCGAGCGTCGGGAACGTTGTCCTGGCGACTCCAGATCACACATACCGAGACGAGTCTTCAGGCGCCGTGCGGCGGGCACCGAGATCACCGAGATACTGAGATCACACCACCGCCGGATGCTCGTGCCGTGACCAGAACGGCACCGGGCAATAGCATCGGTGGTCATGGGCGCCTACCTCGACGGAGTAGACCTGGACAGCCATCGCGCTGCCGTCGCGACGCTCCGCGGAGCTTACTCCGCGTTGCCAGAGGGTTCCCCGGTGAGGCTGGCCAAACCCACCTCGAACCTCTTTCGCTTCCGGGAGCCGTCCTCGGCGCCCGGACTGGACGTGAGCCGGTTCCGTTCCGTGCTGTCCGTCGACCCGGACGAGCAGGTCGCGGAGGTGGGCGGGATGACCACCTACGAGGACCTGGTCGACGCCACGCTGCCGCACGGGCTGATGCCCTTCGTCGTGCCCCAGCTCAAGACCATCACGCTGGGTGGCGCGGTGGCCGGCCTGGGCATCGAGTCGACGTCCTTCCGCAACGGCCTGCCGCACGAGTCGCTGCTGGAGGCGGAGGTCCTCACCGGTGACGGCAGAGTGGTCGTGGCCAGGCCGGACAACGAGCACGCCGGCCTGTTCCGGACCTTCCCCAACTCCTACGGCACCCTCGGTTACTCGCTGCGACTGCGGATCGAGCTGGAGCGGGTGCGGCCCTACGTGCGGCTGCGGCACGTCCCGTTCCGGACCGCCGCCGAGTGCGCCACCGCCATCGGGGAAATCTGTGAATCTCACTCGTTCGGGGGACAGCCTGTCCACTTCGTGGACGGGACTGTCTTCCATGCGGACCGCCACTACCTGACCCTGGGCACATTCACTGACGACGCCCCGTACACGAGCGATTACACGGGGCAGCAGATCTTCTACCGGTCGGTCGGCGACCGGGCGGAGGACTTTCTCACTGTCCGTGACTACCTCTGGCGCTGGGACACCGACTGGTTCTGGTGCTCGCGGGTGTTCGGCGTGCAGAACCCGGTGATCCGGCGGTTCTGGCCGCGCCAGTACCTCCGGTCCGACGTGTACCGCCGGATGGTCGCCTTCGACCGCAGGCACCGGCTGTCCGACAAGGTGTACGCGGCGCGCGGCCTGCCCGCCCACGAGGCCGTGATCCAGGACGTGGAGATCCCGGTCGGCCGGCTGGCGGAGTTCCTCGACTTCTTCCACCGCGAGATCGGGATCAGCCCGATCTGGCTGTGCCCGATCAGGTTGCGATCGGACAACGGTTGGCCGCTGTATCCGCTGTCGCCCGGCGAGCTCTACGTGAACGTAGGGTTCTGGGCGACCGTGCCGCTGCGGCCCGGCGACCCGGACGGCACCCACAACCGTCTGATCGAGGACAAGGTGGCCGAACTGGACGGCCACAAGTCGCTGTACTCCACGTCGTTCTACTCGCCCGAGACGTTCTGGGAGCACTACAACGGTGACGCGTACCAGAAGATGAAGCGGGAATACGACCCGGACGACCGGCTTCCCGACCTTTACGACAAGTGCGTCGGAAATCGTTGACCGCAGGTTCAGGGTGTCTGGAAGGAGCCGCACCATGGGGTTGGCCGATGTCGCTACCAGGCTGGTGGGTCCCGACGTGCCGATCGAGTTCGCCGCCTACGACGGAAGCCGGTCCGGTGCGACCGACGCGCCCGTCCGACTGATCGTCCGTTCGCCGCTCGCGCTGTCCCATCTGGCGTCCGCACCCGGCGAGCTCGGCCTGGCCAGGGCGTACGTGTCCGGGGCCCTGGACGTGGACGGCGACGTCTACACGGCACTGGCCAGCCTGCCCGAGATGACCCTGGCCGACATCCCGGCCGACGTCCGCCCGCAACTGGCGCTGCGGCTGCTCGCCGCCCGGCTGTGGTGGCCGGTGCGGCCACCGGAGCAGGAGCGGCGCAGCCGGGCCGGCCTGTCCCGGCTCGGCGCGTTCGGCAGGCGGCACTCGAAGGCGCGGGACAGCAAGGTCATCTCGCACCACTACGACGTGTCCAACGCCTTCTACGAGTGGGTGCTGGGACCGTCCATGGCGTACACCTGCGCGTGCTACCCCACCGAGGACGCCACCCTGGAACAGGCCCAGGAGCACAAGTTCGACCTGGTGGCCAGGAAACTGGGGCTGCGGCCCGGGATGCGGCTGCTGGACGTCGGCTGCGGCTGGGGCGGCATGGTGATGCACGCCGCCAAGCACTACGGCGTCAAGGCACTGGGTGTGACCCTGTCCCAGCGGCAGGCCGAGTGGGCGCAGCGGGCCATTGTGGACCGTGGCCTGTCCGACCTGGCCGAGGTGCGGCACGGCGACTACCGGGACGTCGCCGAGACGTCGTTCGACGCGGTCAGCTCCATCGGCCTCACCGAGCACATCGGCCAGGCCAACCTGCCCGGCTACTTCAGCTTCCTGTACGGGAAGCTGCGGCCCGGCGCCCGGCTGCTCAACCACTGCATCACCCGGCCCAACAGCGCGCACGGCGCCCGGACCGGGGCGTTCATCGACCGGTACGTGTTCCCGGACGGTGAGCTGGAGACGTCCGGCGAACTGGTCGGCCGCATGCAGGAGACCGGCTTCGAGGTGCGGCACCAGGAGAACCTGCGCGAGCACTACGCCAAGACGCTGGCCGCGTGGTGCGCCAACCTGGAGGACCACTGGACCGAGGCGGTGCGCGAGGTCGGCGTCGGCACGGCCAGGGTGTGGCGCCTCTACATGGCCGCGTCCCGGCTGGGCTTCGACCGCAACGAGATCCAGTTGCACCAGATCCTGGGCGTCCGGTTGGACGGCAGCCGCTCCGGCATGCCGCTGCGACCGGACTGGGAGCCGCCCGCGACCTTCTGAACTTAGCCATTTCCCAGGCTGGGAGAGCCGCGTTTCAGTCGCTTCACAGGGTCGCCCGCTACGTTGCCGACATGCCCGTGTGTAGGTACCTCCGTCGGTCGGTCCTGCCCGGGTTGGCAGAATGATCGGCGACATGCGGGCAGCACAGGCGAGCACGGCCACGGTGACGGTCCCGTCCGACACGGACGGGACCCCGGAGAAGGCCACCCCGGATCGGGGTGGCTGGCGCGGACTGGTGCGGGCGCACTGGCTGTTCGGCGTGTTCCTGGTGCTGGGCATCGGCCTGCGCGTAGTGACGTGGCTGGCCTACCAGCCGGCGATCTTCTACACCGACGCCTACCGGTACCTGGACAACATCGGTCCGGAGAACCCGCAGTACCTGGACCCGATCGGCTACTCGCTGTACATCCTCAAGCCGCTGGTGCCGCTGGGCGGTGTCGGCCTGGTCGTCGCGGTCCAGCACGTCGCCGGCATCGGCATGGCGCTGCTGATCTACCACCTGGGTCGCAAGCTGGGCGCCCGGCGCTGGCTGGCCGCGCTGGCCACGGCACCGGTGCTGCTGGACGCCTACCAGTTGCAGATCGAGCAGCAGGTGCTGACCGACGTGTGGCTGGAAGTCATGCTGGTGGTGCTGCTGTGGCTGCTGCTCGGCAGGCAGGTGCCGGCCGCCGGCTGGTTCGCCCTGGCCGGGTTGGCCGTCGGTCTGGCCATGACCATCCGGATCGTGGCGATCAGCGTGATCATCCCGGTGGCGATCTACGCGGTACTGGCCGGCCGGCAGTGGCGGGTGCCCGGTGGCTGGCGGCGGATCGCCGCCCGGGTCGGCGCGTTGGGCGGCTGCTTCCTCGTGGTGGTCGCCGCGTACGCCACCTACTTCCACTCCAAGGCCGGCTACTGGGGTCTGAACACCGCGTCCGGCAACGCCATCTACGGTCGCACCGCCGAGGTCGCCGACTGCTCGAAGCTCGATCTGGACGAGGTGCTCCAGCAGCTGTGCCCGAAGGAGCCGCTGGGCCATCGGCTGGGCACCAACGTCTACTCCCACCTGGACGGCTTCCGGCCCGGCTGGCCCGGCTACGTCCCGCCCGGTGAAACGATCTACGACCTGGACAAGAAGTTCGCCAAGCAGGTGATCCTGCACCAGCCGGTGACCGTGGCGGTGGCCGTGCTGGAGGACTTCGGCAAGGGCTTCCTGCCCTACCACTTCAGCCTGCCCGGCGACCCACCCACGTGGCTGTGGCAGTTCTCCAAGACGACGCCGGTGTTCACCGTGGACCCGACGTCGAACCCGGACGGCGCGTTCGAACAGACCAACGCCTACGCCGTCAAGTACGGGCACAAGCCGCTGCACACGATCGCCCCGCTGGCCGCGTTCCTGCACTACTACCAGTTCGGCGGCTACACGCCGGGTCCGCTGCTGTTCGGCATGCTCGTGCTGGGACTGATAGGCGGCTTCAGCAGGCGCGGGCGGCGCTCCGGGCTGGCCGGCGTGACCCTGCTGACCACCGGGGTCGTGTTCACCGTGCTGTTCACGGCGGCGCTGTTCGAGTTCTCCTGGCGCTACCAGCTGCCCGGCCTGGTGCTGCTGCCGCTGGCCGGCGTGCTCGGCATCACCGCGCTGATCAGGGGCAGGGCCGCGGTCAGCGCCCCTCCGCCCGCTGATTGAGCTTGGCCAGCATCCGGTTGTAGGCGGCCAGGGCGGCATCGTCGTCGTCGATCCTGGCGTTGTCGTCGTCCGCGTCGACCGCGTCCACCCCGAGGTTCGCCAGTGTCGAGCGGCGGGCCGCCTCCAGCCACTTGCCGGTGTCGTTCTGCCGTTCCGTGTCCCGCATCCACGCGCCGACCACGAGCACGGTGACGCCGAACATCAGGCCGTCGCCGACCACCCACATGATGCCGCCGCCGGTGTGCAGATCGGACAGCGGCGACGGGCCCCACGAGCGGTGGGCGAAGTCGATCGCGTGCGCCTGGATCATCAGCAGCACGCCGACCACGGTGTCCGCCGTCATGCCCACCAGCAGCAGGAAGACCCGCAGCGGGTAGGACAACTCCCGCTTGATCGGCTCGTGCACCAGCAGCGGCACGAAGAACAGGTACCCGCTGACCAGATACAGGACGATCTCGACGTAGTGCAGCCATGGGTGGGCGACCATCGCCGGCAGGAACCCGAACAGGTGGGTGCCCACCAGCACGGCCGCGTACAGCACCAGGCCCACCAGCGGGAACGTCAGGAACGACACCACCCGGCCGCGTAGCGCGGCGGCCGTGCGCCGGGCGACAGCGTCGTCACCGGTGTACACCAGCCGCACGGGCTGGCCCAGGATCACCAGCACCGGCACCACCATGATCAGCAGCAGGTGCTCGATCATGTGCAGCCAGAACAGCTCGTGCCCGTACACGTCGATCGCGCTCTGCAGGGTGATCGCGAGAACCACCAGGGCGCCGAGGAACGACGCCGTCCGGCCGACCGGCCACGCCTGGCCCTGGCGGGGCAGGGTGCGGTAGGCGCGGTGCAGGTACAGCACTGCCGCCACCACGACGATGACGTCCGTCACCGGGCCGAACCGCCAGGTGCCCAGGGCCCTTGCCCAGGTCAGCGGGGCCAGCGCGGTCATGTCCATGTGTCGCCTCCGGTGTCGCGTCCCAACCGTAACTCCCGCCCGGCAGGCCGACCTTGCCGGCCATCGAGGTGCTGTGGTTGTGTTGGCTGATCTCGTTGTCCGAACGGTGTTCGGTTCTGTGGAGGTGTGGTGTCGGAACGACGTGCGACGACGGCAGCCGTGATCCGCGAGGCGGGCGGCCCGGTGTCGGTGGAACCCGTGGAACTGCGGGCTCCCGGCCCCGGCGAGGTGCTGGTCCGGGTGGCCGCGGCCAGCCTGTGCCACTCCGACCTGTCACTCGCGACCGGCGTGCTGGGGTCGCGGATGCCGGTGGTGCTGGGCCATGAGGTGGCCGGCACGGTGGCGGAGGTGGGCCCGGACGTGACCGGTCTCACCGAGGGCGACCGGGTGCTGTTGCTGTGGAATCCGGCCTGCCGCGACTGCTGGTTCTGCGACCACGGCGAGCCGCACCTGTGCGAGCACGCCAATGACCGGATGGCCAACCCCTACGGCTGGGACGCCGAGGGCAACGACATCTACCCCGGTCTGTCCACCGCCGGGTTCGCCCAGCACACCGTGGTCGGCGCCCACCAGTGCTACCCGCTGCCCGAGGACATCCCGCTGGATCTGGCCGCCCTGCTCGGCTGCGCGGTGACCACCGGCGTGGGCGCGGTCCTGCAGACGGCGGACGTCCAGGCGGGCGAGTCGGTCGTCGTGGTCGGCGTCGGTGGTGTCGGACTGTGTGCCGTGGCCGGTGCCCGGCTGGCCGGCGCCGACCCGATCATCGCCGTGGACCGGGTGGCCGACAAGCTGACCCTGGCCACCACGTTCGGCGCGACCCATGCGGTGGCCGCCGGGCCGGAGGTGCGCGACGCGGTCCGCGACCTGACCGGTGGCCGGGGCGCCGACCACGTCTTCGACTGCGTCGGCCTGTCCTCGACGGTCAAGGAGAGCTGGAGGCTGGCCCGGCGCGGTGGTGCGCTGACCATCGTCGGCATCGGACGCCAGGACGACGTCATGGAGTTCTCGCCGCTGGAACTGTTCGCGTTCGCCCGCCGCATCCTGCCGTGCATGAACGGATCGCTGGACGCGGAGCGGGACCTGCCGGGTTACCTCGACCACGTCCGCTCCGGAGCGCTGGATCTGCGTGCCATGGTGAGCAGGGAGGTCGGCCTGGACGGGATCGAGGCGGGCTTCGCCGACCTGGCGGCCGGAACCGTGGCCAGGGTGCTCGTCCGGCCATGACCCACAGCAGCGACGATCAACAGGAGGACACGTGACCCAGCGGGTAGCGATCGTGACCGGAGCGGCACGCGGCATCGGCGCCGCGACGGCGAAGCGACTGGCCAGGGACGGCTTCCACGTCGGCGTCCTCGACCTGGACGCGGCCACGTGCGCCCCCGTGGTGGACGCCATCACCGAAGCGGGCGGCAAGGCGATCGAGGTGGGCGCGGACGTCAGCGACGAGGCCCAGGTCGCGGCCGCGGTGGACGAGGTCACCGAGCGGCTCGGCGCTCCTACCGCCCTGGTGAACAACGCGGGCGTGCTGCGCGACAACCTGATCTTCAAGATGACCGTCGACGACTGGAACACCGTGCTGGGCGTCCACCTGCGCGGCGCGTTCCTGATGACCAGGGCCGTGCAGTCCCACATGGTCGAGGCCAAGTGGGGCCGGATCGTGAACCTGTCGTCCACGTCGGCGCTGGGCAACCGGGGCCAGGTCAACTACTCGGCGGCCAAGGCCGGCATGCAGGGCTTCACCAAGACGCTGGCCATCGAGCTGGGCCGCTTCGGCGTCACCGCCAACGCCGTGGCCCCCGGGTTCATCGTCACGGAGATGACCAGGATCACCGCCGAGCGCGTCGGGGTGTCCTTCGAGGACATGCAGAAGGGCGCGGCGGCGCAGATCCCGGTGGGCCGGGTCGGCCAGCCCGAGGACATCGCCAACACCGTGTCGTTCCTGTGCGGCGAGGACTCGGGCTTCGTGTCCGGCCAGGTGATCTACGTGGCCGGCGGGCCGAAGGACTGACGTGATGCCCGCTCCCTCGCCGAGGGAGCGGGCACCGTGCCGTCACATCAGCGAGGGCACGACCGCCTCGATCAGGTGCGGTCCCGGCTCGACGAGCGCCTTCTCGAACTGCGCCGCCAGTTCCTCACCGGTGGTGGCGCGGGAGGCCGGCACGCCCATGCCGGTGGCCATGCTGACGAAGTCCAGGTCGGGCCGGGACAGGTCGAGCAGTTCGGCCGCCTTGTCGCCACCGGTGGCGCCGACCCGCTGCAGTTCCATCCGCAGGATCGCGTAGGCGCGGTTGGACAGCACGACCGTGGTCACGTTGAGGCCCTCACGGGCATGTGTCCACAGTGCCGACAACGTGTACATGGCACTGCCGTCCGCCTCGACGCACACCACGGGCCGGTCCGGGCAGGCGATGGCGGCGCCGGCGGCCAGCGGCAGGCCCTGGCCGATCGCGCCCCCGGTCAGCGTCAGCACGTCGTGCGCGGGGACACCCGCGGTGGCCACCGGCAGCAGCACGCCGGACGTGTTGGACTCGTCCGCGATGATCGCGTTCTCCGGCAGCAGCGCGCCGATCACGTCCGCCCAGTTCTGCACGGTCAGCGCACCGGTCGGCACGGCGGGCCGGGCAGCGGCCCGGGCAGCGGGCGCGGTGCCGCCGACCAGGTCGGCCAGATTCTCCAGTGCTCCCACCACGTCCTGCCCCGGCGCGGCCAGCGTGTGCACCTGGCAGCCCGCCGGGACCAGGTCGCTGGCCTTGCCCGGGTAGGCGAAGAACGACACCGGCGACCTGGCCCCGGCGAGCACGATGTGCCGGGCACCGGTCAACTGGTGCTGCACGTGTTCTGCCAGGTAGCCCAACCGTTCCACGGCCGGCAGGCCGGCTCCCCGGCGCAGCCGGGCAGGGAACGTCTCGGCGAACGTCGTGACGCCCAGCCGGGCCGCCGCCACCTGGCCGGCCTCGGTCAGCGCGACACCGCCCAGCAGCAGCACGGTGCCCTCGCCGAGCACGCCGGCGACCGCCCGCACCACGTCATCGCCCACCGTCTCCGGCGTGGGCACCGGGCGGGGTGCGGCCGGTGCGGCACCGTCCGACCAGGACACGTCGGCCGGCAGGATCAGCGTGGCCACCTGGCCGGCCAGTGCCGCGGCCACCCCGTCGGCCGCGTCGGTCGCCACCGACTCCTGCGACTCGCTGCGCCGCAACCATCCGGACACCGAGCCGGCGACGGAGTCGATGTCGGACTCCAGCGGCGCGTCGTACCGCTTGTGGTAGGTGGCGTGGTCGCCGACGACGTTGAGCAGCGGCGTGCGGGCCCGGCGCGCGTTGTGCAGGTTGGCCAGGCCGTTGCCCAGTCCGGGACCCAGGTGCAGCAGGGTGGCCGCCGGGCGACCGGTCATCCGGCCGTAGCCGTCGGCGGCGCCGGTGACCGAGCCCTCGAACAGCGCCAGCACCGCGCGCATCGACGGGACGCTGTCCAGCGCGGCCACGAAATGCATCTCGGACGTGCCCGGATTGCCGAAGCAGACGTCCAACCCGCTGTCCACCAGGGTCCGCAGCAGGGCCTGCGCGCCGTTCATACCGTCTCCTCCGTACCCAGCATGACTTCGGGATTCAGGATGCCCGACGGATCGAACGACTGCTTGATCCGCCGCATCAGCGTCAGTTCCGCCGGATCGGTCAGGGCCAGGAAGTACGGCTTCTTCTCCCGGCCGATGCCGTGCTCACCGGAGATCGCGCCGCCCAGCGCCAGGCCGGCGGCGAACATGTCGTGCAGCAGCCGGTGCCGGATCTCCGGGTCGGCCTGGAACACGGCCAGGTGGACGTTGCCGTCGCCGGCGTGCCCGCAGCCGGCCACACCGGATCCGGTCTCCTGGGCCAGTTCCCGTGCCCTGGCCAGGAATTCCGGCATGGCGCTGCGTGGCACGACGACGTCCACGATGTCGTGCGCGCCGGCCGCCTTGGCCGTCCAGAACGCCTTCTCCCTGGCCTCGATCAGCTTGTGCGCCGCCGTGCCGTCCAGCACGTAGACGTCGGTGGCGCCCAGGTCGCCCAGCAGCGTGCCCAGCCGTTCCACGTCGGCGCCGACCCGCTCGGTCGACGTGTTCTCCAGTGACACCACCAGATACGCCTGGGTGGCGTCGCGGACGGCGTCCGGGATGCCCAGCGACAGCTGGGTGGTGTAGGTGATCGCGGCCATGGTGAAGGCGTCGATGTACTCCAGGATGTTCGGCGCCAGCCCGCTGGCCACGATCGCCGGCACCGCGCGCACCACGCCGTCCAGGTCGGTGAACGGTGCCAGCACGGTCCGGGTGTCGGTGAGCCTGGGGTGCAGTTTCAGGGTGGCCTCGGTGACCAGTGCCAGGGTGCCCTCGGAGCCGATGATCAGCTGGGTCAGGTCGTAGCCCGTGCTCACCTTGGCGATCCGGCCGCCGGTGCGGATCAGCTCGCCGGTGCCCAGCACGGCCTGCAGCCCGAGCACGTTGTTGCGGGTCACCCCGTAGCGCACCGCCCGCATGCCGCCCGCGTTGGTGGCGACGTTGCCGCCGAGGCTGGCGGACAGCTCACCGGGGTACACCGGATAGGTCAGGCCGACGGCCGCGGTGCGCTCGTCCAACTCGGACAGCGTGACACCCGGTTGCACGACGGCGACGTGGTTCCCGGTGTCGATCTCCAGCACCGAGCTCATCTTCTCGAACGACACCACGATCGACTCCGGCGTCGGCACGCACGCCCCGCACATGCCGCTGCCCGACCCTCTCGGCGTGACCGGCACGCCGTCGGCCGCGGCCAGCCGCACCACCTCGGCCACCTGCTCCGCCGTACTCGGCCGCACCACGCAGCCGGGTCGGGTGGGGGTCGCGGTCAGGGCCTCGTCGTGCTCGTAGTCCGCCGAGATCGCGTCGCCGACCAGTACCTGGTCCGGGCCGACGATCTCCGCCAGCCGGTCGGCCAGGCGATCCGCGGTGGCCTTCGCCATGCTGCCTCCTCGCATGTCCGTGCAGGCACCCGAGCCTACGTGGTGCCTGAAATTTTCGGTTGCGGCGCAAGCGTTCGCGCCGACCAGCCGGAGTGGCCCACCGGCCGCCTTGACCGCCCGTCCGCCCGACCTCACCCTGGCCCGGCCCCGATCCAGGCGCACCAGGGAGCCGGTATGTACTCAGCACGCAGGGCGGTCGGCATCGCGCTGGCCGCGATGACGGCGGCCGCGATGGCAGGCGCGGTGCCGGTCGCGACGGCGGCGACCACACCGTCGGACGTCAACGTCACGGTCAACGCGAACGAGGGCCTCGGCACGATCCCGGACACCGGCTACGGCCTGAACTCCGCGGTGTGGGACGGCCAGATGAACACCCCGCAGGTCCAGGGCCTGCTCAGCACGGCGGGCGTGCGGATGCTGCGCTACCCGGGCGGGTCCTACGGCGACATCTACCACTGGCAGGACAACACGGCCACGGGCGGCTTCGTCGCCCCGGGCACCGACTTCGACTCGTTCATGGGCACGGTCAGGACGATCGGCGCGCAGCCGATGCTGATCGCCAACTACGGTTCCGGTTCGCCACAGGAGGCGGCGGACTGGGTGCGCTACGCCAACGTGACCAAGGGCTACGGCGCGAAGTACTGGGAGATCGGCAACGAGCTGTACGGCAACGGCTACTACGGCGCCGACTGGGAGACCGACGACCACGCCGACCACAGCCCGACGGCGTACGCGGACAACGTGCTCTCCTACGTCGACGCGATGAAGGCCGTCGACCCGACGATCAAGGTCGGCGCGGTGTTGACCCTGCCGGGCAACTGGCCGGACAGCGTGGTCAACGCGGGCGATGCCGGTGACTGGAACAAGACGGTGCTGTCGCTGGCCGGATCGGCCATCGACTTCGTGATCGTGCACTGGTATCCCAGTGCCACCGACGCGGCCACCGAGCTGACCGAGCCGTCGATGGTGGCCGGCGAGCTGGCCCAGCTGCGGCAGGAGATCGACCAGTACGCCGGGCCGAACGGGCCGCACATCGGTATCGCGATGACCGAGATGAACGGCGGCGTGGACGAGGACACCCAGCCGGACGCGCTGTTCAGCGCCGACGCCTACTTCACGGCGCTGGAACACGGCGTGTTCACCGTCGACTGGTGGGACACGCACAACGGCGGGACCGCGGTCGGCACCGCGCCCGACGGTGCCACCGACTTCGACGACTTCGGCGTGCTGTCGTCGGGCAGCACGGTCGGCACCACGGCCGAACCGCCGATGAACACACCGTTCCCGAGCTACTTCGCCCTCGCCATGCTGGGCAGGGTGGGCCGGCCCGGCGACACGATGGTGCGCGCGGGCAGCGACTCGTCGATGGTGGCGGTGCACGCGGTGCGCAACGCGAACGGCGACCTGTCCGTTCTGCTGGTGAACAAGGATCCGGCGAACGCGCACCAGGTGGCGTTGCATTACGCGGGCTTCACACCGAGCACCGCCACCCCGACGGTGTACGGCTACGGCGACGAGGCCACCACGATCACCACCGACGAGACCGGCACCAGCGCGACCCGGACACTGCCGGCGTACTCCATCGAAACGGTCGTGCTGACGCCGACCGGTACGGCCAGCACGGTCGGTGCCCCGACCGGCGCGTCGGTCACCGGCGTCACCGGCGACCAGGCCACGGTCACGTGGACGCCGGGCACCGGCACGGCTGTGCGTTACGAGGTATACCGCCAGTTCGGCACCGACAGCGAACTGCTGGGCAGCTCCACCACGGACTCGCTGACCCTGCACAACCTGCCGCCGGGCACCGGTTACACGCTGAACGTGCTGGCCAGGGACGGCAACGGGAACCTGTCCGCACCGTCCAACCCGGTCACCTTCACGTCCAGCACACCTCGGGCAGCCACCTGCGCGGTGAACTACGTGGTGACCACCGGGTGGGGCACCGGATACAACACCGACATCACGGTCACCGACACCGGTCCGAATTCGATCAACGGCTGGACACTCGCGTTCTCGTTCCCGACCGACAGCGAATCGGTCAGTGGTGGCTGGAACGGGAACTGGACCACCGACGGTGCGAACGTGCACGTCACCAATCTGGACTGGAACGCAACGCTTGCTCCGAACGGCGGTAATTCGGTTGACATCGGATTCACCGGTGCCAACAACGGCGCCTACCCGTCACCCGCGTCGTTCACGCTGAACGGCACGGTGTGTGCCACGACGTACTCGTCGTGAAGTTTCGTATGAACCGGAGAAAACCCGTCAGGAGAGGGCGGCCAGCGCCAACCTGGTCAGTTCGCCCCGGATGGCGGCCAGCGGTTCCTGCCGGCCGTGGATCGACCAGTGGTAGACGAGTTCGTTCACCGCTCCGATGAAGGCGGTCGCGGTGAGGCCGTAGTCGCGTTGGGCGGCCTCACCGCGCTGCACCGCCAGGGTGGCCTCCGCCTCGATCAACTGGGCCAGTTTCGCCCGCCAGGCAAGGCGATGGCGTTCCACGGCCGCGCTCACGCCGACGACCTCGACGTAGGCGATCCTGGTCCAGCGCGGGTCACTGGACGTGGTCCCGATGTAGGCGTCGATGGCCCGGTCCAGTCGGACCGACGTCGGCTCGTCGACCACCTCGCCGACGGCCGCGATGACCGCGTCGAACGCCTTCTGGGTGATCTGGTCGTGCAGGGCGATCAGCAGGGCCTCCCTGCTGGCGAACTCCTCGTAGAAGTTCCTGGTGGACACATTCGCCCTGGCACACAACCGTTCGATGGAAGTGGCCGGATATCCCTCGGTGCCGAACAGTTCCAGCGCCGCCGTCATCAGGCGCTGCCGTCGTTCGGCCCGGCGTTGGGAAGCGGTTCGGCCGCCGTAATCGCGGCGGGCCGCTGGCGCAGTGCCAGTCATGGGCGTCCTCGTCGATACGGACTCGTGGGGGCGGAATTCGATCCGCCAATCTTGGCATGTTCACCTACTCCTGAGTCCCCACGAGCCCAGCGTTGCGTATGAGACAACATCGCCGAAATCCACGTAACCGCGCTCAACCATGAATGCGGTTAGCAACCGGTTGACTCCGCGCCGTGTCTGTCACCGAATCGAATACGAAATTGATGGACCGGGACGCGTCGAAGCGGTGAACGGCGGCTATCGTGTCGATCGGTAACATCCGGACCGGAGTCAGGTTGGCCCTGGCCCGACTTGTCCGTCATGCCGGGAAGCACCAGCGGTACGGGAGTGAGCACCCCGAGGAGTTAGCCTGTTCGGCGTACGTGACCTGGGCTGTTTGGCGGCGGTGATACTGTACCGGGCCGTACTGGAACTGGTTCGATAACGGAATCATGTCACGTTGGTCACGTAAGGCGTCATCCGCCTGAATGTACTCTGTACCCCGTTTGGAGGACAGTTGAATCACAATCGCGCCACGGACAGCCAGGGAGCCTAGCCTTCTCGCGGTCCGAGATTGGAAAGTCGCGTACAGCCCGCACGGCCAGAAGCCGAACGGGAGCCGTAACACACTGCCTACCCGGCGGAAAGGGGCCACTGCGTTGGCAGCGCCGTTGGAGCCGTTGGGGGATCCGGTCGGGTCCCCGGTCGAGGTACAGCCGACGGCCGGTGTCGGAGCCAAGGCCATCCAGGGCCGGTCGCTCGGCCAGATCGCCTGGATGCGGCTGAAGCGGGATCGCTGGGCCATGGCCGGCGGGATCGTCATCATCGTGCTGGTCGTCCTGGCCATCGCCTCGGTGTTCCTGCAGAAGGCCGGTCTCCTCGACATCGCGACACCCCACCAGAACCTGATCAACGTGAACACCGACGCGCCCACGGGCTTCTTCGGTGGCATCAGCCTCGCGCACCCGCTGGGCATCGACCCGCAGTTCGGCCGCGACATGCTGTCCAGGATCCTCGTCGGCGCCCAGTACTCGCTGCTCGTCGCGTTCAGCGCCACGGTCCTGTCGGTCATCATCGGCACCGTCATGGGGGTCATCGCCGGTTACTTCGGTGGTTGGGTCGACACCGTCATCAACTGGCTGATGAACGTCTTCCTGGCCTTCCCGCTGCTGCTGTTCGCCGTCGCGCTGACCGGGGTCGTGCAGAGCATCCCCAGCGGCTCCGCGTTCGGCCTGAGCGGCAACACGCTGCGCGTCGCCGTGCTGGTGTTCGTCATCGGCTTCTTCAACTGGCCCTACATCGGCCGCATCATCCGCGGCCAGACGCTGTCCCTGCGCGAGCGCGAGTTCGTCGACGCGTCGCGCAGCGTCGGCGCCCGCAGCTTCTACGTGCTGTGGCACGAACTCCTGCCCAACCTGGTGGGCCCGATCCTGGTCTACTCCACCCTGCTGATTCCGACCAATATCCTGTTCGAGGCCGCTCTGGACTTCTTGGGCGTCGGTCTCCGGCTGCCCACCCCGAGTTGGGGTGGACTGCTCGCCGACGCCGTGAACAACCAGTACTACTCGATCGACCCCGAGTACGTCCTGGTGCCGGGTTTGGCGATCTTCATCTCGGTGATGGCGTTCAACCTGCTCGGCGACGGACTGCGGGACGCGCTGGATCCGCGATCTCGATGAGCCGTTCGGTTCACACCGCTCGCTCCACACAGAAAACTCATGAGGAGGCGTGTCAGTCGTTATGAAACGTAAGCACACAGTGGCGTTCATCGCCGTCTGTGCCGGGCTGAGCCTGGCCGCTGCCTGTGGCAGCGGGTCAGGCGGGAGCAGCGGAAGCACCAGTGGTAGCTCCGCCTCCTTCAACGCCGGCATGACCAGTGTCGTCAACGCCTCCAACCACAAGGGCGGCGTGATGAAGCTGGCGCTGACCAACACGGGCGACTCGACGGACCCTGGTAACACGTACTACGCGTTCAACTGGGACTTCAGCCGGCTGTACGCGCGTCCGCTGCTCACCTACGCCCCCCAGCCGGGCGCGGCGGGCCTGAAGCTGGTGCCCGACCTGGCCACCAGCCTGGGCCAGGTGACCGACAACGGGCTCACCTGGACCTACCACATCCGGTCCGGCCTGAAGTTCGAGGACGGCAGCCCGATCACCACGAAGGACGTCAAGTACGCCATCGAGCGCAGCACCGCGTACGCGCCGGACGTGCTGCCCAACGGCCCGACGTACTTCAAGCAGTACCTGGCCGACCCGAGCTACCAGGGTGCCTACAAGGACAAGACCCCCGACAAGATGGGTCTGACCTCGGTCGACACGCCGAACGACACCACGATCGTGTTCCACCTGTCGCAGCCGTTCTCGGAGTTCGACTACCTGGCGACGCTGCCGCAGACCGCTCCGGTTCCCCCGGACAAGGACACGGGCGCGAACTACCAGACGCACCCGATCTCCAGCGGCCCGTACATGTTCAAGAGCTTCAACCCGAACACGGGCTTCACCCTGGTGCGCAACCCCAACTGGAACGCCGCGAGTGACCCGACCGTCAAGCAGTTGGCGGACGAGATCGACGTGGCCTACAACGTGTCGGCCGCCGACGTCGACTCCCGGCAGTTCACCGGCCAGCTCAGCATGGACCTGGACGGCCGTGGAGTGGCGACCGCCGGTCGCGCCCGCATCCTCGGCAACCCGAAGCTGAAGGCGCAGTCCGACAACCCGACCACCGGCTTCCTGGCGTACTTCGCGCTGGACAAGCAGGTCGCACCGCTGGACAACGTCAACTGCCGCAAGGCGATCCTGGACGGGGCGGACCACACCAGCCTGCAGACCGCCATGGGTGGCCCGATCGGCGGTGGTGACATCGCCACCACGATGCTGCCGCCGAACGACACCGGCTACGTCAAGTCCGACGTGTACGGCTTCCTGCAGAACCCGCACGGCAACGTCACCAAGGCCAAGCAGGACCTGGCCGCCTGTGGCAAGCCGAACGGCTTCACCATGAACGTCTCGGTCCGCAGTGACCGTCCCGCCGAGGTCTCCGCAGGTCAGGCTCTCCAGGCCTCGCTGTCCAAGGTCGGCATCAAGTTGCAGATCGACCAGTTCCCGTCGGGTCAGTACTACACCAACTTCGCGGGCGCTCCTGCCTACCTGAAGTCGCACAACATCGGTATCGCCATCACCGGTTGGGGTGCCGACTGGCCGTCCGGTTTCGGCTTCCTGTCCCAGGTGGTCGACGGCCGGAGCATCAAGCCGGCCGGTAACACCAACATCCAGATGACGAACGACCCGCAGATCAACGCCATGCTGGACGCCGCGGCCAAGAACTCGGACGCGAACGCCAGGACGAAGATCTACACGCAGATCGACCAGAAGATCATGGCCAACGCCGAGATCCTGCCGATCGTCTACGAGAAGGCCCTGCTCTACCGCAATCCGAACGTGACGAACGTGTTCGTCGACCAGGCCTACGGCCAGTTCAACTACGCGGTGATGGGCCTTGCCAACTAAGTTCAACCCGTGACAACCCGAGGTAGGTGAAGGCACCGGTGGCCGGCGGCGAACCCGTCGGCCACCGCCGCCGTCCGCAGTGATCACGTTCATCATTCGGCGACTCATCTCGGCCGTGCTGATGCTGATCGTCGTCAGCATGGCGACCTTCGCCGTGTTCTTCCTGGTACCTCGGCTCGCGGGGCAGACCACCGAGCAGTTGGCGGCGCAGTACGTCGGTCGCAACCCGACCCCGGAAGTGCTGCACGCCGCGATCGTCAAGTTCGGTCTGGACAAACCGGTCTATCTCCAGTACTGGGAGTTCCTCAAGACCATCGTGGCCGGCGAGAACTACGACACGGGCACCAGCCTCGCGCACTGCCCGCCGCCCTGTTTCGGCTACTCGTTCCACAACCAGCAGCCCGTGTGGCCGCAGATGTTGGCCGCGCTGCCGGTGACGGCGTCGCTGGCCATCGGCGCAGCCGTGCTGTGGCTGGTCGCGGGCATCGGCATCGGCGTGCTCTCCGCGCTGCGCCGGGGTTCGTGGTTCGACCGGGCGGCGATGAGCGCGGCACTGGCCGGCGTCTCGCTGCCCGTCTTCTTCACGGCGTTGTTGTCCCTGGCACTGTTCCGGGACACGATCCCCCTCTTCCCGGACGCCGGCACATACACCCCGCTGACCGAGAATCCGGCCAAGTGGTTCGAATCGCTCGTGCTGCCGTGGGTGACCCTGGCCTTCCTGTACGCCGCGCTCTACGCCCGGCTGACCAGGGCCGGCATGCTCGAGACGATGAACGAGGACTTCATCCGCACCGCGAGGGCCAAGGGCCTGCGGGAACGCAGAGTCGTGGTCAAACACGGCCTGCGGGCTACGCTGACGCCCATCGTGACCATCTTCGGCCTGGACATCGGCCTGCTGATCGGTGGCGCCGTGCTGACCGAGACGGCGTTCTCGCTGCCCGGTCTGGGCCGCTTCGCCATCGGCGCGATCGGCGACCAGGATCTGCCGGAGATCCTCGGCGTCACCATGCTCGCCGGGTTCTTCGTGGTCTTCGCCAACCTGATCGTGGACATCCTGTACGCGGTCATCGACCCGAGGGTGCGGTACTGATGAGCAACACGGACAGCTCGGACAGCTTCGTGGACGTCCGCCCGCTGCCGGGCACCGAAGGGTACGTGGACACCGAGCCGACGCCGCCCGCCGCGTTCCTGGAGGTGCGCGACCTGCGCGTGCACTTCCCCACCGACGACGGCGTCGTCAAGAGCGCGGACGGCCTGTCGTTCCAGTTGGAGCGCGGCCAGACCCTGGGCATCGTCGGCGAGTCCGGTTCCGGCAAGAGCGTCACCAGCCTGGCCGTCATGGGGCTGCACAAGCATTCCCAGGCGAAGATCAGCGGTGAGATCTGGCTGGACGGCGAGGAACTGGTCAAGGCCACCGATGAGCGGGTGCGGTCGCTGCGCGGCAAGAAGATGGCGATGATCTTCCAGGATCCGCTGTCCGCGATGCACCCGTACTACTCGGTCGGCGCGCAGATCATCGAGGCGTACCGGATCCACAACAAGGTGACCAAGGCGGTGGCCCGCAAGCACGCCATCGAGATGCTCGACCGGGTGGGCATCCCGCAGCCCGCGTCCCGGGTGGACGACTACCCGCACCAGTTCTCCGGCGGCATGCGGCAGCGCGCGATGATCGCGATGGCGCTGTCGTGTGACCCGGAGCTGCTGATCGCGGACGAGCCCACCACGGCGCTGGACGTCACCGTGCAGGCACAGATCCTGGACCTGATCCGGGACCTCCAGCAGGAGTTCAACTCCGCCGTCATCATCATCACCCACGACCTCGGCGTCGTCGCCGAGCTGGCCGACGACATCATGGTGATGTACGCGGGCCGGACCGCCGAGTACGGCCCGGCGGGCGAGATCTTCTCCGCGCCGCAGCACCCCTACGCGTGGGGGCTGCTCGGTTCCATGCCGAGACTGGACCGCGAGCGCACCGACCGGCTGCTGCCGATCAAGGGCACGCCGCCCAGCCTGATCAACGTGCCGACCGGCTGCGCGTTCCATCCCCGGTGCGCCTATCCGAAGCTCAACGGCACTCGGTGCTACGACGAGGTGCCCCAGCTGCGCGAGGTGGACGGCAAGCACACCGTGGCGTGCCACCTGTCCGCCGAGGACCGGTACCGGGTGTGGGACACCGAGATCAGGCCGAACCTGTGACCGCGGCCCGAGGGAATGAGATGAACGACGACGCGAACCTGCTCCAGGTCACCGGGCTGCAGAAGTACTTCCCGGTGCGCCGTGGGCTGCTCAAGCTGAAGGCCGGCGACGTCCAGGCCGTGGACGGCCTGGACTTCGACGTGAAGCGCGGCGAGACCCTGTCGCTGGTGGGCGAGTCCGGCTGCGGCAAGACCACCACCGGCCGGCTGCTGACCAGGCTGCTGGAGCCCACCGCCGGCAAGATCGTCTTCGACGGGCGGGACATCACCCACCTGTCGATGGGTGGCATGCGCCCGCTGCGCAAGGACATCCAGATGGTGTTCCAGGACCCGTACTCGTCGCTGAACCCCCGGCACACCGTCGGCACCATCGTCGGCGCGCCGTACCGGTTGCAGCACGTGGAGACGCCCAACGGGGTCAAAAAGGCCGTGCAGGACCTGCTGGCGCTGGTCGGCCTGAGCCCGGAGCACTACAACCGCTACCCGCACGAGTTCTCCGGTGGGCAGCGGCAGCGCATCGGCATCGCCCGCACGCTCGCCCTGCGGCCCAAGATGATCGTCGCCGACGAGCCGGTGTCCGCACTGGACGTGTCCATCCAGGCCCAGGTGATCAACCTGCTGGAGGATCTCCAGGAGGAGCTCAACCTGACGTACGTGATGATCGCGCACGACCTGTCCGTGGTGCGGCACGTGTCCGACCGGGTCGCCGTGATGTACCTGGGCAAGATCGTGGAGATCGGTGACGCGCCCCAGGTCTACAAGTCGGCGATGCACCCGTACACGGTGGCGCTGCTGTCCGCCGTACCGCTGCCCGACCCGAACCGGCGCACCAAGCGGGATCGGATCCGGTTGTCCGGTGACGTGCCCAGCCCGCTGAACCCGCCGTCCGGCTGCCGGTTCCGCACCCGGTGCTGGAAGGCGCAGGACATCTGCGCCAACCAGGAACCACCGCTGAACGAACTGGCCACCGGGCACCGGGTGGCGTGTCACTTCCCGGAGAACGTGTCCGCCACGGCGGGGGCCCCGGCGACCCAGGCGGCGGCCACCACCTGATCGTGTTCGGCCGCTGTGGCAGGATGCCGGTCCGTGCGTTACTACGCGGACCTGCACGTGCATTCGAAGTACAGCCGGGCATGCAGCAGGGACTGCGATCTCGTTCATCTGGCCTGGTGGGCCAGGCGTAAGGGCATCACCGTGCTGGGCACGGGCGACGTCACGCATCCGGCGTGGGCCGAGGAACTGCGGACGTCGCTCGTGCCGGCCGAGGACGGCCTGTTCCGGCTGCGCGACGACCTGGACCGCGAGGTCCTGCGCACGCTGCCGCCCACCTGCCGGGGCCCGGTGCGGTTCCAGCTGGAAGTGGAGATCTCCACGATCTACAAGCGGGACGACCGCACCCGCAAGGTCCACCACCTGTGCAACCTGCCCGATTTCGCGGCGATGGAACGGTTCACCGCGGCACTGGCCAGGATCGGCAACCTGGGTTCGGACGGGCGGCCGATCCTCGGGCTGGACTCGCGCGACCTGATGGAGATCACGCTGGAGTCCGGTGCCGGCGCCTATCTGGTGCCGGCGCACGTGTGGACGCCGTGGTTCGCCGTACTGGGCTCGAAATCCGGCTTCGACGCGGTCGAGGACTGCTACGCCGACCTGGCCGACCACGTGTTCGCCGTGGAGACCGGGCTGTCGTCCGATCCGGAGATGAACTGGCAGGTGTCCGGACTGGACCGGTACCACCTGGTGAGCAACTCCGATGCGCACTCGCCGCCCGCGCTGGGCCGCAACGCGACCCTGCTGGACACCGAGGAACTCGGCTTCACCCGGATCCGGGACGCCCTGGCCACCGGCGAGGGCTACGTCGGTACGCTGGACATGTTCCCGGAGGAGGGCAAGTACCACCACGACGGCCACCGCAAATGCGGTGTGCGCATGGTGCCCGCCGAGACCAGGGCGCACGAGGGCCGCTGCCCGGAGTGCGGCAAGCCGCTGACCGTCGGCGTGCTGCACCGGATCGCCGAACTGGCCGACCGCACCGACGGCGGCCGGCCCGCCACCGCAGGCGAGTACCACAACGTGGTGGCGCTGCCCGAGATCATGGGCGAGATCCTCGGTGTCGGCCCGAAGAGCAAGGCCGTGCGGGCCGCGGTGGACGACGTCGTGGCCACGCTGGGCCCGGAGTTGGCCGTGCTGCTGGAACTGCCGGTCGACGAGATCGCCACGGCCCGCAATCCGCTGCTCACCGAGGCGGTCGAGCGGCTGCGGTCCGGGAAGGTCCACCGGGATCCCGGTTATGACGGCGAGTACGGCGTGATCTCGGTGTTCGAGCCGGGCGAACTGGCCAGGTCGGCGCCGGGCCTGTTCGACGTGGCGGCGCCCGCCACGCCCGTGTCGACGCCGCGCCCGGCACCGACGCCCTCGGCTCCGGTGGCCGTGCCGGCTCCGGTTCCCTTGCCCGCCACCGGTCTGGACCCCGACCAGCGCCGCGCGGCCGAGCTGGTCACCGGCCCGCTGCTGATCGTCGCGGGGCCGGGCACCGGCAAGACCCGCACGCTCACCCACCGGCTGGCCGCGATCGTCCGCGAGCACGGCGTGCCGGCGGCGAACTGCCTGGCCATCACGTTCACCCGCCGGGCGGCCGAGGAGATGCACGAGCGGTTGACCGACCTGCTCGGCGCCAACGACCTGACCGTGGCCACCTTCCACCGGCTGGGCCTGGACCTGGTGCGGGAGTGGCACAAGGACGCCGGCCTGACCGACGACTTCGCCGTGGCCGACGAGGCCAGGCGCGCGGCCGTGCTGCGCTCGGTCCTGCCGGACGCGAGTGCCACCGAACTGCGTCGCGCGGTGGAGAGCGTGTCCCTCGCCAAGCGGACGGCGGCGGCGCGGTTCGCCGCCGGGTCGGCCGGCGAGACCGGTCCGGAGCCGGCCGGCGACCAGGAACTGGCCGAGCGCTACGACACCGCGCTGCACGTGGCCGGGCTGGTGGACTTCGACGACCTGCTGGTGCTGCCGGTGCGGCTGCTCGCCGGCCGGCCGGACGTGGCGCAGCAGTGCCGGGACCGGTTCCGCTGGGTGTGCGTCGACGAGTACCAGGACGTGGACGAGTTGCAGTACCGGCTGCTGCGGCTGCTCTGCCCGCCGGACGGGAACCTCTGCGCCATCGGCGATCCGGACCAGGCGATCTACTCGTTCCGGGGTGCCGACGTGGGCTTCTTCCTGCGGTTCCGGCAGGACTACCCGGGTGCCCGCGTGGTGGCGCTGACCCGCAACTACCGGTCCAGCCCGGCGATCGTGGCCGGCGCGCTGGCCGCCGTTCGACCGTCCACATTGGTGCCGGACCGCGCCCTGCGGGCCATGCGGAGCAGGGAGGGCGACGCCGCCCGGATCACCATTCAGTCCACATCGGACCCGGATGCCGAGGCCCGGTTCGTGGTGCACACCATCGAGGAGCTGCTCGGCGGGTCGTCGTTCCACGTGCACGACTCCGGTCGGGTGGACAGTGCCGACGGTGCGCGCGGCGGGCTGTCGTTCGACGACATCGCGATCCTCTACCGGACCGGCGCCCAGGCCCGGCCGCTGATGGCCGCGCTGGGCAAACAGGGCCTGCCGTTCCAGCGCCGGTCACACGATCGGCTGCGCGACCACCCGGGTGTGCGTGCGCTGCTGCCGTACCTGCGGTCGGCAACCGATTCGTCCACGGCGGCACTGGTGACGTCGGCGGGCGCGCGGGCGATCGACGACCTGGCCGCCGACGAGGACGAGCTCACCGCGGCCCTGGGCCTGCTCCGGCCACTGGCCCAGCGGTATCCCGGTGATCCGGACGCGTTCCTGGCCGAGCTGGCCCTGGGCAGCGAGGTCGACACCTGGGACCCCAGGGCCAACCGGATCTCGCTGCTCACCCTGCACGCGGCCAAGGGCCTGGAGTTCCCCGTGGTGTTCCTGGTCGGCTGCGCGGACGGCCTGCTGCCGCTGCGCTGGCCCGGCGAGGACGGCGACGCGGCGGAGGAACGGCGGCTGTTCTTCGTCGGCGTGACGCGCGCGCAGGCCCACCTGTACCTGAGCCACCCGCTGCGGGACGAGCGGCGCGAGCTGCGGCCCTCGCCGTTCCTGGCCGCGCTGGGCGACGACGTCGCCGACCGGCCGACCGGAACCCGGCACACCACCCGGAAACCACCGACCCAGCTGCGCCTGCTCTGAGCGTTCAGTGCCCGGCCAGCGACGCACCCGCCACCACGAGTTGGGCGACGGCCAGCAGCGCCACCACCAGCACCGCCCGGAACACCGCACGGGAACCCGGCCGCCGCCCGGCGACCAGCCCCGCCGCCAACACCACCAGTGCCGCGCCGGCCAGCGCGACGCGGACGGCCAGGTGTCCGGTCGGCCCGAGCACCAGCACCACCGACGCGGCGAGCAGCAGGAGCACGGCCGCCCACCTGCTGCCGGTCGCGCCGATCCGGTGCGGCAGCCCACGCACCCCCGTGGCGGCGTCGTCGGTGAGATCGGGCAGCACGTTGGCGAAATGCGCGCCACCGCCGAGCAGCGCGCCAGCCACCGGCAGCCACCACGGCGGATGGGGTGACGGGCCGAGCACGGCGAACAGCGGCAGCAGCGCGAACGAGACCAGGTAGGGCACGACAGAGGCGACGGTCGCCTTCAGGCCCAGGTCGTAGGCGAGCGCGGACGCGACGGCCACCAGGTGCAGCCCGCCGGCCAGCGGCCCGACCGCCAGCGACAGCGGCACGCACGCCACGCCCGCCACCAGTGCGGCCACGCCCACGGTCCGCCGGCCGACCGCACCCGAGGTGATCGGCTTGTCGGTCCGCCCGGCCGCGATGTCCCGATTGGCGTCGAGATAGTCGTTGGTCCAGCCGACACACAACTGCCCGGCCAGCACGGCCGCGCCCACCAGCAGCGTCCCGACGGCGCCCCGCCCGACGGTGGCGGCGAGCAACACGGCCACCACCGTCACCGCGGCACAGGCATCCGGATGACACGCCCGCACCAGCCCACCCACCGTGCCGGCCCGCCTCACCCCGCCGAGTCTGCCAGCCGCCCGGGCCACCGCGGCGCGACCGACCGATGTTGCGAGCGGCGGCGCGCCGGACGGCGGGCGGCCGCTGCGGTGTGACCGGCCGATGTTGCGATCGGTGGCGCGCCGGACGGCGGGCGGCCGCTGCGGCGCGGCCGGTCGGTGTTGTGATCGGCGGGTTGCCGGACGGTGGTCGGGCCGCCTTGGGTGTGACCGGCCGGTGTTGTGATCGGCGGCGCGCCGGACGGTGGCCGGGCTGCCTCGGTGTGGCCGGTCGATGTTGCCATCGGTGGATCGCCGCACGCCACGAGCTGTTGCGATCGCCGCTGTCGGCATGGCGGGCGATACTCCGCGCCATGGCCGTACCGTTTCCGTCACCGACCGTCCCCGTGCCGTCCCGGAACGAGCTGTTCCTCCGCTACCTGGACTTCTTCCGCGCCACGCTGGTCGACAAGCTGACCCGGCTGCCCGAGGCCGAACTGCGCACCAGCAGGCTCCCGTCCGGCTGGACCCCGGTCGAACTGCTGAAACACCTCACCTACGTCGAGCTGCGCTGGCTGGACTGGGGCTTCGCCGGCACCACCGTCGCCGATCCGTGGGGCGATCACGATGGCCCGAAATGGCACGTCGACCCGGACGAGACCCTGACCGGCCTGGTCGAAGCCCTCCACCACCAGGCCGACCGCACCCGCGAGATCGTCGAGGCGCACGAGCTCACCGACGTCGGCCGGCCGGGCCCGCGCTGGGAGGGCGACGAACCGGCCACCCTGGAACGCGTGCTGTGCCACGTGTTCCAGGAGTATGCCCGGCACGTCGGCCACCTGGACGTCGTCGCCGAACTGGCGGACGCCGCGATCGTCGGCGAGTAGTCCGTTGTAGACAAGCTTCCGCCACGCCCGCTGATGCGCAAGGCTGGTCGGCATGGCGGACACCGACCTGCGGCGGGGACTCACCGCGCTGAGCGACGGCGACCTGAACACGGCGGAGCCATTGCTGCGTAGCGCGGCCGAGGCCGGGTCGCCCGACGCGATGCTCGCCCTGTGCACCCTGCTGCGCGACTCCGGCCGGCCGGACGAGGCCGCCGAGTGGCTGTTCGACGCCGCCGAGACCGGCCATGCGGCGGCCAACAACATGCTCGGCGTGCTGCTCGTCCAGCAGGGCAGCCGGAAGGCGGCGCAGCGTGCGTTCCGCAGGGCGATTGCCGGGGGCGATCCCAACGCGCCCAACAATCTCGCGTTCCTGTTCGCCTCGGCCGGCCGCAACGACGACGCGGAACGGCTGTTCCGGCAGGCGGTGGACGCCGGCAATCCGCACGCGTCGCTGAACCTGGGCGTGTTCCTGCGGTCGACCGGCCGCGCCGACGAGGCCGAACCGTGGTTACGCGCGGCGGCCGAGGCGGGCGACCCGACGGCGGAGCAACACCTCGCGGACGAGCCCGGTCACGGCTTCGCCGCCCGCGCGTCGGTCGTGTGGACACCCACGACCACACACGATGACGACGGGGGATGATCTGGTCATGGCCGATGACGAGCACGGCGAGTTCAGCCGCGACATGCGCTACATCACCACCCGCATCACGGCGGACGGGCGGGACGGCTATCCGGTCGAACCGGGCCGGTACCGGCTGGCGGTGGCCAGGGCGTGCCCGTGGGCGAACCGGGCGATCATCGTGCGGCGGCTGCTCGGCCTGGAGGACGCGCTGTCCATGGCCGTCGCCGGCCCGACCCACGACGAGCGCAGTTGGACGTTCGACCTCGACCCCGGCGGCGTGGACCCGGTGCTGGGCATCCCCCGGCTGCGCGACGCCTACCTGGCCCGGTATCCCGACTACCCGCTGGGCATCACGGTCCCGGCGATCGTGGACGTGCCCACCGGCCAGGTCGTGACCAACGACTTCGGGCAGATCACCGTCGACCTGTCCACCGAATGGCGCGCCCACCACCGGCCCGGCGCGCCCGACCTCTACCCCGACCATCTGCGCGCCGAGATCGACGAGGTGGCCGAGCTGGTGTTCCGCGACGTCAACAACGGCGTCTACCAGGCGGGTTTCGCCAGCACGCAGGAGGCGTACGAGCAGGCGTACGACGCGCTGTTCGCCCGCCTGGACTGGCTGTCCGACCGGCTGCGCGACCAGCGGTACCTGGTCGGCGACACGATCACCGAAGCGGACGTGCGGCTGTTCACCACGCTGGTCCGCTTCGATGCCGTGTACCACAACCACTTCAAGTGCAACCGGAACAAGCTGATCGAGATGCCGGTGCTGTGGGCCTACACCCGGGACCTGTACCAAACTCCAGGTTTCGGCGACACCATCGACCTCCGGCAGATCAAGCGCCACTACTACGTGGTGCACCGGCAGCTCAACCCGAGCGGCGTGGTGCCCAAGGGCCCGGACCAGTCGTCGTGGCAGGTGCCGCACGACCGCGACCGCCTACCCAGCAGGCCGTTCGGCACCGGCACGCCGCCGCCGCCACCCCGGCCGGCCGAGTTGGTTCCGGCCGACCACAACGTGTAGCGCCCGCGTCAGGCGTCGCGGGCCAGGTCGACCAGGGGGATCTCCCGCCCGGCCTGGGCCGCGTGGTCGATGAAGAACGGGAACAGCGACGTGACGTCCTGCCACACCCGGGCCCGCTCGTCGCCACTCAACGTCGTGGCCACGGCGTCGTACCGCTGGTCGCCGACCTCGACCACGACGTGCGGGTCGGCGACCAGGTTCCGGTACCAGTCGGGGGCCTTGGTGGCGCCCGCGTTGGAGGCCATGACGACGATCCGGTCGCCGTCCCGGTGGAACATCATCGGCGTGGTGTGGCGCTGCCCGGTCCGGGCGCCGACGGTGGTGAGCAGCAGCAGGCCCTCGCGGTGCATGCCCTCGACCTCACCACCGGCCCGGAACTGTTCGATCACCCGTCGGTTGATCTCCTGGATGTTGTCCATTCCGCCTCCGTCAACAGGTCCACCAGTGCGGGCCGGCCGGCGTCGCGAGCCCAGTCCACCGGCGTGGCGTCCCGGTGCCGGTCCCGCAGGCCGACGTCGGCACCGAGCGCCAGTAGCCGCCCGGCGAGTTCGACGTCACCCCGGTCCGCTGCCGCGTGCAGCGCAGTCTGCCATTCGGCCTCCACCGGTGCATCCAGACGCCCGAAGGCGTTGACCGAGAACCCGGCCGCCACCGCCAGTTCCACGGCGGCCACGCGACCCTGGCTGGCCGCCCACACCACCAGTCCCGGCCGGCGCCGCACCGCGTCGGCCAGCACGTCGGCCGGTGTCGCCTCGACCCCTGCCCGGTCGCCGGCCAGGATCGCGCCCACGAGCGAGTCGACGGCGTCCAGGGCCGGTTCGGCGGCACCCAGGTCGCGCAGCCGTGCCGCCAGTGCCCGGTTGCCGTTGACCAGGGCGATCTCGATCGGGGTCCGGGCGGTCCGGCTGGACCGCCGTGGCACCCCGATCGGACCGACCACGTCGACGCCGTGCGCGGCCAGCAGGTCGACCCTGGCCCGCTGGTCGTGGCTGACCGCCCAGTCCAGCAGGCTGGCCAGCATCGTCGACGGCGACTCGAGCTGGTCGCCGAGCAGCCGGTGCCACGGTCCGCCGTCGCCCGCACCGAGCCCGAACTCGAACAGCAGTTCCAGGTGGTCGTCGTTGGTGCCGAACATCCGGTCGTAGAGCGTCTGGCCGTCGTTCGGGTCGGCTCCGGCCCGCAGCAGCAGCCGGGCGAACGCGATGGCGTGCGGGTGCGCAGGCTGCCCGGTCCAGTCCGCCGCGAACACGCCGGTGAGCACGGTGAACGGCGTGGGCAGGCCGAGGAAGAACCGGCCGTCGTTCGGATCGGCACCGGCGTCCAGCAGCAGTTCCGCCGTGGTGAGCGTGGCCGCCCGGCCGATGTCCGGGTCGTGCCGGGCGAACGCCTGGTACAGCAGTGGCGACCAGCCGAACGGCCCGCACGCCGCGGTGGCGGCAGCCGGATCGGCGGCGAGCAGCCCACGGACGGCGTCTACGTCGGCACACGCGGCGGCCACCCCGATGTGCCCGGCGGGCAGGTCGGGGTGGGCGGCCAGCAGCCGGGCGGCCTCCGTGCGGTGGGCCGGGTCGTCGTCGGCGAAGTTCAGGCAGGCCAGCCGCAGGAACCGGTCGGCAGGGCTCTGGTCGGCAGGCGGTTCGGGCAGCACCCAGGAGCGGGCGTTGATCACCTCGACGTGCCGGCGCAGCCGGGCCCACGTGGTGAACCGGTAGTGGTGGGCGAGCGCCGACTGGGCGGCGGCCAACGGGAAATCGGGCCCGGCCGGTGCGGACGCTCGGTGTTCGGTGACGAAGGCGACGGCCGTGGCGTCACCGGCGCGCACGGCCCGCTGGAGTTCGCGGGCGCGCTTGCGGAGCTGGTCCGGATCGGGCTGTTCGGACAGGGGAGCGGTCGGCATGGCGACCTCCTTCCGTGTCCCGGTGGTCCGCCGAACCGGGCGAAAGGAGGTGGCTGGAAACGTGGTCAGCGCACTGCCTACCAGGTGGGCTCAGCCCTGTCCGCGGACCCGGAGGCGCCCTGCACGCCGTCCCCAGCGTAGCGAGCCGGCCCGACGGCAGCCACATTGCGCCGACCATCGGTCCGCAACAATCAATATCGGAACAGTTTCTCGAATACGCGGAAAAGCGTCTCCGCGTACCACTTATCCTATTTTGTCTGATGATGCGGAGGGTGACCTGACCGTATTGTCAAATGTGAACGAGCAAATAGTTGCTACTACGGGAGTAGTGACATGGCGTCCATGCGCGGCGTAGAACGCATTCATGTCCACCACCTCACCAGGGCAGGATTCCTCACCGATGCGACCCACCCGTCGCGGTTTTCTCACTGCGGGTGCGGCCGCCGCCGTCGCCGGGGCGGCCACCTTCGCCACCCCGGGGATCGCCTCCGCCGACCCAGGAAATGGCAACAACGTCGACTTTCCGTCCGGCCCAGGGGTGCGCATGCGCCCCCAGGCGCCGGACAAGGAACTGCGCGCCATGATCAAGGAGATCGACGGCGAGCGGCAGCGGGCCATCATCGAGAAACTGGTCTCGTTCGGCACCCGCCACACGCTGTCCAGCCAGACCGATCCGAACCGGGGTATTGGCGCCGCCCGGGACTGGCTCTTCGCTGAAATGCAACGGCTGGCCGCACCGTCCAACGGCCGGATGACGGTAGAACTCCAGTCGTTCACCCAGACGGCCGGCGTTCCGACGCCCACCGTCATCACGAACGTCATCACGACACTGCGCGGATCGGTCGAACCGGACCGCATCTACGTGGTGACCGGTCACTACGACTCCCGCGTGACCGACCTGGCCAACTTCACCAGCGACGCCCCCGGCGCCGACGACGACGGCTCCGGCGTCGCCGCCGTGTTGGAGATGATCCGGGTCATGGCGACCCGCGAGTCGAAGGCCACCATCGTCCTGGCCGCCGTGGCCGGCGAAGAGGAGGGCGTGTTCGGCTCGACCTTCATGGCGCAGCAGTTCAAGGCAGCGGGCGCGGACATCCAGGGCATGTTCTCCAACGACATCATCGGCAGCCCGGTGGGCGACGACGGCCTGGTCGACCCGCACGCGCTGCGCCTGTTCGCCGAAGGCGTGCCGGACACCGAGACCCCGAACCAGCGTGCGGTCCGGCAGGCGGACGGCGGCGAGAACGACGGGCCGAGCCGGCAGTTGGCCAGGTTCGTCACGAACGTCGCCAACAACAGCGACACCGACATGCAGGCACACATCATCTACCGGCGCGACCGCTTCCTGCGCGGCAGCGACCACCTTCCGTTCCTGGCCCGGGGCTACCCGGCGGGCCGGTTCACCGAGCCGCACGAGAACTTCGCCCACCAGCACCAGGACGTCAGGGTGGTCGACGGTGTCCAGTTCGGTGACCTGATCGAGTTCGTCGACTTCGACTTCCTGCCGCGGGCCACCAGGGTCAACGTGGCGGCCATGTGGTCGCTGGCCAACGGCCCCGGTACGCCGAAGAACGCGCAACTGGCCGACCCCGTGCTGACCAACAGCAGCACGCTGTCCTGGGCCGCCAGCACCGACCCGGACATCGCGGGCTACGAGATCGTGTGGCGGCCGTGCACCGAGCCGGACTGGACCAACGTGATCGCGGTCGGCAACGTCACCACGGTCACCGTGCCGCTGGCCAAGGACAACGTGTTCCTCGGCGTGCGCGCGGTGGACACGGCCGGCCGGCACAGCCCGGTGGCGTTCCCCACGCCGAACCCGTAGTCGGCAGCCGGTCCCGGCCGTCCGCACGTGGCGGCCCGGGACCGGCCCCCCGCTACGCTGCGCCCATGCACCGTGCGCTGATCATCGGCGGTACCGGCATGATCGGTGCGGCCACGGCCCGAGGATTGCTCGCGTCCGGCTGGGACGTGACCGTCACCGGGCGCGCCGCCGCCCACCTGCCGGCCGACGTCGCCGAAGCCGGCGGCCGGTTCGTCGCGGCCGACCGGGCCGATCCGGCGGCGCTGGCCGCCGCTCTCGGTTCCGGCGCCGACCTGCTGGTGGACTGCATCTGCTACACGGCGGCCGACGCCCGCCTGCTGCTGCCGCTGGCCGCGCACGCCACCTCGACCGTCATGGTGTCCAGCAAGGCGGTGTACGTCGACGAGCACGGCCGACACTCCAATTCGGACGTTCCAGCGTGCTTCCCCGACCCGATCCCGGAGACCCAGCCGACGCTGGCGCCCCGCGAGGACGTCGACTTCGACTCACGCGAGGGCTACGGCCCCAACAAGGTGGCCGCCGAGCGGGTGGTGCTGGACAGCGGGCTGCCGATCACCGTGCTGCGGCCGTCCCGGGTGCACGGCGTCGGCTCGACCCGGCCGCGCGAGTGGGTGTTCGTCAAGCGGGTGCTGGACCGGCGGCCCGCGGTGTTCCTGGCCGGGCGGGGCGAGGGCGTCGTCCATCCCACGGCGGCGGTCAACATCGCCGCCCTGATCGAACTGGTCGCGCGCCGGCCGGGCGGCCGCGTGCTGAACAGCGCCGATCCGGACGCGCCCAGTGCGCTGGCGATCGCCAGGACCGTCGCCACCCACCTGGGCCACACGTGGGCCGAGATCCTGCTCGACCACGACGCCGAACTCGGCCACCACCCGTGGGAGAGCCGCCATCCGGTCGTCCTGGACATGACCGCCGCCACCGAACTCGGCTACGTCCCCGCCGGCACCTACGCCCGGACCGTGGCGGCAGAGCTCGACTGGCTGGCCACCGGCGGCCCGCCCCAGGACACGGAGTACTTCGCCGGACTGTTCGACTACGCCGCCGAGGACGCCTACCTGGCCGCTCATCCGGGCTAGGCGGCCGCCGCGCGGTAGGAGAGTGTCGCGGCGATCTCGGTGGCCACCGCGTACCGGGTCATCACGTCCAGCAGGTAGAAGTGCCCACCGGGCAGGGTGCGGAACCGCACGCCCGCCGCGACCCTGGTGGCCCACACGGCCGGATCGGTCGGTGCCACCAGCGGGTCGTCACCGCCGTGCAGCACGGTCAGCGGCACCCGCAGCCTGCCCAGCACGCGCTCGGCGAACCCGTTGGCCAGGGCCAGATCGCTGCCCAGCACGTCCAGCAGGTGCTGCTGCCACACCGGACTGGCCATCACGTCGGCAGGCGTGCCACCGGCCTTCTCCACCAGGTCCAGCAGCCGCCTGCGCTGCTCGGCCGGATCGGTCACCGGTTCCGACGGCCCGGTGGGGTAGGCGCTGACCACCACAGAGTCGAACCAGCCCGGCTCGGCATCGGCCACCGCGGCGGCGATCGCCGCGCCCAAGCTGTGTCCGAACAGGACGGTCGGCACCGGGCGCAGCCGCCGGATGTCCCGCAGCACACCGGAGATCACCAGATCGGGATCGCCATTTGTGCTGGAAGCGTACTCGGCGAACCGCCGCTCCCGGCCGGGCAGCGTGACGCCGACGACCTCGATGTCGTCGGGCAGGCACTGCCACATCGGCGCCAGCGCGTTCGGCCCGGCACCGGCGTGCGGGACGACGATCGCCCTGCGCAGCGGACCGCGGCGCCCGGGCCGCAGCAGCGAGAGCCAGTTCTGCGCCATGCGGAATCCTCACCGGTGTCGACGGCGGTCGGGCCTCATTCACCGTAGCGACGCCCGTCCGGCCGGTGATTCCTCCGCATTGCGAAGTACGACATTTCGCCCCGCATTCCAGCACGACGAAAGAATTGCCGAGCGCATTCCGACACCCCTGGGGGCCGGCGGTGCGGTGGTGACAGTGCCGACATGACCGGTCACGGACGCGGTGCAGATTAATCCCCCATTCCGGCGGTCAGCCGGCCATTATCGGCAGATTCACCCGGGCGGGTGGGCACGTTGTGCTCCTGCGGCTAGTCTGCCCACTGTTGTGCCATCGCGGGATCGCGTCGCCAGCAAGGACGCGGCATGGTGAGGGGTGAGGACCAGTGCCTGCGCCGGTCGCCGGACCATCCCGGTGGGTGCGCGGCTGGGGGCTGTGGTCCCTGCCGCGGCGGTGCGTCGCCTACGTTCTCGTCGTCGACGCGCTGGCCATCGTCGCCGTCGCGAGTGTCATCCCGATCAGCACCGTGGACCGGGCCGCACTGGCGCGCCTGGGTGTCCTGCTCGGCGGCATGATCCTGCACGTCGAGCTGAACCGGAACATCGAGCGGGTCCGGCGGATGACCGCGGCGCCCGGCGTGTCCGTGGACAGCTTCACGCTGTGGCTCTTCGCCGGCGTCCTCGTGCTGCCGCCCGCGCTGGCCTGCGCGCTGGTCGCGGCGGCCCACACCTACGGCTGGTGCCGGGTGTGGCGCGGGGTGCAGCGCCTGCACCGGTGGGTACACACCAGCGCCAGCATCCAACTCGCGACCGTCGCGGCCGTGCTGATCCTGCGCATGGGCCCCGGTCCGCATCCCGGTGTGCCGATGGGCTGGCTCGGGATCGGCGTGATCGCCGTGGCCTGCGTGGTCCGGTGGTTCATCAACTACTCGCTCGTGGTGGCCGCGCTCCTGCTGTGCTCGCCGGCCGTGAGCCTGCGCCAGGCCGCCGGGGAGTTCGGCGAGCATGTCACCGAGGCGGCGTCGATGGGCCTGGGCGTCGTGGTCGCCGGGCTGATGTTGTTCGACCCGCCGCTGCTGATCGGCGTGCTGGCCGCACTGTTCGCGCTGCACCGGGGCACGCTGCTCACCCAGCAGTACCGCAAGGCCGCCCGCACCGACCCGAAGACCGGGCTGTACAGCGCCACCTGGTGGCACGAGGTGGCCGAACGCGCCTTCGACCAGGCCGCGGCCACGCGCGCCCAGATCGGCATGCTGATGCTGGACCTGGACCATTTCAAACAGATCAACGACACCCACGGCCACCTGGCCGGTGACGCCGTACTCCGCGCGGTGGCCGAGGAGCTGGTGGCCGACCTGCGGCAGAGTGACGCCACCGGCCGATGGGGCGGCGAGGAGTTCGCCATCCTGCTGCCCGACGTGGCCGCGGCCGAGATCGGCGCCGTCGCCGAGCGGATCCGTGTACGGGTGCGCGATCTGGCCGTGAAGATCGACCACGAGTACATGATCGACCAGTTCACCGTTTCCATTGGCGGCGCGCACTATCCGGGCAAGGGAATCACCAGTATCGACGACCTGTTGCTGGCCGCGGACACCGCGTTGTACGCGGCGAAGCAGGCCGGCCGCGATCAGGTCTGCCTGAGCCGCCCGGAAATGTGAGTCGGTCCACAGTGGTCGATATATCGTAGCGAACGGAACCCGGTACGGAGTGAGTCGTGTCACCCGGCAGTATGTCAATTCGCGGAATGTGATCCATGCTGGCACACGGATCTGCGAAACTCAGCCAGCTATGCCACGACCGTCGATCTGTCCACCAGGGAAGCCGTGAGCATGTATCAGCAGCCGCAGCAACCGTTGCCACCGACCAAACGTCGCCGCCCGGGCCTGGTTCCCGGTCTGATCGGCGGTGCGGCCGTCGTGGTCGCCGTGATCCTGGTCGTGGTGTTCGTCGTCGTTCCCGGCGGCCGGTCCGACCACATCTCCGGCCAGGCGGAGGCCGCGGGCGCCGGATCGGCGGGCGGTTCCGGTGGCAGTGGCGGTCCGCCACCCAACGGCGTCTACCTGAGTCAGCAGCCGGGCACCCAACCGCCGCCGAAATGGAACGCCACGCCCATCACCAATGCCTGCGCGGTACTCCCGTTGAGCGAGGTGACCAAGGAGGGCATCCAGTTCGACGGCTCGTACGACGTCATCGAACTCGCCGTGCCGCACGACGTCCAGTCGGTGAGCAAGGTCGGTGCCGTCATCTACGACGCGGGCGGCGGCTCCGACGGCATCACCAACTGCCTCTACCCGGGCGACAGCAACACCGACGACATCAATCTGGAAGTGTTCCAGACGCCGGAGAGCGTCACCGACGCCATCTCCGAGTTCGACATCATCGCGACCGACACCGCGGGCAGTGTCAAGCAGACGGTGGGCGGCTGGCAGGTGGTCACCGTGCCCCTGAAGGACGACGCGAACGCCTGGCAGGTCGGCTTCACCGACACCGGCCACAAGTACTTCGCCGAGCTGACCGTCACCCTCAAGAAGCCCAGCTACGCCGGCCACACGCGACAGCAGGTGATCGACGACTTCGCCGCCACGATCCGCCAGAACCTCGACACGTCCCCGCTACCCGCGCCCACATACCACTACGCGGCGCCCTACGCGCAGGTGCTGGACCCGTGCGACCTGTTCTCGGCCGACGACTTCACCTCGCTCACCGGCAAGCAGGACGACATCGTGGACCGCCAGTTCCAGTTCGGCGAGCGCGGGGTCAACCCCGATCCCGGCATCAACCTGCCGAACGCCAACTACACGCAGATGTCGTGCGAGCGCGACACCATCGGTGCCGTCACCGAGAGCCCGTCGGACGGCGACGCCTTCGGCATCCACGTGGATGTCGAGGTCTACCGCACCGCACAGCAGGCCAGGACCGGCATGTACGCCGAGTGCGACCCGCGCAGCAGCGGCGCCAAGGTCTTCGGCCCATCGGTCCAGGTGAGCCTCAAGATCGGCGACGACCGCGTCTGCTTCCCCGACGAGGGCCGCAACGACTGGCGCATGACGTTCCGCTCCGGCCGCACCATCATCTTCATGCAGAACGTGGCCATGCTGCAGAAGTCCCAACTGCAGAACGAGGCGAACATCTTCGCGCCGGTCGCCCGCCGGCTCGCCGCCCAGGTCGCCGGTCGGTAGCGCCGCTACCGCGACTTGCGCGCCAGCAGGCACGCCTGCGGCCACGTCGGCCCGTCGGTCAGCAGCCGTGCGGTGACCGCGAAACCGGCGCTGTTCAGCAGGTCGGTGACGTGGTCGGGACGCAGCAGGTACGTGGAGTAGCACACCGGGTGGCCGTAGGACCGCTCCGGGAACAGCCGGTCGTCCTCGCCGACGTGGAAGCCGACCAGCACGTGCCCGCCCACCGCCAGGGTGCGGTGGAACTCGCCGAACACGGACGGCAGCACGTCCGGTGGCGTGTGGCAGATCGACCACCAGGCCAGCACCCCACCCAGATCACCGTCGCCGATGTGCAGGTCGGTGAACGAGCCGATCTCGAACCGCAGCCCGGGGTAGGTCCGGCGGGCGATGTCCACCATCCTGGGCGAGATGTCGATGCCGAACGCCGACACCCCCAGCGAGTCCAGGTGCGCGGTCACGTGACCGGGACCGCAGCCCAGATCGGCGACCGGACCGCCGCCCGTGCGCACCTGCTCGGCGAACGCCGCCACGATCGCCCGGCCGATCGGATCACCGGCGAACCGCGCCGGGATCAACTCCGCGTAGTCCCGCGCCACGACGTCGTAGGACACCCTTGCGGTGGTCAGATAGGAAGGCTCCGCCACGTGTCCCCACCGTAGTCCGTTCGGTGACGGTCATCACCGGTCACCGGGTCCCGTAACCCCCTACGGTCACCAGGTGAGCGTGACGACGGAATCGACGGCGTCCCGGCTGCTGGTGCCGGTGCTGGTGTTCCTCGGCGTCGTGTCCACGGCGGTAGCCGCCCTGGGTGCGCCGCTGCTGCCCACCATCGTCGTCGTCGACCACGTCTCCCTGGCCGCGTCGCAGTGGGCGCTGACCATCTCGCTGCTCGTCGGCGCCGTCACCGCGCCGGTGCTGGGCAGGCTGGGCGACGGTCGGCTGCGCCGCCCGGTGATCCTGGTGACCGTCGGCGTGGTGCTGATCGGATGCGTGGTGTCCGCGCTGCCCGGCGGGTTCACCGGCCTGCTGGTCGGCCGCGCGTTGCAGGGCATCGGGCTGGGCCTGGTCCCGCTGGCCATCGCCACCGCCCGCGATTCTGTGCCACCCGACCGGCGGGCGGCCACCATCGCGCTGCTCGGTGTGACCACCGCCATCGGCATCGGCGTCGGCTACCCGGTGATCGGCCTGGTCACCGAGTACCTCGGGATGCCGGCCGCGTTCTGGGTGGGCGCCGCGGTCAGCGCGCTCGCCCTGGTGCTCGCGGTCGCGGTGTTGCCCTCCAGCGGTGACCGGCCGCACCGCCACCTCGACCTGCCCGGCGCGCTGCTGCTCGGCGCCGGCGTCACCGCGGTCCTGCTGGCCCTGGCCGAGGGGCAGAGCTGGGGATGGGGTTCGCCCGGCCTGATCGGGGTCGCGGTGGCCGCCGTGGTGCTGCTGGCCTGCTGGGTGTGGTGGGAACTGCGGGCGGCCGCGCCGCTGGTGGACGTGCGCCTGCTGCGGCACCGCGTGGTGCTGGGCGCCAACGCCACCGTGCTGCTGGTCGGCATCGGCGTCTACCCGCTGCTCTCGCTCGTGGTGCGGCTGGTGCAGACCCCGACCGCCACCGGCTACGGGTTCGGCGCGTCACCGCTGGTCGCCGGGCTGATGCTGGTGCCGTTCTCGCTGGCCAGTTTCGCGTCCAACCGGATGATGCGCCCGCTGCTGCGGCACGGCACGCCCGAACAGGTGGTCGCGTGGTGCTCGGCCGGCCTGCTCGGCACGATGGTGGTCTTCCTGTTCGCCAGGACCACCGTGTGGGAACTGGTGATCGTGATGGCGTTGGCCGGATTCGGCATCGGCTGCGTGTTCGCGGCCAATCCACTGCAGATCGTGCGCGGCGTGCCGGCCGGCGAAACCGCCAGTGCCACGGGCTTCTACCAGGTGCTGCGGTCGGTCGGGTTCTCCATCGGCAGCGCGCTGAGCGCCACCGCACTGGTCGTGTCCATCCCTTCCGGACAGACGCTGCCCACCGACGCCGGCTACCGGACGGCCGCCCTGACCGGCATCGGCATCCTGGCGATCGGCACGATCGTCGCCCTGCTGTTCGCCCGCCGGGCGCCTACCGGGGTTCACCATCCTGATCTCGGCCGGCGCGCCCGGCAGTCCGCCCGCCGTCGACCGGTACTCCGGCACGCCGACACAGGTGAGCAGCAGGCCGTCCAGCGGCTCGCCGAGCAGCGCGGGCAACTCGGTGTCGGCGAACGTCATGCCGGTGGCGCTGGCACCCAGGGCGTAGGCGAGCAGGTGCAGCCGGCCGCTGACCAGCCCGGCGGCCAGCTGCGCCTCGCAGTACTCCCGGTCGTCCAGCCGGCTCACGTCGGTCGCCGCGATCGCCACGAACGCGGCGTCCCGGCCCAGGCCCTGCCGCAGGCACACCCGGTAGAGCTGGTCGCGCAGGTTGCCCGACCGGACCGGCGTGGTCAGGTCCGGCCACCGGTACAGGCCGGGCAACAGCCCGTAGACCGACTGCACGGCAACCCAGTGCGGCACGTCGACCCCACGCAGCGCCGCCCCCATCGACGTGCGCAGCAGATCGCCCGACACCCCCTTGGTGGGGTCCATCCGCCGCTGCGACCCGCGCGCCAACGCCACCACGTCGACCGGAGCCGACCCGTCCACGGCCGGCTCGATTGGTCCGCCCGCGTCCCACGGCGACCCCAGCTCGGCGCACCGGGCCGCCCGGTACGCGGCCGTGACGAGCGGGAACTCCCTCGGCGCCGCGTCCACGGCCGCGGCGGCGGCCGCCCCGGTCGACGTCAACGCGGGCTCACCCGGCCCGATGCCGACCACGGCCAGCGGCAGCTCCTGCACCAGATCGGCCCCCACCAGGGTGGCCACGTCGACATCCGGGAACCGGCTGTACAGCGCGGGCCGCAGCCCGGCCGAGTCGGCGGCGGCGAGCAGTTGGGCGAGCATGCTGCCGGCGTCCCAGAACAGGTGCCGGAAGCCGCGTTCCCGGTAGCGCCACCCGGTCCGCCACGGCACCCCGGTCACCACGACGGCGGGTGCCGCACCCAGCGGGGCGGGCGCGATCCGGACCAACGCGTGCCGCAGCGGCTCGTACCAGTACACCCCGCCCGCGATCGCGCCCCCGTCCGGCACCGCGACGTACAACTCCAGCGGGAACCGCCCACCCGCCGAGCCGGTCGCCCGGAACAGGTGGGTCCCGTACGACCGGGCCGCGGTGCGCACCACACCGGCGGCCAGGTGCAACAGCCGGGACAGCCACGGCAGGTCCGGTTCGCGTGGCGAAACGTCGGCAGTTCCGCTCAGCACGGCGACCGTCGAGTCCGTGGTGGCCGGCAGCTCCCCCGGCAGCGTCGTCATCGGCAGCGAATCGTCGTAATGCTTGAAATACCAGGGAAAACACGACAGGTCGTTGGTGTGGAAACCGCTCAGCAACGGGGACCGGTCCGGGTGCCGGCCACGCCGGGTCAGGGAGGTCAGCCGGTGCAACTCCTGCGTCGCCGTCGCCATTGCCCCACCCAACCACAGGTCCACGACGTACGATCCAGACCAACCACAGACTCGACGGAGAAGCGTGGGCCAACAGGAATCGGACCGGGACGGTCTGCACAGGGTGCTCGCGGCCGCGGGCCACCCGGCCGGCACCGTCCAGTCGTGCACCCGGCTCGGTGACGCGAACTACAACATCGCGTACCGGGTCCACCTGACCGACGGCTCAGGCCTGGTCCTGAAGATCGCACCCGACCCGGCGGCACCGGCACTGGCGTACGAACGCGACATCATGCGCACCGAGGCCCTGTTCTACCGGACCGCGGCCAGGGTGGTGCCGGTGCCGACCGTGGTGCGTGCCGACTTCTCCCGCCAGCTCATCGGCAGCGACTACCTGCTGATGACCGAACTGCCCGGTGCCAACTGGGCGGCCCAGCGGGAGCGGATCACCGGCGCCGACCGCGACCGCCTGCGTACCGAACTGGGTACGGTCACGGCTGCGCTGCACGGCATCACCGGCTCGTCGTTCGGCTACCCGCAGGACGAGCCGTCACCGACCTGGCGGGCGGCGTTCACCGGCATGCTGGACGCGCTGTTCGCCGACGCGCTGCGGTTCGACGTGCCGCTGCCGGAGCCGACCCGGCGGGTCAGGTCGGCCATGGCCAGGAACCTGTACCTGCTCGACGACGTGGCGACGCCGGTGCTGGTCCACTTCGACCTGTGGGCCGGCAACATCCTCGTGCACGACGGGCAGCTCACCGGTCTGGTGGACGGCGAGCGGGCGTTCTGGGGGGACCCACTGGCCGAGCTGGCGTCGGTGTCGTTGTTCGGCGACGTCGAGCAGGACCCGGCGTTCGTCACCGGCTACCGGGCGGCGGGCGGCAAGCTCGACTTCGACGACCGCACCCGCAGGCGCCTCGCCCTGTACCAGGCGTACCTCTACCTGATCATGCTGGTCGAGTGGGTGCCGCGCGCCGCGTCCGGCCCGATGCACGAGCTGACCATCGCGCGCGCCGCCCAACACCTGCGACTCGCCCTGGGCGTGCTGACATGACCGGTTCGTCCACACCGGACTCCCGCGCGTCCCGCCTGCTCGGCATCGCCAGGGCGGGCCAGGCCGCGTGGTTCTTCGGCAACCTGTACGAAGCCGTGGTGCGGGTACCGGACCGCCTGCCGCCCGCCGAGAGCGTGCTCGGCGCCGGCAGCCCGGTCCGCTACTACGCGGCAGCCGTACCGGCCACCGTCCCGGCGCTGGCTGCGGCGGTCGTCCAGGGCTGGCCGGCCCGGCAGAGCAGGCCGTGGCTCGCGGTCTCGGCGGCCTGCACCGTGACCGGCGTGGCCGCCACCGCCTACCTGGTCCGCACGGTCAACCTGCGGCTGTTCTACGGCACCGAACCGGTGCCCGACGACGAACGCGCCGTCCTGCTGCGCCGCTGGTACCGGGTCAACGCGGCTCGGCTCGCGCTGCCCGGCGCCGCCTGGCTGGCCGCCGGCCGGGCGAGGGCGGGACTGCGGCGGTAGGGCTGTGCAAGACTGCCGGACATGATCCGGAACGTGGTGGTCGGCCGCCTGCGGGAACCAGACGATCCCCAGGCGCAGGCGATGCTCAAGGACGGCCTGGCGGCCATCGCTGCCCTGACGTTCCCCGGCCTGCTGTCCATGCACGTCGGAGCCACGCTGGCGCTGCGATCCGGCGGCTGGAGCTTCGCGATCACCAACGACTGGACCGACGTCGATTCCTACCGGGTGTACGACACCGACGAGGAGCACAACCGGCTGCGCCGCGAGGTGTTCGCGGTGATCTGCGAGGACATCGCCAGGGTTCAGTTCGAGCTCCCGGCCTGACACCTACCCGCCGTCCGGTCGCGCGTTCCGGTGGTCCGTGTCACGATCCGACCACCTGGTTCCGCGGCAAGGCGGTGGTCAGCATGACCGAGTCATCCGGCAACCCGACGACGACGAGACCGACAAGGCCGACGACGCGGGGCCGCCCGCTGGATGTCGGCGCCTTCCTGTCCAACGCGACGTGGCCGCTGCTGCCGGTCGTCGGCGTCGCGGCCATCGTGCTCGGCGTGCTCGTCCTGGTCTGGCCGGGCCCCAGCCTGCTGGTCGTCGGCATCCTGTTCGGCATCTATCTGCTGGTCACAGGCATCATGGAGATCGTGGAGGCGTTCGCCCCGCACATCCCGGGCAGCATGCGGGCGCTGAACCTGATCGCCGGAGCGCTGTGCGTCGTGCTCGGCCTGATCTGCTTCCGCGGCGCCGCCGAGTCGCTCCTGCTGCTGGCGTTCTGGATCGGTTTCGGCTGGCTCCTGCGCGGCCTGTCCCTGATCTCGGCCGGCATCACCGCCCGCCGCGGCTGGCTGGTGTTCGTCGGCGCCATCACCATCATCGCCGGCATCGTCCTGGTGGTCTCCCCGGCCACGTCCATCCTCACGCTGACCCTGCTGGCCGGCATCTGGCTGATCGTCATCGGCCTGATGGAGGTCGTCCACGGCGTGATGTGGTACCTCCAGGAACGCCGCAGCCGAGCATCCCTCACCCCGTCCCCGGCCCCGGCCGCCTGACTGCGACGGCCGGGTGGGACCACACGGTGATCCGGCCGACGATTCCCCGCTAGAAACCGAGATCAGGATCGGTCACCAGTGTGGTGAGCTGCGCGGCGGTGAGCGGAGGCTGGGCCGCCGTGACGTCGGAGTTGCCGGCCGGGTCGTAGTTGTAGGCGCTCACTCCCACGACCGAACCATCCGCGCGGAACTGGGTGACGGACAGCTGGCGGCCGGGAGCCGAGGTGGGCGTGCTCGTGTCCGGCACGGACGTCGTCGTCATTTCCCGCAACAGTGCCGTGTCACCGCGCAAGGTGATCTGGCACGTGTCGGGCGGGATCCGCACGCCGGGGGGCGGCTCCACCGAGGAAGCCAAGGAGTGCGAGGAATCCTGAGCACACCGGGCGTTCGGCCCTGTCGGGTCGGCGCCGGGGGCGTAGACCTCGATGGACACCGAGGTCGTCACGCCGTGCACGGTGAAGCGGACGAACGTGTCCGTGAAGTTCCGCTTGGTCGGCGTCGAGTCGGTCGCATCATGGTCCCACTGCTGGACCGAGACGTCCCGGGCGTCGGGTACCACGGTGGGGAACACGTGCCGCAGCTCGCGGGTCCACGCGTTGGTCAGCGAGTTCAGCTGCGCGGTGTCGTAGGTCCGCGTGTGCGTACCCGATGGCGGCCACGGATAGTGCGGAGCCGTGGCGTGGGGAGCCGTGGTGTGCGGAGCGGTGGTGATCTCGCTGGGCGGGGTCGCGGTGGTGACCCGGCGGTCGGCACCGTGCAGCAGGGTCGGCACCGCGACGGCGGCCACGGCGACGACGGCGGTGGCCGCGCCCACACCGGCCAGCGCCCGACGCCGCTGGCTCTGCCGCTGCGCGGTGGCGATCAGCCGGTCCGCGTCGAACGCCAGCGGTGGCTCGTCGGCCAGCGCACGGTCGAGTCCTGCCCTCAGTTGCTGTTCGATCATGACGTAACCCTCCCGGTTGTCGCAGCGGTCATCGCGGTGCGCAAGTTGTCCAGGCCACGGGCGGCCTGGCTCTTCACGGTGCCCTCGTTGCATCCCATGACGGCCGCGGTCTGCGCGATCGACAGGTCGTCGAAGTAGCGCAACACCAGCACGGCCCGTTGCCGGGGTGGCACCTTGAGGAGGGCGCCATGCACCAGGTTCCGTTGCCACGACAGGACAGCCGCCTCATCCGGCTTCGGCGAGCCGTCCGACCGGTCCGGCACGTCGGCGCGCCTCACCTCGGACCGCCGCCACGGCCGCCGCCTCTCGTCCAGCCAGGTGCGGAGCAGGACAGTGCGGGCATAGGCGCCCATCGAGTCCTGCGCGGTGATCCGGTGCCAGGAGCGGTAGATCTTGACGAGCGTGGTCTGCATGAGGTCCTCGGCAAGATGCCAGTCACCGCAGAACAGATAGGCACATCGACGCAACGGCGCTGCCTGTTGCGTGGCGAATTCGCGGAACCGCTCTTCGTCGTCTCGACGCATGGGCCCCCCTTTCCGCCGCTACTCACGCGGCCGACGTCGGGAAGGTTGCACGCCGTGACACCCGGACCGGGACTGGCACCGAAAAACAACTGTCCCTGACCATATCAGTGCAGGTCAGGGACAGTTGTGTGCTGATCCCGGATCAGGTGATCACCTACCAACCGGACGCCGATTGTCCGGAACTGGTTCTAAGGTGCCGCCCATGACCGAGATCACCGGAGGCTTGTTCCGCCCCGTGCGCATCCGTGACACCACGATCAGGCACCTGGTCGTCCACGACACCGACGTGCGAGGCACCCTGATCAAGAACACCAGGGTGCGCGGTGCCGAACTGGTGGACGTCCGGATCGACGGCGAACTGGTGAACGTCGTGGTGAACGGCGTGAGCATCGGCCCGCTGGTGGACGCCGAACTGAACCGGCGCATGCCCGACCGGGCGAAGATGAGCCCGGCCGACAGTGCGGGGTTCCGCACGGCGTGGACCACCCTGGAAGGGCTGTGGGCGGACACGGTCGCCCGGGCCCGGACGTTCCCGGAAGCGGATTTGCACCGGGGCGTTGACGGCGAATGGTCGTTCATCCAGACCCTGCGCCACCTCAACTTCGCCAGCAACGCCTGGGTGGCCAGGATGATCCTGGGCCACGCGTCGCCGTGGCATCAGTGGGACCTGCCGTGGGACGAGGCTCCCGGCTGGGACGGCATCCCGTGGGACCGCCCGATCCAGCCACCGCTCGACGAGGTACTGGCCGAACGCGCCAAGCGGCAGGCGATGGTCCGCGACACCATCGACTCGCTCACCGACGACCGACTCGCCACGAACGTGACCAACACCGAACCCGGCTGGCCGCAGCTCGAGAACCTCCCGCTGAAGGAATGCATTCAGACCGTCCTGAACGAGGAATGGGAACACCGGCTGTACGCCGAACGCGACCTGACCGCACTGCGGAACGAGGACTGACATGGACATCCTGCTCATCGCCGGCCTGTGGCTGGACGGCACCGCCTGGGACGACGTGGTCCCGACGCTCACCGAACTGGGTCACCGCCCCGCGCCACTCACCCTCCCCGGGTCCACTCTGGACGATCAGGCGGCTGCGTTGTCGGCCGCGGTGGACGCGGCACCGGACAAGCCGCTGGTGGTGGGCCATTCGGCGGCGTGCACCCTGGCCTGGCTGGCGGCCGACGCACGACCGGAACGAGTGGCCAAGGTAGCCCTGATCGGCGGCTTCCCGACCTCGGACGGCAAGCCGTACGCCGACTTCTTCCCCATCACCGACGGAGTGATGCCGTTCCCCGGCTGGGCACCGTTCGAGGGACCCGACTCCGCCGACCTGGACGAGACCGCCAGGCGCACGATGGCCGCGGCCGCGATCCCGGTTCCCGAGGGAGTGGCCAACGGCGTGGTGCGATACACGAACGAACGCCGGTTCGACGTCCCGGTCACCATGGTGTGCCCGGAATTCACACCCGCCCAGGCCCAGGCCTGGATCGCGGCCGGCGAGATTCCGGAACTCGCCAAGGCCAACCACGTCGAGTTCGTCGACATCGACTCCGGCCACTGGCCGATGTTCACCAAACCAACCGAACTGGCCCACCTACTGGCGGCCATGTCCTGACCGGCCGCAGCCACACTCCACCCGGCTGAAGGCGCTCGCCGAGACGACGGGTCACTGCAGGTCGGCAGCCTGCCTGGAAGCATCTACGGATTGCGTAGACGCGGTACGCACCCCGGTAGGATTCGAACCTACGCACCCTCGCCGAGGGAGGTGTCTTCATGGACCGCGCTAGGTCGCTGACCTGCCATTTTGGCCACCATCTGCTCCAGTTCCTGGTATCAATCTCAACCATCCATATGGAGTCAAACGGCTCTGTTTCGCTGTGAAATCCGGTAAATGCCCACGAGCCATCCTGATCAAATGATCCTTCGATCCAGCTCTGTGTCCGATAGGAAGGCATTCCGGATGCGCATTCTCGGCGCTCCAGTCGATCTTCGCGCGCGAAACAGGCGGAAGTAGGGCTATCAGGCTGTCCCGGAACACATCTATGAGCTCGTGGACAGAGGGCTCGTAGTTGTCCAATGACATCCCCTCGGCTGTCTTCCTGTCGGTCGTAGTTATTTGATCCAGTCAAGAATTGGCCTGATCCGACCGGAGACAGCCGGACCGACGAAAGCACCCCTCGACCATGTTCGTGCTGGTCAAGGGGTGCTTTCGCAGGTCTAAACCGAGCGCCCCCGGTAGGATTCGAACCTACGCTCCCGCCTCCGGAGGGCGGTGCTCTATCCCCTGAGCTACGGGGGCTCGTCGTGCTGCCGAACGAGCATAGCGCACTCGCGTGGACAGGCTGCTGCGCCTACCGTGATGTGGCATGAACACGGTGCGTGTCGGGCTGGTGCAGGGCGACGGCCTGCGGTTGTTGGTGACCGAGCAGGGGGATCGCACCAAGCCGACCGTCCTGCTCGTGCACGGCTACCCGGACAACTCGTCGATGTGGGGCGACGTCGCGGACGTCCTCTCCGATCGGTTCCACGTGGTGCGGTTCGACGTGCGGGGGACCGGGGGGTCGGAGGCGCCGCAGAGTCGGGATGGGTATCGACTTGACCACCTGGCGGCCGACATCGCGGCTGTCGCCCGGACGGTCAGCCCGGATGCGCCCGTGCACCTGGTGGCGCACGACTGGGGGTCCATCCAGAGCTGGCACGCGGTGACCGAGCCCAAGTACGCCGCACTCTTCGCCTCCTACACCTCGATCTCCGGTCCTTGCCTGGACCACATCGACGCCTGGATGCGCCGCAACGTCTCGCGCCTGCGGCTGCGCCCGGTCCTGCGCCAGCTCGCCCACTCCTGGTACATCGGCTTCTTCCGGCTCCCCACTCTCCCCGAACTGGCCTGGCGCACCCCACTCCTGCGCGGCCGCCTGCACGCCGAGCAGCGGGACGCGATCAACGGCATCGAGCTCTACCGCGCCAACATGCTCGGCGGCCACACCCCGACCGAGCGCCGGACCGCCGTCCCCGTCCAGCAGATCGCCCTCACCAAGGACCTCTTCGTCACCGCACCCCTCCTCGATGCCGCCGTCCCGTTCACCGACCGGCTGTACCGCCGCGAACTCCCCTACGGCCACTGGGCGCCGCGCACCCACCCGACGACGATCGCCGAACTGGTCACCGACTTCACCCGGCACGTCGACGGCGCGCCGGCCACCCGCGGGCTGCGCCGGGTGACCGGTGACGCCAAGCGGTTCGCCGGCAAGCTCGTGCTGGTCACCGGGGCGGGCAGTGGGATCGGGCGGTCCACGGCGCTGGCGTTCGCCGCGGCGGGCGCTGACGTGCTGGCCGCCGACATCGACGTGGACACCGCCGCCGCGACCGCAGGCGCCGCCCGGGAGCTGGGCGTGGCCGCCGCCGGATACCAGGTCGACGTGGCCGACTCGGCCGCGCTGCGCAAGCTGGCCGCCTCGGTGATCGCCGAGCACGGCGTGCCGGACATCGTGATGGCGAACGCCGGCATCGGCATGTCGGGCGGGTTCCTGGACACCGGCGAGGACGACTGGCGCCGCGTGGTCGACGTGAACCTGCTCGGCGTGGTGCACACGCTCCGTGCGTTCACTTCCCACCTGGTGGAACGGGGGAGCGGCGGCCATCTGGTGGTCACCGCGTCGGCGGCCGCGTTCACGCCGTGGCCGTCGCTGACCGCCTACGCGGCCACCAAGGCGGCCGTCCTCTCGCTGGCCCAGAGCATGCGCACCGAGCTGGCCCCGCACGGCATCGGCGTGACGGCCGTCTGCCCTGGTCTGATCGCCACGAACATCATCAGCACCACCCGGTTCGCCGGTCAGGACGAGGCGACCGAGCGCCGCATGCGGGCGGAGACCGAGGCGGTGTTCCGGCGGCGGAACTATGGGCCCGATCGGGTGGCGAAGGCGGTACTCAGCGCAGTGGTCAACAATCGGGCGATAGTCCCCGTGACACCCGAGGCACACCTCGCCGCTGCCGGCACCCGAATGTCCCCTTCGCTGGTTAGGCGGTTTGGCGGATGGCTCAGCTCCAGTCGGTGACCAGTCGATTGCGCTGGTCGCCGATTAATCGTAGTTCACTCGAATGGGCTAACTACGCCAGGTCGAATGTGGCTTAGCGTTACAAGCGCCTTCCTGGTGAAGGGGTTGTGTCCTCCAGTACGACGGGGAGTCGAGGAGGGGACAGGGGAGACCTTGTCCATCGGCGCACAGGGCAGGCGCCGCGCCCGCAAGACCAGCCTGCCCTGCGCGTCGCCCCATCCCACCGAGTGAGACGGCTAATCCCATGTCACGGCGTACGCACGCCCTTCTAGACTTCACAGGGTGACCCCCGCCGCGCTCGCCGACCTGGTTCGTTCCACCGCGCTCGACGTCCTGTCCGACCGAGGACTGGACACCGGCGTGGTGCCCGACTCGGTCACGGTCGAGCGCCCGCGCAACCCCGACCACGGCGACTACGCCACCAATCTGGCGCTGCAGATCGCCAAGAAGCTCGGCGTGCCGCCCAGGGACCTGGCCGGCTGGCTGGCCACCGCGCTCACCGGCACCGACGGCGTGGCCGAGGCGGACATCGCCGGCCCCGGCTTCGTGAACCTGCGCCTGGCCTCGGACGCGCAGGCCGGCATCGTGCGCGAGATCCTGGCCCAGGGCGACGCCTACGGCCACGGCGACCTGCTCACCGGCCGCCGGATCAACCTGGAGTTCGTGTCGGCCAACCCGACCGGTCCGCTGCACATCGGCGGCACCCGCTGGGCCGCCGTGGGCGACGCGCTGGGCCGCGTGCTCGCCGCGCAGGGCGGCGACATCACCCGCGAGTACTACTTCAACGACGCCGGCACGCAGATCGACGGGTTCGTCGACTCGCTGATCGCGGCCGGCAAGGGTGAGCCGACCCCGGAGGACGGCTACGCCGGGGCGTACGTCGCGGACGTCGCCGCCGAGGTGCTCAAGGCCGAACCGAGCGCGCTGTCCCTGCCCGACGGCGAGCGGCACGAGGTGTTCCGCCGGGTCGGTGTCGGCCTGATGTTCGACCAGGTCAAGCAGAGCCTGCACAACTTCGGCACCGACTTCGACGTCTACACGCACGAGAACTCGTTCCACGAGTCGGGCGCGGTGGAGCGGGTGGTCGAACAGTTGAAGGAGTCCGGTCACCTGTACTTCGCCGACGGCGCGTGGTGGCTGCGGTCCACCGACTACGGCGACGACAAGGACCGCCCGGTCATCCGCAGCAACGGCACGCCCGCCTACATCGCCGGTGACATCGCGTACTACGCGGACAAACGGGCGCGCGGCTTCGACCTGTGCATCTACATGCTGGGCGCGGACCACCACGGCTACATCGCCCGGCTCAAGGCCGCGGCGGCGGCGCTGGGTGACGACCCGGACACCGTCGAGGTGCTGATCGGCCAAATGGTCAACCTCATCTCGGACGGCAAGCCGGTCCGGATGAGCAAGCGGGCCGGCACGGTGATCAACATCGAGGACCTAGTGGACGCCGTCGGCGTGGACGCGGGCCGCTACGCGCTGATCCGCTCGTCGGCGGATTCCACGGTGGACATCGACCTCGACCTGCTCAACCGGCGCAGCAACGAGAATCCGGTCTTCTACGTGCAGTACGCGCACGCCAGGATGAGCTCGGTGCTGCGCAACGCGGCCGAGCTCGGCATCACCGGCGAGGGCGCCGACCTGTCGCTGCTCACCCACGACCGCGAGGGCGACCTGATTCGCACCCTGGGCGAGTACCCGAGGGTGCTGCGCGCGGCGGCCGAGCTGCGCGAGCCGCACCGGGTGGCCCGCTACCTGGAGGAGCTGGCCGGCGTCTTCCACCGCTACTACGACACCAAGGAGTGCCGGGTGCTGCCGCAGGGCGACGATGAGGTTACCCCGGTGGCCGGGGCCCGGCTGCGGCTGTACGAGGCCGCCCGCCAGGTGCTGGCCGGTGGTCTCGGGCTGCTCGGGGTCAGCGCTCCGGAGCGCATGTGATGCGCGCCCATCCGGCCGGGCCGCGGCACGCGGATGTCTTGCTGCCGGCCAACACGGCAGGACCTCGTCCGTCCACTCCGGATGAACTGAACGAGCTGCCGGACGGTGTGTGGCCACGCAACGCGGCCCGTGCCGACGACGGCGTGCTGCGGCTGGGCGGGGTGGACGTGCGGGATCTCGCCGAGTCCTACGGCACCCCGCTGTTCGTCGTCGACGAGGCCGACTTCCGGTCCCGCTGCGCCGAGTTCGCCGCCGCGTTCGGCGATCCGGCGCTGGTGCACTACGCGTCCAAGGCGTTCCTGTCCGTCCAGGTGGCCCGCTGGATCGCCGACGAGGGTCTCGGGCTGGACGTGTGCAGCGGCGGCGAGCTCGCCATCGCGCTGCGCGCCGGGTTCCCGGTCGAGCGGATCACGTTCCACGGCAACAACAAGTCGGCCGACGAGCTGCTGACCGCGATCGACGCGGGCGTCGGCGTGGTGGTGCTGGACTCGTTCTTCGAGATCACCCGGCTGGACGCGCTGACCAGGGAACGCGACGTCGTCCAGAACGTGCTCATCCGGGCCACCGTCGGTGTCGAGGCGCACACCCACGAGTTCATCTCGACCGCCCACGAGGACCAGAAGTTTGGGCTCTCGCTGGCGGGTGGTGCCGCGATGGCTGCCGTTCGTCGCGTGTTCGAGACCGACCACCTGCGGCTGGTGGGCCTACACAGCCACATCGGCTCCCAGATCTTCGACGTCGCCGGGTTCGAACTGGCGGCGCACCGCGTGATCGGCCTATTGCGCGACATCGTCGCCGGGTTCGGCATCGACAAGACGTCGCAGCTCTCCACCGTCGATCTCGGTGGCGGACTCGGCATTTCGTATCTCCCGCAGGATGATCCACCACCGGTTAAGGAGCTGGCCGCCAAACTCAGCGCCATCGTGCGCAACGAGTCGGCCGCCGTAGGCCTCCCGGCGCCGCGACTGGTGGTCGAGCCCGGCCGCGCCATCGCCGGACCGGGCACCATCACGCTGTACGAGGTCGGCACGGTCAAGGACGTC
>DASUGU010000104.1:0-22458 GCA_036273855.1 Pseudonocardiaceae bacterium
CCTCGAACACGCGCGTCTCCCCCGGCCCGGGACGCCGTTGCGTGGCGAGCCAGAACGCCAGTTCGCCGAAGGAAACCTCGCCCATCACGTCTTCGGCGAGGTCCTGCCCGAGCAACGTGATCGTCTTCAGCGACGAGGCCCCGAGCGCCGTCGGATACTCACGATCAGGCACCGCTGTCCTCCTCGCTCAACCACTCGCGCAACTCTTTCCCGTGCTCGTCGAGCTTCGGCGGCGGCAGCCGGTAGCTCGCCGGGGTCGAGGAAAACCGGATGGGGTGCCTGGTGGTGGGCACCGCGTCGTCGCCTTCGCCCACCACGACGATCGGGTCCAGCTCCATCCGCTCCGCCATCGCGAACCCGCCGTCGATGGTGTTGATCGGCCCGCACGGCACGCCGACCGTGACCAGCGCGTCGAACCATTCCGTGGCGGTCCGGGTGGCCAGCCGTTCCACCAGGATCGGGCGTAGTTCCTCGCGGTTGGCGGTGCGGTCGGCGTTGTGCGTGAACCGGGGGTCGTCCGGCACCTCGGGGACGCCCAGCACCTCGCACAGCTTGCGGAACTGGCCGTCGTTCGCGGCCGCGATGATCAGGTCCTGGTCGGCGGCGGGCAGCGGCTCGTAGGGGAACACGCTCGGGTGGGCGTTGCCCATCCGGTAGGGCACCACGCCGCCGGCCGCGTAGGCCGAGCTGTGGTTGACCAGCCCGGTCAGCGCCGAGGACAGCAGGTTCACCTCGACGTGCTGACCCTCACCGGTGGCGTCCCGGTGCCGCAACGCGGCCAGGATGCCGATCACCGCGTGGTTGCCGGCGTTCACGTCGAACACCGAGATCCCCGCCCGGTAGGGCGGCCCCGCCGGATCGCCGGTGAGGCTCATCAGGCCGGAGATGGCCTGCACCATGAGGTCGTAGCCGGGGATGTGGGCGCCGGCACCGGAGCCGAACCCGCTGATCGACGCGTACACGATGCCCGGGTTGCCGGCGCTGACCGCCGGGTAGTCCAGGCCGAACCGGGTCAGGCCGCCGGGCTTGAAGTTCTCGATCAGCACGTCGGCCCGCCGCGCCAGGGCCTGGGCCACCTCGGCGTCCGCCGGGTCCTTCAGGTCCAGCGCGATGGACCGCTTGCCCCGGTTGATGCCCAGGTAGTAGGTGGACACGCCGTCCCGGACCGGTGGCATCCAGGTGCGCGTCTCGTCGCCCTGCGGGCCCTCGACCTTGATCACGGTCGCACCCAGGTCGGCGAGCAGCATCGTCGCGTACGGCCCGGCCAGCACCCGGGAGAAGTCCGCGACCAGCAGCCCGGACAGCGGTGCGGTGCTTGCTTCTGCCACCGTGGGACCCCCTTCGGGCCATTACCGGACGATTGTCCGCTGTACGGATTCTTGGTGCTGCCGACCGGCTCAGTCAAGCGCGTCGACGGTCACCTGCGGCACGGTCTGGACCCGGGCGAAGTCGGCGCTGATCTCGCCTGCCGCGTGCAGCAGCAGCGGCAGGTGGTGGCCGACCAGGTGCTCGATGGACGTCTCGGCGGCGTGCGCGTTCACGTTGACCGCGGCGATCACAATGCCGCTGCCATCCCGCACCGGCGCGGCCACCGACCGGATGCCCAGCGCCAGCTGCTCGTCGGTGACGGCCCAGCCCCGGGCCCGCACCTCGCGCAGCGCGGCGTCCCGCTCGGCCCGGTCGGGCTGCCAGCGCGGCACCAGGCCGGAGCGGCTCGGTTCGGCCAGCACCCGGTCCACCTCGTCGGGCGGCAGCGCGGCCAGCTGGACCTTGCCCAGCGACGTCTGCAGCGCGGGGAACCGGGTGCCGATCTGCACCGCCAGCGACACGATCTTGGGCACCGCCACCCGGGCCACGTAGACGATGTCCGAACCGTCGAGCTGGGCGATCGAGCACGACTCGTTGGTGGCCGCGACCAGGCGTTCCAGGTGTGGGCGGGCCACGTCCCACAGGCCCATCGACCGCACGTAGGCGACGCCGAGCTCCAGCACCCGGGGCGTCAGCGCGAACTCCCGGCCGGTGGAGCGCACGTAGCCCAGTGACTGGAGGGTGAGCAGGATGCGGCGGGCGGTGGGGCGGGCCAGGCCGGTGGCCGTGGCGACGTCGGCCAGCGACATCGCCGGCGTGCCCGGCCGGAAGGCCGTGATGACCTCCAGGCCTCTGGCCAGCGCTTCGATGAAGTCAGGGCCCGTGCCTTCTCGTGGCATGGCGGCTCCGCCCTCCGTTGGGTGTTCCGGGCAGCTTAGCGCGCTTGTCCGCCTGGCGGACACATGTCGCGAAACGACCGGTCCGCGCTACCCGTTGACACCGGCGCCGGCATCGGCGAAGGTGCCCACATGTCACCGGCGACCGCTGTCCGAACGGTTGTCCGGATTCGTGGCGTCCCGTGCTGGAGTGATCGCGATGAGTGAGCTGAACGACACCGGCCGACCCGTGGTGCTCCGGGGCGGCACGGTGTTGACCATGAACGCCGCCAAGGAGGTGCTGCTCGACGGCGACGTACTGGTCGTCGGCGACCGCATCGCCGCGGTGGGCCACCGGCTGGACGTGCCCGAGGGCACCGAGGAGATCGACGCCTCCGGCGGCATCATCATGCCTGGCATGATCGACACCCACCGGCACATGTGGCAGAGCGCCATGCGCGGCTACGGCGCCGACTGGACCCTCACCCAGTACTTCGTCTGGTACTACCTGGAGTGGGGCAAGGCGTTCCGACCGGAGGACATCCACGCGGGCAACCTGCTCGGCGCGATCGAGGCCGTGGACGCCGGTGTCACCACCACGGTCGACTGGTCGCACGGACTGCAGACCGCGCAGCACGCGGACGCCGCCGTGGACGCGCTGCAGGCGGTGCCCGGCCGGTTCGTGCTGGCCTACGGGAACATCCAGAACTCGCCCGGTGAGTGGTCGACGGCCCCGGAGTTCCGTGACTTCGTCAACCGCAGGATCACCGGCGACGACATGCTCGGCTTCCAGATGGCGTTCGACGTCACCGGCGACCCGTCGTTCCCGGAGAAGGCGGCGTTCGAGGTGGCCCGCGATCTCGACGTGCCCGTCACCACGCACGCCGGTGTCTGGGGCGCGACCAGCGACGACGGCATCCGCCTGATGTACGAGAACGGTTTCATGGAGCCGAGGACCGTCTACGTGCACAGCGCGTCGCTGTCCGCCGACTCCTACCACCGGATCGCGGCCACCGGCGGTTCGGTGTCCGTGTCCACGGAGAGCGAGCAGAGCGCCGGCCAGGGTTACCCGCCCACCTGGGCGATCCGCGACCACGGCATCCCGGTGTCGCTGTCCATGGACACCACGGTGTGGTGGAGCGGCGACCTGTTCTCCGCGATGCGCACCACGCTGGGCGCCGACCGCTCGCGCTGCCACATGGAGGCGCACACGCACGGCGACACCGTGACGCAGTGCAGCCTGCGTGCCGAGCACGTCGTCGACTGGGCCACCATGGGTGGCGCCCGCGCGCTGGGCAGGGACTCGGACCTGGGCAGCCTGACCGTGGGCAAGAAGGCCGACGTCGTGCTGATCAGGAACGACGAGTCGCCCGCGATGTTCCCGCTGCTCAACCCGTACGGCCATGTGGCGTTCCAGGCGCAGCGCGGTGACGTGCACACGGTGATCGTGAACGGCCGTGTCGTGAAGCGGGACCACCACCTGGTCGGCATCGACCTGGCCGCGGCCCGCAGGGCGATCGAGTCCACTGTGGAGCACCTGCGGAGCACGCTGGGCGAGGAGGCCTGGCAGAAGGGCATGAACCCGGACATCCCCGAGTCCAAGGTGCTGGACAACCCGTACACCTACACCGAGTACCGCAGCTCGACGACGCACGGCAACTGACCAGCCGAGCCGGGGTGGCGACTCCCCCCGACCCACCCGGGCTCGGCATCCATCACACGGCGAACGCCGGGCGCGATCCGCGCCCGGCGTTCGCCATCAGTACTCGGTCACCGCTCCAGTTGCCGGGGCGCGTCGTCGGTGTCGGTGTCGGTGTCGCCGTCCTGCTCGGGAGCGGGCTTGATGTTGTTGCTCATGCCCTTCTTCACCGAGTCGAGAATGGACAGTCCCTGGCCGACCAGGCCGGCGGCGATCTCGCTGAGCCCGTCCGAGCCGTTGAGGATGTTCACGTTCGCCCCGGCCAGGCCGCGCGACGCCTCCCGCACGATGCTGGGCAGCTGCGAGATGATCATCTGGTCCAGCGCGACCTTGTCGTTGGACGCGGCGGCCGCGGCCTGGATGCGCATCCGCTGGGCCTCCGCCTCGGCGAGGATGCGGACCTTCTCGGCCTCGGCCTCGGCCGGCCGGACGATCTCGGCGACCAACTGCTGCTGGCGCAGTTCCGCGTTGCGCTGGGCCAACTCGGTCTGCATCGAGAGGACCTCGCGCTGGGCCTGCGCCTGGGCCAGCGGTCCGGCCTGGGACGCGGACGCCTGGGCGCGGTCCACCTCCGCCTTGTACTGCGCCTGCACGATCGACGTCTGGCGGGCGTACTCGGCCTGCGCGCGCTGCGACTCCTGCTCGGCCTCGGCCGCCTTCTGGTTGGCCTGCGCCTGCGCGACCTGCGCCCGCTGCTGGATCGCCGCGTTGTGCGGCGCGGCCATGGCGGCGATGTAGCCCAGCTTCATGTCGTCGATGGACTGGATCTGCAGCGAGTCGACGGCCAGGCCGATCTTGGCCATCTCCTCCTTGGAGCCGTCCAGCACCTCGGTGGCCAGCTTCTGCCGCTCGGTGACGATCTCCTCGACCGTCATCGACCCGACGATGGACCGCAGGTGGCCCGAGAAGATCCGCCCGGTCAGCACCGACATCTGGTCCTGGTCGGACAGGAACCGCTGGGCCGCGTTGACGATGCTCTCGTCGTCGTTGCCCACCTTGAACGCGATCACGGCCCGCACGTTGAGCGCGATGCCCTGCCGCGTCACGCATGCCTCGGCGACCTCGGCCTCGTTCATGGCCAGCGTCAGGTAGCGCACCCTGCGGAAGATCGGCAGGGCGAACGCGCCGTGGCCGGTCACCACCTTGAACGGCGTGCCATGGTGACCGATCCGGCCACCGGAGATCAACATCGCCTGGTCAGGCGCTGGCACGTGATACCCGAACATCAGTTTTCTCCCAGTCAGTCAGGAAACCCGATCGCGGTGGAGGGTTCTGACCACCTGACGACGCCGACCGTTCGTGCCCCCCGGTACTCGATGACCAACACCGCGGTGCCCTTCGGCAGTGGCTCCTCCGACCACGCCAGGAAGCTCTCCGAGCCGCCGCGAATCTTGACCAGGACTTCTCCGGGACCCTCGGGTCCGCGTGTGCTGACGGTGAGGACCCCGGTGCGGCCGACGGCCTCCGGATCACCGTCCATCGGTGTTGACCTCTCTCCTCCGTATGAGTCGTCTGGAGGTCAAACTAGTCCGTTTCCGGCATCAGGAGTGGGCACATCGCGGCAACGACTCGCACGTCACACCACTGATCGCCGAGCTGTCACCCAACCGTGATCAGCGGTCGGCCGGGTTGAGTTCCACGCAACACTCACCGGTGCGCGGGGCGAGCGTCGCCTCGATGCTGGTGGCCCGCAGACCGGCCAGCACACCGCTGACGAACCGCTGGTTGACACCGCACACCAGTTCCGGTGCCTTGGCGGCCATGGGATGGAACGGGCAGTTGCGCAGCCGCACGCAGGTCGGCGTCTCCCTGGTCGGTTCGAAACCGTGCTTGGCCAGCAGTGCCTGGGTGAGCGTGAGGGCGCGCTCCGCGCCCAACCTGCCCCGGACCGACCCCTCGTCCCGTTCGGCCTTGCCGAGCTCCTCACCCCGGGCGGCGGCGACCCGCAGGGTGGCCTCGGGCGCCGTCTCGCCCGGCGTCTCGGTGAGCACGGCGTCCAGCAGGATGTCGGCGAGCACGTCGTGCTGGCGCTGGGGGATCGTGACGGTGATGTCCTCGTCGGTCGGCTCGTAGGTCTTGGGCGCCCGGCCCACCTTGCGCAGGCCGCCGGCCGACTCGTAACTGGCCCGCAGCAGTCCGGCGGCCACCAGCTTGTCCAGGTGGAACGCGGCCAGCTTGCGCGAGATGCCCACCTCGGCGGCGGCCTCGTCCCTGGTGACCGGGCGACGGGCGGCGCGGATGAACAGGTACATGCCGTGGCGCAGCTCATCGTCCAGCGCCGCGACCGCCCGGATCGCAGGTTCCATCCTCTCAGCGTATCGCCTAATCGCCTTGTCGGAACTTCTCTTCGCCCTCACGCTTGACGTACTGGATCAATAAGACCAAACTTTGTTAGTGAAACCAGAGCAGGAGGCAGCGGTGACCGGTCCAGCCACGCAGGCGAAGGAGCCAGTGAGCGCTGCGCTGGCCGGCCCGTACGGCCATCCGTTTCATCCGATCCTGGTGACGGTGCCGATCGGGGCGTGTGTCGCGAGCCTGGTGTTCGACGTCGCGTCTCAGTTCGTGCACACGCCCGGTTTCCTGTCCCAGGGCTCGGTGTGGCTGATCGCCATCGGGGTGGTCGGCGCCCTGGGCGCCGCGATGATCGGGTTCCTCGACCTCATGGGCATCCCGACCGGGACCAGGGCGTTCCGTGTCGGGCTGATCCACATGACGCTGAACCTGCTGGTCACGGCCGCCTACGTGGGCAACTTCTTCTGGCGGCAGGCCGACTACGGCCAGCCGGTCGGAGTCGCGGTCGGACCGCTGGTCCTGTCCGTGGTCAGCCTGGCAGCGCTGGGCGTCTCCGGTTATCTGGGCGGCAAGCTCGCCTACCGCTACGGCGTGCGCGTCGCCGCCGAATCCACCCAGGCCGAGGGATATCGGCCCGTCACATCAGGGCAAGGGGCATGATCATGGTTGTCGTGGCACTCATCGCCTGGCTGGTCACCGCACTCGGTGGCTTCTACCTGCTGGCCACGTGGATCGCCAAGGGCGGCGCCCGAGCGCCGAGGACCAGCAAGTTCCCACCGGCACTGATCTTCGGCCACTTCGCGGTCGCCGCGGTCGGTCTGGTGCTGTGGATCATCTACGTGGTCGCGCGGGCGCAGGCGCTGGCGTGGGTCTCGTTCGTACTGCTGGCCGTGGTGGCGGTACTCGGGTTCACCATGCTGTTCCGGTGGATCCCGACCTACCGGGAGTCGCGTGTCGCGGTGCCGGCGGGCGGTTCGGCGTCCTCGGCCGCCGTGCCGGCCGAGCGGCACTTCCCGATCGTTGCCGTCGGCGGTCACGGCCTGCTGGCGGTGGTCACCGTCGTCACGGTCCTGCTCGCCGCGTTGGGCGTCTGACGTGCGGACCAACGCATTACGGGTGGTGCACGAGCCCGACACGGGTGTCGACATCGACGCGGCAACGACCGCCGCTGGGGACTTCTTACGGGCTCTGGGCATTCAATTGGACACCGAGAGCCTGGAAGGCACGCCGGGACGGATGGCCAGGGCCTACGCGGAGCTGTTCACCCCGCGCCCGTTCGACCTGACCACGTTTCCCAACGACGAGGGCTACGACGAACTGGTCCTCGCCCGCGACATCCCGGTCCGGTCGGTGTGCGAACACCACCTGTTGCCGTTCGTCGGCGTGGCCCACGTCGGCTATCTGCCAGGTGACCGCATCCTGGGGCTGTCCAAGCTGGCCAGGATCGTGGAGCACTTCGCCTGCCGGCCACAGGTGCAGGAACGGTTGACCAAGCAGGTCGCCGACTGGCTCTGCCAGCACCTGCACCCGCAAGGGGTGGGGGTGGTGATCGAAGCCGAGCACACCTGTATGACCCTCCGTGGTGTGCACGCCACCGGCGCGACGACCACCACCTCCACCCTCCTGGGCAGCCTGCGCGAGGACGCCCGGTCGCGGCAGGAGTTCTTCGCGCTCGCGGGACGCGCGGCTGCTTCTACACGTATGTAGTATCTCGCGGGTGAGCATCACCTACGTCGAAGCGATCGTGATCGGTGCCCTGCAGGGGGTCAGCGAACTGTTCCCGGTGTCCAGCCTCGGGCACTCGGTGCTGATCCCGGCGATCGTCGGCGGGCGGTGGGCCGCCGATCTCGACGTGTCCCGGCCGGAGTCGCCGTACCTGGCGTTCATCGTCGGCCTGCACGTCGCGACGGCGGCCGCACTGCTGGTGTTCTTCTGGCGGGACTGGGTACGCATCGTCGGCGGGCTGGTCACCTCGATCCGGTACCGGCGGGTGCGGACCAACGCCGAACGGCTGGCCTGGCTGATCGTCGTCGCCACGATCCCGGTAGGGCTGGCCGGTTTGCTGCTGGAGCACGCCTTCCGCACCACGCTGGGCAGGCCCGTACCGGCGGCGTCGTTCCTGATCGCCAACGGCGTCATCCTGTTCCTCGGCGAACGCCTGCGGCGGCGCGCGGACCGGTCGGCTGAGGTCGGCGCGGGGTCGGGACCGGGTGCGGCCGCCGATCCGGACGCCCGGCTGGCGGAGCTCTCCGTGGGCCGGGCGACCCTGATCGGCTCGGCCCAGGTCCTCGCACTACTCGCCGGTATCAGCCGTTCGGGGGTCACCATGGTGGCCGGCCTGCTCCGTGGACTGTCCCATGAGGACGCTGCCCGGTTCGCGTTCCTGCTGGCCACGCCGGTGATCCTGGCGGCCGGCGTGCTCAAGATCCCGGACCTGTTCGGCCCGCTCGGCGCCGGTATCCACGGGCAGGTGCTGGCCGGCAGTGTCGCGTCGTTCGTGACCGCCTATCTCGCGGTCCGATTTCTCACCCGCTGGTTCCAGACCAGGACACTGACCCCGTTCGCGATCTACTGTGTCGTTGCCGGCACGGCAGCACTCCTCTGGCTGACGCTCGGTTGAGCGCAGCGATACGCTCTGTTCGCACGGCACGACACTGCGCGCGGGAGTTTCGGTGAACACAGAGCAGTCATCCGGCGAGTCGATGGTGTTCGACCCCACGGATGTGGCGGCACGCAAGGCCAAGCTGGCCAACAGCATCGACCGGCCCTCGGCCGCCCGGATCTACGACTACTTCATCGGCGGCGAACACAACTTCGCCATCGACCGGCAGTTCGCCGAGACACTCCGGTCCCGTATTCCGAAAATCGGCGAATACGCCACCGAGTGCCGGCTGTTCATGGGCCGCGTGGTCCGCTACGCCGCCGAACTGGGCTACACGCAGTTCGTGGACATCGGCTCCGGCCTGCCCACCGCCGGCAGCGTGCACGAGATCGCCGACGCCGCCCGGCCCGAACACGACACGCACGTCGTCTACATCGACAACGAGCCCATCGCGTTCGCGCACGCCGAGACGCTGCTCGACGACCTGGCCGACGCCCGGCGGCACCGCGCCGTCTACGCCGACATGCTCGACCCGCTGAACCTGTGGCAGCAGGTCGGCGAGACCGGCGTGATCGACACCGACCGGCCCATCGTGCTGCTACTGTCCGCCGTCCTGCACTTCATCAAGGACGAGGCCAACCCGGACGAGGCACTGGCCTTCTACCGGCGCAAGCTGCCGGCCGGCAGCCTGCTGGTGCTCAGCCAGATGTCCGGCGAGAACCCGGCCGACGAGGAAGAGGCCACCGCCCTCCGCCAGCTGGAGGAGTTCTACGAGAAGACCACCAACCCCGGCCAGTTGCGCGACCGAGGCGAGTTCCGCCGGTTCTTCGGCGACTTCGACCTGGTGGAGCCGGGTCTGGTGTGGGCGCCGGACTGGCATCCGGACGGCAGGAGCCTGTTCGACCACGGCTCGCAGTCGCGCATCATCGGTGGCGTGGGCCGCAAGAGGTAGCCGTTGTGCCGCCCGACCGGCCCCGCCGCCGAGGCGACCGGCCCGCCGGCTGGGACCGGGCGACGCGGTCGTCATCGGGCTGGGCGCCATGATCGGCGCCGGCATCTTCGCCTCGTGCGGCCCAGCGACCGCCGCTGCCGGATCGGGCGTGCCCGTGGCGCTCGCGGTCGCCGCCGTCGTGGCGTACCGCAACGCCACGTCGTCGGCCCGCCTGGCCGTGCGCTACCCGGAATCCGGCGGCAGCTACGTCTACGCCCGGCAAAGGCTCGGCGTCGCGCTGCCGGCCGAGGTCGTGCTGCCCGGGCTCGCCGTGGTGGCGGTCGGGATCATCGGGTACGTGGTGCGGCGTCAGTTCCCGTCGCCGCCACCGTGACCGCCGCCACCACCGTGTCCGCCGCCGTGGTCACCGGGACCGCCCGGGCCCCGGCCGTCGCCACCGTCGCCGTTGCCTCGGCCGCCGTGCCGGGCCACGACCGACGGTTCCGTCGTGGTCGGGGGGGCCGTCGTGGTCGTGCTGGAGGCCGGGGGAGTGTTCGGGAAGTTGTCCGCCACACCCGGGTTCTGCACGCCGGACGTGGGTGACGGCCCGCCCAGCGCCAATGTCAGCCCGGCGGCCAGCGCGGCTGCTGCCGCGGCCACCACCGCGACCGGCCGCCACACACCCCACCGGGTGGACCGGCTGCTGGCCGGCGCCGCCATCGGCATGCCGGCGGGCAGGCGGGAGGTGGCCAGGCCGATGGGCTCGGTCAGATCCGTGGAACCGCCCAGATGCCGGGCCACCGCGGCCGCGCTGGGCCGCTCGCTCGGGTTCTGCGCGGTCATCGCCGCGATCATGCCGGCCAGATCGAAGGGCAGGTCGGACGGGATCCGCGGCTGGCGGTGCAGCCGGGCCAGCGCGATCTCCACCTCGCTGCCGCCGAAGTACTCGATCTCGCCGGTCAGGCACTCCAGCAGCACCAGACCCAGCGCGTACACGTCCACCGGCGGGCCGACCTCGCTGCCCAGCACCTGTTCCGGTGCCAGGTAGGCGGGCGTGCCGATGATCTCGTCGGTCCTGGTCAGCCGGGTGGAACCGGTGAGCAGCGCGATGCCGAAGTCACCGAGCAGCGGTGAGCCGTCCTCGTCCATCAGGATGTTGGAGGGCTTGACGTCCCGGTGCACCACACCCATGGAGTGCACGTGGGCGAGCGCGCCGGCCAGCGTCGCGCCGATCCGCGACACCTCGTCCGGCGGCAGCGGGCCGCCGAGCAACCGGGTCTGCAGGCTCTGCCCGTGCACCAGGCGCATCACCAGATACGGCCGGGCGTCCTGGGTGTTCACGTCGTAGACGGCGACCAGTCCCGGATGGGACAGGCGGGCCAGTGCCCTCGCCTCGTCCTGGAAGCGCATGCGGGTCACCGCGTCCGGGTCGATCCGGAACACCTTCACGGCGACCGTTCGGTCCAGCGTCCTGTCGTGCGCGGCGTAGACGTCCGCCATCGCGCCCCGGCCGAGTAACTCGCGCAGCTCGAAGCGGTCCGGCAGCGGTACGGCCGGCATCGGATCGCGCTCGTCGTCCATCTCGGCCTCCTCCTGCCATCACGCGGGTGGGTACCCAGGAACTCGGGCCTCAACCGACGCTAGCACCGGAATGGAACGTCTCCGGCGAAATCCCCCGCCGTTACGCGCAGCTCCCTACTCCGGTCGGACCAGCGCCTGCGCCATGATCAGGCACGGGTTGCCCGGCCACAGGTCGGCCAACTCCTCCAACGGCAGAAACCCGACGGCACGGTAGAACTCCCGTGTCTTCGCATAACCGGCGTCCGGGCGGCTGGGACCGAGCGTCTTCACCTGCAGCAGCCGGCACCCGGTCGGCCGCAGCTCGTCGATCAACGCGTCGACCAGTGCCCTGCCGACGCCCTTGCGGTGCCATGCCGGGTCGACGGCCATCAGGTGGATCTCCGCCGACTCCGGGAAATGCCGTTCGCACAACAGGATTCCGACCGCGTCGTCGCCCGCGTGAGCCACGTAGCCGGGCAGTCGGGTGGCCGCGGCGACGTACTCGGCGTTGGCCTCCGGGATGCCGAACCAGTTCGGCAGCGCGGCGAGCAGCTTTTCGGTAATGGCGGCCAGTTCCGGCGAACCGGCGGCCTTGGCGATCCGGTACGCGGGTACGTCTGGCATGGCTGCAGTATGGCAGCAGCCGTGCGCTCCGCACCTGGCCAGCCCTGGTCGGCCAGCCGCTGGCACCCTGTGTCGGTGGCGGGGAACGAGGAGACCGTGGATCAGAGTGCCGGCGAACGGCGGGTGGTGTTCGACCTGTCGCCCGTGGATGGTTGGCCGCCCGCGAGAACCGAGCGCCTGTGGGCGTTCGAGTTGGTCGGTGGCACTACGAAGAGGGCTGCGTGATGCCGGCGTGGCGTGCGGCGGGCTAGACCGCGCGGCCTACTGCCGTCAACTGTGAATTCCTTGACGTCCCGTTTCGCCGGTGGTTACGTAAGCGCTTAACCAACGTAAGCGCTTAACCAGGAGACGGGCTGACCGTGGCCGACCGATCCACGATCTACCAGGTGGCACAACGCAGTGGCGTGTCCACGGCGACCGTCTCGCGCGTGATGCACGACGGGGCCGGCTTTTCCTCGGCCACCAGGGACAAGGTGCTCGCCGCAGCAGCGGAACTCGGTTGGGTGCCCAGCGGTTCGGCGCGCGGCCTGGCGTCGCGGCGGACCGGCATCGTCGGGCTGCTGTTCCCCGACCTGGACCGATCCGGTGAGGCGGAACAGGAATCGCCGCTGTACGTGGACGAGGTGATCCGCGGCGCGGAGCGGGCCGCGACGGCCGTCGGCGACGCCGTGCTGATCGCGGCCACCCACACGTCGTCCGGCCGGCAGCTCGCCTTCTCCGTCGCCGGCAAGGTGGACGGTCTGGTCGTGATGGCCCGCAGTCTGTCCAATCAGGACATCGTGACGCTGTCCCGCAGCCTGCCCGTAGTGGTGCTGGCCAACAACGCACACCGCCGGCTGGACCTGGTCGGCGCGGACAACCGGGGCGGCGCACAGGAGATCACCCGGCACCTGATCGATGTCCACGGCTACACCGACATCGTGTTCGTCGCCGGCCCGCCCCGCTCGCCGGACTCACTGGCCCGGTTCGCCGGCTTCCGCGACGCGCTGGCCGGTGCCGGGCTCGCCGTGCCGGACCAGCCGGCCGCGTCCGGCGGCTTCACCGAAGCGGGCGGCGAACGCGCCATGCGCGCACTGCTCGCCGGTGGCCGGCGGCCGAGGGCCGTGGTGTTCGGCAACGACGAGATGGCGATCGGCGCGCTCACCGCGCTGCGGGCGGCGCGGGTGCGGGTGCCCGCCGAGATCGCCGTCACCGGGTTCGACGACATCGCGGTGGCCAGGCACGTCCGGCCGCCGCTGGCGACGGTCCGGCAGCCCATGCGGGAACTCGGCGAACGGTCCGTGCGGCTGCTGCTGGACCGCCTCGCCAACCCCGACGCACCGCGCCGCTCGCTGATCCTGCCGACCCAGGTCGTGCAGCGACGCAGCTGCGGCTGCCGGCCACATCTGACCGAGAACCGTGGGAGGACATCTGTATGACGCGCCAGGCGGGCGAGACGAGGGCCAGGGACGACTGGGAACGGCGGATCTACCTGCGGCTGACCGACACCGACGGTGCCGACGCCGCACTGGCCCTGCCGGCCCCGACCGGGGTGCGCGCCGAGCCGGCCGTGGGGCACGTCAGACTGAGCTGGGACGAGGTGCCCGGCGCGGCCGGCTACCTGATCGAGCGCACCGACGGTGACGCCGAACCCCTGCTGGTGCGGCACGGCGGCAGTGACGTCGCCGCGGTGGCCGCCACCGTGTTCGCCGACACCGGCCTGGCCGACGGCGTCGACTACCGCTACCGGATCGGCGCGGTGGCCGGCGCGGACCACCCGGCGTGGGCCTGGTCGGAGCCGGTGCGGGCGGGCACGCTGCCCGGGCCGGCCGGCGCTGTCGCCGTCGAGGTGGACGCGGCGACCGTGACCGGTTCGCTGGACCGGGTCTGGCGGATGGTCGGCTCGGAACGGCTGACCCAGTTGGGATTCGGCGACGACGGCCACGGCAACGACATCGGCGCCGAGTTCGCCGAGGCGCTACGCATGGCCCACCAGGACCTCGGCGTCACCCACGTCCGCGCGCACGCCGTGCTGCACGACGACAACCACGTGGTCCGCGACGACCTGAGCTACGACTTCAGCCTCGTCGACGGCCTCTACGACGGCCTGCTGGCGCTGGGCGTCCGACCGGTGGTCGAACTGTCGTTCATGCCGGCCGGGCTGGCCGCCGACCCCGACCAGACGGTGTTCGACTACCGGGGCATCATCTCGCCGCCGAAGGACTGGGACCGGTGGGGTGACCTGGTCGGCGCGCTGGCCCGCCACCTGGTCGACCGGTACGGCATCGACGAGGTGGCCGGCTGGGGTTTCGAGGTGTGGAACGAGCCCAACCTGGTGGTGTTCTGGTCCGGCACCCGCGCGGACTACCTGCGGCTGTACGACGAGACGGCCCGCGCGCTCAAGGCGGTCGACTCCCGGCTGCTGGTCGGCGGCCCGTCCACGGCGGCCGGGGAGTGGGTCGAGGCGCTGGTCGCGCACGCGGCGGAAACCGGTGTGCCGCTTGACTTTCTCACCACCCACACGTACGGCAACCTGCCGCTGGACACCCTGCCGTCGCTGCGCAGGCACGGCCTGCCCGCGGTGCCGGTGTGGTGGACGGAGTGGGGTGTCGGGTCGACCCACTTCGGCCCGATCCACGACGGGGTGCAGGGCGCGCCGTTCGTGCTCAGCGGGTTCCAGGCCGCGCAGGGTCGGGTGGACGCCCTGGCGTACTGGGTGATCAGTGACCACTTCGAGGAACTGGGCCGGCCGCCTCGCCTGTTCCACAACGGTTTCGGCCTGCTGTCCGTCGGCAACCTGCGCAAACCCCGCTACTGGGCGGCACATCTGGCCGCGCACCTGGGCGATGACGTGCTGGCCAGCCGGGTGGACGGCGACGGTGCCGACGTGCTGGTGCACGCCTGGGCGGCCATGCACGACGACGGCACCGTGGACGTGTTGCTGTGGAACGGAAGCGTCAACGCGGAACTGATGAACGGCGATCCCCGGCTGGACCGCCGCGTGCGGCTCGCCCTGCACGGCCTGCCCACCGGCACCCACCAGGTGACGCTGGCCAGGGTCGACCAGCGACACTCCAACATCGTCGCCGAGTGCCCACCCGAGGTCGACTGGCCGGACCACGCGCTCTGGATGCACCTGCACGAGCGCGACCGGCTGCACGAGGAGCCCCTGCCCGACGTCGAGCCAGACGCCGAGGGCACCGCGCACCTCGAACTCGACCTTCCCATGCCGGGCGTGGCCCGGATCCGGCTGTCCGCGCGCGACGACGCGCCGGGCACGAAGGAGGAGAACGTACGATGACCCGACTATCCGGCGCCCGGTCGGCGCTGCTCACCGGCGCCGCACTCGCCATGGTGGCCACCGGCGTGGCGGGTTGCTCCGGCTCGGCCAACAACGTCGGTTCCGGCGGTGGCAACGGCACCCTGGTGATCGGCGTGGACAACGGTTCGCCGACCCTGCAGGACAACTTCAACCCGTTCTCGCCGAACAAGCGCATCGGCACGACGTACATGTACGAACCACTGGAGTACGTCAACGCCGTCAACGGCCACGAGACACCGTTCCTGGCCACCGGTCACACGCTGCGCGGTGCCACCGAGGTGGACTACGCGATCCGCAAGGGCGTGACGTGGAGCGACGGCAAGCCGTTCACCCCGGCCGACGTCGTGTTCACCTTCGACTTTCTCAAGAAGTTCCCCGCCCTGGACAGCACCGGCATCTGGCAGCACGTCGCGTCCGTCACGTCCTCCGGTGACACCGTCGCCGTGACGTTCAAGCAGCCCGACGTGCCGTTCGTGCAGCAGATCGACCAGGAAGTGATCGTTCCCCAGCACGTGTGGTCGAAGATCACCGACCCGACCACGTACACCAACACCTCGCCGGTGGTCACCGGGCCGTACGTGCTCGGCACGTTCAACCCCAACCAGTACACGCTCACCAGGAACCAGAAGTACTGGCAGGTGCAGAACGTCGCCGCGGCCAAGCTGGTGTTCCCGGCGCTGACCGGCAACGCGCAGTCCCAGCTCCAACTGTCCCGGGGCGGCTACGACTGGGCGTCGCTGTTCATCCCGAACGTCAACCAGACGTGGGTGAAGAAGGACGCCCGGCACAACCAGTTCTGGTTCCCGCCCGGCGGCACCATCTCGCTGTACCTGAACCTGACCAAGGCGCCCTACAACAGCCTGGCCTTCCGCCAGGGGCTGTCCGACGCGCTGAACCGCAAGGACATCGCGGACAAGGCCGAAGACGGCTACGTGCAGCCCGCGTCGCAGAGCGGCCTGCTGCTGCCGAACCTGCGCAGTTGGCTGGACCCGTCGCTGCCCGACTCGGGCGTGGTCACCCAGGACACGGCCAAGGCGACCCAGCTGTTCGGCCAGGCCGGCTACCACGTGCGCGGCAATGCGCTGGTCGGCCCGAACGGCAAGCCGGTGACGATGAACCTGCAGACCCCCAACGGGTTCACCGACTGGCTGCAGGGCGCGCAGGCGATCCAGCAGCAGCTCAAGGCCGTCGGCATCACGGTGAACATCCAGACCCCGGAGTTCGCCGCGTACAACCAGGCGTTGCAGCAGGGCAGCTTCGACGCGTCGCTCGGTTCGTTCGGCGGCACCGGCAGCCCGTACGTCGACTTCTTCAACACGCTGGCCAGCGCGCAGACGGCGCCGGTCGGCAAGACGGCGGGTTCCAACTTCAGCCGGTTCTCCGACCCGAAGCTGGACGGCCTGCTCAGCCAGATGCAGGGCGAGACCCAGCTGGGCCAGCAACAGAACTCGGTGCACCAGTTGGAACAGGTGATGTACCAGCAGGTCCCGGTGATCGCCCTGTTCTACGGCGCCACCTGGGGCGAGTTCTCCACCAAGGGGTTCACCGGCTGGCCGACCGCGAGCAACCCGTACGCGCCGCCCGCGCCCTACCTGGCGCCACCGCTGATGATCGTGACGCACCTCAAAGCGGTGTCCTCCTGATCGGGGCTGGTGGCAACGGTGCATCCCATCGTGCGGAAGCTGATCACCTTCGTGGCCACGCTGTGGGCCGCGCTGACGGTCAACTTCTTCATCCCGAGGCTGATGCCGGGTACGCCGGCGGATGCCGCGATCGCCAAGCTGGCCGGCGTCGGACCGGTCAGCCCGGCGGCGCGGCAGGCCATCCAGGACACGCTCGGCGTGCCGACCGGCAGCCTGGCGGCGCAGTACTGGCACTACCTGGATGACGTGGTGCACCTGCGGTTCGGTCTGTCGTACACGTACTTCCCGCAGTCGGTCGGCTCGCTGATCGCCGGCGCGCTGCCGTGGACCCTGGTCCTCGTCGGCTCGGCCACGGTGCTCGCGTTCGTCGTGGGCACCCTGGCCGGGGTGGCGGCGGCCTGGCGGCGCGGCCGGGTCACCGACACGCTGGCCACCGTCGGCAGCACGTTCACCTCCGCGTTCCCGTACTTCTGGACCGCCCTGCTGCTGCTGTTCGTGTTCGCGTTCGGACTCAACTGGTTCCCGATCAAGGGCGGCTACGCGGTGGACGCGTCGCCGAACTGGTCCGCGTCGTTCGTCGCCGACGCCGCGTTCCACAGCATCCTGCCCGCACTCACCATCCTGGTCAGCGGCCTGGGTGGCTGGCTGCTGGGCATGCGCAACAACATGGTCAACACGCTCGGCGAGGACTACGTGACGTTCGCCGAGGCCAACGGCCTGCGCAGCCGCACCATCGCGCTGCGCTACGCGGCCCGCAACGCGCTGCTGCCCAACATCACCGCGTTCGGCATGGCGCTGGGCCTGGTGGTCGGCGGATCGCTGCTCACCGAGGTGGTGTTCGCGTACCCGGGCGTGGGCTACCTGCTGTTCAACGCCGTCGTCAACGAGGACTTCCCGCTGATGCAGGCGCTGTTCCTGGTGATCACGGTGAGCGTGCTGGTGGCGAACCTGGTCGTCGACCTGCTGTACGGCGTGCTCGACCCGAGAGCGAGGCGGACATGAGTGCTTCGGGCGTGGAACTGGCGGTCGAGGTGTGGGCGCCGCCCCCGCGATCCCGGGTGGCGCTGCGGGCGCTGCGTACGGTGTGGGCCAACCGCAAGGCGCGGATCGGCCTGGTGATCCTGCTCGTGCTGGTGGCGCTGGCGGTGTTCGCGCCGCTGGTCGCGCCGTACTCGCCGACGTTCACCGGGTTCGGCCGGTCGCTCTCGCCCAGCGGCGCGCACTGGCTGGGCACCACGGGGTCCGGCCAGGACGTGCTGTCGCGCCTGCTCTACGGGGCCAGGGTGTCGCTGCTGGTGGCGTTCGCGTCCGGTGCCCTGGCCACGGTGGTGGCGATCGCGGTGGGCCTGTTCGCCGGTTACCTGTCCGGGTTCGCCGAGGAGACGATCAGTTTCGTCGTCAATCTGTTCCTGGTGATCCCGGCGCTGCCGCTGATGATCGTGATCGCCACCTACTCGCCCGGCCGGGGCATCGGCGTGATCGTGTTCGTGGTGGCGATCACCGGGTGGGCGTTCGGTGCCCGGGTGCTGCGCGCGCAGACGTCCACGTTGCGCCGCAGGGACTTCGTCGAGGCCGCCCGGTTCAGCGGGGAGGGCATCCACCGGATCGTGTTCCGGGAGATCCTGCCCAACATGCTGTCCCTGGTCGCGGCGAGCTTCCTGGCCGCGGCCAACGCGGCCGTGCTCGGCGAGGCGGGCCTGGAGTTCATCGGGCTGGGTAACCCGGACACGATCAGCTGGGGCACCATGCTGTTCTGGGCGCAGAACGACAACGTGCTGCTGGTCGGCCAGTGGCAGCAGATCCTCGCGCCCGGCCTCGCCATCGCGCTGCTCGCCGCATCGCTGTCGCTGATCAACTTCGGCATCGACGCGCTGTCCAATCCACGCCTGCGCGAGGGGGTGTCCCGATGACGGCACTGCTCGCCGCCGAGGACGTCAACGTCGTCTACCAGCCCTCCGGCGGGGCCGTCGTGCACTCCGTGCGGGACGTGTCGCTCACCCTGCGGGCCGGTGAGTTCGTCGGCCTGGTCGGCGAGTCCGGCTGCGGCAAGTCGACGCTGGGCTACGCGCTGACCAGGATGCTGCGGCCACCGGGCCGGCTCGAGTCGGGCCGGGTGGTCTTCGACGGCACCGACATCGCCGCGTTGTCCGGTGATGCGCTGCGCCGGCTGCGGCAGGGCGGGTTCTCGCTGGTCCTGCAGAGCGGGATGAACGCGCTGAACCCGGTCCGCACGGTGGAGAACCACTTCGTCGACGTGTTCCGCGCGCACCGGCGGATGGCCCGCTCCGCCGTGCGCACGCGGGCGGTGGAGCTGCTGACCAGGGTGCACCTGCCGCCGGACACGCTGGGCCGCTACCCGCACGAGCTGTCCGGTGGCATGCGGCAGCGGGTGGTGATCGCGCTGGTCCTGGCGCTGGAGCCGAGGCTGGTGGTGTTCGACGAACCCACCACGGCACTGGACGTGCTGGTGCAGAAGGCCGTGATCGAGACGGTCAAGGAACTCCAGCGCGACGTCGGCTTCACCGCGCTGCTGATCAGCCACGACCTGGGCATGGTGCTGGAGTCGGCGGACCGGGTGCTGGTGATGTACGCCGGGCGGATCGTCGAGGACCAGCCCGCGGCCGCGATGATCCGCCACCCGAAACACCCGTACACGCGGGCGCTGCTGGACTGCTACGCCGACCCCCGTGCGGCCGAGGTCCGGATCAGCGGCATCCCGGGCAGCCCGCCCGACCTGTCGGTGCCCTCCCACGGCTGCTCCTACGCGTCGCGCTGCCCGCTGGTGGAGACCGGCTGCCGGGTGGCCGAACCGCCGCTGGCCGACGGTGTCGCCTGCTACGTGACGGGACGTGCGTGATGAGCCTGGTCGTCGAGGGTGTCACCAAGCGCTATCCGGGCCGGCGGCGCGGCGACCGGCTGGTGACCGCGGCCGACGACGTGTCGTTCACCATCGAGCCCGGCGAGTCGGTGGCGCTGGTCGGGCAGAGCGGCAGCGGCAAGTCGACGCTGGCCAGGATGGTCACCGGCATGGAACGGCCGGACGCGGGCACCATCACCTTCGCCGGCACCCGGGTGGACCGGTTGCGGCACAAGGAGTTGCGTGCTTACAGGCGGCGGGTCCAGATGGTGTTCCAGGACCCGTACGCCGCGCTGAACCCGCTGCACACCGTCCGCTACACGCTCACCCGGCCGCTGGTGAACCACCTCGGCCTGTCCGAGCGGGACGCCCACCGCAGGGTCGACGAACTGCTGGGCACGGTCGGGCTGACCCCGGTGGCCCAGTACGCGGACAAGCTGCCGCACCAGTTGTCCGGCGGGCAGCGCCAGCGGGTGGTGGTGGCCCGCGCGCTGGCGCCGGAACCGGAACTGCTGGTCGCCGACGAGCCGGTCAGCATGCTCGACGTGTCACTGCGGGCCGGCGTGCTGGACCTGCTCTCCGGCACCGGCGTGAGCCTGCTGTACATCACGCACGATCTGCTGTCCGCCCGCGTGGTCGCCGACCGGATGTTGGTCCTGCACTCCGGTCGGATCGTCGAGCACGGCCCGACGGTCGACGTGCTGCGCCATCCCAGGGACGACTACACCAGGGCGCTGCTGGACGCCCTGCCGACACCGTTCGCCAACGCTGAGCGAGGAGGCACGACCTGACATGCGACGCCGAATCCTTGTGGTGATCGCCTTACTGGCATCGATGCTGGCAGCCGTGGTACCGGCGGCATCGGCCGGCCCTGGCGGGTTGACGGCCGGGCAGCGAGCGGTGCTGTTGGGCATCGCCCGCGACACGTGGAAGTTCTACAGCGAGGACCTCGACCCGCACACCCACCTGCCGCTGGACAACCTCGGCCCGGGTGCGGTGCGCGGCACGTACACGTCGGCGGCCAACATCGGGGTGTACCTGTGGGCCGTGGTCGCGGCCAACGACCTGCATCTGATCAACCGTGCGCAGGCCAGGTCGATGGTGTCGTCGACGCTGACCGAGGTGCGCAGCCTCAAGCGCACCGACGGTTTCCTGTACCAGTGGTACGACACGTCCAACGGTGACGTGATCCGCAATCCCGGTGACATCGACTGCAAGACCGAGACCACACCGACCCAGGACAACTGCTTCTTCCTGTCCGCTGTGGACAACGGCTGGTACGCGTCCGGGCTGGCGGTCGCGCGGCAGGCTCTGCCCGAGCTGCACGGCCTGATCGACCCACTGGTCAGCGACCTGAACTTCACCATCTTCTACGACAACGGCCCGCAGATCGCCTGCAACACCAACCCGGCCGTACCCGGCAACCAGCCGACCGGCCAGATGTTCGGTGGCTTCTACGTCGACCAGGGGCCGGCCGGCTTCCACAACGGAGCGCTGTACAGCGACCCTCGGATCGCCATGTACATGGGCATGGGCCTGCACCAGATGCCCGGTGACGTGTGGTGGCGGACGTGGCGGACGCTGCCGCCGAAGCAGTGCGCGACCGATCCCGACTTCTCCTTCCAGGGCCAGTGGCCGGTGCCGGGACAGTGGGAGAACATCCGCGACCCGCAGTCCGGCAAGGTGTTCCGGGTCTGGGAAGGCCACTATGTGTACCCGGGCACCAACCTGACCTACATCCCGACGTGGGCCGGCGGCATGTTCGAGGGCCTGATGGCCGACCAGGTCGTGCCGGAGACCGCATGGGGCCCGCACAGCTTCGGCTTGGCGGACGTGCGGACGGTCCAGGTGCAGATGAAGTACGCGCAGCAGCTCGGCTACCCGGTGTGGGGCATCTCGCCGTCCAGCACCGCGGACGACACGGGTGACTACAACGGGTTCGGCGCCGAGGGCCTGACGCTGCCCACCGGTCAGCAGCTCTCGCAGTGCACGACGTGCGGCACCGAGACCACCGTGACCCCGCACGCCTCGGTGATCGCGCTGGACGTGCTGCCGCAGCAGGCGTACGCGAACATCCAGACGCTGCGGTCGCGGTTCCCCGGCGTGTACACGTCCGATGGAGGCTTCTTCGACGCGGTCAACCCGACGACCGGCGCCATCGGTCACCGTCGCCTGGTCCTGGACCAGTCGATGATCATGGCGGCGCTGGACAACGCCCTGGACAACGGCGCCCTCCAGCGCCACTTCGCGGCCGACCCGACCTCGTGGGCGGCGCGGACCTATCTGGGTGCGGAGACCATGACCATCCACTGAGAGTGTGCGTCGTCACCCGTTCGTAACGGTCGCGTGCTGGAGAACACACCGTGTTGATCGCGGTCAGTGATTACCGTGACCTGCATGTCCGGTGACGTCCCAGGCTGGGTCGAGGCGTCCGCCCAGCGGACGCTCACCCAGCTGCACGACCTGGTCGGCGGCCCCGGCCTGGCCGCGGCAGCGGTCGTGCCGGGGCTGCTGGCCGCGGTGGATCAGCACGCGGCGGCGGTGCGGGACATCCTGGTCATGGGTGTCTCTTCCCGTGGGGTGGCTGGTGGGGTGCTGTTGGCCGGGTATGCGCGGGGGTTGATGGCCAATGGCGCTTCCTTTGGTGACGGGCTGCTAACTTGATCTTGTGAGTGGCGCAGTACCAGACACCCGGACAATGCAGACCCGATTACCCGACCAGGTCTCGATCGGGGTGCTGACCTCAGTGTTCCCACCCGCGTTGGT
>DASUGU010000105.1:0-8188 GCA_036273855.1 Pseudonocardiaceae bacterium
TCAGAGACGTTCCCGCTGGTCAGCACCACGGGGCGGCCGACTTCTGACAGCAGCAGGTGGTGCAGCGGCGTGTAGGGCAGCATGACGCCGAGCCGCCGGTTCCCGGGCGCCGTGGCCGCGGCGACGGCCGCGTCCGGGCGGCGCGCGAGCAGCACGACCGGCCGGGCCGGGCCGGTCAGCAGGGCCGCCTCGGCGTCATCGATTACGCCCAGCCGCCGCGCGCCGTCCAGGTCGGCCGCCATGACCGCGAACGGCTTGTCCTCGCGGTGCTTGCGGGCGCGCAGCGCCGCCACGGCCTTTTCACAAGAGGCGTCCGCCGCGAGATGGTAGCCGCCGAGGCCCTTCACCGCGACGACCGCGCCCTGACGGAGCAGGCCGGCGGCGGCCTCGAGGGCGGTCGCGCCCGGCGGTGACGTGATAGTGGATCGCCGGCCACCTGATGGCGTGGCCGGCGATCCACTATCTTGCGGCTGGCCCGCCGAATCGAGTTCCGCCGCGTCCTGCCCGGCCGAATCGAGCAGCGTCAGCCGCGGGCCGCAGGCCGGGCAGCAGGTCGGCTGGGCGTGGAAGCGGCGGTCGGCCGGGTCGTGGTACTCGGCGGCGCACGCCGGGCACATCGGAAAGCCGGCCATGGTGGTGAGCGGCCGGTCGTAGGGGACGTCGCGGACGATGGTGAACCGGGGACCGCAGTGGGTGCAGTTCACGAACGGATAGCGGTAGCGGCGGTCGGCGGGGTCGAACAGCTCCCGCAGACAGTCGGCGCAGGTCGCGCTGTCCGCCGATACGAGCACCCGGTGGGTGCCGCCCGGCCGGCTGGCCGCGATGGTGAAGCCGGCGGCACCGGTCGGCGCGAGCTCGGTGACGGTCACCCGTTCGATATCGGCCAGCGGCGGCGCGTCCCGGCGCAACGCCACGAGGAACTCGGCGACGGCGTCCGCACCGCCCTCGACCTGGACGAACACCCCGGCCACGTCGTTGCCGACCAGGCCGGCCAGCCCGAGCCGGGTCGCCAGGTCGTGCACGAACGGCCGGAAACCGACCCCCTGCACGATGCCGTCGACGTGGATCTCGCGGCGCACCCGTCCGCCCATGGCCCGACTGTGCCACGAACCCGTCGGCCGGCGCTCCGTGACGTGGTCAGCCTCGGCCGAGCAACGGCATCCCGCTGGCCATCACCGTCACGAACGGGACGTTGACGTCGGCGGGCAGGTTCGCGATGTGCAGCACCGTCGCCGCGACCGCCGCCACGTCCATCACCGGTTCCGGGGCGATCGACCCGTCGGCCTGGGGCATGCCCCTGGGCATGGGGTCGGTCATCGCGGTGGCGGCGTTGCCGATGTCGATCTGGCCGCACGTGATGCCGATGGACCGGCCCTCCAGCGCGAGTGCCTTGGTCAGGCCGGTGATGGCGTGCTTCGTGGCCGTGTAGGCGACCGCGTACGGGCGTGGCACGTGCGCGGAGACCGACCCGTTGTTGATGATCCGGCCGCCCCGCGGCGTCTGGCGGCGCATCATGGCGAAGGCCGCCCTGGCACACCGGAAGGCGCCGGAGAGGTTCGTGGCGACGACGTCGTCCCAGTCCTCGTCGGACACCTGGTCCACCGGGCCGCCCCGGCCGAACACGCCCGCGTTGTTGAACAGCAGGTCCAGCCGGCCGAACTCGGCCTCGACACGGTCGAACAACGCGGCCACCGACGCCGGATCCCGCACGTCGGCCACGACCGCGGTGCCGCCGTCGACGGCGGCCAGCTTCGCCTTGTCGCGCCCGGCCAGCACGACCCGCCAGCCATCAGCCAGCAGGGCGGACGCGCCGGCCTTGCCGATGCCGGTACCCGCGCCGGTGACCACGGCGATCCGACCGGACCCGCTCACGCAGGCCGGGCCGCTTCGTGCAGTTCGATGGAGTTGCCGGACGGATCGGCCAGGAACGCCTGCCGGGCGGCGCCGATCGGCACCGCGTCGCTCACCCGCACACCGGCCGCGCGCAGCTCGGCGGTGGTGGCATCCAGGTCGTCGACGAGCACGGCGAAGTGCTGGCCGCGCGCCTCCGGCGTGGTCGAGACGATCAGGTGCAGTTGCTGGCCGCCGACATCCAGCCACGCACCGTCACCGAGCGTAGCGGGCCGGTCCTGGCGCCGGGCCATGCCCAGCACCCCGGTGTAGAAGTCAAGTGCGGCGTCGATATCGGTCACCGCGATCGAGACGTGGTGGACGGCAAGGGGTTTCATCGGTCACCTCCGCTCACCGGACAGCCCACCACGAACGGTGAACAGAGCACAAGGTGCTGCCCTCCGGACTGGCTACGGCCGCAACCAGCCGAGTTCGACCCGGACCAGGTGCTCCCGCCGACTGGCGACCGTCACCCGCACCACGTCGGTCTCCACCGCCCACGCCCGGTAGGTGCCGTCATCCACCACGACCGGCACGAACGGTGTGCCGTCGATGGTGACCGTGGGCGCGTTGCTCAGCGGTCGCAGCGCGGCACCGTCGGCCAGCACGCTCTCGATCCACGCCTCCAGGTCCGCCGGGTCGCTCTGCCGCATCTCGACGTTGAGCCGGAACCCGCTCAACGCGCCCCGGGCGGCCTCGTCGAGCTCCAGCGGATTCCTCGCCCGCAGCGCCGTCTCGACGTACACCACAGGATCGGCGTAGGTGAGCAGCCCGTTGTCCAACTGCGGCCACGCCTCGTCACCGGCGTAGCCGTACTGGACCAGCGGCTGCTCGCGCGACCCGTACAGCGCGGCCAACGGATGCCCGAGCTGGCGGCCGACCTGAGCAGCGGTCATCGCCGTGTCCAGGCCCTGGCCGCCAGAACCGTCCGACACCCGCATGCCGATCAGTATGGTCCTCAGCAGTGCGCAGGGCCCATCGCCGGCCGAGGCGGTCGTGCGGACCGCGGTTGGTCAGGCGCGGCGAAAGCCGGTCGGGTCGGCCAGGTAACGGTCGAGGTCCGGATCCTGGTGGAAATCCCTGAATTCATCCCAGCGGCACCCCGGCCCTACAGGATCTGGAGGGCCTGCCGACGCTCGGCTTCGGTCCCGTCTCGATGCCGGTGTTCTGACCCGATCACGACACGTCGGGCGCCGCATGCCTGGAAAGCCCGTCCTGTCGAATGGGAATCAGGCTGCGGCGCCTGACGATTGCCATCACACAGCCGGCGACAGCGCAGACGCCGGTGCCGACAAGAGCCCATCGGACGCCCAGCTGCTCCACCGCGGGTCCGGCGATCGCCGAGCCCAGCGCGACACCGCCCGCGTTGGCGCTGACCAGCCAGGTGTACGCCTCGGCCAACGAATCCCGCGGCGCGAGGTCGTCGAGCAGGATGTACGCCGAGATCACCCTTGGCGCATAAGCGATGCCGACGAACACGAGCAGTACGCCGAGCTGCCAAGTGGTACTCGCCAGGGCAAGAGGAACGACCGCGGCGGCGAAGATGCCCGCCAGCCAGACATAGCGACGATCGACGCTGGATTCCCAGGTACGGGCGCCGTAGTAGAGACCGCTGACCATGCTGCTGGCAGCCATGACCGCCAACAGTATGCCCACCGCCCTGCTGTCCTTGCCCTGCGCGAAAGCGGGCAACTCGATGTAGAGCATCCCCACCACCATCCCGGCTGCCGACAGCGTCACCACCAGCGTGCGCATTCCCCGCGCGCTCAACGCACCGAGCAACCTCGAACTGCTGGCGGCCCGTCGTCCCGCGGCGGCCCGCGATGTCGGCGCCGTTGCGAAGACCGTGGTACCGGCCAGCGCGGCGACTTCGGCGAATACCAGAATCACCATCGGTGAGGCGACCACGAGCAGTACGGACGCGACCAGTGGGCCGGCCACGGAAATGAGATCCTCCAGCAACGCCTGCAGTGCATAGGCTGCGGGCAGGTCGCCAGGCAGTCGCACCAGCGCGGGCCAGAGCTGGCGCATCGAGCCGCCGAGTGTCGAACTCGTCGCCCCCACGGCGGTCACGAGCGGGATCACGATCAGCAGGCTCTGCCTGGTCGATATCACGAAGAGTACGCCGGCCATCGCGGTGGCCTGGGCCAGGACGAGGGGAACCAGGACGCGGGACTGTCCCCAACGGTCCACCAGCCGGCCCCGAAACGGGGTGCTACAGGTAGTGCCGAGCATGAGCGCGGCCAGCGCCGCGCCCGTGGCCGAGTAGGACCCCGAGGACTGGTGCAGCACGAACACGATGCCCAGCGGGAACATGCCGTTGGGCAGTCGACCGACGAACATCGCCGTGACCATCCGCGGGACATGCGGAGCCCGAAGAACCCGGGAGTAGACGCGGAAGACGTGCCAACCAGCCGGTATCACCAAAGACTCCTCAGGTCACTCAGCCAACAGTGACCTCAGGGCTTTTGTCCCGTCAGTTGCGGCGCCGGCCTTCACCGGCGCTGGCACCGCTCGGTCACGGACCTCCCACCGCTGTGCCGTGACCTCGACACGCCTGCGGGAGCGGAACCCTAGGTGCAACCGTCACCGACGTTATCAGCAAGAACCGCGAGCAAGAAGCCCGGTCAGGTCGGTCGACGCCGGTGGACGGCGAAACCAACGTGCCGACAGCCCCTGCCGTGCCTACAGTCGACGATCGTGGAGTTGACGTCGCTCGGCTACCGGACGGATCTGGCCCTGCTGCGCCTGGGCGGGACGCTGATCGAGGACCGAGGCGACCACCTGGCGGTCATGACTCCGGACAACCCGACCTACTGGTGGGGCAACTTCCTGCTGTTGCACGAGGTCCCCACCACGCAGGCAGCGGCACAAGCGTGGCTGAACCGGTTCACGGCAACGTTCCCGAACGCGGAACACCGGGCGCTCGGCTTCGACGGCCGCAACGGCACGGTCGCCGAACTGGACTGGTTCAGCCGACAAGGCTTTACCAGCGAGGCGCTGGTGGTGTTGACGGCGACGGAGGTCACCCCGCCGGCCAGCAGGAACGGGCAGGCCGAGTACCGCCCGCTGAGTTCGGACGAGGACTGGCAGCAGAGCGTCGAACTGCGCATGCGCTGCAACGAGACGTACGAGCCGATCGCTCACCGCCAGTACGTGACGGCAACGGTGAGAACCAACAGAGCACTCACCGAAGCGGGCCACGGCCACTGGTTCGGCGCTTTCCTGGGGGACCAGCTGGTCAGCCAGATGGGCTTGTTCGCGGTGGATGGCGAGTTGGCGAGGTTCCAGTCGGTGGAAACCGACCCCGACCACCGTCGCCAGGGCCTGGCCGGCTCTCTGCTGCACGAGGTGAGCCGATACGGCCTGACCGAACTGGGTGCCGACCAACTGGTCATGGTCGCCGACCCAGACTACGTCGCCATCGACCTGTACCGATCAGTCGGCTTCACCGAGACGGAAACACAGCTCCAGGTGGAACGCCCACCGGCGACGCCGCACGTCGGTCCGCAGCACACGTAGCCGGCCGGTGTTCGCGTGAAGTGCCTCACACCGGCATCGGGTGTCGCCACTTCGCTGTCACAGCCGGGCGCCCGCCCTCGTCTGGTAGTGACAGCGTCTTCGACCCCCGAGGGGGAATCTGTGATGACACACGATGTGGTGGTCCTGGGTGGCGGCTATGCGGGTCTGCCCGCGGCGAAGCGGCTGGCCAGGCAGGTTCGTGCCGATGAAGCGTCGGTGACCTTGGTGACGGCGTTTCCTGACTTCGTCGAACGGCCCCGGCTGCACCAGGTGGCGACCGGACAGCCGATCGCCATGGTGCCCATCGCCGACTATCTGGCCCGAACCCCGGTCCGGCTGGCGCTCGGATCGGTGACCGGTATCGACCTGGCCGGACGGTCGGTAACCATCAGCCGAGACGGTGGGACGGAGCAGATCCCGTTCGACACGCTCGTCTACGCGTTGGGCAGCAACATCGATGTCGGGAGTGTGCCGGGAGTCGCCGAGCACGCGTGGAGTCTTGTCGGCACCGACGTCGCGGCCCGTGCGCGCGTACGTCTGCACGAGGTCGCTGAGCGGGCCGGGCGGGTCGCCGTCTGCGGGGGCGGTCTGACCGGCATCGAGATCGCCGCCGAGGTCGCGGAGTTCTTCCCCTCCGTGGACGTCGTTCTGGTCAGCCACGCGGCGCCGGGGAGTTGGCTGTCCGACCGTGCGCAGTCCTACCTGTCCCGCACGTTCGACCAGTTGGGCGTCACGGTGCGCACCGGGGCGCGCGTGGACGCGGTGCGACCAGGGCAGTTGGTGCTCGACTCCGGTGACACCGTTGGATTCGACATGTGCCTGTGGGCCGGCGGATTCCAGGTTCCCTCACTCGCCCGCGAGAGCGGCCTCGCCGTCAGTGACACCGGCCGAGCCCTGGTGGACCGCACATTCCAGTCGGTATCGCATCCGGGCGTCTACGTGATCGGCGACGCCGCGGCGGTCGCGGGCCCCTGGGGCAGCGAACTCGCCATGGGCTGCCGCACCGGGGGCTTCACCGGCCCCAAGATCGCCGACATCCTCGCCGCCCGGCTGACCGGCCGGGAACCAAGACAATTCCGCTACCGCTACATTCACGAATGCGTCAGTCTCGGACGGCGGCACGGCCTCATCCAATTCCTCAACGCGGACGAGTCAACGAAGGACCGTATTCTCACCGGACGAGCGGCTATCGCATACAAGAACATGACGTTGCGCGGCGCCAAAGTCCTGTTCCGCCACACCGGGCCCTTCCTCGCCCGACACCGGCCGGTCACCAACCGGTACGACACAACGCACCCGGTGGACGCATGATCGGTGATCGGTGGGGTGTGAGCGACAGCGAGATCGCGCGCAGCTACCCGTGCGACGACTTCGTCACCGCACCCACAGTGCAGGCGTGGCGGGGCGTGGGTGTCGAGGCGCCTGCCGCGGCGGTGTGGCCGTGGGTCGGACAGGTGAGGCTCGCGCCCTACTCGTACGACTGGATCGACAACCGCGGCCGCCGCTCCCCTCGCGAGCTGGCCGGTCTTCCCGAGCCCCGGGTCGGCGACAGGTTCACCACCGCCGGCGGGCGCCAACTGGGCCGGATCGTCTCGGTCGACCCGGGGAAACAGCTGACGGCCACCATCATGGGCGCCTTCATGTCCTACGTCCTCGTGCCAGGGGATCACGACACGACGCGCCTGCTACTCAAGGTCGCCATGCGAACCAGCCGCTGGGCGGCCCTCGGGCTGTCCGTCGGTGACCTGATCATGGCCCGACGGCAGTTGCTGAACCTGAAACGGCTCGCCGAACGGCACCAACACTGAACCGCCGGCACGAGGTGAGTGGTGCGCGGCGGAGAACGCAGAGGCCGTCGTCCGCGCGTCGCGGACGGCCTCTGGTCTGGTAGGCGATAAAGGGATTGAACCTGTGACCTCTACCGTGTCAACTAAGGACGGTGCAATGCGCCGACCTGCGGAAACATGACTTCCGCAGGTCAGCGCGGGTTCATTGAGAGTCGTTGACCGCAGTTCAGGACCGTTCGGCGCGCGTATTTGCTCCCATTCTGCTCCCCGGCTTGCTCCCCATGGCGTCGACACTGGAGTGCGCGTTCGAGTTCCCCGGCACGGCTCGTACAGCATCAGCACGAACGCGACAAGCCCCTGGACCTGCCGCTGGGCGGCCTACCGACGGCGAACACCGGCAAGACGATGCGTTCACCGGGACCACCGTCCTCACAGTCGAGAACGGGCTGATCACCGAGGAGATCGGTCTGGACGACGGAGTGTCGGTGCTGAATCAGCTCGGGCTCATTCGCAGAGGGGTGCGAGGCGTCTGGTGACGATCGCACACCGCTAAAGTGAAGAAGCAGGAGACATTTCCGATCTACTACGCGCTCAATACGCGAGCAGGCATGCGAGGCGTACATGCATGTTCAAGAACCAATTGCCAGCGGTGCCTCCCGACTCGAACGACCACTCACCATGCATCCGTGGCGGCTTTCTCACCAAGATCCGGTACGGTCACCGCGACGGTATGCCGTGGCCGGACGCGCTGCGCCTACAGCCAGCAACGTGGCCCGGCGAACCGTGCGCTGGTCGAGATGGGCCGTGCCCTGGGGCACGGCACCGTGCTGGAGCCGCCGGACTAGCACCAAGGCCGTGAAGTTTGGCGGTGGTGGTGATCGTCAAGGGTCGCCCGGGGTGAGGATGTCGATGCTCAGGGTGGCCTTGTAACTGGTGCGGTCGATGACCGAGCCGCGGGCCTGGTACTTGGAGATAGCGCGTTTGACGAT
>DASUGU010000106.1:0-109995 GCA_036273855.1 Pseudonocardiaceae bacterium
TGGCATCACTCACTCAAAGAAACCCACAAACGGGGTTTACAGACATAAATGCTCTACTAGCATCATCGGCACACTGTTGAGTTCTCAAAGAACACACGCACACCACCACACACCACAACCAAGCAGCATGAGTGCGGGGCGTACATCCCGTATTCAAGCATAGATCCTGAAGCGGACTAACCGGATCAGGAGTGCCGAAGGAGCTTATCAGGAGTGGTCCGAGCTGTCAAACATGATCTCCGACACCGGGCCGAACTCTGTCCCGCCCCCAATCCGGAAGACCGGGAGCGATCCGTTCCTTGCGACGGGAGAAAAGTTACTCACAGCGGCGACCCGAGTCAAATCGGCTGGTCAGCGGCCTGTTCACGCCGGTTTACCCCTCGGCCGGAGCCACAGCGTGGCGCTGTACTGACCTTCGACGGCCGCCACAATCGCCTGTGGTGTGGACGGTTCCCGATCACCGAGCAGCAGAACGTCGAAGCCCCAGGTGTCGAATTCCCGGAGCACCGTTATCGGATCGTCGCCGATCTCACTCGTCTGTGTGACGGAGAACGCGCAGAAGATGTGCGGCCGGTCCCGGCGCAGCAGGCGCACCAGGCCGCCCAGCGCCCGGTGCCCCCGGCCGGCGATGTCGACCTTCACCACGGTGAGCGGCATCCCTCGCAGCCCGTCAACGGTCTCGAACTCCTTGTCCAGCCGTACGGAGGGCACGGTCACCTGTTCCGCGTCACCGGGATCGTCTGCCGGCGGTGACACCAGGACTCCCCCGGTCATCGCGGGTGTCGCGGCGAGCCGGCCCGCCGTGTCCCAGGCAGCCGCCGGCAGGACGGTGAGCCGTTCCGCCACGGCGTCCGGCACGTTGATGGAGACGTTGTGCCGCAACAGTTCCGTCGCCGGTAGATGGGGTTCCACGGCGACCACGGCACCGCTCGTGCCCAGCCGGCTGAGCACCCGGAGACTGTGATAGCCGACATAGGCACCGATGTCGACGAACACGCCGCCCGGCTCGACCAGCGAGTCGATCAGCGTGCTCAGCTCGGGTTCCCACACCCCGTTGCTGGACAGCAGCGGCAGCATCACCCCGTCGTCGGCGGGCAGCCGGAGCAGGCCGGCGTCGGACAGCACCAGTGAGCTGTGCGGCAGCTCGTCGACGTGATCCTGGGCACGTCGTTCGTGCTCGCGCAGCACGACCCGGCGCAGCGCGTCGGACGCGGACAGCGCCTGGCCGGCCGCGCGCAGGCCGGTCTCGGTGCGGCTGTCCTGGTCGCGCAGCACGGCCGCGACCCGCGATTCGAGATCACCCATGCGGTCGAGGGTGCGGTCGACGGCCTTGGTGAGCCGGTCGAGCCGGTCGGTGAACACGGCGAGCTGCTTGCCGCGCTTCGCGGCCTCGCCCACCACGGCGTCCTCGACCTCGTCCATGCGGCGGGTCTGGCCGGCGACGTCGGCCCGTACCCGCAGGGCGCCGTCGTCGACTCCGTGCAGCCGGTCGTCCAGGTGGGCGATGCGTTCGGCGAGCAGGTCGAGCTGTTCGGACACCAGGCTCAGCTCGGGCAGGTCGGCCGCCGAGGTCGCGGCGTCCTGGCGGGCGGCGAGTTCCTCGACCGACCGCTCCATGCCGTCCACGAGCGTGCCCAGGACGGTGCGCATGTGGGCGTCGTAGTGGTTGAGCACGCGCAGCACGGCCTTGCGCAGCGCCGGCGCCATCGGGATCTTGTGACCCGCGTCGACATCCGGCTCGCGCAGCAGCACGTGCCGGGCGGAACGCAACGGGCGCAGCGGATCCCGGTTGTTCTGCGGTACCCGCGCCGCCGCGTTGTGGGCCCGCCACGCGTGATAGGCGTGCTCCACCCGGTCCCGCAGCCGAGCACCGGCAATGTCGACGGCGTGCCCGCGCAGCAGTGTCGCCCGGCCGGTGGCGCCGAGTCGGACGGCGGCGTCCGGGTCGTCGGCGATCTGCTGGAGAGCGGCCGGGTCCGGGTCGTCGGGCACCAGGAGGGCGCCGTCAGCGCCGAGCAGTTCGGCGATCGGGCCGCCGTCCAGGCCCACCACGGGCAGGCCGCGGGCGGCCCCGTCGGCGACGATCATGCTGATCCGGTCGGTGCCCGAGCGGTGCAGGGCGAGCAGGCAGTCCGCCGTGTCCAGCCAGGCGTTCCGGTCCTCGCTCGCCCGCTGTTCGACCAGGGCGATCCGGTCGTCGTCGCCCGCGGCCAGGCGCAGCCGTTCGGCCGCCGCCTCGTGCCGGTCGACGCCGTCGACCAGCAACAGCAGTCGCACGTCGGTCCGGTCGGCGAAGGCGTCGGCGAACGCGGTGACGACGCCGAGTGCGTTGTCGGCCCGCTCGTGCGCGTGGTCGACGACGGCGGCGAACACCACGGCATCCGGCTTCTCCGGCCAGCCCAGCCGGTCCCGTGCGGTCTGCCGGGCGACGTCGTCGATGGCCGGGAGGTCGGGCACGGGCAGCGGGATCGCGTGCACCGGCAGGCTGGTCGCACTGTCCAGTTCGGACTGGGCGGCCTGGGTGAGCGTCCAGATCTCGTCAGCGCCCCGGTAACCGGACACGGCGCCGGTGTCGTCCGGCAGGGCGACGACGTGCCGGCGTCGGGCCAGCCCACTGGGCACGGTCCCGCAGCACAGCACCACCGGGTAGTCCGGTTCGCTGGACACCGGCAGGCCGGACGCGGCGGCCGTGGTGCGCAGCAGGTCGGCGAGCCTGCTCCGGCCCAGCACGGACACGCCGAGCTGGTCGGTCAGGCGGGTGCCGGTGTCCGGCGCCCTCGGCACGGCCTCGGGCGGCAGCGCGCCGCTGGACACGCCCGCGGCGGCGCACCACTCGCGGAACGCGTCGGCATCCGCGCCGAACGGGTCGGGGAACCGGCGCCGCAGGCCCGCGTCGTCCGCCCACACCGCTGCCGACCACCGGGTGCTGCCCGGTTGGTCGGCCGGAGCGCACGCCCAGTCCAGAAACTCCACCGGCGACGTGGGCAGCGCCGGCGGGACCTCGGTGCCGTCACGTTCGGCGGCCAGCCAGGCCGTGCGGTAACGCGCCCGCAGGCTCGCCGGCACACCGGACGACCCGATCCGGCGAGGCAGCTCGGCAGGATCACCCGGTTGAGCGGCGGCGGACAGCGCCGAGACGTAGGCGGAACACAGTTTGGCCAGCAACCGGTGCGCGGACAGCAGCACCCTGGGCCGCTCGGCGATCCGCGCGGACAGCAGCCACGGCCGTTCCGGGTCGAAACCGGCGAAGTGCACGGTGCGCAGCGGGGCGCCGCCGACGGTCACCGCGCCCTGCTCGTCGGCCAGCATCGGCCGCTGGGCGGCGTTCCACACCGACAACCCGATACCGGGATCGCGCAGCACGTGGTGGGTCAGCAGCACGGCGGCGCCGTCCAGGAACGCGTCAGCGGGTTCGCGCAGCGCGTGCTCCGCCCACGCGGCAAGGAAATCCGCCGCACCCCGGTTCACCGCGACCATGGCCGGGTCGAACAGCCCGGCGGCCCGCAGGTCGGCCGCGTCCGGCCGCAGGTCGTCCTCCGGCAGCGCGGCCAACACCCTCGGCACCAGCACCAGCGAGTGATCGACGAGACCGGTCAGCACCGGTGCCACGATCGGCGCCAGCACCAGCACCGACGGGTCCAGATACAGCACGGGACCGCTGGTCTGCGCGGACGTCACCAGCCACCGCATCAGCCTCGGCCGCAACACCGCGCACAGTTCGTCCGGTGCGAACGCGGTGCGCAGCCTGGCCAGTTCGTCGTCGCCGATGCCCAGTTCGCCGGGCAGCACGAACCGGGCGCCCTCCGCGAGCCTGCCCAGTTCGCCGAGTTCGGCGAGGGTGTCCGGGTCGCAGTCGACGAGCAGCGCGTGGCAGGTGGCACCCGGATGGTGGTCGGCGAACGACTTCGCGAGCACACGGACCGACGGCAGAGCCCGCAGCGACGCGACCGTACAGGCGGTCACGGCGACGGTATCCGGTCCGGCCGGAGGGTCTTCCTCGGTCACGCGCGCCAACCTAGCGCCCGCCTGAAGCTAGAGCACAGGTAGACCGGTACGCAGCTCGTAGGGCGTGACCTCGCTGCGGTAGCCGTCCCACTCGATCCGCTTGTTGCGCAGGAAGAAGTCGTAGACGTGCTCGCCAAGCGCCTCGGCGACCAACTCGGAGTTCTCCAGTTCGGCCAGTGCCTCGCCGAGGTTCTGCGGCAGGCTCGCGTAGCCGGCGGCCTTGCGTTCCGCCTCGGACAGCGACCACACGTCGTCCTCGGCGGCCGGCGGGAGTTCGTACTTCTCCTGCACGCCACGCAGGCCGGCGGCCAGGATCACCGCGTAGGCCAGGTACGGGTTGCACGCCGAGTCGGGCGTGCGGATCTCCACCCTGCGCGACGCCGACTTCGTCGGCTTGTACATGGGCACCCTGACCAGCGCGGACCGGTTGGCGTGCCCCCAGCAGACCGCCGAGGGCGCCTCGCCGCCGACCATGAGCCGCTTGTACGAGTTCACCCATTGGTTGGTCACCGCGCTGATCTCGCGCGCGTGCTTGAGCAGACCGGCGACGAACGCCTGGCCCGTCGGCGACAGGTCGTAGGGGTTCTCGCTGTCGTAGAAGGCGTTCCGGTCACCCTCGAACAGGCTGACGTGCGTGTGCATGCCGGAACCGGGCCGGTGGGAGAACGGTTTCGGCATGAACGACGCCCGTACGCCCTGGGTGATGGCGACCTCCTTGACGACGTAGCGGAACGTCATCACGTTGTCGGCCATGGTGAGGGCGTCGGCGTAACGCAGGTCGATCTCCTGCTGGCCGGGCGCGCCCTCGTGGTGGCTGAACTCGACGGAGATGCCCATCGCCTCCAGCGCCTCGATGGCGTGCCGGCGGAAATGGGTGGCCGTGGCGTGGCTGGCCTGGTCGAAGTAGCCGCCGTTGTCCGCGGGCTCGGGTTCGTTGCCGTCGTCGGGCAGGCCGGTGAGCAGGAAGAACTCGATCTCGGGGTGGACGTAGCAGGTGAACCCGGCCTCCGTGGCCCTGGCCAGGGTGCGGCGCAGCACGTGCCGCGGGTCGGCCCAGGACGGTGACCCGTCCGGCATGGCGATGTCGCAGAACATGCGGGCCGAGTAGTGGTCGCCCTCCCCGGTCTCCCACGGCAGCACCTGGAACGTCGCCGGGTCCGGTTTGGCCACCATGTCCGACTCGTAGACGCGGGAGAAACCCTCGATCGCGGAGCCGTCGAACCCGATGCCCTCGGCGAAGGCCCCCTCCAGTTCGGCAGGCGCGACGGCGACCGACTTCAGGAAACCGAGCACGTCGGTGAACCACAGCCGGACGAAGCGGATGTCGCGTTCCTCCAGCGTGCGTAGCACGAACTCCTGCTGTCGATCCATGTCCGAAGGGTAGGCACAGCGTGTTAACGCCGCGTTTCGGGCCTCGGCGCCGTCTCGATCGGTTGAGTAACCGATCGATCGCACACAGTACGTACAGACCTTGTTTGAAGCCGCTCATTGGTGTTACACCAAAACGGGCATGTCGCTCACCAGGAGTCAGACCGGAAGGAGCGGGCGTGGCAGGCAATGCGGCCCAGCCGAGGCAGCGCCTCACCCGGGACCAGCGGAACTCGTTCGTCGCGGCCCAACTCGGGTGGACGATGGACGCCTTCGACTACTTCATCGTCGTCCTCGTCTACGCGGACATCGCCAAGGACCTGCACACGTCACTGCCCACGGTCGCGTTCCTGACCACGGCCACCCTGATCATGCGGCCGGTCGGCGCGATCATCTTCGGCTACTGGGCCGACCGGATCGGCAGGCGGCGACCGCTGATGACGGCCGTCATGTTCTATTCGGCGGTCGGCTTCCTGGCCGCGTTCGCGCCGAACTTCATCATCCTGGTCGTGCTGCGCATGCTGTACGGGATCGGCATGGGCGCCGAGTGGGGCCTGGGTGCCGCGCTGGCGATGGAGAAAATCCCGGTCAGCCGCCGTGGCTTCTTCTCCGGCATGCTCCAGGAGGGCTACTCGGTCGGCTACCTGCTCGCCTCGCTGGCATCGTTGCTGGTCAACACCGAACTGGGCCTGTCGTGGCGGTGGCTGTTCGGGTTGAGCATCATTCCGGCCCTGGTGACACTGCTGATCCGGTCGCGGGTACGCGAGTCCGAGGTGTGGGAGGCGGCGCAGCAGAAACTGCGGACCACCCGCACCTCGATGCGGGACGTGCTGTTGAACCCCACCGTCGTGCGGCGGTTCGTCTACCTGATCGTGCTGATGACGGCGTTCAACTGGATGAGTCACGGCACCCAGGACCTGTACCCGACGTTCCTCAAGGCCACCGACCACGGCGGCGCCGCGCTGTCCGCGGCGACGGCCACGTGGATCGCGGTGATCTACAACGTCGGCGCGATCATCGGCGGCCTGGTCTTCGGCTCGCTGTCCGAGCGGTACGGCAGGCGGTACACGATCGTCTTCTGCGCGGTGATCGGCCTGCCGATCGTGCCGCTGTTCGCCTACTCGCAGACGGCCGCGCTGCTGTGTCTCGGCTCGTTCCTGATGCAGGTCGCGGTGCAGGGTGCGTGGGGAGTGATCCCGGCCCACCTGACCGAGATGTCGCCGGACGCGATCCGCGGCTTCTACCCCGGTGTGACCTACCAGCTGGGCAACTGCCTCGCGGCGTTCAACCTCCCCATCCAGCAGACCGTCGCGGCACACATGGGCTATCCGTTCGCGTTGATGATCACCATCGTGCCGGTGCTGATCGCGGTGGCACTGCTGACGTTGTTCGGCAAGGAGGCGAAGGGCGTCTCGTTCGGCAGTGTCGAAACGGCCACGGTGCCCGCGGCCGCGCGATAGGTACGCCTACGATCCTGCGCATGCCGCATCCGCACCGCCCGGTACTCGGGCTGCTGGTCGCCGTGGCCGCACTCGTCCTCGCCGGCTGTACCGGCGGCGGATCGGACTCGGCGAACCTGCCGTCCGGGTCGGCGCTGCTGGCCTCGTCCGGTGCCGCGATGCGGTCGGTGACCAGCGTGCACTTCACCATCGACGTGAACGGCACGCTCGGTGGTGTGCCGATCCAGAACGCCGACGGTGACCTGAACGCGCAGGGCGCCGCCAAGGGATCGGCCAAGATCTCCGAGTTCGGCGCGTTCGTCGAGGTCAACTTCGTGCTGCTGAACGGCACCTTCTACGTGCAGGGCCCGACTGGCGGCTACCAGAAGATCCCCGCCGCACTGGCCGGCAGCCTGTTCGACCCGACCGCGATCCTCGACCCGGACCGTGGCATCGCGAAGGTGCTGACGAGCGTGCAGGGCGCGACGACCAAGGCCCAGGAGTCGGTGAACGGCACCGACACCTACCGGGTCACCGGCAAGGTGGCGCAGAACGTCGTGTCGGCTCTGGTCCCCGGCATCAACTCGAACGTCGGCGCGACCGTGTGGGTGGCCGTGGCCGGCAAGCACCTGCCGGTGAAGGCGGAGTTCGCGGTGCCGGGTACCGGCGGCAGCCAGGGCGCCAAGGTCGACGTGACGATCTCCAACGTGAACGCGCCGGTCAACGTGACCGCGCCCGCGTGACACTCGCGGTCGCCACACCCGCACGGCGTTCGCTGGCGATCAGCGCCGGCGGCCTGGCCGTGCTGCTCGCCGCGCTGGACGCCTACGTCGTGGTCGGCGTACTGCTGGACGTGGTCAACGACCTGCGCATCCCGGTCAACCATCTGGAACAGGCGACCCCGATCGTCACCGGGTATCTGCTGGGGTACGTGGCGGCGATGCCGCTGCTCGGGCAACTGTCCGACCTGTTCGGCCGGCGGGTGCTGGTGGAGTGCTGCCTCGCCGTGTTCGCCATCGGTTCCGTGGTGACGGCCCTGTCCGGTGGCCTCGTCGAGTTGACCATCGGGCGGACGGTTCAGGGGATCTCCGGTGGGGCGCTGCTGCCGGTGACGTTGGCGCTGGTCGGTGACCTGTGGCCGGCGCGGCGGCGGTCGGGTGTGTTGGGCTTGGTCGGGGCGGCGCAGGAGTTGGGCAGCGTGCTGGGGCCGTTGTACGGGGTCGGGTTGGCAGCGCTGACCGGGTGGCGCGGGATCTTCTGGGTCAACGTGCCACTGGCGGCGGTGGCGATGGTCGCGGTGTGGCTGGCGGTGCCGGGTGGGCGACCGGCTTCTGCCGTCGGTGCTTTGGGTATGGGTCGGCCGGATTCTGTTGTCGGTCCGTCGGGTGCGGGTCAACCGGCTTCTATCGACGGTCCGTCGGGCGCGGGCCGGCCGGCTTCTGTTCCGTCGGGCGCGGGTCGGCCGGATTTCGTGGGTGGCGGGCTGTTGGCGGCGGTGTTGGGATTGCTGGTGGTCGGGTTGTACAACCCGGATCCGCAGCGGGCGGTGTTGCCGACGTGGGGTGTGCCGGTGCTGGTGGCGGCCGGAGTGGTGTTGGTGGGTTTCCTGGTCTGGGAGTCGCGGGCCAGGCATCGGTTGCTGGATCCGCGCGGGGTGCGGATGGGGCCGTTCACGGCGGCGTTGGGGGCGAGCCTGGCGGCCGGGGCGGCGTTGATGGTGACGCTGGTGGATCTGGAGTTGTTCGCGAAGACGTTGCTGAACCTGGATGCTGCCGGGACCGCTCTGTTGTTGGTGCGGTTCCTGGTGGCGTTGCCGGTGGGGGCGGTGGTCGGCGGGTGGTTGGCCGGCCGGCTGGGTGATGCTGTCGTGGGTGCGATGGGGATGGTGGTGGCCGGCGGTGGGTACTGGTTGATCTCACGGTGGCCGGCGACGGTGCGGTCGGCGCACTACGGGTTTCTCGGGTTGCCGGTGCTGGACACGGACCTGGTGGTGGCCGGCCTGGGATTGGGGTTGGTGATCGCGCCGCTGTCGGCGACGGTGCTGCGGGTGGTGCCGGCGGACCGGCACGGGGTGGCGTCATCGGCGGTGGTGGTGGCGCGGATGACGGGGATGCTCGTGGGGGTGTCGGCGTTGTCGGCGTGGGGGTTGCACCGGTTCCAGGTGTTGACGGCCACAGTGGACACTCCGTTGCCGTTCGGGGTGAGCGCTGACGTGTATCGGGCGGAGTTGGCGCGGTACGAGGCGGTGGTGCGGGGGGCACTGCTGACGGAGTATCGGGAGATCTTCCTGGCGACAGCGGTGATCTGTGTGGCGGGGGCGATCTGCGCGGCCCTGGTAGGCCGGAAGCGAGCCGACCACTAACCGGCCAACACGCCGAGGCAACGGCTTTGCGCCTCCAGCGAACACTGACAGCGTCATCAGTGAATCACGTCAAACCACGACGGCGTCAGGTTCGGAGGCCGCTTCTGGTCGCATCCTCGGCTCACCGGTCCCTCAACCGTGGCCACTGCCGACCCGTCCCACCACGTCACCAGTGCGCGACGAGACGGCGCCTGTCCCGCACCAGTTCCGCCACGACGCCCGGGCCGTCGCGCTGCCCCGGCTCGATGACGACGTAACCCTGCCCGCAACTGGGCCCGTGACCAATCATCACATTGTCACGGAGCCGATCCGCTGGGTGCGACCGAATCGCTCGACATCCACCCGTACCGCCAGCGAGGTCCACCTATTCCCCATTATGGTGGGCATCCCCGCCGCGCTTCATTGGAAACAAGCGCCAACAACCCATTGGACACTTGGTCACCCAGCACGATCCCAGCCGTGAGTCGGCCGCCCGCAGGACGACACTCGCGGAAGCGCCGGTTTCGCGCGGCGCGAACAACAATCCGCGACCCGCGAACTGACCACCCAACGGCCAACACACCCAGTCGCCGACGTCGCAACCCACGAACAGCACGGTCCCCGACCGCGTATCGACCGCCCGCAGGACGACACACGCGAAAGCCCCGGTTTCGCGCAGCGCGTACTCAGCATTCACCGGCAGCGAACCGACCGCGCAACGGCCAACACACCCAGTCGCCGGCATCGCCATCAATGAACAAGACGATTGCCGGGGGTGTGTCGACCACCCACGGGTCGACACACCCGAACGTCGCCTACGCCGCTGGCGAACAAGGTTTACATCGACTGCGACCCGCACACCATCAGCACTCGCCTGACGAGCACTGAGCACCGAGCACGAGTCGCGAGCCTAGGCCGGCCTTGGGATCCAGCGGCGCAGGCGGAACGCGGTCAGCCTTCGGACTGCGGGCTGTTCTGGTAGGCGGCGAGCAGCCACTCGCCCTCCTGCTTCACGACCAGCCACGACGCCCGGACCACGCGCTCGGGCGGCAGCTCCGTCTCGCCCGCCGCCAGCACGCCGCCCACGCTCAACAGCACGCAGACGTCGTCGGCCAGGACACGGACGTCGAACGGCTCACCGGTCACCTGGGTGCCCTGGTACGGGCCGGAGAACCCGGCGGCCATGAAGTCGCGGATGTCGTCGCGGCCCTTCTTGTAGACCCCGGGCAGGATCATCGAGCCGTCCTTGGTGAAGACCGCGGCGAAGGCGTCGGCGTCGTGCGCGGCCCACGCCGCGACGATGCGGCCGGGGACGGCCGCGACGGCGGCACGGTCGGCGTCGGACGGGGTACCTGTCGTCGTCATGACTCTTCCCTTGCGTTGATGGTGTGGTCAGGTCCTGGTCCACAAGCCTCCGTTTGCCCAGGACACCGGCTGCCGCTCTGGGCATTCCCGCTGCTGGGCCAGGCTCGTGAGACAAGACCTAGGCGGCCTTGTCGAGCCGGCCGTCCTGGTCTCGGCCGCCCTGGACGCCGGTGAACGGGATGGGCGCGGCGGGCGTCGCCGGTGCGCGGCGCGGGCGCAGCACACGGAAGATCGTGCTCGGCCGCATCATCGCCGTCGGCGACTCGACCAGGCCGGCGACGCGCATGAACAGCGTGCTGAGGTGCGCGTCCCGCGTTGCCGCTGCGAGGAACTTGGCGGTGTAGGAGTTCTGCATGCGGACGCTGAACGTCTGATGGCCCTCCACGCCGGCGAAGGCGAGGTCGCCGCCCGCCGCCACCGACCACGGCGAGTCGATGACCTTGGCGATGTCCCGGAAGAACGCCAGCGGCTGCGGCGGCACACCGCGCCGCAGGTGTTCGCGCAGGGTGACCGCGTCCAGCGACGCGATCGTCATACCCTGCCCGTACACCGGGTTGAAGCTGCACACCGCGTCGCCGGTCACCAGCAGGTTCTCCGGGAACCGGGTCAGCCGCTCGTACCGCCGCCGCGTGCTGGCCGGCACACCGAACCGGACCGGGTCGGTCAGCGGTTCCGCGTCCTTGATGGACTCGTAGATCAGCGGCAGCGGCAACGACTTCGCGAACGCCTCGAAGCCCTCCGGGTCGGTCGGCGCATGGTCGCCGACCATCCCGGTCAGCGACAACTGGACCTGGTGGGTGTCGGTGTCGCTGAGCCGGAAGAAGAAGGCGCCACGTGGGTTCTGCGGCGTCGCGACCGGGTTGATGGCCAGGTCGCCCTGGAACGGGTCGTGCCGCAGCCGGTAGAGCCGGGTGCAGTAGGCCAGGCCGATCTTGACCTTCTCCTCCGGCGGCCGCTCGTAGCCGAGTGCCTCCAGCCAGGCGGGCATCCGGGAGCCACGGCCGGTGGCGTCGACGATGAGGTCGCCGGTGATCAGCTCGGTCGCGTCATCCTGGTTCTGGTGCCGCACCCGGACCCCGGAGATGCGCTGACCGCCGTCGGTGGGCACCAGTTCGAGGATGTCGCACTGCTCGACGAACGTCACGTTCGGGATCGCCTGCACGCCGACCCTGACCTGCGCTTCGAGCACCGGCCGGGTGGCGGACAGGCAGGCCAGGCCGCTGTCCCGGGGCTTGAGCCGCTGGCCGTTGAAGTACCAGCGGATCCCGCCGCTCAGGTCCCCGATCGGCACACCGGTGGACGTGAGCCGCTCGGTGAGCCCAGGAAACAATTCCTCGAGAATCTGGTGGCCGCGGGCGAGCAGCCCGTGGGCGTGCGGCCCGTGCGGCACGCCACGGCGCGGCTCCGTGACGCCGGACAGCACGTCCCGGTCCACGATGGTGACCCGCTCGTACGCGTCGGAGAGCACCCGGGCCGCGAGCAGCCCGCCCATGCTCCCACCGAGAACCACCGCGTGGTCTCCGATTCGGTTTACCACTGTGCCGTCATCTCCTCCGCGGCCACCAGGCTCTTGTTGTCAGGCGAGCGTTCCATCGGTGCCGAGGTCGGAGAGCACCTCGACGAGCGCGTTCGTCGCCCGCTTGGCGTCCTCGCTGCTGAACACCAGCGGCGGGGACAGCACGATCATGTTGCCGTAGGGCCGAACGACGACGCCCAGCCTGCGGGCCCGGAAGGCGACCTTCTCCACGGCCATCCAGTCCATCGGCGTGCGGGTGTCCCGATCGGACACCACCTCGACGGCGGCCATGGCACCCTCGACGCGGACGTCGCCGACCGTCGCCAGTTCCTTCGCCGGGGCCAGGCCGGTACGCAGCCAGTCGCCGATGGACAACGCGTTGGCCAGCAGCTCCTCACGCTCCAGGATGTCCAGGTTGGCCAGGGCGATCGCACACGCGACCGGGTGGCCGCTGAAGGTGTAGCCGTGGAACAGGCCCGGCCCGCTGGTGATGGTCTCGGCCACCTCGTCGCTCATCAGCACGGCGCCCAGTGCGGCGTAGCCGCTGGAGATGCCCTTGGCGCTGGTGATGATGTCGGGCTCCATGCCGCGACCCTCGGAGTCGAACCAGGCGCCGGTCCGGCCGTAGCCGGTGACGACCTCGTCGGCGATCAGCAGAATGCCGTTGCGCCGCAATACCTCGCGCACGCGCGGCCAGTAGTCGGCGGGCGGGGTGAGCACGCCGCCACCGGCCATCACCGGCTCGCCGATCATCGCGGCGATGTTGCCGGCGCCGATCCGCTCGATCGTCTGCTCCAGCTCGTTGATCAGGAAGTCGGTCGGGTCGCTGCCGTTGAACAACTCGCTGCGGTACACGTAGGGCGGCATCAGCTTCTCGACGTGCGGCAGGTTCGGGCCGACACCCATCTGCATCGGGGGGAAGCCGGTCGCGGTACCGGAACCGTAGGTGGCGCCGTGGTAGGAGAAGTGCCGGGCCAGCAACCACGTGCGGTCGGGCTCGCCGCGCCGCCCGTGGTAGAGCCGGGCCGCCTTGAACGCCGTGTCGACGCCCTCGGAGCCGCCGCTGGTGAAGAACACCCGGTTGATGTCCCTGGGCGCCAGGCTCGCCAGACGGGCGGCGAGTCGGATCGCCTTGTCGTTGCCGAACTCCAGGAAGCTGGTGAAGTACTCCAGTTCGGCGATCTGCGCGGCCGCGACCTCGGCCAGTTCGGTGCGGCCGTGGCCGACGTGCGAGTGCCAGTTGCCGCCGCCGGTCGCGTCCAGCAGTTCGTTGCCGTGCGAGTCCCACACCCTCGTCCCGGAACCGCGCACGATGACCACGCGATCGGTCACGTCACCGCGCTGGAACGGGTGGATGAGGTGCCGCCGGTCGAGGGCGTCGAGCTCCGCGGCGTCCGCGGGTTGCAGGTCAGTCATTGGACATTCCTATTCGTGATGGCCACCAGCGACTTGGAAAAAGCCGAATACGTGCACCGAACAATGTCGGAGAACACGCCTGCGCCGGCGGCCGTGGTTCGCGACAACGACGGCACCGGCCCTACGGGGACAACGCTACCCAACCGGGTCCGGCCTGCCCGACTCCTGGAATGCGCAACCAATCCCCTGTCCACATCGGCCTCTTCTCGGGTGGTGTGGTGCCCGGTAGCGTTACGCGTGCGGGCGGTCCGGCCACCAGCGGCACATGTCGCTGTCGCCACCGACGCAGTCACCTTGACCGGCAACCAGGTCGTATTCACGGATCGGTGGTGGCCGTTCATTGAAAGGGGTCCTTGGAATGCAACCATTTCGAATCGAGATCCCCCAGGCCGATCTCGATGACCTGCATGACCGGCTTGCCCGCACCCGCTGGCCCAGCGAGGTGCCCGGCGTCGGCTGGCAGCGCGGCGTTCCGGTCGGCTACGTGCGGGAGCTGGCCGAGTACTGGCGGAGCGAGTTCGACTGGCGGGCGGCCGAAGCGCGACTGAACGCCTTTCCGCAGTTCGTCACCGAGATCGACGGGGCGACCGTGCACTTCCTGCATGTGCGGTCGCCGGAACCGGACGCGCGGCCGCTGCTGGTCACGCACGGCTGGCCGGGCTCGTTCGCCGAGTTCCTGAACGTGATCGAGCCGCTGTCGAATCCGCGTGCCCACGGCGGCGACCCGGCCGACGCGTTCCACCTGGTCATCCCGTCCATCCCCGGATTCGGCTTCTCCGGTCCGACGGACGAGCCCGGCTGGGACAACAACCGGGTGGCCCGCGCCTGGATCGAACTGATGGACCGGCTCGGCTACGACCGGTACATCGCCCAGGGCGGAGACGCGGGCGCGATGATCTCGCTGGAGGTGGGCCGGTTCGCCCCGGAGCACGTCGCGGGCGTGCACGTGAACATGATGATCACCCCGCCGACCGGCGCACCCGGCGAGATGGCCGACCTGGACGAGCGTGATCTGCAGCGGCTCGGCGCGCTGGCCCGGTTCGACGGCGAACTGTCCGGCTACATGAAACTGATGAGCACCCGGCCGCAGACCGTCTCCTACGGGCACGCCGACTCGCCGGTCGGGCAGCTGGCGTGGATCGTGGAGAAGTTCCGCGACTGGACGGATTCGGAGAAGGTCCCGGAGGACGCAGTCGACCGTGACCACCTGCTCACCAACGTGTCGATCTACTGGCTGACCGGGACGTCCGCGTCGTCCGCCGCGCTCTACTACGAGGGCGCCGCCGGCCTGCGTGGCATCGTCTCGGAGAGCAAGGAGCAGCCGCAGCCGATCACCGTCCCCATCGGTGTCGCCGTGTTCCCCCGCGACATCTTCCCGCCGATCCGCCGGTTCGCCGACGCCCAGTTCCCGTCGATCAGCCACTGGACGGAGTTCGACCGTGGTGGCCACTTCGCCGCCATGGAGCAGCCCGAACTGCTGGTGGGTGACGTGCGGGCGTTCGCCAGAACGCTGGGCGACTGACCCGCAGCACCGCAACGGCCCGCTCCCGATCACATCGGGAGCGGGCCGTTGTCGCTCGACTACCCCAGGTCGGGCACGGGCTCCTCGGACACCGCGGGCTCGGCCGCGGCCGGCTCGTCGATGCCGGCGGCCCCGTTGAGCAGCAGCATGGCCCCGATGGCCGATGCCAGCGCGACGATCGCACACAGGCTGAAGCCGAGTGTCGTGGCGTTGGTGAACGCCGTGCGGGCGCCCACGATCAGGGTGCGCGCCGTGGTGGCGGGCAACTGTCCGGCCATCGACAGGGCGCCGGCGAGCGTGTCCTTGCTGACGGCGGCGATGTGCGGTGAGACGCCGGCCGGAATGGCGTCCCGGATCTGGCTGCGGTAGAGCGCCGCCGCCGCACTGCCGAGCAGCGCGATGCCCAGCGCGCCACCGAAGTCGGAACTGCTTTCGCTCAGACCCGAGGCCACGCCGGCCCGTTCCGCCGCCACACTGCCGACGATCAGGTCGGTCGCCAGCGTGATCACCTGGATCAGGCCGAACGAGAAGATGATCGAGCCGACCACGATCAGTGTCAGATCGTGGTTCCCACCCACCTGTGCCACCACGGTGAAACCGACCGCGGCGAGCATCAGGCCCGCGGCGACCACCGTCTTGGGCTTGAACCGGCGCAGGATGCGCGGTGTCAGCAGTGAGCCGATGATCTGGGTGACCGACAGGGGCAACGTCCACAGTCCGGCGGCCAGCGGCCCGAGACCGAGCACAAGTTGCAGATACTGCGTAATGAAGAAGAACGCGGCAAATGTGACGAAGAACGTCAACAGGTTGATGACCAGGGTCGTACTGAACACCCGCGAATGGAACAACTTCAGATCTATGAACGGATCGTCCAGTTTGCCCTGGCGATGGATGACGACGACGGCCACGGCCAGGCCGACCAGGATCACCCCCAGGTCGACGCCCTGGAAACCGTTCTCGGCGATCTGCTTGATCCCGTACACGACCGCGAGCACGGCGATGAGCGACATGACCACGCTGGGCAGGTCGATACGACCGGCGTTCGGGTCGCGGTACTCCGGCAACAGGAACGGCGCCAGGATCAGCAGCAGCACCATGGGCGGCACGGCGATCAGGAAGACCGAGCCCCACCAGAAGTGCGTCAGCAGCGCGCCACCGACCAGTGGGCCGATCGCGGTGCCGGTGGCGAAACTGGCCACCCACACGCCGATCGCGACGGTCCGTTGTCTCGGATCGAAGAACATGTTCCGAATGAGCGACAAGGTCGACGGAGCCAGCGTCGCCGCCGCCACGCCGAGCACGGCTCGCGCCAGGATCAGCTCGGCCGAATTGGTGGACAGCGCGGCGAGAACCGACACGACCGCGAACACCGCGGCGCCGATCAGCAACAGCTTTCGGCGACCGACACGGTCACCGACGATCCCCATCGTGATCAGCGAACCGGACAGCAGGAATCCGTAGATGTCCACGATCCAGAGCAACTGGGTGCTGCTCGGTTCCAACGCCGTGCTCAGCCGCGGAACCGCAAGATGCAGCACCGTGAAATCCATGGCGTAGATCAGGCACGGAAGTGCGATGACAGCCAGCCCCAGCCATTCACGGCGACCCGCTCGTGGCTGGTGACCAACGGTTTCACTGGATGTCATGAGTACAAGCCCCTTATTTCGCCGTCATCGATCGGCAGGTCAACGGTCAGCGTACCGCTGCGGTCCGACAGATCGCTGTCCGAATGGCGTGGCTTCGTCGGATACCGCATTCTCGAAGAAGGAGGCCGCAGCACCGGCTGGGTAGGCTCGACGCCATTCGAGCGACCCGCGCCGAAACCGTTGCCGGTACGGGCAGAGGAGCGAACATGAATGATGTCTCGTTGGGTAGCGTGCTGTTGGGCAGCACCAACCCCGAGCGGCTGGAGGCGTGGTACCTCGCGGCGTTCGCGCCCAAGCGCACGAGTGAGGGCTTCCTCAGCTTCGGCGGCTTCGAGCTGCTGATCGAACGTCGCGACGACGTGAGCGATGCGAACCCGCAGCCGGGCCGGTACATTTTCAACTTCCACGTGGACGACGCCACGGCAGCGGTCGCTCACCTGGACGAGATGGGTGTCACCTGGGTGGCGCCCGTCGAGCAGCGGCCGGCCGGGCAGTTCGGCACGCTGCTGGACCCGGACGGGAACTACGTACAGATCATCGAACTCAGCGCGGCTTATCTCCAACGAGTGAAGACGGAGGGAGAGCAGGACATGTTCGGATCGACCAAGGCATTCAGCGGATTCTCCGTCAACGATGTGCCGAAGGCGAAGGAGTTCTACGAGAACGTGCTCGGCCTGCGGGTGTCCGAGGAGTACGGGATGTTGACCCTGCACATCGCGGGCGACCGGGACATCATCGTGTACCCCAAGGGCGACGACCACGTGCCGGCCGATTACACGATTCTCAACTTCCCGGTCGACGACATCGAGCAGGCCGTCGACGACCTGACCGCCCGTGGCGTGAGCTTCGAGCGGTACGAGGGACGCGAGGAGAGCACCGACGACCGTGGCATCTGGCGCGGCGGCGGCCCGCTCATCGCCTGGTTCAAGGACCCGGCGGGCAACACGTTCTCGGTGATCAAGGAGGACTGACGCCCGAACCGAAAGGGGCGGTGCCACCGGCACCGCCCCTTTCCGTGTCGTCCACTCGACGGTCAGGCCGCGAGCGTGGTGGGTGTGGTCAGCGCCGCCCGGCCGCGGATCACGTCCGCCGCCTTCTCCGCGATCGCGATCACCGGCGCGTTCGTGTTGCCCCGCACCAGGGTCGGCATGACCGACGCGTCGACGACCCGCAGCCCGTCGACCCCGACGACGCGCAGTTCGGCGTCGACGACCGTGCCCATCGCGCACGTGCCGGCCGGGTGGTAGAGCGTCTGCGAGTGCTGCCGGACGTGCGCCCGCAGGTCGGCCTCGGACTCCGAGGCCGGCGGCATGAACGGCGTCTCGGTGTAGGGCGCGAGCGCCTGCTGCCGAGCAATCTCCAGTCCGACGCGCAGGCCGTCGACCGCCACCTGCAGGTCGGCCTCCTCCGCGAAGTAGTTGTGCCGGATCGCCGGCTTGGCCGTCGGGTCGTCCGAGGCGAGCAGCACGCTGCCCCTACTCCTGCCGTCCAGCACGCAGCCACCGAAGGAGATCGCGTGGGCGATCGGCGGGTGCAGTCCACCGTCGGCGAACATCATCGGCGCGGTGTGGAACTGGATGTTCGGCGCCGCCAGGTCGGCCGTGGTGCGGACGAAACCGCCCACCTCCGGCCCGTTGGACGTCAGCGGGCCACGCCGGTGCTCGGTGTACTGCCGCACCGACTCGGGTTCGCCGGCCGCGAGCAGGCTGATCGGGTGCGAGTGGGCGAAGATCAGCGGCGTCTGCGGGTGGTCCTGCAGGTTCTGGCCCACCTGCGGCTGGTCCAGCACCACCGGAATCCCCAACGGCCGCAACAGGTCCGCCGGTCCGACACCGGACAGCATCAGCAACTGCGGCGAGTTGTACGCGCCCGCGGAGAGGATGACCTCGCGGTCGGCGCGGAACTCCAGCTCCGTCTCCAGCCGGTAGCCGACGACACCGCGCGCCCTACTGCCCTCGAACAGCACGCGGTGGATCTGCACGTTGGTCTCGACGGTGAGGTTCGGCCTGCCCATCGCGGGACGCAGGTAGCCGACCGCCGTGCTGCACCGCTGGCCGTCCCGCTGCGTCACCTGATACTGGCCGAAACCGTCCTGTGTGGACCCGTTGAAGTCGTCGTTGGCCGCGTAACCGGCCTCCAGCGCCGCAGCGACGAACGCCTCGGTCATCGGGTTGATCGAACGGCCGTCGGACACCGCCAGCGGCCCGCCCGCGCCGTGGTACTCCGACGCGCCGCGCTCGTTGTCCTCCGCCCGCACGAAGTAGGGCAGCAGTTCGTCGTAGGTCCACCCCGGCTGGCCCCAGCCGTCGTAGTCGATGCGGTTGCCTCGCATGTAGACCATCGCGTTCATCGAACTGGTGCCGCCGAGCATCCTGCCGCGCGGCAGGTAGATGCGGCGGCGCTCGCAGAAGGGTTCGTCGTGGGTGTCGTAGTCCCAGTCCACCTGGGTGCGGAACAACTTGCCGAACGCGGACGGTATGTGCACGTTCTCCGACGTGTCGGCCGGTCCCGCCTCGATCAGGCAGACCTTGACGTCGGGATCCTCGCTGAGCTGGGCCGCCAGCACACAGCCGGCGGAACCTGCGCCGACGATCACATAGTCGTACATCCACTCCTCCTCAGTGCCTGCCAGCAAGCGTCAGGATGCGCGTGTGGGGGATGACGCGGCATCCTTGGAAATGCTCGGTGCCAGGCAATCCAGCAATCGTGGACAACCGATCGGAAGCCCGAGGCGCCATATTTGGTCCAGGGCTCCGGACGCCCGGAATGCCAGCCTCTCCGGTGCCTGTGCCGCCGGGCGGAGGAGGCCGACTCACCCGATTGGAGAGTAGTTATGCAGCCATTCCGTGTCGCGATTCCCCAGGAGGACCTGGACGATCTGCGGCGCCGTCTTACCAACACGCGGTGGCCGGACGGCCTGCCGGAGGCCGGGTGGGACCGGGGCGTGCCGCTGAGCTACCTCAAGGAGTTGGCCGAATACTGGCGTACGACCTTCGACTGGCGTGCGGCCGAGGCGCGGCTCAACCAGTACGACCAGTTCATCACCGAGATCGACGGCGTGAACATCCACTTCCTGCACGTCCGCTCCCCCGAACCGGACGCGCTGCCCGTCGTGATCACCCACGGCTGGCCGGGTTCGGTCGTCGAGTTCCTCGACATCATCGGCCCGCTGACCGATCCCCGCGCGCACGGCGGTGACCCGGCCGACGCCGTCCACCTGGTCATCCCGTCCATCCCCGGCTTCGGCTTCTCCGGCCCGCACGGCCAAGCCGGCTGGGACGAGGAGCGGACCGCGAAGGCGTGGGCCGAACTCATGCACCGCCTCGGCTACGACCGCTACGTCGCGCAGGGCGGCGACTTCGGCTCCGGCGTGTCCTACCTGCTGGCGCTGACCGACCCGGAACACGTGGCGGGCCTGCACCTGAACACGTTCGTGACGACGGCGAGCGGCGACCCGGAGGAACTCGAGGAACTCACCGACGACGACCGCGCGCGGATGGCGCGGACCGACCGGTTCCTCACCGACCTGGCCGGCTCCATGAAGCTCCAGGCCACCCGCCCGCACACTGTGTCGTACGCGCTGACCGACTCCCCCGTCGGGCAACTCGCGTGGATCGTGGAGAAGTTCAAGGACTGGGCGCAGGCGGAGAACGTGCCGGAGGACGCGGTCAGCAGGGAGCTGATCCTGACGATCGTGTCGATCTTCTGGCTGACCGGGACGGCTGGGTCGTCGGCGCAGTTCTACTACGAGGGCGTTCCGAATCTTCCGATCACCTCGATCATCGGGCGGTACGACCCCATCACGCAGCCGTTTGGTGTCGCGGTGTTCCCTGGGGCGGCGTTCGTTCCGGTCCGGCGGTTCGCCGATCGCGACTTCACCACGATCGTGCACTGGAACGAGTACGACCGGGGTGGCCACTTCGGCGCCGCCGAGGAGCCCGACCTGTTCGTCACCGATCTGCGGGCCTTCTGCCGCCAGGTCAAGGAAGTCTGACCGACTGCATCGTCCACTGTGGCCCCTGGGTTGCCCCAGGGGCCATGTGCGTGTGCCGGCCTCACGAAGCGACCACCCACCGGACGACACACGAGGGCGACTGGCTCGGCGCCATCGCATACCGACCGCTCAACGGACGACACACCAAGACGCCGGCTGAGTGCCCGCGAACCGACCGCTCAAGGGCCGACACACGAGAACCGTGATCTGGCGCCCGCGAGCCGACCACCCAACGGACGACACACCAGGAGCGACTGGCCAGCGCCATCGCACACCCACCGCCCAACGGACGACACACCAAGACGCCGGCTGAGTGCCCGCGAACCGACCGCTCAAGGGCCGACACACGAGAACCGTGATCTGGCGCCCGCGGGCCGACCACCCAACGGACGACACACCAGGGCGGCGGGCTAAGCGGGGCCATCGAATGTCGACCGTTCAAGGGACGACACGCCGCGACCGCACTCCGGCGGCCACGTGTCGACCGCCCAATGGACGACACGCCAAGACCGCGCTCCGGCGCACGCGGTCGACCGCTCAAGGGACGACATGCCGGGACTGCGGTTTGGTGACTCCTGTCGACCATCCAACAGACGACACGTCGAGCAGTTGTGCTTGCGGCGAACGCATCGATGCTCGCGGCGTACTGGGATCGATCCTGGCCGGGTGCACCGCCGCTCGCCCAGCGAATCACATCGGGACAGTCCGGCCAGCATCCTTCGTCGGGAGCCCATCGCAGGCGTGCGCCGCCCGGTGCCGGCGCTGATGATGGCGCTGGTGATTGGGCGGGCGCGGCGCACGTTCGGCCGACACAGCCTGGACCGCGAGTCGACCGTCGGCCGGACGACACACCGGCTCGATACATGGGCCTACCGGCCCGATGCACGGGCCCACGGGCCTGACGTGTGGACCACCGGCCTGACGTGCGGGCCACCGGCCTGACGTGCGGGCCACCGGCCTGACGTGTTGAACGCGGGTGTCGTCCGCTCAACGGTCGACACACGCGGATGGCTCGCTCAGCGCTCAGCGAACCGGCCGTGCGCTGCGCCGTGTCGGCCGTTGGATGGCCGACCGACGGACCACGGGGGTCAGCGGGTGCAGCGGGTGCCGGTGGGCGGGAGTTGCAGGCTCGTCAGGTACGCCGTGCCGTACTTGTCCACGCACGAGATGCCCTGCAGGAACGCCGTGTGCTGGGTGCCCTCGAACGTCAGTAGTCCGCCCTTGAGCGACTTCGCCAGGTTCACCCCTGCCTGATACGGCGTCGCGGGGTCGTTCGTCGTCGACACCACCAGCACCGACGGCAGGCCCGGAGCGCTCGGCGTGTGCGGCTTGCTCGTCGGCGGCACCGGCCACGTCGCGCACGCGTCGGCCTGTGCGATCGCCGGACGGCCATCATCCAGGAAGGGCGCGGCCTTCTTGTACTCCCGCTCCGCCGCCAACTGCTCCGACGGATTCGTCACCGGCGGTTCGTCCACGCACCGGATCGCGGTGAACGCGTCCTGCTCGTTGGAGTAGCTCCCGTCCGGGTTCCGGCCGTCGTACACGTCGGCCAGCGCCATCAGCGTGCGCCCGCCGCCCTGCTTCAGCTCGTTCAGGCCGGTGTTCAGATATCCCCAGTACTGCTGCGAGTACAGCGCCTGGATCGCCCCGGTCGTCGCATCGTCGTAGGTCAACGGCCGCCCGTCACCCGACGACACCGGCTTGGCCAGCAGCGGGTTCACCAACGCCTGGAACGCCTTCGTCGCGTCCGCCGGGTTCTGGCCCAGCGCACACTGCTGTTGCTGCACACACCACAGCGCGAACTGCTGGAACGCCGTCTGGAACCCGGTCCCCTGCGCGACGGTCTGCTCGACCTCGCTCTCCGTGGGGTCCACGGCCCCGTCCAGCACCATGGCTCGCACGTTCTTCGGGAAGTCCTCGGCATAAGTCGAACCCAGGTACGTGCCGTACGAATAGCCGAGATAGGTCAGCTTCCGGTCGCCCAGGACCGAGCGCAGCACGTCGAGGTCCTTCGCCACGTCCCGCGTGCCGACGTTGGCGAGCATCGCCTTGCCGAACCCGGTGTTCGTCGCGCACGCCGCCGCGTACTGCTTCTGCTGCTGCTCGTACGCGGCGATCCCGCTCGGCGACGTCTGGTCGTCCAGGTCGGAGGCACGCACCCGGTCCTGCTGCTGACCGGTCAGGCACCGCACGGAGGGCTGGCTGGACCCGATGCCGCGCGGGTCGAACCCGACGAGGTCGAAGCGCTTGGCCAGCGAGGTGCCCAGCCACGTCTTCCGCATGTTCGCGACCAGTTCCAGGCCGGAAGCGCCGGGACCGCCGGGGTTCACGACCAGCGAACCGATCCGGTCGGACGTGCTGGGTGCCTTGATCCGCATCAGGCCGAGGCTGATCGTCGGGCCGTTCGGCTTCGTGTAGTCCAGCGGCACCCGCAGTCGGGAACACTGCAGGGCGTCCGAGTCGTACGCCTGGCGGTCGTCGGAGTTGCCCGCGAACGACGTGCAGTCGCCCCAGGACAGCGGCTGGCCGTAGAAGGACGCCAACCCGGCGGGCACCGGACCGGCCGGACCTCGCTTCTCCACTATTGACGCCGGAATCCCGGTGCCGAGACTGACCGACGAGCAGGCGGTCGCGAACGCCGCGACGAGGGCGAGGCCGACCGCGACCCACCGACGTCGGGCACGACTGGGCGACGGAGACACACCGTAATCGTGCCACCCGGACCGGTACGGACTCCGTGTGGTCACCGAATCGACGCATCGAAGCAGCCGGAACGGGCAGTACCGTCCGCTGCGCCACATCTCCTGCGTGTCGGCCGTCGAGTGGACGACAATATGGTCATGCCGCAGCTCCGCATCGCACTCGCCCAGGTGAACACGTGCGTCGGTGACCTGGACGGGAACGCGGACGTCGTGTTGTCGTGGACCCGCAAGGCCGCCGAGGCGGGTGCCCATGTCGCGCTGTTCCCGGAGATGGCGCTGACCGGGTATCCCGTCGAGGACCTGGCGCTGCGTGAGTCGTTCGGCGAGGCCGCCAAGCGCACCCTGGACGCGCTGGCCGGGCGGCTCGCCGACGCAGGCTGTGGTGACGTCGCGGTATTCGTCGGCTACCTGGACCGGGACGCCGCCGGACCACGCAACGCCGCCGCCGTGCTGTACCAGGGCACGGTCGTGGCCAGGCAGTTCAAGCACTTCCTACCCAACTACGGCGTCTTCGACGAGCACCGGATCTTCAAGCCCGGCCAGGCGCTGGAGATCGTCCGCCTGCACGGCCTGGACATCGGCATGGTGATCTGCGAGGACATCTGGCAGGACGGCGGGCCGATCGCCGCGCTGGGCGCCGCCGGTGTCGACCTCGTGCTGGTGCCCAACGCGTCGCCGTACGAGCGGAACAAGGACGACCTGCGGCTGCCGCTGGTGCGCAGGCGGGCCACCGAGGCGGGCGCGCCGCTGGCCTACGTCAACTGGGTCGGCGGCCAGGACGAGCTGGTGTTCGACGGCGACTCGATGGTGGTGGACGCCTCGGGCGAGCTGCTGGCCCGCGCGCCGCAGTTCGTCGAGCACCTGCTGGTGGCGGACCTGGACCTGCCGGCCGGCGACCACGACATCGCCGGTGACGTGCTCGGTTTCACCGTCCGCCGGGTGCCGCTGACCGACCGGCCGCTGCCCGCGTACCCGCCCCGGCAGCTCCCCCCGCCGGCCGGACCGCTGCCGGACGCCGCCGAGGTGTGGTCGGCGCTGGTCACGGGCCTGCGCGACTACACGGTGAAGAACGGCTTCCGTTCCGTCGTGCTGGGCGTGTCCGGTGGCATCGACTCGTCGGTGTGCGCCGCCCTGGCCGTGGACGCGCTCGGACCGGACGCCGTGTACGGGGTGTCGATGCCCTCGGACTACTCGTCGGAGCACTCCCGGTCCGATGCAGCCGACCTGGCCAAGCGCACCGGCATGCACTACGAGGTGCAGCCGATCGCGGACATGGTGCGGGTGTTCGTCGACCAGTTGGGCCTGAGCGGCCTGGCCGAGGAGAACGTGCAGGCCAGGTGCCGTGGCGTGACGCTGATGGCGCTGTCCAACTCGGCGGGTCACCTGGTGCTGGCGCCGGGCAACAAGACCGAGCTCGCGGTCGGCTACTCGACCATCTACGGCGACGCGGTGGGCGGGTTCGCGCCGATCAAGGACGTGCCGAAGACGTTGGTGTGGGCGCTGGCCAGGTGGCGCAACGCGGCCGCCGCCGAGCGCGGTGAGGTGCCGCCGATCCCGGAGAACTCGATCAGCAAGCCGCCGTCGGCCGAGCTGCGACCCGGCCAGTTGGACACCGACTCGCTGCCCGACTACGAGCTGCTCGACGTGGTGTTGGACGCCTACGTCGAGGGCGACAAGGGCTATCAGGAGCTGCTCGCCGCCGGTTTCGACCCGGCGCTGGTGGAGCGGGTGCTGCGGATGGTGGACGCGGCCGAGTACAAGCGCCGCCAGTACCCGCCGGGCACGAAGATCAGCCTGAAGGCGTTCGGCAGGGACCGTCGATTGCCCATCACCAACGGTTGGCGGGAGCGCGCTATCGTCCCATCGTGAGTGGGCGGCCCGGCCACGTCGGGTGACGCCCGCCCGGGAGCGACGGGAGGCGCGGGAGACACGGTGGTCGAGTCGGACGTGGTGCGCTGGGTGATGACGGCGTTGTTCGCCGCGGTCACCGTGACGTGCCTGCTCCGCCTGGCGAGCACTGCGGGTCGCGCCGACCGGCCGGCCGGTTTCCCGCGCCGGCACGAGGACCTCGGGCACATCCTGATGGCCGTCAGCATGATCGCGATGGTCCTGTCGTGGACGCGGGTGCTGCCGACGCCGGTGTGGGTGGCACTGTTCGCCGGCCAGACGGCGTTCTCCGTCTATGTGCTGTTGCGCCACCGGACCGCCGCCACCGGACCGCCTCGCCAGAACAACTGGGACGACGCCCACCACATGGTGGCCGGCGTCGGCATGATCTACATGGTGGTCGCGATGACCGGCCCGATGGCTGTGATGGCCGGGATGCCGGCGGGCACCCGGTCGCCGCTGGCCGGCGCGATCGGCGTCTACCTGCTGGGTTACGCCGTGTGGTCCGGGCTGCGGGCCACCCGGCTGGGTGTGGTGCCGGCCGGCTGGTCCGGCCTGCCCGCAGTGCTCGGCCGGCCTCCGGTGGTGAACGGCTGCCGGGCAGTCATGGGTGCCGGCATGGCCTTCCTGCTGCTCACCGCCTGATCAGAGGTATGTGACCAGATCACGCTGTGAAGCGCGTCGCAGGGCGATGCGTCGACTCGTCCGAAGTGTCACCCTCGGGTTCGTACACCATCCGCACAGCACGCGGGGACCTGGCGACGGGCCTCGACGGAAGGACGGTCGACGACGATGTCCACCCATGCAGAGGGTGCCGAGACGGCTGCCCCGTACGGTGCCGGCCCGGCCACGCCACCGGCTGGGAAGCCGGCCAAGCGGGTACGAATCCATCACCTGCGGGAGCTGAAGGAACGCGGCGAGCCGTGGCCGATGCTCACCGCCTACGACATGTACGCCGCCGAACTGTTCGACGAGGCCGGCATCCCGGTACTGCTGGTCGGTGACTCGGCCGCGAACAACGTGTTCGGCTACGACACCACCCTCCCGGTCACGGTCGACGAGCTGTTGCCGCTGGTCAGGGCCGTGAGCCGAGCCGCCAAGCAGGCGCTGGTCGTGGCCGACCTGCCGTTCGGCTCCTACCAGCTGTCGCCGGAGCAGGCGCTGGCCACCGCGGTGCGGTTCATGAAGGAGGGCGGCGCGCACGCCGTCAAGCTCGAGGGTGGCAAGCGGTTCGCCCCGCACATCGAGGCCATCACGTCGGCCGGGGTACCCGTGATGGGTCACATCGGGTTCACCCCCCAGAGTGAACACAACCTCGGCGGCTACCGGGTCCAGGGCCGGGGCGACACGGGCGACGCCATCGTCGCCGACGCGATCGCCGTGCAGGACGCGGGTGCGTTCGCCGTGGTCCTGGAGATGGTGAAGGCGGAGGTGGCCAAGCAGGTCACCCACGAGCTGTACATCCCGACGGTCGGCATCGGCGCCGGCCCGGACTGCGACGCCCAGGTGCTGGTGTGGCAGGACATGGCGGGGCTGCGCCGGGGCAAGGCGCCGCGCTTCGTCAAGCGGTACGCGGACCTGGCCGGGGTGCTGGGCTCGGCGGCCGCCGATTTCGCCGACGAGGTCCGGACCAGGCAGTTCCCCGCCCCGGAACACGCCTTCCACTGATCAGTGCTGTCCGACGGGCGCGTCACCGACGTCGGCCGGTGACGCGCCCGGCCCCCAGAACCGGTAGATCACGACGGCAGCGGCGAGGCCGACCAGCGCGAGCGCGGTGACCGCCGCGACGAGTGTGGTCACATCGCAGATCGTGCCGCCGCTGTCGTCGGGCGTCGCCGACGACGAGTCGGGCACGAACGGCAGCACGATCACGCCCAGCAGGCGGCACAGTCCGGCCATGGTCACGACGACCACCCAGGTGGTCCGCAGGGCGCCCCCGACGCCAGAATGCAGCTGGCGCAGCGTGATCCGGTAGCCCCGCTTGCGCATCCGCTGCGCCAGAACCAGACCGACCGGCAGGGCGGTGACGGTGCCACCGATATACCGGCGCCGAAATGCCGACCGGAGTCGGCGACCACGCCGACGAACCCGCCGATGCCGTAGCCGGCCGCCAGCACGAACACACCGAACAGCAACAACCAGAGCAGGCGCGTCCACAGCAGCCACACGATCCGGCCCCAGAGGACGGCCGGCTTCACCGGCTCGATCCGGGGTGTCGGCACCGGGCGGGCGATCGGAGCCATGGCAGGCACCGTGCGGACCTCGGACAGCAGCGGCCCCGCCTGCGGTCGCGGCGCGGGCGGCGGGCTGGTCATGGCACCGCCGAGCAGGATGCCGCTGGCGTTCTCGGTCAGTTTCTGTTTGGGCTCGGGCAGTCCTCGTCGGGCAAGACTCCGTTGTAGGGAGCGATAGGCCACATCGACCGTCAGTGCTTCGCCGGCTCCAGATCGGCGAACCGGCGCGCACCGATCAGGATCGCCCGCGACGATTCGGGAACGGGTGACGATCGCACGTATCCAGCCGCCCATCAGGTCGACGATCTTGTCTAACAAAGCATCGGCGCTGTCAGTGGAACCGCACGTGAATCCGTCTCGGCGCCGTTTTCCAACTATCCGCAGGGTCACATTCTGCGTGGTCCTGCGGTGGTGCAGCCAGCCGAACAACGACGTGACCAGCGGAGGCCGACCGAAATGATGCCTGAATTCACTCTACCACCACGAAAGTCGGCGAACAGGCCATCAACCGGTACACCGATCGTCGGGCCGTGCGGTTATTGACCATTTTCTGTCCACGACGACAGAGCCGGCGCCCCGCGAACGGGGTGCCGGCTCCTGGTCGGAATGAGTGGATCAGTGGCGGTTGGACGCCAGTGCGGGGACGAAGCGGGCGGCGTCGATGGTGCCGACGCCGCTGGCCAGGTCGTAGCCGCGAAGGGCGTCGAAGCCCACCACGGTGTGGGTGGTGCCGTCGCTGTTGGTGAACGGACCGAAGGAGTTGTTGCCCACCGTCACGTCCACGATGCCGGAGAAGCTCGAGTTGTCGCGGGCCAGCTTGTAGATGCGGTCGTTGAGGTTGCCGAGGTCGCGGTGCGCCACCTGGTCGGCCATCGCGACGATGCCGGCGAACTCGGGACTGGCCTCGCTGGTGCCGCCGACCAGGCCGAAGCCCGCCCGGCCGCTGAACGACTCGAAGGTGATCACCGCGCCGTCGACCGCGGCCGACATCGAGATGTCCGGGGTGCCACGGTGGTTGCCGGTCACGTCGCGCACCTTGTTCTGGAAGTTCGGGCGGGCGAACGTGATGGACTGGCCGCCACCACCGGCGCCGAAGCCGTCGTTCCACACGACGTCGGGCTGCACGCGGTTGCCGTCGGCGTCAAGGTCGAGCATGGTGCCGCCCATCGAGGTGACCAGCGGGTCACTGGAGGGCCAGCTGTTCACGCGCATCGGGAACAGGTCCTCGCCGTTGGCCTCGGCGTCGGTCGCGCCGTCATCACCGGACGAGGCGAGCACGGTGACGTTGTGCTTGTCCGCGTTGATGAACGACGAACGCAGGTTCAGGATCGACTGCCGGCTCGGGAAGGTCTCCTCGGTGGCGCCGAAGCTCTGCGAGATGACGTCGCCGAGGTGGTGGTTGATGGCGAAGTTCTCGGCCTGGACGATCTCCGGGAAGCCCTGCACGCCTTCGGTTTCCGACACCGGGGTCTCTTCGAGCACGATGTTCGCGCCGGGCGCCATCACGTGGCTCCACTCGACGTCCAGCGTGGTCTCGCCGGCCCAACCGGCCATGTCACTGTTGGTCGGGTCGAACGGCGGCACCGGGCCGGCGTCCTGGCGGATGGTGAGCGACGGCGGGGCGGGCAGGCCGAAGACCTGGTCGAACGTCGCCAGGTCGGAGGCGATGGTGGGCGAGCCGAAGGCGTCCACGATGATGATGGTCTTGCCCTTGCCCGTGATGCCCGCGTTGTGCAGCGGGGCCAGGTTGTACGCCTGCGCCATCTGGGTCGGGTTGTAGCAGTGAATCTGGAGCTGCGCCAGGCACTGCGCCAGGGTGGGCGGTGTGGGCAGCGTCGCGCCGTGCAGCAGGTCGTCGTAGAAAGGCACTGCTTTGGCCGTGTGTGGCGCTGGCGCTGACGTCGCGACCGTGCCGGCGGCTGTCGCGCCGACCAGGCTCAGGGCGCCGGCGGCGACCACGCTGGCCATCGCGAGCCATCGAACCGGGCGTAATGGCATGGCATCCTCCTTGATGCAGGGCGCGCACCCGAGGGCGGTGCGCGGACAACGATCGAACCCCCGGGTCGTCGGGTGGACCACCGCCGCCGGTGCACAGTCAACAACGTCCTCACGGATTCGGGAAGGCGCCGAAAGTCGTTACGCAAGGAACTGCGCCGGTTCGGTCAACTCTGCCCCCGCGAAAGGCGAAACCGGCATTCACCAGGTACGATGCCGGGTCGATATGAGTACATATCGGACAGTCCGGAAGGGTTACGCGGCCTGGAAGGCGACCCTGCGCCGTTCGACGTCCGCCTCGACCAGCCGGACCATGATCCGCTCACCTTCCGGCAGGTCGTCACCGACGCACTTGGCCAGCACCGGCGGGTTCGCCACGAACACCTCGCCACTCCTGGCCTCGGCGTGCAGCACCACGGCGGGGAACAGCTCCCCCACCCGGTCGGCCAGTACCCACGCCTCCACCTGGGACAGGCAGGCCCGGTCCACCCGGCTGGCCTGCGCGTCGGACGCGGCCATCAGCGCCGGCAGCCCGGGCAGCGCGGCCCGTACCCATTCCGGCACCGCCCGGCCCGCCGCGACGGCCAGGCACACCTCGGTGCCGAACCGGTCCACCAGCCGCCGGATCGGGGCGGTGACGTGCGCGTACGCGGCGCCCAGCCCGGCGTGGGTGGTGGTCTCGGCGGCGATACCGGCCTCGGTGTCCAGCACCGAGTAGCCGGCACCGCGCAGCAGCCGGGTGGCGTCCACGTGGAACGCCAACGCCTCGGGCCGGCTCGGGTCCAGGGTGGCCAGGACCCTGGCCGCGGTGACGCCGACCGGCCAGTCGACGCCGAGCGCGCTGGCCCGGCGGCGCAGGCTGGCCATGGCTTCCGGTTCGGGGTCGGGCAGGGTGCGCAACACGCCGATGCCGGCGCCCAGCATCAGCGTGGCGGCGGCCATGCCGGTGAGCAGCGACATCTCCGCGTTCCAGGCCTCGACGTCGACCCTGGAGCGCAGGGTCAGCCGCCAGCCGCCGTTGCCGTCGGCGACCGCTCGCTGCTCGGGTAGTTGCAGCTCGACGGCACCCCGGCTGACCGCGAGTTCGCGGCGCAGCCTGCCCAGTTCGGGCAGCAGGGCGTAGGAGGAGTGCGGGGTGCCGGCGGTGAGCCGGTCGCGCACGGTGTCGTAGTCCAGTTGTGCGACCGAGCGGACCATCGCCCGGCGGACGTGCACGCCGGACACCTCGCCGTCGGCGGCGCAGTCCACGGTCCACAGCACGGCGGGCCGGGTCTCGCCGGGCAGCAGGCTGGCGGCGTCCTCGGACAGCTGGGGCGGGTGCAGCGGGACGAGTTCGTCTGGCAGGTACAGGGTCTGGCCACGGCGGCGTGACTCGGTGTCCAGCGCGCCGCCGGGCCGGATGAACTGGCCGGGATCGGCGATCGCGTAGTCCAGCCGGTAGCCGGTGCCCCGCCTGCGCACCAGCATCGCCTGGTCGAGGTCTTTCGCGCCGGGCGGGTCGATGGTGACCAGCGGCAACGCGGTGGCGTCCTCCCTCGGCCCGAGCGGCTGGGACACCGCCTGTTCGGCCTCGACCAGGGCGGCTGTCGGGTAGTCGGTCGGCAAACCGAACTCGGCGCGGATGCCGGAGAAGTCCCGGCCGCCGCGCGCCTCGTCCTGGGGCGGGGTTCGGCTGTGCGCCGTCACGACTCGACAGTAGCCAGCCGCGCCGATGTTCGTCAGGTCCTTACAGGGCGGCTTGCGTCACCCCTGCGGTCAACCGGCGCGGTCGGGCTCACCATGGCTGGTCACGTCGGCCCTGGTAGGTGCGGCCCTGGTAGCCGGTCGGGCCGAACGTCCCGCCCGGTGGCGGCGAGGTCATCTGCTGCACGGACAGGCCGTGCGGCGGGGTGTCCGCCGGGTCGGCGGGCACCGTCGGGTGCACGATCGGCGGTACCACCGTCGGTGGTGCCTGCACCACCGGGCCGGGCCGGGGCGCGGACGGCTGGCCGGGCTGCTGCGGCCCGGCCGACCGGGGTGGCGGGATCGGGTCCAGGCAGGACACCAGCACCGTGGTGTCGGCCGGCTGCTCCACGACGCGGCCGGCGCGGTCCCGGTAGACCACCTCGCCGTCCGGGTCGATCTCCACCAGGAAGCCGACCTCGGCGAGCTGCTCCTCGTCCAGATCGGTCAGCCGCTCGCGCCGGGACGGTTGTACCCGATAGATCGGCCAGGTGACGTGAGCGAAGGCCTGGTGGAACTCGGACAGCAGATACGTCATCTGCTGCTGCCACGGCAGCGGCATCGCCTCCACCAGCGACCGGGGGAGCACGACGTAGCCCGCGTCCGCGCCGGGCCGTGGTGTGCCGAGGTAGTCGTGCACCGGCGTGCTGGACGCCGGCGGGCCGGACGGCCGGGGAATGGGGTCAGGAGTGAACACGCTCTCCGCCTCCTGCTGCCGACGTTTCCGGCCGCGTGGCCGCATGTTCATCAGACTCTCAGACTCCCGGTCGGACCGCTTGTTGGACGAGTTCCCGGCTGTGCCACGGCATCGCGATGACGTGCACCGGGATGCCGGGCTCCGGTGCCTCCACGATCTTGTTGTTGCCCAGGTACATGAAGACGTGGTGAATGGTGGTGGGATCGTTCGGGTTGTACGCGAGGAACATCAGATCACCCGGCCGGGCGTCCTGCACCGGTAGCAGCGCGCCGGCATGGAACTGGTCCACCGACACCCTGGGCAGGTCGATGCCGGCGGCCTGGTAGGCCCGCAACATCAGGCCGGAGCAGTCGAAGGCACCCGGCCCGGTCGCCCCCCACACGTACGGCTTGCCCAATTGGGCCAGGGCGAACGAGATCGCCTTGCCGGCGGCAGCGGTCGGCGCGGGCAGCCCGCTCCCGTCGCCACCACCGCAGCCGCTCGGGTCGGCCACCTGGCCGACGTGCTGCACCAGAAACGCTGCCAGCGACTCCCAGTTGTTGTACGCCAAGGGAAACGCCGACCGCTCGACGGCCTGGGCCGCCTCGCCCGGCCGTTCCTGCTGCCAGTGCGGGATGGAGGTGAGCACGTTGAAGAACTTGTTCACCTCGTAGGTCGGGTCGGTGACCTGCGCGTAGGTCCCCCAGCCCTGGGAGGGCCGCATCTGGAAGATGCCGGCCGAGTCGCGGTCGCCGCCGGCCAGGTTGCGCAGGCCGGACTCCTGCATGCCGGCCTGGATCGCCACCTGCCAGGCCAGCGCGGGCAGGTTGCGCTGCTTGCCGACGGAGATGATCAGCGACACGGTCTGGTTCTGCACCGGGCTCAGCCGGCCGGCCGCCACCGCGCCGGCCTTGACGTCGGTGCCCACGAACGGACCCAGACCGGCGTCGCAGCTGGTGTTCGCGAACGCGGCGTCCGCGGCCTGCTCCTCGCCGCCGAGCACGACGTTGCTGACCACACCCATGACCACCACGATGCCGGCGACCAGCACCACGGCGACGACCGCGACGACGACCCCGATCCTGGGCATCTCAGGACCCCTCCGTGTAGGCGGTCACCAGCCAACCGGTCGGCGTGTCGATCGCCGTGATGTCCAGGTTGCCGGCATTGGTGGGCAGCATCGCCTCCACCGAACTGGTGAAGGACTTGGTGACCTGGGGGGACCCGGTGACCTCGGTCGCGTCGATGTTGGCGACGTCGACGGTGTTCATCTGGGGCAGGAACTCGTCCGTGGTGTACGGCTTGAGCTGGGCGAGCCACTGCGCGTTGGTCATCCCGACCGGATGGTTCACCCAGGCCTTGCCCCAGGAGTCGATCACCGCGATCGCGGCGGCGGCCGGCGGCGCGGCCTGGGGTGTCTCCGGCGGGCTGGCTAACCGTGTGACGCCGGGCGTCGCGCTGGCCGGCGGACTCACGTCACCGGACGGACCCAGCGACGACGCGGTGGGCACGGCAGGCGTGATCACGACACTGCTGCTGGCCGCACCGCCCGTGGCGCCGTGCCGGCCGGACGACGCGGCCCGGGTGGTGAGCACCGCGATGGCGACGGCCAGCAGGACGACGCCGATCAGCGTCATCATCAGATGCCTGGGCGAACGCAGCGGCCAACCCCAGAGCCTGCGGTACACCGCCGCACGGCCACGGTTGGTCCTGATGGGCATGACCCGGTACTCCTAGCGTCGCGCCGATCTGTTCACCCAGGTGCCGTCCCGCACCTCCAAACCGCGGGACGGCCGGTAGAGCACGAACACCGGGCGGCCGGCGACCATCTCGGTCTCCGCCCGGCGTGGTCCGTTGTCGCGGTCCCGCCTGGTCACCTGCGAGGGCACCACGAAGGCGTCCTCGCCCCGGTCCCAGCCGCGGTCCACGGCTGGTGGGCTGTCCACCAGGCGACTCGCCCTGGCCTCGGGCACCACGGTGGTGGGTCCGCCGTAGCCGTAGGGCCGGATCGGCGCCAGCGCGGGCGCGCCCTGCACTCCCGGTGCGCCGTTCAGCTCGCGGGTGCGTGCCCTGCGGTCCATCCGCTGCGCGGTGGCGTGCACCGTGCCGACCTCGCCGTAGCTTGCCTCCGGCCGCACCCGGGCGGCCGACGCCCCTCGTTCCGCCGCTCCATCGTTGCCCCGCACCTCGTCCCAGAACCGTTCCTGCGCGGTCGGTTCCTTCGACCGGCGGCGGAACCGGGACAGCATGCTCGGCGAGGACGGGAATCCGGCGCCCGCCGCGGACACGGACAGCTCGACCATCTGCCACATCCGGCGTACCGGCCGGCCGATCATGAAGAACACGATCGTGATCAGGCTGGCCAGCAGCATCTGCGCCAGCAGGGACAGCTGGCTGCCGGCACCGAAGATCAGGTTCAGCAGCAGCGCGTCCATCCCGGCCAGCGCGGACAGCAGCAGCACGTTGAACAACACGGCACCGGCGGCCTTGCCGACCTTGGGCAGCAGGTCGGGCAGGAGCATCGCGGCCAGGCCGATCAGCGGCGCGGCCAGCAGCAGCACCCGCAGCAGCACCTGGGCCAGCAGCACGGAAGCCTTGGCGAACAACTGGAACAGCGAGTACGCCAGGCCCTGGAACAACGCCAGGAAGCCGTCACCGGTCCGGCTGCCCTCGGAGCCCTCGAAGAAGCCGGCCGCCGAGCCGAGCTTGTTCGGCAGGGCCTTGTAGTCGTTCTGCTTCGCCGTGACCTTGGCCTGGTCGTCGGCGGAGTTCACGTCCGACTTGGCCCATGCCTGGTCGTTGAGCAGCTCACCACCGAACTTCTTGGCCTGTGGCGATGCCGGGTCGCCGAACTCGCCGCGCAGCCAGTTACGGTAGATCACGTTGTCGTACAAGGCATCCGGCAACGTGTTGCGCTGCGAGTCGACCTGGTCCGCCGGCAGGAAGCCGGCCTGGATCTCGGAGGTCTTCTGCAGCAGCACGGTGTCGATCTCACCGTAGAGCGGGCCCAGCACCAGTACCGACGCGCCCAGCCACATGCCGGCCAGCGCCCACATGCCGCGTCGGCTCATGGACGCCAGGTCGCCGGTCCAGATGTAGCGGAACATGATCAACGCCAGGATCAGCGCGACCGGACCGAACCAGCGCACGTAGATGTTGTTGTAGAACGTCGATGCCGCATGCTCGACGGCGTTGTCCAGTGGCTTGAGCATGCTGTTCTGGGACAGCATCGCGTAGTGCAGGCTGTTGGTGGCGCCGACGATGTTCTTGCCGACGTTGAACAACTGGTTGCCGGCCCAGGTGTCCAGCACCGCGTTCGGGTCGGTGATCGTCTTGGACAGCACGCAGTTGTTGTCGAAGACGTGCCACACCGAACCGGCGTAGCTGTACTTGCCGTAGTCCGAGTTCGGGTCGCCGTGGTCCAGCGCCGGCGGGTCGATCGCACCGACCATGCCGGCGCCCGGCCGTTCCGGGATCGGTGCGTCGCCGCACTCGTCGGCGAACGCGGGCACACCGATCACGATCTGGATGCCCAGCAAGCCGGCCACCAGCGCCATGACCCAGGTGGTGCGGGCGGCCCTGCTCCTGGGCCGGTCGGATCGTCGCCTGCGCAGGTGCCGCCGTGCGCCGTAGAGCAGCACGACAGCGCCCACCGCGAGCAGGGCGGGGTTCATGGGCTGCCCACCTCCCGGGCGCCCGTGGGGCCGGTCCTCACGCCGAGTCCCCCCGGCCTGACCTGCGGTACCCGCCCTCCGCGTCCGTGTCGCCGGACAGTGAGGACGTCGGTACCAGGTCGTCGGAGTAGTCGTCGGCCAGGCCGACCTCCAGTTCGGCGGCGAACTCGTCGTCGAAGTCGGGTTCCGCGTGCCGGCCGCGCACCGGTGCCGGTTCCGGCATCAGGTCGGCCGGCAGGGCGGGCAGCGCGGGCCGGTCCTGCCGGTCCCGGGCCGCGTCCGGTGTGGTGTCCAGCGCGTCGCGCAGGTGGTCCAGGTGGTTGCCGGAGAAGTCGATCCGGATCCGCTCCACGCCACCGGCGCCGTCACCGAAGATGAACTGGCGCGGCGCCCGGTCCCGCTCGGTCATGCCACGCTCGCCACCGGGCCTGCGGCCCAGGCTGGCCACCACCTGCTCGTACCCGGCGCCCACCGGCACCTTGAGCAGCCGCAGCGCGTCGGCCTGCGCGTCGTCGTCGTCCAACCGGCCGACGAACACCGAGTCCAGCAGCGCGACGAAACCCTGGATGCGCAGGAAGTCCGCCGGGATCTGGCTGGACAGCAGCACCCGGACGTTCCACTTACGGGAGTCGCGGGCGAACCGGTTCATCAGCACCCGGCCGGTCGGCACCTCGGCCAGGAAGAACGCCTCGTCGATCCAGACGCCCTTGCGCAGGTCCTTGGGCCGCTCGTAGATCGACCGCTGGGTCAGCCACGCCGCCAGGTTCAGCAGTTCCACACCCAGTGCCTCGGCGTCGGTCCAGTGTTCCCGGCCGACACCGTCCTTGGGCAGGGTCAGCCCGGCCATGGTCAACACGGTCAGCCGGTCGTCGCGGGTCTCCGAGTAGGGGTCCTCGCCGTGCTCGGGGATGAGCAGGCTCATCCGTTCCCGCATCTCGTCCAGGAAGTCGGCCACCACCATGGCGTGCTCGTGGTGCTCGGAGGCGTCCCGGCGCAGCGCGTCGAACACCTGGCCGGGGTCGGCATCGATCCGGCCGCCGACCGTGCGGACCGCGCGCAGCAGCACGATCCTGGTCTGCGGCAGCCGCGCCACCTCGTAGGGCAACAGGCCGGTCAGCACGTCCAGCACCAGCCGCCGCCGGGTGGCCGCGACCAGCGCCTTCTCCCGCCGCCACGCCCGTTCCGGATCGGACTCGTCGAGGAAATGCTCCAGTTCCGGCTCGGCCACCACCCGGTAGGGGTTGAGGATGCCGGGCTGGGCGTTGAGCAGGTTGATCGGCCGCGCGTAGGGGCGCAGTTCGGGCAGTTCACAGATCCGGGCCAGCGGGCCGGACGGGTCCAGCAGGGTCCAGTAGGCGCCCGAGCGCAACGTCTTGTAGACCAGTCCGCCACCCAGGAACGACTTGCCGCCACCGAGGCCGGCGACCATCGCGGTCAGACCCGAACCGTCCCGGATCTCCTGCGCCATCCACGGATCCCAGGCCACCGGCCGGCGGGTGGCCGTGCACGTCTCGCCCAACAGCACACCGCGCCGGTCGCCCACCTCTGCGGTGGCCGAGGGCACCGCGGCCGCCGCCCACACCACGGAGCCGCGGCGCAGGTAGGCCGTGGAAGCCAGCGACTCGCCCGGGATGAACTCCCTGGCCATCGCGTACTGCGCCTCGGGGTGCTCGATCGCGACCTTCGGCTTGTACAGCTCCAGCAGCTGCTGAGCCAGGCGCAGCGCCTCACGTTCGGTCGCGCCGGACACCGCCAGCCGCCACCACGAACGCACCCGGGTGGCCAGCGCGGTGAAACCGGAGGTCATCTCGTCGTCGATCTCCAGCACACGGGAGGCCTGCCGGGACAGCGACTGCGGCGGCTCGATCTCGTGCTCGTCGGTGTAGTGGCGGACCTGCGAGCGGACCTTGTTCATCTGCCGGCCCAGCTCGCCCGCCACCTCCTCCGGGCGGCGCACGTAGATCCGCGCCGACCACTCCACCGAGGCGGGCAGCCGGTCGGAGTGCTGCACCCACGGGTCGTCGACCTCGGGGATCTGCAGGCCGTGCATCTGCCCCAGGGTGAGCACGGCGACGTAGCGCTTGATCCCGGCGTTGGACCCGGTGCGGCCGCGCACGGTGACCGTGGGCGCGTAGGGCTCGGTGTGGAAGTCCGCGGCGTCGGTGAAACTGGCCAGGTCCTCCGGTTCCCACGTGGCGCTGGGCGTGGCCGGCAGGTTGCGCGGCGCGGGCAGGCCCAGCGAGCACGACCGGTGCATCAGCCAGGACATCTCCTCCGCCGACACCGGCCGACCGTCCAGCCCGGCCGACCCGATCACCTGGTCCAGATGCTCGACCTCGCTGTCCAGCGCGACCAGTTCGGCGTCCACGGCGTCCGGGAAGATGCGGCGCAGCAGCGGCGCGGCCCGCTCCACGGCCCGGTCGACCATCCGCCGGGTCTGCACCTGGACCCCGAGGTAGACCTCCTTCTCGGCCATCGACCGGCCCAGCAGTTGCTGCTGCTCACCCACCATGTAGTCGTCGAAGGACAGCCCCGCCGGGCTGTCGGGCAGGCGGTTGATGGCGTTGTGCACGTGCGCCTCGGCCCACATGCGGATCGGGAACGGCCGGGTGGTCACCCGCAGGTGCAGCCAGCGGCCCTGCAGTTCGGCGTACTGGCCGGCGATGGCGGCGATCAGGTCCTGGCGTTGCGAGTCGGAGCGGAACGACCAGCGCTGCGGACCGAGCCGGTACCAGGCATAGACGTCCTGGCCGGTACGCAACAGGTGGCCGTCGATGCTGCGCGCGGAGATGGTCGGGGTGTAGGTCGGCATGTTCTGCTCGCCGGGCAGTCGCCTGCCGCGCTTGCTGTAGACCTGCCGATCCTGCTGGGGTGGGACGACCTGCTGGGGCACCCGGTGGGCCGCACGGTGATCACGTCCCTGATCACGTCCTGCCCTGCGTCCGAACACCGCCTACCTCCTCGTTGCCAGGCCGTGCGGCGCCACCCCGACCGCCACGCCGGCCGCCGGTCGGTCGACCGGCCCAATCCTGCGCATGTGGGACATATTGGACGTGTTGGGCGGATCGCGCGGGTTGACCCGGGCGCTGGGTCACCCGGCGGGGCTCCGCGGTACGCGTACTCCTTCGCCTGGGACGTGGCCGGGGCCGGTCGGCGTGGATCCGGACGCGCGTCGCACTGGTCGCGCCTCCGATGCCGGACGGCTTCTCCCGGGGAGTGTGCAGCTCGCGCATCCACATGGTGAACACGGCGCCCAGCGGGCGCTCGTGGCTGATCCGCGAGCAGATGAGCCTGGTCAGAACGATGGTGCCGACGACGGCCCAGGCCACGGTGAAGAACCCGAAGCCGAAGCCGACGAGTCGCTCGCCGGACAGGACGAGGACGAACATGAGCATGCCGACACCCCAGGCGACATACCTCGCCCGAAAGGGAAAGGTCGCCTTGGGTGGACCCAGCCACACGGCATCCACGCGGTACACCTCGTCATCGGTGCGTACCTGCACAACCGCCCCCGCCTGGTCAGCCCGTGAACAGGTTGGCGAGCCACTTGCCCAGGTCAACGCCTGCGCCGGAGACGGCGAGGCCGATGATGGCCAGTGCCACGAACACGCCACCGATGCGGCGCATGACCCCGGCGTTGTCGCCCTTGCCGCCGCCCAAGTAGAGCAGCAGCAACGCGACCACCAGGAGCAGCAGCGGCACGGCGTTGTTGAGAATCCACTGGCTGACGCCGTTGGTGCCCAGGCTGGCAGCCAATGGGTTGAGGGCCGAGCCGGTCATCTCGTCCTCCCTGGAGCGAGGGGCGAGGTCGGCAGCCACCTGTCGGGGATGGCACCCGCCTCTTGTCCTACTAGTGACGAGTACAACACGTCAGCTTGACGACGTGTAGTGGTTGATGCGCGCAGAGTGTGTCCGTTCCCGCGTGTTCGGTTTCCGACGACGCATATTACGTCTAATCTGACCACACACATCATCGGTCGTGGGAGGGCTGCGCTGATACACAAACCACCCGTTCGCCCCAGCGCCACCGAAGGTTCACTCGCCCGCGCAGCCGCTGGTGACGGGCTGTGCGTGTCGTAACGGCGCACGCGGCCGGTCCGTCCGAATGGTGGGATCGAGCCGATGCGGCGACGTGCGACGACCGGACCTGATGACCCGGAGTATCGGCTGGTGGGTGGGGTGCGCTGCGTCACAATCGTCTACCAGCTCGACTGTCACCAGGCGGGCCGTGGAGGGGCATCGTGATCCAATCTCCGGACGACACCGCGCCTGTGCCGGCTCAGCAGGGCGAGGGTGAGGTTACCGGTCGCTCAGCAGGCAATGGCCGCCGGGTGCAGCGGACGGTGAACTTCGACCGGGAGATTCTGGATCGAGCCAGAGCGGCCGCGACGTACCTGGCTCGTAACGAGCCCGACGCCGGCATCCGGAGCCTGGCCGACATCGTCAACCCGGCCGTCGCCGAGTTCGTCGCCGAGCTGGAGACCCGGTACAACCACGGCCTGCCGTTCCAGCCGGTCTTCCGCATGCCGCCCGGTCGCCGGGCCGGTCGGGCCGTCACGCTGGACGCCGAGGCCCATCCCACGGTGGTTCACCCGGAGGACTGAGCAGGCTGGTCGGTCCGCAGCCGCATCACCAGGATCGCGCCGACCAGGACCAGGACGAGCCCGGGCGACGAGATCGCCCACCGCGCGGCGCCGTCCACGAGTTGAGCGACGGCCTGGAGTAGTGCCCCGAGGTCCAGCAGCGTGAACGCCCGCCCGGCGGGCCGGGACCGCTCGGGCGGCAGCCAGCGGTCGAACCGCACCCGCCCGGCCCACGCCAACCCGGCAGGCACCAGCGCGAGCACGAACAGTCCGACAGCGATCCAGTTCACCACCGCGAGCATGGCGTCGATCCTGCCGCATCCTCGGGGTTCAGATGTCCAGAACGCCGGAGACGGCATGGATCTCGATTGTCCAGCTTTTGTCCAGGAATTCCTGCGGTAACGGGAGATGGTGCGCCGACGAATACCAGGCAACCGGTTTCGGCGACATACTGAGAAAGGGCACGAGATGTCCGAGCCATACCCATCCAACCCGCAGTCCGGCATGCCGAACCCGCCGGTGCCGCAGTACCAGGGCGGCTACCCCGCACCGGGCAACATGCAGGCATACCCTGTGGCGCAACCACAACCGTCCAACGGCGTGGCCATCGGCGGCATGGTCACCGGCATCGTCGGCATCGTCTTCGGCTGGGTCCCGGTCATCGGCTTCATTCTCGGTGCGGTCGCCGTCATTCTTTCCGGCGTCGGCATCAACAACGCCAACAAGAAGCACGCGAGCGGCCGCGGCATGGCCATCGCCGGCCTGGTGTGCGGCATTCTGGCCGTCCTGTTCGGCCTGCTCTGGATCACGGTGATCGGCGCGGCGGCGAGCGCGGGCGCCGTCGGCTGACCACCGAACCGGCCCGGCGCCCCGACAACGCCGGGCCGTTCGTCGTCAGTAGTCCGCGCTGCGCTCTCGTGTGGTCAAGGGACCGGAGGAGGCGGAGATGCGTTGATCGTCGCGCGCAGTGCCCACCCGAGCTACTCGGTGCGGCTGGACACCGGTCGCTACTTGATCAGGATCACAGTCGAGCCGGTTGGCGGCCGGCTAAAGACGATCTCCGCTGGGCCGTCTGTGGGCCTTGAGAGGTCGGGCAGCGGTGAGAAACGTCGAGACGGTCGACAAGGATCACTGCAGGTCAGCGGCACTTTCCAACCATGATCGCGTGGTGAAAAGGTAGGGCGGACGAGTCGGTTTGTAAGCCGGATTCTGTGCTCGGTCCGGGTGGGCCGAGCGGCGGCCATCCATCTTGGCCTGTCGTTGCCGGCAGGCTCCAGCGGCCTACCCGCAGGCTCGGACGGGCCGTCCTCTAGCGCCTGCGCAGGAGTCGGTACCGCTGACTCCCTTATGGCCTTGCTCCGGGTGGGGTTTACCGAGCCGCCCCGGTCGCCCGGGGCGCTGGTGGTCTCTTACACCACCGTTTCACCCTTACCCGACGAATCGGGCGGTCTGTTCTCTGTGGCACTGTCCCGCGGGTCGCCCCGGGTTGCCGTTAGCAACCACCCTGCCCTGTGGAGTCCGGACTTTCCTCGACCGATCTTGCGACCGGCCGCGGCCGCCCCACCGACTCGTCCGCGTCGATCAGCGTACCGCGACGTCACACACCGGCCAGGTGGGCCGTGTCGTTGACCAGCCGCACCGACGTGTTGCCGTCCGGGTAGAACTCGATCACCGACAGGGACGCCAGGTCCAGGTGCAGCCGGAACAGCAATGACGGGCCGACTTCCAACGCTATCCGGAGCAGGATCTTGATCGGCGTGACGTGGCTGACCACGACCACCGTCCCGCCCTCGTGCCGTTCCACGATCCAGGACCGGGCCGCGGCCACTCGTTCGTGGACCTCGTCGAAGCTCTCGCCGCCGGGTGTGGCCACCGACGGGTTCGTCAGCCAGGCGTTGTGCAGTTCCGGGTCTCGACCACGAGCTTCCGCGAACGTCAGGCCCTCCCATGCGCCGAAGTCGGTCTCGGTCAGTTCCGGCAACTCCGTGACCGGGGCGCCGGTCGTGGCCCCGACCGCGGCTGCCGTCTCGCGAGCTCGCCCCAATGGAGACGTGACGATCGCCGTCACGCCGAACGTGGCCAACCGGCGCGCGGCCAACGACGCCTGCTGCTGACCGATCGACGTGAGCGGCGGGTTGCCCCGGCCGGAATACCGGCGCTCGGCGGACAGCGCCGTCTGGCCGTGGCGCAGCAGGATCAGTTTCGTCGGCGCACCCGTCGCGCCCGTCCAGGACGACGGTTCAGTCACGGACGGCGTCCATCGCCTCGTTCGCCAACCGGTCGGCATCCTTGTTCCGCTCCCGCGGAATCCACTCGAACGTGACCCCGCCGAACCCGGCCACCAGGTCGCGCGCTTCCTGCGCAAGCGTTTGCAACGGGGGATGCTTGATCTTCCACCGGCCCGACATCTGCTCCACGACGAGCTTCGAATCCATCCGCACGGCGACGTGCGACGCACCGAGTTCGCGGGCCGCCGCCAACCCGGCGATCAGGCCGGAGTACTCCGCCACGTTGTTCGTGGTGAACCCGAGTCCGGCCTTCCGCTCGGTGAGCACCTCGCCGGTGGCCGCGTCCCGCACCACGGCGCCGTACCCGGCGGGCCCCGGATTGCCCCGGGAACCGCCATCCGCCTCCACGACCACGCGCGACGCCACGGTCACAACCCCGACTCCGGCGTCCGCACCAGGATGGCGCCGCACTCGTCGCAGCGGACCACCTCGTCGGCGGGCGCGTCCCTGATGTGGTTGATCGCGCTGCGGTCCAGCTCCAACCGGCAGGCGCCGCACCGCCGAGCCCGCAGCAGCGCCGCTCCGGTGCCCTTCTGCTTGCGGATCCGGTCGTAGAGCGCCAGCAGGTCGGCCGGGAAGCCTGCCGCCAGCTTCTCCCGTTCCTCGGTCCGCCGGATGTGGCTGACCTCCAGCTCGTCCAGTGCCACGTCCCTGCGCTGCCGCGCGTCGGCGAGTGCCTGCTCGGCCGCGTCCAGTTCGACCTTCGCGTGGGCGACGTCCAGCTCGACGGCCTCGCGCCGCTCCATCAGCTCCAGCAGGTCGTCCTCCAGCGACGCCTGCCGCCGGGTGAGGCTCTCCAGCTCGTGCTCCAGGTCGGCCACCTGCCGCGAACCGACGTTGCCGCCCTTGAGCAGCCCCCGGTCGCGATCCTCCCTGGCCCGCACGGCCTCGATGTCGGTCTCCTGGCGGGTGGCGTCCCGGTTCAGGTCGTCCAGGGTGGTCTGCACGGCGACCAGCTTGTCCCGCTTCTCCCGGTCGGCCAGTTCCCGTTCGGTGATCTCGGCCAGTTCGGGCAGGGTGCGCCGCCGGTGGTCGATCCTGGTCAGTTCGGTGTCGACCTCGGCGAGGTCGAGCAGCCGGCGTTGCACGGCTGGGTCAGCTTTCACGCTGGTGTCCTCCGCGGTCGCCCGCACCGACGGTCCACGGATCGGTGCGGTAAGTGGAGACGAGGATGTCGACCGTACCGCCGGTCGCCGCACGGAGTATGCCGGCCGCCTGGTCGCACCACGGCCACTCGCTGGCCCAGTGGGCCACGTCCACCAGCGCGGGCGCACCCGGCCGGGCCAGGTGCTCGCTGGCCGGGTGGTGGCGCAGGTCGGCGGTGACGTACGCGTCGACGCCGGCACGCAGGGCGTCGTCCAGGAAGCCGTCACCCGCGCCGCCGCACACCGCGACCGTCCGAATCGGACGATCGGGGTCACCTGCGGCTCGCACGCCCCACGCCGTGACCGGCAGGGCGGCCGCCACCCGCGCGGTGAAGTCGCCCAGCGGCTCGGCCGCCGGCAGCGTGCCGATCCGGCCGGTGCCGGTGCGACCGTCGGCCGAGGGCACCAGCGGGCCGGACACGGTCAGGCCGAGCGCAGCGGCGAGCGCGTCGGACACGCCGGGGGCGGCCGAGTCGGCGTTGGTGTGGGCGCAGTACAGCGCGACGCCTGCCCTGATCAGCCGGTGCACCACGCCACCTTTGGGCGTGTTGGCCGGCACGCCGTGCACGCCGCGCAGCAGCAGCGGGTGGTGGGCGACCAGCAGTTGTGCGCCCGCGGCAATGGCTTCATCCACTGTGGATGTTGTGGGATCGACGCAGACGTGCACCCTGGTCACCGGCGTGTCCGGGTCGCCGCAGACCAGGCCGACGGCGTCCCACGACTCGGCCAGTTCGGGCGGGTAGGCGGTCTCCAGTGCGGAGATCAGGTCGGCGACGGTCGTCATGCCGCCACCCCGGCGGCCAATTCGGCCCGCAATGCGGTCAGCAAGGGGGCGCACCGCTCCGGCGGGCGCACCGCGATCCGCAGATGGCCGGCGGTCAGGCCGGGGAACGTGTCCGCACGACGCACCGCTATCCCCCTGTTCCGCAACGATTCCCGGAGCCGGGCGCCGTCCGGTACCCGCAGCAGCAGGAACGGCGCGGCGGCCGGCTGGTGGACGTGCACGCCGGGCAGTGCGGTGAGCTGGTCGATCAGCCAGGCCCGGTGGCTCACCAGTTCCGCCGCGTGCGCCGACGCTTCCGCGACGGCGGCGGGCGCGGAACACGCCCGGACGGCGGCCAGTACGAGGCTGCTCACCGGCCACTGTGGACGATGGCGGCACAGCGCGGCGAGCAGGTCGGGCGCGCCGATGGCGTAGCCGGCGCGCAGGCCGGCCAGCGCCCAGGTCTTGGTGAAGCTGCGCAGCACCAGCAGGCCGGGCACGTTCGGATCCCCGGCCAGGGACGAAGCCTCGCCGGGTACCGCGTCGATGAACGCCTCGTCGACCACCAGCACCCGGCCGGGCCGGGCCAGGGCGCGGACGGTGTCGGCGGGGTGCAGGACCGACGTCGGGTTGGTCGGGTTGCCCAGGACCACGAGGTCGGCCGCGTCGGGCACCAGCGACGGGCGCAGCGCGTAGTCCTCGGACAGCAGTACCCGGTGGATCGGCACGCCCGCGTCGGCCAGGGCTATCTCCGGTTCGGTGAACGACGGGTGGACGACGGCGGCCAACCGAGGGCACAGGCCGGGCAGCAGGGCGAACCCCTCGGCGGCGCCGGCCAGCACGGCGATCTCGGCCGGATCGCGGTGGTGCCGCTCGGCGACGGCCTGCCTGGCCAGCGCGTCCTGCTCCGCGGACGGGTAGCGGCCCAGCCGAGGCAGTTCGGCGGCGAGGGTGTCCAGCAGCCAGCCAGGTGGCGCGTCGAGCCGCACGTTGACGGCGAAGTCGACCAGCCCGGGGGCGGCGTCCACGTCGCCGTGGTGGCGCAGTCGCGCGCGCTGGTCGGGGAACTCGCCGGTCACCGAGCCGAGTCTAGGGGAATGAGGGTTGTAACCCCAATGGGGTTATGTCATAGTCATAACCCCATCCATAACCCCAGCGGGGGGAGCAATGCCGAAGATCAACGTGTACCTGTCGGACGAGCTGGCCGCGGCCGTGAAGGAGGCCGGCATCCCGGTCTCGCCGGTGTGTCAGCACGCCCTGGAGGCGGCTGTCCGCAAGGTCGCCGCGGCGCGGGAGATGGCGGAGAAGGTGGACTTCTTGAACGATGACAACCCGATGGGCAGGCTGACCAATCTCACCGACAAGGCGCATCGCGCGATCGGTGAGGGCGTGCGGCTGGCCAGGGAGCACGGCCAGGAGCGGGTCGGCACGGAATACCTGCTGGCCGGCGTGCTCGGCATCGGCGACAACATGGCCCTGAACGTGCTGCGGTCGATGGACATCCAGCCCGACGACATCCGGGAAGACCTCACGGCCCGCCTGTCGCCGGGGCCGGCGCTGGACCCCGAGGAGTCCAGCCTGAAGCACCTGAGTCCGGAGTCGGCGGCCGTGCTGAAGCGGGCGCTGAACGACGCGATCGGCCTCGGCCACAACTACATCGGCTGCGAGCACCTGCTACTGGCGCTGGTGGCGGACACCGACGGCCTGGGCGGCGAAGTGCTGCGCTCGCACGGCGCCGAACCGAGGCTGGTCCGGCGGGCGACGCAGGCCGCGCTGAGCGGTTTCTCCTACGCCCGCAGCCAGGGACCGGTGACACAGCAGGCGAGCGGCGCCGAGCGGCTGCGCGAGACACTGGTCAGCTTCGGTGAACGCCTGGACCGGATCGAGGCACGGCTGGGGAGCCTGCCCGAGGGGAACTGACCGGGGGGTCGCGGATGGGAGACTGGGCGGTGTGAGCCGCCCAGTCTCCCTGTTTCGTGTGGTGTTCGTCTGTTCCGGCAACATCTGCCGGTCACCGATGGCCGCGGCGGTGTTCGGTGAACACGTGCGCCGGGCCGGGCTCGGCGACCTGGTGGAGGTGTCCAGCGCGGGTGTCGGGCCGTGGCACGTCGGCGAGCCGATGGACCGGCGGGCGGCCGCGCTGCTGGCCGCGCACGGCTACCCCACCGAGCACGTGGCGGCCCAGGTCGACGACCGGCATCTGGCCGCGGACCTGTTGCTGGCCATGGATTCCGGCCACGAGAAGGCACTGCGCCGACTCGCCAGCGACAAGGTCCGGTTGCTGCGCACGTTCGACCCGGACGCGACCGGTGATCTGGAGGTGCCCGACCCGTACTACGGCGAGGACGACGGCTTCGCCACCGTGCTGGCGATGATCGAGGCGGCGAGTCCCGGCCTGCTGGCCCACGTGACCGAGCACCTCGGGACGTGAGCGACGCGCTGGCCGCCGTGACGGCCCTGACCGGTGAGCCGGCCGTGGCCGCCCATCCGATGACCGGTGCGGTGTACCAGGTCCGGCTCGCGTCCGGCGCGACGGTGATCGCCAAGCACGGCCCGGTGACCGCGGAGGTGGCCGGGCTGCGCTGGCTGGCCGACACGGTCCGGGTGCCGGCGGTGCTGGGCGCGGACGACGAGTGGCTGGTGCTGGCCCAGGTCGACGAGGGCGAACCGACGCACCGGGCGGCCGAGGAGTTCGGCCGGCAACTGGCCGGCACGCACGCGGCGGGCGCTGCGGCGTTCGGGCAGGCCCCGCCGGGTGGTCCGGCGGACGCCTGGATCGGCATGGCGCCGATGGTGAACGTGCCGGCGCCGAACTGGCCGGAGTGGTACGCCGAGTACCGCGTCGCGCCCTACCTGCGCCGCTGCGCCGACGCCGGCACCCTGCGCGAGGCCGAGGTGGCCGTCGTCGAGCAGGTGATCGAGCGGCTGCCGGACCTGGCCGGGCCGGCCGAGCCGCCCGCCCGGCTGCACGGCGACCTGTGGCAGGGCAACGTGTTGTGGGCCGCCGACGGGCACGTCCGGCTGATCGACCCGGCCGCGCACGGCGGTCACCGGGAGACCGACCTGGCCATGCTCGCGCTGTTCGGCTGCCCGCTGCTGGACCGGGTGCTGGCCGCCTACCAGGAGGTGGCGCCGCTGGCCGAGGGCTGGGCCGGCCGGGTTCCGCTGCACCAGTTGTTCCCGCTGCTGGTGCACACCGAGCTGTTCGGCCGTGGCTACGCGGGCCGGACGGTGGCGGCGGCCCGGCAGGCGCTCGCCGACCCGGGCGGTGCGTTCGGGCCGGATGCGCCTACCGTGTAGGAGTGCGGCGGCTGCGGTTTCTGCTCCAGCCAGGGTGGATCGCCCTGGTGGTAGGCGTGATCATCTTCTCCGGCGCGTGCTTCTGGATCCTGTCGCCCTGGCAGTTCGGCCGCAACGCGGAACGGTCCGCGCAGAACAGTGAGGTCACCAGCGCGGTGGACGATCCGGCCGTGCCGCTGCGGCAACTGGTTCCGATCGGCAGCGAGCCCGCGGCACACGACGACTGGCGCGAGGTCACCCTGTCCGGCAGCTTCCTGCCCGCCGGCGAGACCGTGGCCCGGCTGCGTCAGGTACAGGACCAGCCCGCCTACGAGATCCTCACGCCGTTCCGCACCGACGACGGCCGGATCATGCTGGTGGACCGGGGTTGGGTGTCGCCGAACAACGGCCAGGTGCCCGCCTACGCCCCCGCCCCGACCGGCCACTTCACCCTCACCGCGCGGCTGCACTCCGAGGAGAGCAACCCGCACCGGCCACCGCTGACCGAGCAGAGTCACCGCGAGATCTACTCGATCAACACGACCGTGGTGTCGAACGTCACGGGCCTGTCGGTCGACCCCGGTTACTTCACGCTGGTCAGTGGGCAGCCCGGCGTGCTCAACGAACTGCCGCTCCCCCAGGTCGACTCCGGGCCGTTCCTGTCCTACGCGCTGCAGTGGATCGTGTTCGGCGTGATGGCGCTGTTCGGCCTGGGCTACTTCACCCGGCGCGAGCTTCAGCCGGGTGGCGCGCTGACGCCGGAGGGCCGGGCCAGGCGCCGGGCGGAGAAGGCCGCGCTGGCCGCCGAGATCGCCAAGGCGGTCGGCGGCACGCCGCAGCCGATGCCCGACGAACCCGAGACCGAGGACGAAGCCGCGCCGCCGACCAGGCCGGAGCGGGTGCGCGGCCGCAAGGCCGTCGCCAGGATGATCGCCGAGGACGAGGCCAGGGAGCGCGAGGCGGCCCAGAGCCGTTCTTGACCCTCGGGTCAAGAACGGCTACCGTGGCGATCATGGGCAGGCCGAAGAACTTCGAGCCGGACGTCGTCGTCGCGCAGGCGATGGAGACGTTCTGGACGAACGGCTATGCCGCGACCTCGCCCGCCGATCTCGCCGAGGCCACCGGAGTGGCGAAGGGCAGCCTGTACCACACGTTCGGCTCCAAACGGGAGCTGTTCGACAGGGCCCTGGACCTCTACGACCGGGTCGGCGTGGCGCTGACCGACGAGATCCTGTCGCAGCCGGGCACCGCCAAGGACCGCATCCGCGCCTACCTGCTGTTCATCGTGGACTCGGATCTGGCCGGTCCGGTCCGGCGCGGCTGTCTCGCCGCGAACACGGCGCTGGAGCTGGGCGGACGGGACGAGGCGGCCACCCGGTCGGTGCGCCGGATGGCGGAGGGCTCGATCGACCAGCTCGCCGCCCGCATCGAGCGCGGGCAGCGGGACGGCGATGTCGCCGCCGACGTCGACGCACAGGCGCAGGCACGGTTCCTGATGAACACCGTGCTGGGGCTGCGGGTCATGGCCAAGGCGTTCGACGCCGAGGTGCTGCACGAGGTCGTCGACACCGCACTGCACGGCATCTGAGTCATCCGCATTCGACGGGGTACCCAGTCCCCTTGCGTCCGCGTATTTGACCTTGAGTTCAAGAAAGGAAGACATGCAACTCGGAATCAGTGGCAAGACCGCCGTCGTCACCGGTGCCAGCCGCGGCATCGGCCTCGCCATCACCCAGGCGCTCGCCGACGAAGGCGTCCGGGTGGTGGGCGCGTCGCGCACCATCACACCCGAGCTGGAGAAAGTCGCCGCTGCCACCGTGTCGGCCGACCTGAGCACCCCGCAGGGGGCAACGGCCGTCGCCGAACAGGCGGCCGAGGCGGTCGGCGGGATCGACTTCCTGGTGAACAACGTCGGGGCGGGCGACGCGGACAACCTCTCCCTCGGTGGCTTCCTCGACGTGCCGGACGAGCAGTGGCGCACGATCTTCGACCTGAACCTGTTCAGCGCGGTCTGGATGACCAGGGCGACACTGCCGAGCATCGTCGAGCGCAAGGGCGCCATCGTGAACATCTCGACGGTCAACGCCCGCATGCCCACCGGTTCGCCGGTCGGCTACGGCGAGGCCAAGGCGGCGCTGACCGTGCTGTCCAAGCGGCTCAGCGAGGAGCTCGCACCGCAGGGCGTCCGCGTCAACACGGTGTCCCCGGGCATGGTGGCGAGCCCGCTGTGGACCGACCCGAAGGGCTTCGGCGGCAAGGTCGCGGACGCCTTCGGGGTGAGCCACGACGACCTGCTGGCCAACCTGCCCAGCCAGGTGGGCGCGGCATCGGGACGGATCACCGAACCCACCGAGGTCGCGGACCTGGTCACGTTCCTGCTGTCCGACCGGGCGGCCAACATCCACGGTGCGGACCACGTCATCGACGGCGGGACGATCAAGTCCGCGTAGCGGTCAGCGCTGCCTGATCGCCCTGCGGCGACCGGCGAAGGCGGCGACGACGGCGGCCAGCACGCCCGCGACGGCACCGACCAGCCGGGACAGTTCCACGGCCCTGGTCACGTGGCCGGCGTCGGGCGTGCGGCCGTCGCCGAGCACGGGCCGGTCCTCCACGCCGTGCGGGTAGCGGATCCGGCCGCCCAGCCGGATCTCCAGCGCACCGGCGAACGCCGCCTCCACCTGGCCGGCGTTCGGGCTCGGGTGCGCCGAGGCGTCCCGCCGCCACACCCGCCACGCGCCACCGGCCGAGCCGCCCACCACGGGTGCGCACACCGTGGTCAACACGGCCGCCAGCCGGGCGGGCACCAGGTTGGCGACATCGTCCAGCCGGGCCGACGCCCAGCCGAACCGGCGGTAGCGGGCCGACCGGTAGCCGACCATCGCGTCCAGCGTGTTCACCGCGCGGTAGCCGAGCAGGCCGGGCACGCCGGCCACGGCGCCCCACACCAGCGGTGCCACGACGGCGTCGGATGTGTTCTCCGCCACGGATTCCACGGCCGCGCGGGACAGTCCGAGCTGGTCCAGCAGTTCCGGGTCGCGGCCGCACAGATTGGCCAGCCGCCGCCGGGCCGCGGGCAGGTCGCCGCCGTCGAGCTCGCGGCCGATCGCGGTGCCCTCCCTGGCCAGCGACGCGCCGCCGAGCACCACCCAGGTGGCCAGCGCCGTGGTCGCCGTCTGGAGTACCGGGCCCCGCCTGCCCCACCGCTCGATACCGGCGCCGAGCAGCACCGTGCCACCGCCGACCAGCGCCGCGTAGACCACGCCGGACGCCGTGCCGTCCCGGTACAGCAGGCGTTCCACCCGCTGCGCGGCCCTGCCGAAACCGGCCACCGGATGACCGCGTCTGGGGTCGCCGAACACACCGTCGGCCGCCAGGCCCAACAACAGTCCGATCGAGCGTGCCGCGTTCACGCCAGCGTCTCCCAACCCGTGACCCCGACTCGCGACGGTACCGGGGTCAGTCGCCTCGAAAGTGGCGGGGGCCGACGACGTAAGGTGGCCGGCCGTGGAGTCGGAACAGGAGCGCGGGGCGGCGGCTGACCGGAGGCTGCACCTGTACGCGTACCTGCAGCCCGGCCGCAACCACCGGACGTACCTGGCGATCATGCGGCTGTTCACGTCGACGCTGCTGGCCGACCTGTCCGCGGGCGAGGTGGCCACCGCGCTGGCCGCCGCCGAGCGGGACGGGTTGATCGACTCCGGCGAGTCGACCATCGACGTGGTGCTCCCCCGACTGCGGCAGCTCGTCGAGTGGGGCAACCTGGTGCTGGGCAGGCGGGAGACCGTCGCGGCCAGCATCGCCGAGTTCCAGCAGGGCAGCATGCGCTACCAGGTCAGCAAGCTGGCCGTGCGCGTGCAGCGCGATGTGGACGAGCTGCTGCGGGTGCCGGAGGGCGCCCGCGAGGTGTCCCGCGAACTGCTGCCGGCGATCCAGCGCGGACTGGGCCAGCTCGGCGGCACGCTCGCCCAGGCCGGCGCGACCCGCGACCGCGATCCCGGCTCGGTCGGCGCCCGGCGCAGCAGGGAGATCCTGGCCGAGCAGGTGACCACGCTGTTCCTGCAGCACGCCGAACTCGCCGCCACCGTCCGCGACTTCTACGCCTACCTGGGCCTGGTCCTGACCCGCAACCACCTGGCGCCGGACGAGATCGCCGGCTTCCGCGACCTGCTGGTGGAATACATCCAGCTGGTCGTCGAGGACGTCCTGCGGTACACGCCGACGGTCGCCGCCACGCTCGCGACACTGGCCGGCGGGCGGGCCGACATGCTGGAACTGCTGGGCGCCGGCGAGCAGTTGAGCGGCGCGGTCGAGCGGGCGCGCGGCCGGACCGCCGCCGACTGGGCCGAGCTCACCGACTGGTTCGTGGACCGGCCGGGCAGCCCGAGCCAGATCACCGCGCTGCGCGACGCCACCGCGCGGGCCATCGGTGCGCTGCTGGCGAACGTGAAACGCGCCACGTCCGGCGGTGGCCTGCTACCCAGCAGGCGCGCCGAGCTGCTCAAGCTGGCCAGGTGGTGCCACGACAGCACACCGGAGCGCGCGCATGCCGTCTACGCGGCCGCATTCGGCCTGTTCTCGTCACGGAACCTGTTGCCGGCGCCCGAACACGACGGTGACGACGAGCGGACACCGTGGCGGGACGGCCCGGTGCTGGACGTGTCGGTGAGCGTGCGCAGCCGGGGCGACCGGGGTGCCCGTGGCCGCCCGGCCCGCATCCTGGACGACCCGATCGGGCGGGAGTCGCTGCTGGCCCAGGCCAGGCGGGCGGACCAGCGGCGCAGGGCGGCGGCAGCCGAACTCGCCGCGGCGGCCGACGATCTGGAGCATGCCGAGCTGTCCCCGGACGCGCTGTCCGCCCTGTGCGAACTGCTCACCCTGGCGATGGCCCAGCGGGAGCACACCAGGGACACCGGCGCCGCCGCCGATCCGGTGCGCGGCCTGAAGCTCACCGTCGAGTCGACCGTCGGGCACACGACTCGCATCCGCAGCGCCGCCGGCACCCTGACCCTGACCGACACGTCGCTGGCGCTGGAACGCGCATGAGCAACGACGTGCTGGACGGGCTGTCCGAGATCGACGCGGCCAACGTGGTGCGCTGTGCCCGGGTGCTGCTGCGCAGGCCGCTGCTGCGGGTCGGCGGGCCGGACGGCGACCTGCTGCCGCTGGTGTATCGGCACCGGGCCGCGCTGGCCGACCTGTTCACCCAGACCCTGGGCTACCGGCTGGTGGTGCAGCGGCAGTTCGCCCGGCTGTACAAGGCGATCCCGGGCACCGACCTGCCCCGCGCGGAGGCCGGCCTCACGCCTGCCGGGTACGCGTACGTGGCGCTGACCGTCGCCGCGTTGACCGGCGCCGGCCGGCAGGTGTTGCTGTCCCGGCTGGTGGTCGACGTGCGGGTGGCCGCGGCCGAGGCGGGTATCGAGGCCGGGGACGACGTGGCCGACCGGCGGGCGCTCACCGCCGCGCTACGCCATCTGTTGGGGCTGGGCGTGATCACCGAGACCGAGGGTTCGGTGAGTGGCCTGTTCGACGAGGCGTTGATCACCATCGACACCGATCTGCTCGGCCAGTTGCTGGTCGGCCCGCTGGCCGAGGCGTCGTCGGCCGACGAGCTGCTCGCCCTGGCCGCGCGGCCAGGTCCCCGGGGTGTCGAGCACGCGGTGCGGCGGCGCCTGGTGGAGGACCCGGTCACGCTGTACGCGGACCTGCCGGCCGACCAGGCGGAGTGGCTGCGCCGCCGGGCGCGGCGCGAATCCGGTGTGCTGGAACGGTGTTTCGGGCTGGTCACCGAGACCCGGGCCGAGGGCGTCGCGGTGACCGATCCCGAGGACTACCTGACCGATCTGGTGTTCCCCGGCGCCAGCACGGTGGCCAGGATGGCGCTGCTGGCGCTGCCCGAACTGCTCGCCGAACCGCAGCCGGAACTGGACGCGGCCGAGGACGAGACCGTGCGCCGGTCCGACGGGCGGGTGCCGGTGACGGTCGGGCAGGTGCGGCTGGCGTGCCGGCGGCTGATGACCGATTTCCCTGCCGCGTGGGCGAAACAGGCCACGGAGGACGTGGCCGAACTGGCCGACGACGTGCTCGCGCTGCTGGCCGCGGCCGGGTTGGCGGTGCCGGACGGCGACGGCTGGCTGCTCTCGCCCGCCGCCCACCGCTGGCAGCCGGAGCCGGACGACCGGCCCGCCGGGCCGGTGCCCGAGCCACCCCCCGAACCGGAGCCTGGATGGTCGCTGTTCGACGAGGAGGTTGCTGGATGACCGCGGATCGCTGGCGGCTGCACCGCGGTGGGATCGTCAACATCTGGCAGTACGACGAGCAGGAGTTCGACTTCTCCGGCGGTCGCGCGATCCTCCAGGGCACCAACGGTTCCGGCAAGTCCCGCACGCTGGAGCTGCTGCTGCCGCTGTGCCTGGACGGCGACCTGCGGCAGCTGGGCTCCAAGGGTTTCGACACGGTCAGCATCCGCAGGCTGATGCTGGACGAGTACGACGGCGGCCCGAACCGGATCGGCTACGCCTGGGTCGAACTGCGCCGGGTGGACGCCGAGGGCGTCGAACGGTTCCTCACCTGTGGCCTGGGATTGAAGGCGTCGGCGACCTCCCAGCAGGTCAGCGACTCATGGCGGTTCGTCACCGACGCCAGAGTGGGCGTGGACTTCCGGCTGGCCGGGCCGGACCGGGTGCCGCTGGGGCCTGCCCAGTTGCGCGACGAGATCGGCGCCGACCGGGTGCTGGAGGACGCGGCGTTCCGGGCCAGGATCGCCGAGCTGGTCTACCGGATGCCGGCCGGCCGCTACGGCGACCTGCTGCACCTGCAGCGGACGCTGCGCAACCCCGATGTCGGGCTGAAGGTGCTGGAAGGGCAGCTGGAGCAGATCCTGTCCGACGCGCTCCCGCCGCTCGACTCGAGCATGATCGAGCAGTTGGCCGGTTCGTTCGAGGACCTGGAGTCGATCCGGGAGAACATCGGTCGACTGTCCACTGCGGACAATGCGTTGTCCGCGTTCCTGGGCAGCTACTCGGGTTACGCGCTGGCCGCGTTGCGCACCGCTGGCGAGCGGGCCCGATCGGCCACCCGTGCGCTGGAGTCGGACCGCGCAGAACTGCGCACGCTGAGCGCGCGGTTGGAGCAACAACGAGCAGCGCACGAGACCGCGCTGGCCGAGGTGACCGCCAAGGAGCAGCGGGACACCGAGCTGGACCACACGATCGACTCGCTCAAGGAACTGCCTGCCTACCAAGGCATGCGCGACCTGTCCGACCGTGAACGCCTGGTCGCGCACGCGCGGGCGGCGGCCGAGGGCGCGCTGGAGACCGCGACCAAGCACCGCACGCACGCCGACCGGGCCGTGGAGACCGTGCTCACCGTGCTGCGGCGGCTCGCCCAGGACACCGAGGCGGCCGGCGAACTCGCCGAGACGACCCGCCGGGAGATGTCGGCCGCCGGGCTGGATTCCGCGCTGTGCCCCAGGGTCCCCTCGGTGCCGGCAGCCGTCCCCGGCACGACGGTGGAACTGGTGCGTGCCAAGCCCGATCCGGAGGCGGCGGCCGTCCAGGTGGAGCGGCGCACCCCGCCACCGGTGGCGCCGGACGTGCTGGACGCCGAGTTGCGGGCGGCGGCCGACCAGGCGGCCCGGGGCGCGTCGGTGGCCACGCAGCGCTCCGCGCTGACCCTGGCCCTGCACGAGCGGGCGGTCAGGGTGGACCGGCAGGCACAGCGGTTGGACGGGCTGCGGGCGGCTGCCCGGCAGGCCCAGCTGGAGGCCACCGAGTCGGTCGGCAGGCGCAACGAGGCCGCCCAGCGGCTGGACGATGCCGTCGCGACCTGGTGGGAGCGGGCCGGTGGCTGGGGTTCGGCCGGGCCGTTCGGTGCCGACGCGCGACCGCCCGCCCCGCCGACGCACGACGAGCTACGGGCCAACGCCGACCTGGCCAGGACCGCGCACGAGGCGGCCAGGGAGTGGGCCGCACCCCGGCTGCGTGGCCTGCGGCAGGCCGTGGTGTCGGCGGCCGCGCGGGTGGAGCAGGTGGCCGCGGTGATCGCCACGGCCGAGTCGGAGCTGATCGCGCTGCGCGGCGGTGTGGACGCCACTCCCCCGGCGCCGCCCTATGCGACGGCCCGCCGCGATCCGGCCGGCGGTGCCTCGTTCTACCAGCTGGTGGACTTCGTGCCGGACCTGGACGGTAAGGCACGGGCCGGGTTGGAGGCCGCGCTGCAGGGGTGCGGCCTGCTGTCCGCGTGGGTGCGGGCGGACGGCGGCCTGGATCCGGGTGTCGCCGAATTGTTCGCGGTGGGCGGTGCGACGGCGGGGCCGACACTGGCGTCCGTGCTGGTGCCGGCCGTCGAGCCGGGCTGCCCGGTGCCGGTCGACGTGGTGGCCGCCGTGCTCAACGGGGTGTCGCTCGGGGACGCCGGTGGGCTCGCCGTGTCGACCACGGGGCGGTGGCGGGCCGGGGTGCTCGCCGGGACGATGGCCAAGGCCACGGCCGAGTTCGTCGGCGCCGGCGCCCGTGAGGCGGCCAGGGCCAGGCGGGCCGCCGAGCTGACCGCGCGGCTGGACGTGCTGCGCGCCGACCGGGCCGTCGCCGACGCCGAACTGGCCGAGCACACCGGCCGGGTCACCGAATGGGAACGGCACCTGGACGCCTTCCCCGACGACCGCTCACTCATCGCCGCGCACGCCACGCTCACCACCGCCACCCGCACCGCGGACGAGGCCACCGTCAAGGCCGCCCGGCTGCGCGGCGAGTACGAGACCGCCGACCGGCACAGCGAGGCGGCGCAGATCGAGCTCACCCAGACCGCCGCCGAGGCCGGCCTGCCCGCCGACACCGCGACGCTCCAGGCCGCCCACAGCGCGTCGGTGTCCGCGCGGGGTAGCGCGGAAGCGTTGCGGGACACGCTGATCGGCCGGTGCGGCGGCACCGTCCGGGACCTGACCGACGCGCTGCACGACCACCAGGCCGCAGACGACGACCTGGGCGACGCGGCCGGTGCCGCCGAGGCGAGCTGCGCCGAGTTCGCCCGGGAGGCCGCCGCGCTGGCCGACCTGACGGCCGCGATCGGCGGCGAGGCAGAGCAGATCGCCGCCCAGCTCACCGGTCTGGAGGCGGAGCGGCGGGCACTGCGCACCGAACTGCCGGCGCTGCGGGCGAGCGCGACCGAACTGTCCAACCACGTCGTGAAGACCGAAACGGTGTTGGAGGGCAAGGAAAGCGACATCGGCGGCAAGGTATCCGCGGCCGACGCCGCCGAGGCCAACTTCCGGTCCGCGCTGGCCGCGCCCGGTGTGGTGGCAGCCGCGCTGCCCGATGCCGCACCGGACGACGTGCCCGGTCTTCTGTCTACTGTGGAGCGCAAGGGGGGCAGCGAGGAACTGGTGATCACCAAGCTCCAGGCGTTGCAGACCGCGCTGGCCGGCAGCCACGAGATCACCCCGGAACGGCACGCCGGCATCCTGACCATCACCGTGGCCGGCGAGCAGGGTCCGCGACCGGTGGCCGGGGCGGCCCGCCAGGTCAGCGAACAACTGGCCAGGCAGCGCGGCTTCCTCGGCGAGCGCTACCAGGACATCTTCGCCACGTTCATGCTGCGCAACCTCGCCGAACGCCTGCACGGCCAGATCTCCGTCGCCGAGGACCTGACCCGGCGGATGAACGCCGTACTCGACGTCGCCCGGTCCAGCCAGGGCGTGCACGTGCAACTGGAATGGCGGCCCTCGGCGGCGCTGGACGAGACGACGCTGGAGGCGCTCAAGCTGGTCCGGACGCCGTTCGCGGACCGCACCGAGGAACAGGACGCCATGCTGCGGCGGGCGTTCACCGAACGGATCGATGCCCAGCGCGACACCCATTCCGGCGGCTACGCGGAGATCCTCACCCGCGCGCTGGACTACCGCTCCTGGTACACGTTCACCGTCCGGGTGGCCGACCACGGCCCGGACGGCAGGCCCAGGACCCGCCGGATGCGGCAACTGTCCTCCGGCGAGACCCGCCTGGTGTCCTACGTGACGCTGTTCGCCGCCGCGGCCGCGTTCTACGGCGCGATCAGCGGGTCCACCCCCGGCGACGACGGCACGGCCGCCGGCCCGCTGCGGCTGGTGCTGCTGGACGAGGCTTTCGAGCGGCTGGACGACCCGACCGTGGCTCGGATGCTGGGGCTGCTCGTCGACCTCGACATGGACTGGATCATCACCTGGCCCAGCGGCTGGGGTGTGTCCGACCGGATCCCGCGCATGCACATCTACGACGTGCTGCGGCCCAAGTCGGGACGTGGTGTGGCGTGCACCCACACCACGTGGGACGGCGCGGACCTCGACCACGCCGACGGCTGAACGATCACCCGACCGTGTAGGAGTAGGGCACGTACGTCAGCTCGTCGCCCGCGTTGTTGGACAGCGTGGTGTCGTCCACGTAGAGCCAGCCGGTGACGACCGTGCCCTTCGGCGCGGTGGGCGTGAGCGTGACCGTGATGGTGCCGTCGTCGCCCGGGTCGACCGTGATCGGGTGGAACGCGGGCGGCTGGTCCCGCACGCCGCCCAGCCAGTAGTCGCCGGTCGACGAGGTCACGTCCGGGTTGAACGACTGGGTGTGTACGACAGCGGCGAAGTTGGCCGTACCCGGGCTGGGTGCGTCGAACGGGCCGATCGGGTCGGCCTCCAGCAGCCACAGGCCCTGGCTGATCGCCGGCGAACTGTCCGTGGCCACCGCGATGTTGCCCGGACCGGGTGATCCCAGGTGCTCGGGTTCACCGGTGTTGGCGGCCAGGTCGGCGGACACCGGGATGGAGCCCGACGTGATACCGGTGAGCCGGGACGAATCCGGCGGCACCAGGTAGCCCAGGCTGGCCGACGGCGCCAGCGGCACGTTCGCCGCCGACGAGTTCGGGACCAGCTGGGTGTCGGTCCAGGTCGAGGTGCGGGCGTCGACGTAGTAGGAGCCCTGCGCGCTGCCGGTGTTGTGCACGGTCACCTGCATCGTGACCGGCTTTCCCTGGGGCAGCACGGTTTTGCGCGCCGGCACGTGGGCGGCGGCGACGTCGACCTGGTTGAACGTGACATGACCACTGAACGGTTCACTCGTGCTCGCGCCGGCCACCGCGTTCTGGAACACGACGACGTAGCGCCACCGGCCGGGCAGCGGGTCGCGCTTGTAACCCTGCAACGAGTGCCCGTACTCCGTGGGGTTGCCGTCACGGTCCACGGCCAGCACGTTGGTGGCCTGGCTGAGGATCTGGCCGTCCGGGCTGACCAGGTAGCCGAGCACGCCCTGGTTCACGCTGCCGTGCGTGGCCACGCTGATGTCGATGTCCCGTTTCCCGGCCGGCACGTCGAACTGGTACGTGTTCGTCTGCGCTGCCGCGCCGGGCCTGCCGTTGCCGCCGGTCAGCACGCCGGAGAACGTGCCGCCCTGGCTGCCGCCGACGTCGACCAGGCTGCGCAGCATCAGCGGCACCGCGAAGTGCTGGTGTGTAGCGGTGTCCACCTCGACGGCGGCGGCCATGTCGCCCGGCTGCGCGGGGGTGCGCGCGGTGACGTCCAGCGTGCCGGTCCTGCCGGGCGGCAGGTGCAGCGTGCCGGTGACGGTGCCGACGTCGGTGTAACGGCTGGTGGCGAACTCGTAGCTGACCTGACCGTTGAACCCGCCGGACGAGTGTGGCGCGTAGATCAGCGCGGTCCACTGCCCCGGCATCGGGTCGTGCACGTCGACGTGGCCGAAGTCCGGGCCGACCGGCGACTGCGGCATCGAGTAACCGGCGAACGCGCCCTTCGGGTCGAGCAGGATGAGCGTGACGGCGTCGCCGGTCGGGTCGGACCAGGCGATCGAGGCGTCCAGGTGGTCGGCGCCCTGGGTCACGGTGAACGTCTTGGTGACGTCGTCGACCTGGGTACCGCCCCTGCTCAGCATGTGCGCCGGGGCGGTGGTGTCGAGCTGGACGCTACCGCGCAGGTCGGACAGCGTGGTGGTGAGGGCGCGGCCGTGGCCGGTGACGGTCTGCGGAGTGGCGCCGACGTTGGTGACGGCGAGCCGGAAGTGCCGGGTGGTACCGGGGTTGCCGGTGGCGTCCAGTTGGGACTGGTCGAACAGCAGCCCGTTGCCCTGGGCCTTCGGTGTGCCGTGCTGGTCCGAAATGGACATCGCGGCCTGGACCGCGGCGAACGCGTTGAGCATGCCGTCGCCCTGACGTTGCGCGGGATCACCGTTGTCCGTCGCGGAGCTGGTGAGGATCTGCTTGACCAGGGCCGGGGTCGGCTTCGCCTTGTTGTGGGTCTGCTCGTACGCCTGGATCACCAGCGCGGCGGCACCGGCGGTGAGGGGCGCGGCCTGGCTGGTGCCGCCGAACGCCTGCACGGGCGACGGTCTGCCCTGGTAGTTGGTGCAACCCAGGTGTTGGGCGACGTCGGTGGAGCACAGCGCCCAGCCCAGGTCGCCGGGCGCGATCAGGTCGTAGGCGCGGCCGCTCTGGGTGATGCCGCTGGAGCTGATCGCGGAGACGTTGTCGTCCTCCCAGGTGCCGTGGAAGCCGGGCAGGCTGTCCCAGGTCTGGGCCATGATGCGGTAGGTGGTGGCGGCGCCGACGCTGATGATGTGCGGGTCGCTGCTCGGGTTGTCCACGGTGTTGCCGTAACCGGCGTCACCGGAACTGTTGACGACGGTCACGCCTGCCGCCACGGCCGCGTCGTTGGCCAGGCTGAACGGGTCGGTGCCGTTGTCCGGGTAGGGGTTGGAGCCCAGCGACTCGTTGATGACGTCCACGTGGTCGTGGTTGACGGCGTAGTCGATGGCCTGGACAACGCCGGAGGTCGAGCCGAAACCGTTGGAGGCGATGACTTTCAGGCCGACCAGACTCGCGCCCGGAGCCATGCCGAGAATGCGGATGTCGCACTTCTTCGGCAGCGGGTTGGCGGGGCTGACGAAGTCGGAGATGTCGTAGGTCTGCCGGCCCTGCGCGGCGATGGCGCTGGCGTCGCCGAACGCCTCGCGGTCGTCGTTGGGGACGCCGGTGCCCTCGCCGCTGAAGTCGCGGTAGTCGGTGAAGACGTGGCTGCCGTTGGCGCGGATGAAGTCCGGGTTGGCGGTGTCGATGCCGTCGGCGAGGTAGGCGACGGTGACGCCCTTCCCGGTGGCGAGGGTCTGGGCCTGCGGGGTCGTCGGGTCCAGGGCGGCGTCGTGGGTGGTCTGGAGGGCCTCGGGTTCGAGGAGGGGTTGCTTCGGGTTGGTCGGGCAGGCGCCCGGGCCGGGCATGGGCGTTGCCGGTGCCGGGGCTGGTGCCGGGGCTGGTGCCGGTGCCGGTGCCGGTGCCGGGGCCGGGGCTGGTGCCGGTGCCGGGGCTGGTGCCGGTGTCGGTGCTGGTGCTGGTGCCGGGGCGGCCGGCCTGGCGGGGGTGGCCATCTTGATCGGCAGGTCGGGGACGACGGCGGCGACCTGGGGATCGGCGGCGAGGTGCTGGCTCTCGGTGGTCGTCATGGTGGCGGCGAAGCCGTTGATGACGCTGAACTGGGTGACGCGGGTGGCGCCGGAATGGCGGACCTGGTCGACGAGCTGGCGCTGGTCGGACTGCGTCGCGGCGGCGCGTTTGCCGTCGTTGCCGTTGGTGGGTGGGGCTTCCGGGTGCTGGTTGCGGAGCAGGACGATCACCGGGCGCTGCGGCCCGTGGGACAGGTCGGCGATGACCTGGGGGGTGATCGGTTGCGGTCCCGGCGTGGTCGCGGCGGCCGGGCTGACCACGCCGAGCGCGATGACCGTGCCGAGCGCGCAGGCGGTACCGAGCGCCGAGTGCTGCTTCATCCATACCCCCGGAAAGCGACGGCTGACGCACAGAAAGTAGCCGAACTGCGCGACCCTCGCGCACCGAGCAGATCCCCCAAACCACCCGACTGAGCGAACAACTCCACCCGAGACGCTTGCCCGATGTCGCCACGAGCCGACCACCCGCCGAACGACACGCCAGGCTGGCGGCAGCGATCGCCCGCCGAGCCGACCACCGACCACCGACCACCGACCACCGACCAGACGACACACCGGGCCGGATGGGGATGCCCCCGCGGGTCGACCACTCAACGGACGAGACGCTGGGGCAGCAGCGACGTGACACGCATAACGACCACTCGACGGCCACCACCTCGACAAAGGCAGTTGCCCGCAAGTCGACCACCGACCGGACGACACACCGGCCACCCCGGGACGCCACGCGGGTCAACCACCAAACGGACGACACGCCGGGTTGGCGACCGTCGTTGCCCGCGAGGCGACCGCTGACCGGACGACGCACCTGACGTCACTTGGGGGATGCCCCACGTGCCGACCGCACAAGGGACGACACGCCGGATCGGTAGACGGGGTTGCCCACGAGGCGACCACCCACTGGACGACACGCCCGGTGATGCCGAGACACTCGCCTGTCGACCACACACCGGACGACACGCCGCATGCTGGCCGGGTTGCCCACCAGGCGACCACCCACCGGACGACACACCCGGTGATACCGAGACACTCGCCTGTCGACCACACACCGGACGACACGCCGCATGCTGGCCGGGTAGCCCACGAGGCGACCACTGAAGGGACGACACACCTGGCGATGCTGGGATGCGTCGCGTGTTGACCGTCGAACGGTCAACACATCGGGGGCGGATGGGAGCCTGCGTCTTGACCATCTAATGGACGACACCTGGCGATGGTTGGCGAGGCGCGTGTTGAACTCTCGTGGGACGACTCGCCGGGCGGATTGTGCCCGTGGCGAACGCATTGATGTCGGTGGCCGGCGGCCCTTGCACCAACGTCCCCTGGTGCGCCGGGTCGCTAGGAATCGGTTGGCGTTCTTGGCGTCGGCGCCACCTTGGGCTCGCTCGCAGGCAACTCGGAGCTGTGACGCCTATGGCTGTGGCGAAAGCCATGCCGTGGCGAAAGCCATGCCGTGGCGAATGCCATGCCACTTTGTGGTGCCGGTGCCGGTGCCGATTGCGGTACCCGTGCCAATTGCCCTGCCACTTGCCGGTGCCTTGCCGTGCCGGTGCCGTTTGCCGTGCCCGTACCGATCACACTGCCGGTATTGATTGCTTTGCCGTGGCGGTGAGCGGGCTGATGCGGTTTGGGTCGGTGGGGGCAGGTCGAATCTGTGAGTCGATCGTTGGCTGGGCGATACGGCGGGGCCTGTCGTTCGGGGGCGCACGTGTCGGCCGGTCAATGGTCGACACGCTGGCCGCGCATCGGGCGTTGTGTGTCGGCTGCTGAGTGGCCGACACGATGATCGGCGGGTCCGCTTACCGCGTCGCGCGGTTGTTCTGGTTACGGCCTATTCCGCGGCTGCCCAGGCGTCCACCATGTGGCGGGCTATCGAGACTCCCGCTGGCAGGGCGAAACCGTCTTCCGTCCCGCCCGCCAGCGCAGCCTTTACCTGCGCCCGGCTGACCCACCTGGCCTCGGCGATCTCACCGTCTGCCAACAGGAACGGCGCCGATCGGTCCGCCACCGCCGTGAACCCCACCATCAACGACCGGGGGAACGGCCACGGCTGGTTCCCGAGATACCGCACATCCCGCACCGCCAGCCCGACCTCCTCCCCTATCTCCCGCACCACACAGTCCTCTAGCGACTCCCCCGCCTCGACGAACCCGGCCAGCACCGAGTACCGCTGCGGCGGCCAGCTTGGCTGCCGGGCCAGCAGCATGTGCGACCCGTTCTCACCTTCACCGTCGTGCACCAGGCAGATCACGGCGGGGTCGGTCCTCGGGTACTCCTCCCGACCACACCCCGTGCAGTTCGTCGCCCACCCCGCCCGCACCGGTCGCACCGCCGAACCACACTTCGCGCAGAAGCGCGCCACCCTGTGCCAGTTGAGCACCGCCTGCGCCGTAGTGAACAGGCCCGCATCCGTGTCGTCCAGCAGGCCACCTACGCCACGTAGGTCCAGCCACTGCTCTTCACCGGTCGGCGCCGGGCCGTCCCAGACCCGCCAGGTCGGGCGCTCCGTCTGACCGTCTCGGTCTATCCGTAGCGCCCAGTAGCCGACGCCACCTTCCTCACCCAGGAGGATGACCTCGTCCGGGGCGGTAGGCGCATAGTCGCCGGCACGCTGGAAGATCAACTGCGCCGACCGGACCGGGACGCACCCGGCCTGGTCGACCAGCAGTAACCGGCCCTCCGGCCACAGCTTCGCCTGCGCCTCGACATCGCCGAACAACGGCTCGGGCCGCCGCACCGTCGCCCTCGACAGCAACGGCGGCCCCTGCAGTTGGAACCCCGTCACGGCAACTCCACGCCGCCGATGGCCGCCATCTGCCTCGACAATGTCTCCGCGTTCCCCACCACTACCCCGGTGAACGCCGTCGGCGCGAAGAACTCCAGGCCCGCCTCGGCCACCTCGTCCGCCGTGACCGCCGCCAACCGGGCCGGGTGCCCTCGTAGCCAGTCCACGTCCAGGCCCATCGCTGCGATCGCGGACACCTGCGACGCCAGGCCGGACTGCGACGACATGGTCGTCAACAGCGAGCCGATCGCATACTGCCGCACGGATTCCACTTCGGACTCACTCGGCGGGACCAAACCTAGCCTGCCCAGCTCGTAGCGGACTTCCCACAGCGCGGCCGCCGTCACGTCGCTGGCGGTGTCGGCGTCCAGCAGCAGGCTCGCCCCGCTCGGCGTGAACTCGATGCTGGACCGTGCGTGGTACGTGTATCCCTTGTCCTCCCTGATGTTCTCCACCAGTCGGGACGAGAAATAGCCACCGAACGCCAGGTTGGCCAGCTGCAGGGCCGCATACCCCGGATCCGTCCGGGATATCGCCCGCGCGGACAGGCGCAGCTGCGACTGCACCGCGCCGGGACGGTTCACCAGCAGCAGATCGCCGCCGCGCACCTCGGGCAGCGGCGCCAACATGACCGCGGACCGGTCGGATCGCCAACCGGCCAGCGCGGCGGACACCTGGGTGACCACCGCGTCCGGGTCGATGTCGCCGACCAGCACCAGGATCGCGCCGCGCGGCACCACCGACGCGGTGTGCAGCGCCCGCACCCGCTCCGGCGTCACCACCGCTACGTCGGCCGACTCGGGCATCTCGTGGGCGAACGGGTGGTCCCCGTATCGCCTGCGCTGCAAGGCTTTCCGTGCGATGACACCAGGCTGCGCCTCGGCCATGGTGATCCGCTCGACCAGCCGGTCGCGCTCGCGCAGCACCTCGTCGTCGACGTACGCGGCTCCGGTCAGCACGTCCGCCAACACGTCCAGCAGCCGCTCCAGACCGCTGGACAGGGCGCTGCCGACGATGGACAGCCGCTCCGGGTCCACCCCCGCGCCCAGCTCGCCGCCGACCAGCGCGAGATCGGTGTCGATCGTGACGCGGTCGCGGTTCGCGGTGCCGGTGAACAGCGTCTCGGCCAGCATCTCGGCCGACGCCGGGTGCGAGGGATCTTCACCGCCGAACGGGATGCGCAGCCGCATCTCCACCATCGGCACCGACGGCTGGCGGACGGCGACCACTCGCAGTCCGTTGTCCAGCACGGTGTCCACGCTGGCCGGCTGCACCGCGGCGCGCTGCTCGCCGAGCACCGGCAGCGGGCGCGGGCCACGTTCGGTGTGGCCGATCTGCTCCGCCGTGCGATGGGACGTCGTGGTCACTCGGCACCTCCGGCCTTCAGGATCAGCACGGCACGCCCGTCCGGGCGCAGCGACTTGGCCGCGGCGGCCACGTCGGCCGCGGTCACCGCGGCGACCTTGGCCGGCAGTTCGTCGACCAGTTCCGGCTTGCCGTGCATCAGTTCGAGACTGCCGTAGGCCAGGGTGCGCGACACGATCCGGTCGTGGTCGCGGTGCAGGCCTGCGGTCCACCGGGCGGTGACCCTGGCCAGCTCGTCGGCGTCCGGGCCCTGGCCGGCCAGCCGGTCCAGTTCCTCGTCCAGCGCGCCGAGCACCCGGTCGGGTGCGACGTCGTCGGTGTGGATCGCGGTGACGGTGAACGTGTCCGGGTCACGCGCGTCCAGCGGCGAGCCGAGCGTGCCGCAGCTCGTGCCGATGTCGGTGACCAGCGCGTCCTTGTGCACCATCCGCTGCTGCAACCGGGCGGAGTCACCGTCGGTCAGGACCGAGGACAGCACCACGTGCGTGAGGTAGTTGTCCAGGTCGGCGACCGGGTCGGGCAGGCGGTAGCCGACCGCGAGCGCGGGCAGCGGGGCGTGCTGGTCGACCTTCTCGCTGCGCACCTCGGTGGTGGGCGGCGGCTCGTGGAAGCTGGGGCGCCGGGCCACGTCGCGGGCCGGCACGTCACCGAAGTGGCGCTCCACCAGCTCGCCGGCCCGCTCGGGATCGAAGTCGCCCGCGACGGTGAGCACGGCGTTGGCCGGCGCGTAGAACGTGTCGAAGAACGACGCGCAGTCGTCCAGGGTGGCCTGCTCCAGCTCGGTGAAGTCGCCGTAACCGTTGTGCGCGTTGGGAAACGTCTGGTACAGCACCGCGGGCAGCCAGATCCACGGGAAACCGCCGTACGGCCGGTTCAGCACGTTGAGGCGGATCTCCTCCTTGACCACGTCGACCTGGTTGCGCAGGTTCTCGTTGGTGATCCTGGGCGCCCGCATGCGGTCGGCCTCCAGGAACAGCGCCCGTTCCAGCCCGGCCGAGGGCAGCACCTCGAAGTAGTCGGTGTAGTCCGGGTGGGTGGAGCCGTTGAACGTGCCACCCGAGGACTGCACATGCCGGAAATGGGCCAGTTTCTCCAGGCTTTCACTGCCCTGGAACATGAGATGTTCGAATAGGTGCGCGAAGCCGGTCCTACCCTCCGGCTCGGACCGGAATCCCACGTCGTAGTGCACGCTGACGCCGACGACCGGGGATGTGCGGTCCGGGGCGAGCACCACGCGCAGGCCGTTGGCAAGGGTCAACCTGTGCAGCTCGGACAAGGGCATGCCCTGAGCCTACGTTGTCGGGACCGGATCAGGACTTGTCGGCCCGTTGCGACACATCCGCTGGTGGCGGAACCGCCGGCAGGTGCGCCGACGAGTCCTCGAACCAGTCGACGCCGGTGGCTTCCGGATCATCGTCACGGGCCACCGGGCGGATGTCGGAGTGGTAGTCCGTGTCGTCGACGGCCGGCGGGACCTCGGCCCGGCGGGGCTCCGGCGCGCGGCCTACCCGGGTGTGGAAGAAGCGGCGGGCGAAGGCACCACCGACCACGGTGGCGACGATCAGCAACAGGAACGCGACCCGGTGGGACAGACCGGACGAATCGCCCGGCGCCGCGTCCGCCGGTTCCAGGACGCCGCCGTCGACGAAGCCGGCCGGCACCAGGACGCCGACGTGCTCACCACGCTGGTGCCCGCAACCGTCGAATTTCGCCTGGTGGGTACGGCCGGTCAGGCTGAACGACAGGGAGTCCCGGGTGTCACCGCCCTGGCAGGACGCGCCGGCGGTGACGGTGGCCTGGACGAGCTTGTCACCGCTGGTCGGCGACGTGCTCGACCCGGCGTAACCGGCCGCCAGCCACAGGCCGACGACCACGACGGCGACGCAGGCGAGGCCCACGCTCGTCTGGATGACGAGACGCCGCCGGTCGGATCCCAGTGCAACCGCCACCCCACGAATATGGCAGACGCGGCTCGGGAGCACGTCCCCGGCTGAACGGAGCCTGAAGTCGCCGCCCGTCTTACCTGGTCTTGAACGGTGCCGACCGCAGAATGTCCCGGTGACGAAAGCGCGGATCCTCGTCGTCGAGGACGCCGAGGCCATCAACGCGGCGGTGTGTGCTGCCCTGCGGGACAACGGGCTGGACCCGCTGGGCCGGGTGGACGGGCGGGAACTGGAGCACGACCTCAAGCGGTTCCGGCCGGACCTGGTGGTGCTGGACGTGCTGCTGCCCGGCCGGGACGGGTTCGCGCTGCTGGACGTGGTCCGCCGGACGACCAACGCGGGTGTGGTGATGCTCACCGCACGGGACGGCGTCCCGGACCGGCTGCGCGGCCTGCAGGGCGGGGCGGACGACTACGTCGTCAAGCCGTTCGTGCTGGCCGAACTGGTGGCTCGGGTGGTCGCTGTGCTGCGCAGGCTGGGCCGGACGCCGGCCACGGTGCAGGTGGGCGACCTGGTGGTGGACGCCGACTCGGGGGTGGTCCTGTTCGGCGGCGCCCCGGTCGACCTGACCGCGACCGAGCTGCGGCTGCTGGAGTACCTGGCGGCGCAGCGCGGCCGGGTGGTGAGCAAGACGCAGATCCTGACCGCCGTGTGGGGGTACGAGGACTACGACCCGAACCTGGTCGAGGTCCATGTGAGCGCGCTGCGCCGGAAGCTGGAGGCGCACGGACCGCGCCTGCTACGCACCGTGCGCGGCCTCGGGTACGTGCTGCGCGAGGAAGATCCGTGACATCGCCCGGCCCACTGCGCACCGGTTCGCTGCGCAGGCGGGTCACGGTGCTCGTGCTGATCCTGCTCGCCGTGGTCGTGCTGGGCATGGTCCTGGTGGTGGACGCCGTGTTCGCCGCGGAGACCGATCGGGACCTGAACGCGGTGCTGGTCGACCACGAGCGGGTGGCGATCCTGCTGGCCAGGCAGCGGGTCAACCCGCAGGCGCTGATGAACCGCGTGGACACCGACAGCGTCCGGGCTCGGCTGGTGCTGGCCGACGGCCGGGTGCTGGGCAGCCTGCCGGTGCGGGTGCCTGCCCAGACGGCGGCCCGCCGGGCCACGATCACGCTGACGTCGCGCGGCGTGCTGAACGGCGCGCAATTGACGCTGGTTGCCGAGACGTCCGCGATCGAGCAGGCCCAGTCGCAGTTGCGCAGGGTGCTGCTGCTGGTCGGGCTGGCCGCGCTGGTGGTGACCGGGGTGGTGTTGGTGATCACGGTGCGGATGGCGCTGGCACCGCTGGAGATGATGACGAGGTTGGCCCGCTCGATCGCCAGGGGCGGCCGGGGCTGGCGGCTGTCGCCGACCCGGCCGGAGACCGAACTGGGCCGGACGGCGGCCGCGTTCGACGACATGCTGGACGCGCTGGAGGGCGCGGAACACCAGGCGCGCACGGCGGAAGTCCAGGCGCGCACGGCGGAGGCGGCGTCGCGGGCGTCCGAGGAGCGAACCCGCAGGTTCGTGGCCGACGCGGCACACGAGTTGCGCACGCCCATCGCGGGGGTGCGAGCCGTTGCGGAAGCGGTGCTCCAGCAGTCACCTGATGCCTCCCGTGAGGACACCGACCGGCTGCTTCTGTTGCTGGCACGGGAATCCCAGCGGGCCGGGCAACTGGTCAACGACCTGCTGGACATGGCACGGATCGACGCGGGCGTCGAACTGACCCTGGCGCGGGTGGACTTGCGCGCGCTGGCCGACGCGCAGGCCGACCGCAGCCGGGTGTTGGCGCCGGATCTGACGGTGCGTGTGGACGGACCCGCGCTCTCCGTGTGGGCGGATGAGTCCCGCGTCACCCAGATCGTGGCGAACCTGCTGGACAACGCGCGGCACGCCACCGAACCGGACGGACACGTCGGGATGCGGTTGCGCTCCGTCGGTGCATACGCCGAACTACTGGTCACCGATGACGGTTCCGGTGTCGCGCCAGATGACCGCGAACGCATCTTCGACCGACTGGTGCGACTGGACACCGGCCGCGACCGCAGGCACGGTGGATCCGGTCTGGGACTGCCGATCGCCAGGGGCTTCGCCCGCGCGCACGGCGGCGACCTGACGTGCGAGCGGCCGGGATCGGCGGAGGGCGCGGTGTTCCGGCTCCTGCTACCTGTGAACAAGAACTGGGCCGACCCGCGGAATTCCACGGAACGCTTGTCGGCCAACGATCTCCGGTGGCGGTCCTGATCGGCCGGGATCGGCTGGTTTCCTGTGAACCGGCGCCTAGTGTCGACACAATGCGCCGGACCGGTATGATGCACACGTGCCGTTATCGCCACAGCACGCCGCGTCCGCACTTGGCTGGCGCGGCGTCGTCGTTCCCGACGTAGGCGTCCTGGGCTACCGGGTGTCCGCTGTGGTTCGGGTCCACGAGGACGTGGATAGCTGGCGTCGGTCGAACGGTTGGCCGCCCCAGCCCGATCCTTCGTGGTTCCGGACCTGGTTCAACCCTGGTCCCCTGGACCGCACGCCGCTGCCCGCGGTCGAACTGCTCGGTCTGCTCGTGACCGAGTCGGAGCCGGAGGGTGCGCTGACCGCCTGCGGCACCCTGATCAGCCTCGCGCCGGTCGCGGTCGTGCTGCCCGAGCCCGTGGTCAACGACCCGTGGCCGCTGAGCCTGAGTGAACTGGACTACTACGGCGTGGGTGTCGTCGCGGGCAGCGACGACGCCGGTGCCAAGGTGGTCGTGCCACCGGAGGACCGCTCCGGTGAGTTCGGACCGTCGCTGTACGGCCGGTGGCTGCAGGAGGTCCTCTACGACCGGGTGGTCAGGGGCCAGCACGTGCCCGAACTGTCCTGTGGGGACACTCCGGCCGGCTAGCCCGCCTCGGGCACCGCGGTGAGCAGGTCCCGCAGGCCGGCCGCGTCCAGCAGATCGGCCGGCCGGACCGTGCGGTCGTGCGCGACGTAGTGGAAGACCGCGCGCACCCGTTCCACGTCGATGCCGGCCAGTGCCGCCCAGGCCAGCCGGTAGGCGGAGAGTTGCACCGCGAGCGCGGACGCCTGCTCGTCGGTGGGCAGCGCGCCGGTCTTCCAGTCCACCACCGTCGCGCCGCCGTCCTCGTCGCCGAACACGGCGTCCATCCGGCCGCGCACGGTGACGCCGGCGAGTTGGGTCTCGAAGGGTACCTCCACGTCCAGCGGGACGCGGTCGGCCCAGGTGCTGGCCAGGAACGCTGACGTGAGCTGATCCAGCGAAGTGTCGACACTTTGCAGGTCGGCGTCCGCGGAACCGGGCAGATCGTCCACGTCCAGCAGCCGGTTCACGGCGTACCGGCGGGCCAGCCAACCGTGGAACGCGGTGCCCCGGCGGGCCAGCGGATTGGGTGGCACCGGCAGCGGCCTGCGCAGCCTGCGGGCCAGCGCGTCCCGGTCGGCGGCGAGCTCGACGAGCTGGCTGACGGTGAGCTGGTCGGGCAGCAGCACCTGCTCCCGATGCCGCTCCTGAGCAGCGCGTTCGGCCAGCAGCACGTCGACGTCGCGGGCCCAGCCGTCCTCGTCGTCGGCGTCGTCGCCCGGCCCGCCCCTGGCCAGCGCCGTGGTGACCAGTTCGGCGCCCTCGGTCAGCGAGTGCCGGCGGGCCGCGACCGGATCGGCGGGCCACGGGCTGGTGCGCAGGTACTCGGCGAGCGGGTTCTCCGCGTCGGAATCGGGCTGGTCGGCCCACTCCCCGACGGTGCCGATGACCGGTGACGTGCCCAGCGCACCGTGGATGTCGCGCAGGAACTCGGACGGCCCGCGCGGCTTGCTGCCCGTCTCGCCCCACCAGTGGCCGGACACCAGGAGCGTGTGCTCGGCACGGGTGAGCGCGACGTAGCACAACCGGCGTTCCTCGATCAGCCGCCGCTGCTCGAACGCGTCGTCGTGGGCGAGGAGTTCGTTTTCGATCTCCTTGCGGTTCAACCCGTTCGCCAGCGTAAGTGTCGGCAGATCGTGCGCGTCGCCACGCAGGTCGGCCGGCAGCTCGGTGATGGTCCGCAGCCACGACGACGACCGCCGCTTGCCGGGGAACACGCCGTCCACCAGGTGCGGCACGGCGACGACCTGCCACTCCAGGCCCTTCGCGGCGTGCACGGTGAGGATCTGCACCCGGTCCTCGGCGACCTGCACCTCGCCCGGGTTCAGCCCGTCCTCCTCGCGTTCGGCGACGCCGAGGTAGTCCAGCAGCGCGGGCAGGGTCGCCGACGGGCTGGCCGCCGCGAAGTCGGCCACCACGTCGGCGAACGCGTCCAGGTGCACGCGGCCGATGCCACCGGGCCGGGCCAGCGCCTCGATGTCCAGCATGAGCGCGCGCTCCACCTCGGCGACCAGTTCCGGCAGTGGCGCCTCCAGCCTGCGGCGCAGCGCGGCCAGTTCGTCGCCGAGTCCGGTGATCCTGCGGTAGCCGGTGACGGAGTAGGCCGTGGGTTCCCCGGGATCGTCCAGCGCGTCGGCCAGTCCGGTCTGGTCGGCGTGCTCGCCGGGCACGATGCCGGCCGCCAATGTGTCCGTAGTGGACGGTGGGTGGCCGCCGAGTTGGACCGCCCTGCGCCACAACGCGGCCAGATCCGCCGCGCCGACCCGCCAGCGCGACCCGGACAGCAGGCGCATCGCGGCCGTGCCGGCGAGCGGATCGACCAGGAGGCGCAACGTACTCACCAGATCGCGGATCTCCGGTTCGGCCAGTAGGCCGCCGATGCCGACCACCTCGACCGGCAGGCCCTCGGCGCGCAGCGCCTGCGCCATGTCGGTCATGTCGGCCCGGCGACGGACCAGTACCGCGGCCGTCGGCGGGGCACCGTGCTCGGCCACCGCGTCCCGCCAGCGCCGCGCCACGGCCGCCGCCAGCCAGTCGCGTTCCTGGCGGATGTCGGTGAGCAGCGCGCAGGCCACGTCACCGGGCGGGGCGTCGTCACGGGACCGCAGGTTGTCCACGTCCAGGCCGGCCGACCGGAGCGGATGGGCCACCACGTTGGCCAGGTCGAGCACCTCGGCCGGGTTGCGGAAACTGGTCAGCAGGCCGAACCGGGCGGCCGGTGCGGTGGTGCGATCGCTTGCCATGCGCGGAAAGTCGGTGGTGAACCGGGGCAGGTTGGCCGCGCTCGCGCCACGCCAGCCGTAGATGGCCTGGGCCGGGTCGCCGACGGCGGTCACCGGCAGGGGCGTGCCGTCGCCGAACAGCGAGCGGAGCAGGACGCGCTGCGAGTGGCCGGTGTCCTGGTACTCGTCCAGCAGCACGGCGCCGTAGCGAGCCCGCTCCCCATCGGCCACCTCGGGATGCTCACCGGCGAGAGTGGCGGCCAGGGCCAGTTGGTCGGCGAAGTCCAGCGCGCCCAACCGGCGCTTGGCCTGTGCGTAGGCGTCCACCAGCGGCAGCAACTCGACCCGGAACCGTTGCGCGGCAAGCATTTCCCGTAGTTTCTCGGACATCTCGACGCGCTGCTTGGGCCCCTTCGGCGCCCGCTCGACGATCTCCACGAGACGCTCGGCGTGATCGCGCAACCGGTCCGGGTCGACCAGGTGCTCGGCGAACTCGCCGGCCAGCCGCAGCACGTAGCCGGTGATGGTGGCCGGCACCTTGTCGGTGTCGATGTCCGCCACCCAGGTGGACACGACGTGGTGGGCGACCTGCCACGCGGCGGTCTCGGTGAGCAGCCGGGCGCCCGGTTCGAAGGGCAGCCGCAGGCCGTGCTCGGACACGATCCGGCTGGCGTAGGCGTGGTAGGTGAGGATCGTCGGCTCGGTGGTGAGGACGGCCATCCGCCGCCGGCCGGACGGGTCGACCCGCTCGATCAGCTTCGACCCGGCCAGCCGCCGCAGCCGGGCGCGCACCCGGTCGGACAGTTGGCGCGCGGCCTTGCGGGTGAACGTCAGGCCCAGCACCCGGTCCGGCGTGACAATCCCGTTGGCCACCAACCACACCACGCGCGCGGCCATCGTCTCGGTCTTGCCGGCACCCGCTCCCGCGACGACGAGGGTCGGCTCGGCGGGCGCGGCGATCACGTCGGACTGCTCCGCGGTCGGCGCCGGCAGGCCGAGCTCCGCGGCGATCACGCCCGGTCCCACGAGGGTCATTCGCCCACCTGTCGGCCCTCGTCGTGCAGGGGGCAACTCGTCCGGGCCGGGCAGCGGTCGCAGCCGCTGTTCTCGGCCGCCCGGTACGTGGGACCGATGCAGGCTTCGGCCGCGTCGCGGACGATGCCCAGCCACTCCTGGAGGGCTTCCTTGTCCAGCGGCTCCTGCGCCAGCTCGGTCGGTCCGGAACGGGTCTCCTTGGCCACGTACAGCAGGCGGGCGCCGCCAGGTTCGGTCGACACGTCCAGCTCGCCGAACGCGCCCAGCGACACCGCCAGCTGGTACACAGCCAGTTGCGGGTTCTCCCTGGCCTTGGCCTTGCTGGGCGGCTGCTTGCCGGTCTTGATGTCGATCACCACCGGCCTGCCCTGCGCGTCCACCTCCAGCCGGTCCACCCGACCGCGCAGCCGCAGCCACGGGCCGCCCGGCCGCCGCTCCGGCCGCACGTCGACCTCGCTCTCCACCGCGATCTGGGTCAGCTCGCGGCGCGAGGTCACCAGCCAGCCGAGGAAACTCTCCAGCATCCGCCGCACCCGCAGCCGCTCCCGCCGCGAGTACCACGGCGCGCCCGCGTCCACGTTGGCCCACTCGCGGTCCAGCGCGGTGAACAGCTCGTCCCGGCTGTGCCCCTGGGCGGCCGCCTCGGCCAGGGCGTGCACCAGTTGGCCGGTGATGGCCGGCAGTTCGGTCATGTCGCTGCCGCCGTGCCGTTCCACGAACCAGCGCAGCGGGCACGTGGACAGCACCTCGACCGCGGACGGGGAGACCCGGACCTCGGCGTTCGCGTCGATCAGCGGTTCCTCGGTGGTGATCTCCGGCAGGCCGTACCAGGTGTCCGGCGCGGCACCGGGCACCCCGGCGTCGGCCAGCCGGGCGAGCTGCCGGGCCGCCCGGTAGCGCCTGCCGAGTTCCTCGTCCGTCGAGCACACCACCCGGCGCAGCTCGCCCACCAGATCGGCCAGCAGCAGGCCGCGTTCCGGGCGGCGCTGCACCGGCCGGGCCACCGCGTCCGGGTCGCCCGCCGTGCCGTCCAACTCGTCCAGGAACCGGGAGGGTTGCTCGTCCTCGCCGCGCACCGCGCTGACCAGCAGCGTCCGCCGCGCCCGGCTGGCCGCCAGTCGCAGCAGCCGCCGTTCCTCGGCCAGCAGGGGTGCGGTGGCCGACAGGGTGTCCACGTCACCGTGTCCGGCCAGCACGTCGGCCAGCGCCTCGACGCCCAGCACGGTCCCGGTCAGGCGCAGGTCGGGCCAGCTGCCCTCCTGCACGCCGGGCACCGCCACCACGGTCCACTCCCGGCCCACCGAGGCGTGCGCGGTGAGCAGCGCCACCGCGTCGCCCAGCGGGGCGGCCGGGGCGAGCGTGTCGCCGACGATCTGCTGGGCCGCCAGGTAGTCGGCGAAACCGGCGGCGCCGGCGCCGGGCTGCCGGTCGGTGTAGCGGGCGGCGGCATCGAACAGCGCCAGCACCGCGTCCAGGTCCCGGTCGGCCAGCCCGCCGCCGGGTCCGCGGCGCGCCGACTGCGCCACCAGCCGGGGTTCCACCCCGCTGGCGGCCCATAGCGTCCACAGCACCCGCTCGACACTCTGCCCGCCGGCCACGGCTTCCCTGGCCAGTGCCAGCAGGTCGGCGATCCGCCGCACCGGCGCGACAGCGGCGTCCTCCAGGGCCGCCAGCGCGTCGGCCGACTCGATCACCTCGACCAGTAGCGCGCCGCTGGACCGGCCGCCGCCCGCCGCCAGTTCCAGCCGCCGCAGGCCGCGCCGCAACCGGCGCATGGCCAGCGGGTCGGCACCGCCGAGCGGACCGGCCAGCAGCAGGCTCGCGGTGTCCTCGTCCAGCGCGGCACCACCGGCCGCGATGCGCAGCAGCTCCAGGAACGGCCGCACCACGGAGTGCCTGGCCAGCGGGACGACGGCGGCCGGCACGGCCAGCGGCACGCCGGCGGCCAGCAGCGCCCGGCGCAGCACCGGGAGCGCCAGCACGGCCGACCGGACCAGCACCGCCATCTCCGACCACGGCACGCCGTCCAGCAGGTGCGCCCGCCGCAGCTGGTCGGCCACCCAGCCGGCCTCCTGGGCGGCGGACGGGAACAGCCGCACGTCCACCAGGCCGGGCTCACCGTCGTCCGGGCCGGTCAGCACGCGGGTGGCCGAAGCGCCCGGCATCCGCTCGGTGAGCCGGTGCACGGCGGCGCGGACGGCCGGTGCCATGCGGTGGTCGGTGTGCAGCACGACGGTCCGGTCACCGTCCGGGTCCAGGTCGGCGAGCAGGGCGGCGTCCGCGCCGCGGAAGGAGAACACCTCCTGGTCCGGGTCGCCGAACACCAGGCACTCGTCGGCAGTGGCGCCGATCCGCACCAGGAGCTGGTACTGCTGCGGGTCCATTTGCTGGGCGTCGTCCACCAGCACGTGCCGGATCCTGGCCTGCTCCCTGGCGCGTAGCTCGTCGTCGCCGTCGAACGCGACGAGTGCGCTGGTGACCAGCTCGGCCGCGTCCATCGCGGGTGCCACGGCGTGCCCGGTCGCGGCCCCGCGCAGCAGGGTGACCTGCTCGTACTGGGTCCAGAACCGGCCGGCCGCCAGCCATTCCGGCCGGCCGTGCTCCCGGCCCAGCGCGGTCAGCTCGTCCGGTCCGATGCCGCGTTCCGCCGCCCGCAGCAGCAGATCGCGCAGTTCGCCGGCGAAACCGGGTACCTCCAGGGCCGGGCGTAGCCGCTCCGGCCAGTGCGGCGCGCCGTCTTCGACGTCACCGGCGAGCAGTTCGCGGATCACCGCGTCCTGGTCCGGGCCGGACAGCAGTTGCGGCGGCGGGGTGCCGCGCAGCACCGCCTGCAGTCGCAGCACGCCGAACGCGTAGGAGTGCACGGTCCGCACCAGCGGTTCGCGGGAGCCACGCAGGCCGGCCGCGCTGATCCGGCGGCTGATCGCGGCCCGCAGCGCCACCGCGGCCCGCCGGTTCGCGGCCAGGACCAGCACCTGTTCCGGATCGGCGCCGCGGTGCAGGATGCGGTCGGCCACCACGTCGGCGGCCAGCGTCGTCTTGCCGGTGCCCGGCCCGCCGAGCACCCGCAACAGCCCGCCGGGATGCTCCAGCACCCGGATGGCGTCACCCGTCCAGCGCGGCACCGCGCCGGGTGCCACCGGCCGGACCAGCAGCGGAGTGTTCCGCTGTGCCGGGCGGGGGAACGTGACTGCCATCGGACGATGGAACCATGCCGGTCGTCCCAACGGTCGGCCGACTGGCCCGTCTCACCCGGATTCCGTGCGAAGATCCAACAACGGCACGGATTTTTCCGAGAGGGGCGGACATGAATCCCGACGCCCAGGTGTTGCCCGATCCCACGGTGCCCGAGCCGGGCAGTCCGTGCTGGCTGGAGCTGGTCACCGACCAGCCGGAACCGGCGATGCTGTTCTACCAGCGGGTGCTGGGCTGGGAGTACGAGCCGCGCACCGACTCCGACGGCATGCCCTACTACGTCGCGATGCTGGCCGACGACCCGGTCGCCGCGATCCGGCCGGCCGCACGGTCACTGCCGGACTGGACCGTGTACCTGGCCACGCCCGACCTGGACGACGCGCTGCACCGGTCCGACCTGCTCGGCGGCCGCACCATCGACCCGACGCACGGCGTGCCGAAGGTGGGGCTGAAGGCGGTGATCGAGGCGCCCGCCGGTGCCGCGTTCGGCGCGATCCAGGTGGCGGGCGACTGGGCTTTCACCGCGGGCGTGCCGAATTCGTTGGTGTGGGTGGAGTTCATCACGCACCTGGCGCCGCAGGCGGACCAGTTCTTCGGTGAGCTGTTCGGCTTCACCGGTCACCAGTTCGGCGACGGCATGGTCGACGACTACGTGGTCTGGTACGCCGGCGAGGATTCGGTGATCGGCAGGGCGCGGATGATGCCGGGCACGCCGATGACCGTGCCGGCCCGGTGGATCGCGCACTTCCGCGTGCCGCTGGACCGTACGTTCGACGACTCAGTCGTGCTCGCGCACGAAGCAGGTGCGCGCCTTCGGTTTCCGGCGTACTCGTCGGAATTGGGCAGGGTGGCCATGATGAGTGACGCGACCGGTGCCCGATTCGCCCTGATAGACCCGAGTCTGGCCGTCGAGGGCGGCGGCGGTTCCGGTGCGGACGACCCGTTCGACGACTGACCGACCGCACTTCAGGGCGCGGACGACGGGCCTCGGTCGGTTCGGGATGCGACGATGCCCGCCATGGAACTGCCCCTCCACGTCCACGAGTTCGGGCCACCGGACGGTATCCCGCTGCTCGCGCTGCACGGCCTGACCGGCCACGGCGGGCGCTGGCGACACCTGGCCCAGACCCGCCTGCCCCAGTTCCGGGTGATCGCGCCCGACCTGCGCGGTCACGGCCGGTCGAACCCGTTGCCGCCGTGGACACTCGAACAGCACGCCGCCGATCTGCTGGCCGTGATCGACGGCTACGGCATGGACTCGGTGCCGGTACTGGCCCACTCGTTCGGCGCCGCGGTCGCTTTCCACCTGGTGCGGTTGGCACCGGGGCGACTGAGCCGGCTGGTACTGCTCGACCCTGCCGTGGGTGTGAACCCGACGCTGGCGCTGGAACGGGCCAGCCTGCCCGCCAGGACGTTCGCCGACCAGCGGGAGGCGTTCCAGGCGCAGCGGCACGACTGGCCGACCGCGACCGACGAGGCGGTCACCGAGGAGGTCGGCGAACACCTGGAGCAGTACGACGGCGGCTGGCGGTTCCGCTACCAGCCGGCGTCGGTGGCGACGGCGTGGAGCGAGATGGCCAGGACGCCGGTGTTACCCGGACCGGGCACGCCGATCCTGCTGGTGCGGGCGCTGCGTGAGCAGATCGTCACGCCGGCACTGGTGGACGGCTGCCAGTTGGCCCTGGGTCCGGAGTTCGAACTGGTGAACCTGGACTGCGGCCACATGATCTATCTTGAGCGACCGGACGAGACGGGCGAGCTGGTCGCCCGGTTCGTGGACCAGGGCATGGCGGGTTGACATGGATGAACAGATCCACGAGCGGATTCGCGAGATCATCGCGTCGATTCCGCCCGGTTCGGTGGCCACGTACGGCGACATCGCCGACCTGGCGGGCGCGCCGTCGGCGCGGCTGGTCGGGCGGGTGCTCTCCGAGGACGGCCACGACCTGCCGTGGCAGCGGGTGCTGCGCGCCAACGGAACCACGGCACCACACCTGACCAGGGAACAACTGGCCCGGCTGCGGGCCGAGGGCGTTCTGGCCGACGGCGAGAGGGTGGACCTGCGCCGCTACCGCTGGGTCGAGGCGCCCCGGGCCACCGGGCCGGACACGGAACCGGACGCCCAGCCCGGACTCTTCGAGTAGTCCACAAAGGACGATTCGACCGCCGCCGAAACGTTCCCGCGCTACGGTCGGACCATGCGCAACCACGACGTACTGACCGACCCGGGCTACCTCGTGCCGCCGGTACCCGACGCGACGGACGGTGTCGCGTGGCTCCGCGCGTCGGTGGCCCGGTTCGCCAGTGGGGCAACACATGCGCGGCGCCGAGCACTGGCCGTCGACGCGCTCGCGGCGATCGATCCCGAGACGCTGCACCAGGCCGCGCGGGGTGCGGCCGGTCCGGTGGAGGTGCTCGCCGAGGCACTCGACCTGCCGGCCGACGTGGCCGGTGACGTGGCCCTGGTCGCCGCGTCCTACCAGCCGCACAAGCCGGTGACCGCCGAGGCGAACCAGGCCGTGCGGCGACTGGTCGCCGTTTGCGGTGGGACATGGGACGAGGTGACGGCGAACCGGATCGGGCTGCTGGTCCAGGCGTGCGACGCCACCAAGGCGCTGGCCGCCAACCTGGCAGCCGGCCGCACCGAGGCACCCGTGCCGGCGACCCGGCGGCAGGCACCGGACGGCACCGTGGTCGAGGTCAGCCTGGCCGACGCGCCCTTCGGCGCCGGTCCCCACGCCTGCCCCGGCAGGGACCACGCACAGGCCATCGCGGCGGGACTGAGCGGTCAGAGCATGCCGGTGACCTGATCGGCCACCCGCTGCAGGCCGCGCAACGACTGGGGCGTGGAGTGCGGGTGCAGCGCGTGCACCGCCAGCCGGAACAGCAGCGCCCGCAACAGCGCCTGCGGCCACTCCGGCAGGTGCATCCAGCGCCGGGCGATGCCGTCGTCCGCGCCGCCCCAGGCCAGGGCGTCCACCACGACGACGGCGGCCGCCCACTCGGCGGGCCGCCAGTACGGGACGAAATCGGTGATGGCCGGTGGCTGCTGGCCGTCGAACAGCACGTTGCCGAACAGGTCGCCGTGCACCACCTGCGGTTTCACGTTGGTGGGCCGGCAGAAACCGGACATCAGGTCGAACAACCGACCACCCAGCGCGGGATCCAGCGGAGCTTCCTCCTCGCCCCACGCGGCCCGGTCGGCCATCGCGAACACGTCCCGGCGGGCGTTCAGGAACCGTGGCCTGGCCAGGTCACCGGTGGCCTGGTGCAGTCGCACCGCGACCGAGACCACCTCGTCGTGCCTGGGTTCGGCCCGGCCGCCGACGAAGCGCGTGGCGGCCCAACCGCCGACCACCCACCGGCCGTCCGTGGACCGCAGCGGATGGGCGATCCGCACGTTGTCCACCTGCAACCCGTCCAGCGTCTGCGCCACCCAGGCCGCCTGGGCCGGATTGGTCGCCGGGCGCAGTGCTGCGTCGCCACACCGCCACACCGGACCGCCGTCGACCAGTTCCGGCTCGCTGTCGCGGGCACCGAACGCCGCGCGAACGTGGACCGGTGGCGGTTCCAAGGTTACGGACACGGTCGGACGCTACCGTCCCTTCACTCGCGGGTGGTACAGCGACCCGCGAGTGAAGGGTTGTCGATCAGTAGGTGGGCAGGCTGGGGTCGATCTCCTTGGCCCACGCCAGCACGCCACCACCCACGTGGACGGCGTCGGCGAAACCGGCCTGGTGCAGCGCGGCCAGCGCCTCGGCCGACCGGGCACCGGACTTGCAGTGCAACACGATCTGCTTGTCCTGCGGCAGATCGGACAGCGCCTCGCCGGACAGGATGCGGTCCTTGGGGATCAGCACCGAGCCGGGAATCCGGACGATGTCGAACTCATTGGGCTCGCGCACGTCGATGAGCACGAAGTTGTCGTGCGCGTCGATCTTCTGCTTGAGCTCCAGCGGGGTGATGGTGTGGCCGGCGGCCGCGTCGCGCGCCTCGTCGGTCACCACGCCGCAGAACGCGTCGTAGTCGATCAGCTCGGTGATCTTCTCGCCGTTCGGGTCCTTGCGGATCTTGATGGTCCGGTAGGTCATCTCCAGCGCGTCGTACACCATCAGCCTGCCCAGCAGCGTCTCGCCGATGCCGGTGATCAGCTTGATGGCCTCGTTCACCATGATCGAGCCGATGGACGCGCACAGCACGCCGAGCACGCCGCCCTCGGCGCAGGAGGGCACCATCCCGGGCGGCGGCGGCTCGGGGTAGAGGTCGCGGTACTGCGGGCCGTGCTCCTCCCAGAACACGCTGACCTGGCCCTCGAACCGGAAGATCGAACCCCACACGTACGGCTTGCCCAGCAGCACGGCGGCGTCGTTGACCAGGTACCGGGTGGCGAAGTTGTCCGTGCCGTCGACGATCAGGTCGTAGTCACGGAAGATGTCCAGCGCGTTGTCGCTGGACAGGTGCACCTGGTGCAGCTTGACCTTGACGAACGGGTTGATCTCGGCGATCGAGTCGCGCGCCGACTCCGCCTTGGGCCGGCCGACGTCGGACTGGCCGTGGATGATCTGGCGTTGCAGGTTCGACTCGTCGACCACGTCGAAGTCGATGACGCCCAGCGTGCCGACACCGGCCGCGGCCAGGTACAGCAACGCGGGGCTGCCCAGGCCACCGGCGCCGACCACCAGGACCTTCGCGTTCTTCAACCGCTTCTGCCCGTCCATCCCGACGTCCGGGATGATCAGGTGCCGGCTGTAGCGCTGGACCTCTTCCTTGGTCAGCTCCGCTGCGGGCTCAACGAGCGGCGGAAGCGGCATGGCTCCTCCGAACTGTTCACGACTGTGTCTGTCTGTAGATAACACCGCAAGGATGTCCGGTCTTCCATCTTCCCAGGATGTGGTCGGTCACGCCTGGGGATAGGGCCACGCGTTGGGCCGGCAGACCTTGCCGTCCCTGGGCACCCGGGCCGCGTTGGTGGGGTCGACCCGGTTCAGGTCGTGCACGTAGTCGTCGGACACGCCGAACGTCTGCTGCATCATCACCGGGGCCAGGCCGCCGTTGGTCACGCAGCCCACGTGCTCGTTGCCGAACACGTGCCCGACCTCGTGGTTGATGGCGTACTGCCGGTACAGGCCGAGATCGCCGTCGAACGCCAGGGCGCCGCGCACCCAGCGGGCCAGGTTGATGATCACCCGGTGCGCGTGGGGTTGCCAGCAGGACGCCTCGAAGCCGATCAGGTGCCCGCACAGGTCGGGCCGGTGGTCGGTGCCCGGCGTGGTGAGGCTGATGACGAAGTCGGGGTGCGGGTAGTCGGCGGCCACTCGTTGCAGCCGGATCGTGCCGGCGGCGATCCAGCTCCGCGGATCGGACAGCGTGGCCTGGACGGCGGCGGCGAAGGCGTCGTCCCCGCCGTAGACGGCCGGGTCGATGCCGTCCTCGACGGCCACCTGGTAGCGGTACACGCGCTTGCCCTTGCCGACGACCGGACCGTTGCCCGGCACGATGTGCCAGGTGCCGGCGCCGACCTGCGGCACGGCAGGACCGGGCGGCAGCACGGCGGTGCCGGTGGTGGGGACGACCGGCGCGGCACTGCCCTCGGTGACCACCGGCGTGGTGCTGGTGGTCACACCGGGCGGCGTGGTGGCGCGGGTGCCGTCACCGGTGGGCTGGGCGGTGTTCAGCACCACCAGGAAGGTCACGATGATCAGGGCCGGCAGGACGTAGGCGCGCCAGCCGGGTCTCCGGCGGCGGTGCCGGTTGCGCGGCAGGTCGGGGCGTTGGGCGAGTTGTTCGGGGTCCAGGCGCCAGGACGCGGTCAGCGGTTCGGCGGTCGTGCGGCGCTCGCCACGCCGGTAGCGATCCTCGCCGTCTGCCACGCGGTCACCCTAGTAGTCACGGATCACCAGGTACCCGCGTCCGCCGCCTTCCACATGGCCAGGACGGCCCTGGCGACCGTGACGGGGCGCTCCATCTGGGCGGTGTGCCCGGTACGCGGCAACACCAGCAGGCGGCCGGCCGGCAGCAGCCGCGTGGTGCGGGGTGCCTTGCGCACGCTGATCACCCGGTCCCGCGCTCCCCAGACGACCAGCGTGGGCGTGTGGACCCTGGGCAGTACCGACCACAGCGACCGTTGCGGGGGCACCAGCCATTCCCGGAAGATCGCGCCGGCCGCCGGTCCGGACGCCTGACCGGCCCAGGGCAGCGCCAACTGCTCGGCGAGTTCGGCCTCGGCCAGCGCGATCCGGGAGTCGGGCACCCGGTGCGGTTCGGCGAAGCACAGCTGCAGCATCTTCACGACCTGGTCGCGGGCGGACGCCTCGGCCAGCCGGCGGCGGGCCCGGCGGCCGACGAACGGCAGCACCGCCAGGGCTTCGCGCGGATCGGACAGCCGGCGGAGGTCCGGCCGCAGGTCGGGCATGGCGGGCGAGATCAGGGTGAGGCTGCGCACCAGGTCCGGCCGGGCGGCGGCGAGCAGCAGTGCGATCCCGCCGCCCATCGAGTTGCCCAGCACGTGCGCCGGTACGCCACCGCGCGCGTCCAGGATCGTGGCCACGGCCTCGGCCTGGGCGGCCATCCGGTAGTCACCGAGCTGCGAGGGCGGGGACAGGCCGAAACCGGGCAGGTCGACGGCCACGCCCTCGGCCCGGCTGGACAGCAGCCCGGCGAGTTCGGTCCAGTTGGTGGCCGAGCCGCCCAGCCCGTGCAGGTACACGGCGGGGACCGGGTCCGCCGCGTGCGCCGGGGTCTCCCGGACGTGCACGGTGAGGTCGCCGTAGCGCCGGTTGCGGCCCGGCCATGGCCAGTCCCGCTCGTCCACGGGCTGCAGCTCGGCCGGGTCGGCCAGCGGCACCCGGGTCAGCGGCGCGTCGATGGACCAGGGTCTGCCGACGGGTCGCGGCGACCGGAACTGCAGGGTCATCACCACAGGATGCGTCCTCGGACCTGCGCCGCGCCACCTTCCGGCCATCTGATGGTCATGTGGCGGCTACCACGGCACGCCCCCGGAACGTCTGTACCGATACCTCCCGATCAGGATTACCAGCGAGTAAGGTCTAAGTGCGGCGGTGCGGTCATCCCGCGAGCCAGTGGACAAACCCGTGGAGGACGACGTGACGGACACGGTGCAGGGGAGCGCTCCGGCCGGCAGAGGCGTGCGGCTACCGCGCACGGCACGCAGGGCGCAGTTGCTGGCGGCTGCCCAGGACGTGTTCGTGGCGAACGGGTACCACGCGGCGGCGATGGACGAGATCGCCGAACGGGCCGGGGTCAGCAAACCCGTGCTGTACCAGCACTTCCCGGGCAAGCTGGAGCTCTATCTGGCGCTGCTGGAGACGCACGTCGACGACATCGTGGCCAGGGTCCGCGACGCGCTGGAGTCGACGACCGACAACCGCCAGCGGGTGCTCGCGGCCGTCGGCGCCTTCTACGACTTCGTGGACGGCGAGGGTCAGGCGTTCCGCATGGTCTTCGAGAGCGACCTGCGCGGCGAGCCCGCGGTGCAGGACGCCGTGGAGCGCGCCACCACGGCATGCGTGGACGCCATCACCGAGACCATCACCTCGGACGCCGGCATCGACTCCGACCACGCCCGCCTGCTCGCCGTGGGGCTGGTCGGCCTGAGCCAGGTCAGCGCCCGGTACTGGCTGGACACCGAGCGGCGCCTGCCCAAGGACGAAGCCGTCGGACTGGTGTCCACGCTGGCCTGGCGCGGCATCGGAGCCGGGTTCCCGCTCCAGCACTGAGCGTCAGACCAGCGCCACCAGCCGCGTGACGTGCGCGGCCACGTCGGTGTCCCGCTCGTAGGGCAGCATGTGCCCGGCACCGGGGAACACCACCAGTTCCGCCGACGGCAGTTCCTCGGCGATCACCCTGGCGTGCGCCACCGGCGTCAACCGGTCCACCCCGCCGGCCAGCACGACCACCGGCACCGTCCGCAGTGCCGCCAGGGCGGCCCGCCGCGCGTGCTCGTTCAGCGATGCCCGGAACTCGACCATGCTGCGCGGGTGACACCGGCCGACCTGCGCGGCCGTGGCCAGCACGTCGGCCCGCGCCGCACCGGACCCGAACAGCAGCCACCGCAAGCCGGGCACGGCCACGCCCGGCCGACTCATCAGCGCACCACCCGACCGCCGCGCGATCCGGCGGTTGATCCGGCGTTCCATCGCGCCGACCCGGCGACCGAGCCAGCCCGGCAGCCCGAGCGTCAGCTGGTCCAGGTCGCCCGCTGACGTGGCCACCAGCCCGACGGCGGCGATCCGCTCGGCGAACAGGTCGGGATGGCGTTCGGCCAGCGCCATGGCGGCCATGCCGCCCATCGAGTGGCCGACCAGCACAACCGGCCCGTCCGGCACCCGCGCGGCGATCAGTTCGGCCAGATCGTCCGCCGCCTGGGCGACGCTCGCGGTGCCGGCACGGGCCGGTGCCGACCCCCCGTGTCCTCGGTGGTCGTACCGCAGCACGCGCACGCCGGTCAGTGCGGCCGCGACCCGGTGCCAGGACGTGTGGTCCAGCGTCCAGCCGTGCGCGAGCACCACGGTGACCCGGCCGGCGCCGGTCTCCGCGACGTGTAGCGCGGTCCCGTCGGACGTGACGAACCGGCGCCCGGCCGCCGGATCCCACGGCGTGACCCGCTCGCCGACGGTCATCCCGGCAGCAGGAACGATCGGCGCCAGAACCGCATCCCCGGCGGTCCGACGAGCCCGGCTTCGCCGAGGAACGCCATGATCCGCTCCCCCGCCCAGCGGATCGTCGCCCGGTAGTGCGGGTTGCGCATGGCGATCCGCCACGTCGACTCGGGGTCGAGCCCGACGGCGGCGTACACCTGCGGGTTGATCAGCGTGTGGGTGACCTGGCAGCCGACCATGGCGACCAGCCACTGCTGGTAGGCGAGCTCCACCTTGGACAGTGAGCCCATGCCGGTCACGACCTCCTGCCGGGCGAACGTGACGTGCCGCGCCTCCTCCAGCACGTGGATCCGGTTGATCATCCGGATCATCGGCTGGACGGACTCGTCTGCCAACGCCTCGCGCTGCAACCGGTCCAGGATCTCCTCGACGATCAGCACCGACCCGTACAGCGCGGGCCCGTAGCCGATCACCGGGAGCAGGCCGCCCATCTTGTGCAGCCGCCTGCGCGGCCCGTAGGCGGGCAGGCCGAGTGTGGCGATGGCCTTGCCGAACATGATGGAGTGCCGGCACTCGTCGGCGATCTCGGTCAGCGCGTACTGGACGTGGTTGCTGCGCGGGTCTCCCTGGTAGACCTCCTTGAGCAGCATCCGCATCAGGATCACCTCGAACCAGATGCCGTTGCTCGCCACGCTGGCGGCCTCGTGCCGGGACAGCTCGATCCGCTGCTCGGCGGACAGTTGCTCCCACAACGGCGTTCCGTACAGCGAGAGCCGGTGTTCCGGCTGGTAGTACATGCCAGGGACCGGCTCGGCCGACCAGTCGACGTCGACGTCCGGGTCGTAGAACTTCGCCGCGGACGACGTGAGCAGGCGCTCCGCGGTGCGTTCCCGATCAGCTCCCTGGGCAACCTGTACCGCGCGACTCATCGTGCGTCCCCTTACGTGTTACCGCTGGTAACTGTTACTTGTGGTAGCGTGCATCGGCATGGGGCGATCTGTCAAGCGGGCCGGCGACCCGGACGCGCGCAAGGAACGGTGGCGCACACACCGGGAAGGCAGGCGCGCCGAGTTCGTCGAGGCCACCATCCGGGCAGTCGGCCGGTTCGGCCCGGACGCCGGGATGGACGAGATCGCCGCCGAGGCCGGGGTGAGCAAACCCGTGCTGTACCGGCATTTCACCGACAAGGCCGATCTCTACCTGGCGGTCGGCGAGCGGGCCACGGACCTGCTGATGGCCAAGGTGGTGCCGGCGCTGGCCGAGGACGGGCCGATCTTCGAGCGGATCCGCCGGGCGGTCGACTGCTACGTGGCCTTCGTGGACGACTACCGGGAGCTGTACCGCTTCCTGGTACTGCGCCCCAACCCGACCAAGCGGGACCTCGTGCAGGAGGACAAGTCCAAGATCGCCGGCGTCCTCACCGACCTGCTCGGCGCCTACCTGACCCTGTTCCGGATGGACCCGTCGATGGCGGCGCCGTCCGCGCACGGCATCGTCGGCCTGGTCCAGGGTGCCGTCGAGTGGTGGCTGGACCACCCGGACGGCGTGACCAGGGACCAGCTCACCAACCACCTGACCACGATGATCTGGCACGGCATCGACGGCGTCCTGCGGGCCGGCGGCGTCACCCTCGACCCGCACCGGCCGGTGCCGCTGGCGGAACTGGAGAAGGCATGACCGACGGCGGCTACACCGGACCGGCCACGCTGCTGCTCGCCGACCGGGAGGTGCGCGTGGACGTCGACCTGCGCGGCCACTTCCAGCCCATCGACGGCCGCTACCACTGGTACGGCCGGCTGGCCGCGAGCGACGAACTGGACGAACTCGTCGCCGGGCGCAAGCGGACGGCGGTGCTGCGCACCGAGTCGGGCGAGGCGACCGGTGAGGTGTCCGACCCGGACCCGTGGCGGCGCTACCGGATCACCGGCGTCAGCACGCCACCGTTCCGGATCGACACCGAACTGGCGGCGGACGGGAACTAGGAGCCGGCGACGAAGCCCACCCGGCGGGTGTCCGCGGGGGCGATGTCCACGTAGGCGATGCGCGCCACCGGGACCACGACCCGGCGGCCCTTCTCGTCGACGAGCGTCAGCGTGCCCTGGTCGTGCCGCAGCGCCTCGGAGACCAGGTTCTCGATCTCGTCCGGAGTCAGCGCGCTGGACACGGTGAGCTCCCGCGGGCTGTCCGCCACGCCGATCTTGACCTCCACGCTGAACCTCCGGACAACCGCATGCCAACCGACCCGACCGAACATCGCCAGCGTAGTCGAGAAGCCGACTCGCCCGGTGCTCAGCCCAGCCCGAGACTGGCCATCCGCTTGCCGTGGCTCTGCTGCATCCGACGGAACAGACCCGCCACACCGGCCAGGTCGCCGGACCCCGAGACGATCAGCTCGGCGAGTCCATCCCGTTCTGCCACAACGTATTGCGCCTGAGTCAGCGCCTCGCCGAGCAGCCGCCTGCCCCACAGCGCGAGGCGGTCGCGGGCCGACCGGTCCTGCGCACAGGCCGCCTTGACTTCGCGCTCGGCGAACGCGGAGTGGCCCGTGTCGGCGAGCACGGTGTGCACCAGGTCGGCGGTCGGCTCGTCCAGCCAGGTCGCCATCTCCCGGTACAGCTCGGCGGCCAGGCCGTCGCCGACGTACGCCTTCACCAGCGACTCCAGCCAGGACCGGGGCGAGGTGAGCGCGTGGAACGAGTCGAACGCGCGGACGAACGGCGACATCGCGTCCTCGATGCGCACGCCGTGGTCGGCGAGGTAGGTCTCGAGCAGTTGGTAGTGGCCGATCTCGGCCGCCGCCATCTCGGCCAGCGCGGCCCGGCCGGGCAGCGTGGGCGCCTGCCGGGCGTCCTCGGCCAGCCGGTCGAACGCGGACAACTCGCCGTAGGCGAGCAGGCCCAGCAGGTCCCGGACGCCGTCGGTCAGCGTCGGCACCGGTCCGACCTGCTGGTCCGCCTCACTCATGGCGTCGAGCGTATCGATCGGACCGGCCGCCAACCAGAACGGCCGGCACCCGGCGAGGCGGAGCGGGGCGTCGGTCACCGATTGGCGATTTCCGACGGGTAGGCCAGGTAGGATGGCGGCGAACTCGGTATCCGCCGGCAGGGACTGCCTGCGTCGGGGCCGGGTGGATGACCACGATGTGCGGCCGGACGGCGGCATCGGTGGAGAGCGCGCGCAACACCTCGCTGGCCTCTCCCGCCTGGTCGCTGGCGTGCTGAGCCGGCAGATGGGGCGGTCGAGCGGCCCGTCCAGGCAGTTGCGTGCTGGACGAGAGAGGCGACAACACACACCGTGCAGAGTCACACGGACACCATCAACACTTCGGACATGGCGGATATCACAGGCGAACATCTGGATCCGGTCACGCTGGAGCACAGTGAGGCCGGACTGCCCGCGTCGGACCCGTCCCACCCGCTGCAGGCCGCGCAGGTCAGCGACGAGACGCCGACGTTCGCCGAGCTGGGCGTGCGGGACGAGATCGTCCGCGCCCTGGCCGATGCCGGTATCGAGCACACGTTCGCCATCCAGGAACTCACCCTCCCGCTGGCCCTGGCCGGCGAGGACGTCATCGGGCAGGCCCGTACCGGCATGGGTAAGACGCTCGGCTTCGGCGTACCGCTGCTGCAACGGCTGGAACGGCCCGGCGACGGGACACCGCAGGTGCTCGTCGTGGTGCCCACCCGCGAGCTGTGCCTGCAGGTCTCCCGTGACCTGACCGACGCGGGCCGGCACCTGGACGTGCGGATCGAGGCCATCTACGGCGGCCGGCCGTACGAGCCGCAGATCGCGGCCCTGCGGCGCGGCGTGGACATCGTGGTCGGCACTCCCGGCCGGCTGCTCGACCTGGCCGAACAGCGCCACCTGGTGCTGGGCAAGGTGCGCGGCCTGGTGCTGGACGAGGCCGACGAGATGCTCGACCTGGGTTTCCTGCCCGACGTCGAGCGGATCCTGCGGATGGTCCCGGACGAGCGGCAGACCATGCTGTTCTCGGCCACCATGCCCGGCCCGATCATCACCCTGGCCAGGGCGTTCCTGAACCAGCCGACGCACATCCGGGCCGAGGAGACCGACGCCAGCGCCATCCACGAGCGCACCGCGCAGTTCGTCTACCGGGCGCACGCGCTGGACAAGCTGGAGGTCGTGGCCCGCGTGCTGCAGGCCGAGGGCCGTGGCCTGACGATGATCTTCGCCCGCACCAAGCGGACCGCGCAGAAGATCAGCGACGAGCTCACCGAGCGCGGCTTCGCGGCCGCCGCCGTACACGGCGACCTGGGCCAGGGCGCCCGCGAGCAGGCGCTGCGCGCGTTCCGCGCCGGCAAGGTCGACGTGCTGGTGGCCACCGACGTCGCGGCCAGGGGCATCGACGTCGAGGGCGTCACCCACGTCATCAACTACCAGTGCCCCGAGGACGAGAAGACCTACGTGCACCGCATCGGCCGCACCGGCCGGGCCGGGCGCACCGGTGTGGCGGTCACGCTGGTCGACTGGGACGAGGAACCGCGCTGGAAGCTGATCAGCGACACGCTCGGCCTGGACATGCCGGAGCCGCCGGAGACCTACTCCACGTCCGAGCACCTGCAGTCCGACCTGGGCATCGCCGCCGACGCCACCGGCAGGCTCCCGCTCGGCCAGCGCACCAGGGCGGGCCTGTCGGCCGAACCGCTGGAGAAGCTGACCCGGTCCGACGGCAAGGCAGCACCACCCCGCAAGCGCAACCGGCGCCGCGGCGGTGAACGGCGCACCGAGCGGCCGGCCACCGACGAGCAGACCGGCGGCGAGGCCAAGCCGAGGCGCCGCCGCACCCGCCGGGGCGGAGCCGCCACCGGCCAGACCGGCACCGAGCCGCAGGACACCCGCCCGGAGACGCCGGCGGCCGAGCAGCGCGAGCCCGGCACCCAGCGGCGCCGCCGCACCCGCCGCCGCGCGGGCGCGGACGTCAGCCACGAGGACAAGTCCACCGACGAGTGATCGATCGGCCCGCCCCGGCCAGGGGCGGGCCGATTCGTTTCGGTGGCGGTTCCCGCTGGTGGCCGGGTCGGGGACCGGCGGACGCGACAGTTCACCCTGATCTCTCGGGGGCTGTGCTTGGATGGCCCCGCCAGCAGCACGAGAGAGCAGGAACCGCCGAGTGCATCCACACCACGTCCGACGTCGGGGGCCGAACCCCTTCCGCCGGCCCGTCGACTACGTCGTCGCCGTGTTGATCGTGGTGGCGGCCCTGGTCACCAGCCTGGTGCTGTGGTCGCGCAGCGACATCCACAACACCGTCCTGGACCTGGGCCCGGCGAGCGCGCAGCCGCCGCAGGCGCCCACCCGTTTCCCGCCGTCGCTGGCCGAGTTCTGGTCCCGGCCCAGCCCGGCGACCCCGGTGCCGGTGGTGTCCGGCCCGACCGTCGTGACCGGGAACAACGGCGCCGTCATCGGCCTGGACCCGCTGACCGGCGAGCAGCGCTGGAGCTACACCCGCGACCTGCCGCTGTGCACGGTGTCGCCCGCGTTCGGCAAGATCGTCGCCGTCTACCACCGGTCCAACTGCAACGAGGTCACCGAACTCGACCCGACGACCGGTGCCCGGGGCGCCCAGCGCAACGGTGACGCCCAACTCGGCACCCGGCTGGTCTTCGACGGCACCTACGTCACCACCACCGGTCCGACGCTGCTGGACACCTGGCGCTCGGACATGGTGCAGACCATGGAGTACGGCGCCGTGCCGGACTTCCAGAACCCGCACGTGCAGCCGCGCACCGGCTGCCACTACGGCTCCGTCGTGGGGTGGGCGGGCGAGATCGGCGTGATCGAGCGCTGCCCCGGGGAACCCGGTGACCGGCTCACCGTCTACCGGGCGACGGCCAAGGCGGCGGACACGCCGTCGGTGCTGTTCAGCACGGACATCGGCGGCACCGGCACCCGCATCGTGACCATGAACGACCAGTTCATCGCGGTCGCCATGCCCGATCCGGGCCGGTTGGTGGTGTTCGGCGCGAACAGCGGCAACCAGGTCGCGCAGTACCCGATCGCGTTGACGCCGGGTGACATGGCCGGTGACCCGCCGGGCCGGGTGGTGCCGGTGACGTCCGGGCCCGGCGCGATCTACTGGTGGACCGGCTCGTCGACGGTGGCGTTGTCCACCACGAATTTCGCACCCGAGTGGACGGTGGCGAACACGCTCGGGCCCGGTGTGGTGTTCGCCGGCCAGTACCTGGTGCCGGTGCGCGCCGCCCTGCTGGTGCTCAACCAGGCCAGTGGCGCGAAGGTCGGCCAGATCGGCGTGAACCGGCACGGCTACGTCGGTGAGATCACCATGGCCACGCTCGGACCCGTGGTGTTCGAGCAGCGGGGTCCGACGCTCGTCGCACTGCACTGAATAGGCGGCACTACCCCGTGCGGATGGCGGCACAGCGGCCTCCGGTGAGGCAGACTCGGTTCTGTGACAGCGCCGAAGCCTTCCCAGCTCAGTCCGCACCGGGCAGCCAGGGTCGACCTGCCGAGCAGATACGGGACGGTCGCCGCGCTCCAGGCGTGGGCGGCCGGGCCGAAGCTGGGCGCGACAGCGTTGCTGCTGCCCGGTTTCACCGGCTCGAAGGAGGACTTCGCCCCGCTGGTCGACCCGATCTCGGACGCGGGTGTCGAAGTGATCGCGATCGACCTGCCCGGCCAGTACGAGTCGGAGGGGCCGGACGACGAGTCGGCCTACCGGCCGGAGGCGCTGGGCGCGGTGATCGCCGACATGATCGGCAAGATGGTCGCGGACGGCCGCCGAATCCTGTTGCTGGGCCATTCCTACGGCGGACTGGTGGCGCGGGGCGCGGTGCTGGCGGAGGCGCCGATCGTCGGGCTGACGCTGATGGACTCGGGTCCCGGTGAGCTGCCGCCCGGCTACCGGCGGGGTGCGTTGGACCTGGCCGAGCCGTCGGTGCGCAAGCACGGTGCGACGGCGGCGCAGCGGTTGCGCGAGACGATGGACTCGACGGCACCGGAGTGGGCCACCACGCCGGACGAGCTCAAGGAGTTCTTCCGGCTGCGCATCCTGCGCTCGGGCGTGGCGGGCCTGCTGGGCATGAGCACCGCGCTGCGCACCGAACCGGACCGGGTGGCGAAGCTGTCCCGGACGCTGCGGGCGATGGGCGCGCCGAGCCTGGTGGTGTGCGGCGAGGCGGACGACGCGTGGTCGGTGGCGTCCCAGCGGGACATGGCCGATCGGCTGGACGCCGACTTCGCCGTGGTGCCGGGCGCGAAGCACGCCCCCAACACGGAGAACCCGGAAGCCCTGCTGGGCACGCTGCTGCCCACGTGGCGGAGCTGGCTGGCCAACCCGTAACCGTCAGGCCGGCACCGGGGACCACCAGAAGAACCACAGCAGCAGCACCAACACGACCACGCCGACCAGCAGCCCCACCAGCCGTCGGGGGCCCCGCCGCCGCGCCACGCCGTAGCAGAAACCGCCGACCACCAGGCCGGCCACGTGCGCGCCGACGGCCAGCGCACCCGGCCCCGGCTGATCGTGCCCACGGCTGGTGAGCTGCGCGATCACCATGCTCACCGCCATGAACAGCAGCACGCACAGCACGACACCGCTGAGCCCGGCCACCAGGCCGGCGCCCCGCCTGCCGGTGCCGCCGGCGACCGGCAGCTCGTCGGTGGGCGCCTCGGACCGCAGTTCACCCAGCGGACTGGTGGGCGCGTCGGCCACGGAATCGGCCGCCCCTTCGTCGTCGTCGCGCGGTTTCCGGATCACGGGACCTCACTACCGGCTCAGCAACGCCCAGGGTTCGAGTTCGGGTGCCGCGGCCTGCCCCTCCGGGCAGTGCCGGCGGAAGTCGCACCACGAGCAGTGCCAGCCGACCGAGGGCGGGAACACCTCGTCCGGCGCGGCACCCTCGGCCAGCCGTTCGGTGGCCTTCGTGAGGTCGTCGGCGGCCTCCTGGGCGCGCCGGACGTGCCGTTGCAGCGTCTCGTCGGTGTGGGTCCAGACGGCCACGGTGCCGCTGGGCAGGTGGTGCAGTTCCACCTGGTGGCACGGTTTCCGGAGGGTGCGGCGGGCCGCGACGGCGTAGAGGGCCAGTGCCTGCGAGCCCCGGGCGTCGTCGGTGGTGAGCGCGTGCCTGCCGGTCTTGTAGTCGACGATCACGAGTTCGCCGTCGCGCACGTCGATGCGGTCCACCCGGCCCTCGGCGATGATCGTCCCGGCCGGGGTGGACACCCAGCGTTCCACGCCGATCGGGTCGATGTCGGTGTCGATGCCGGCGACGTAGCCGGAGACCCAGTCCTGGGCCCGTTCCCGGTACTCGGCGGCCTGTTGCGGGTCGGCGAAGCCCTCGTCCCGCCAGTTGCTCACCACGAGCGAGGCGGCCGTCTCGGGCGTGCGCCGGTCGGGCGGGACGTCGAAGAAGGCCCGCAAGGCGTTGTGCACCACGGCACCCAGCGTCGCGTGCGCCCAGGGCGCGCCCTTGCCCGGCGTCGGCCGGTCGAGGTAGTTCATCCGGTACCGGCGGGGGCAGTCGTTCCACGTGCCCAGCTTCGCCGGTGTGACTCGGACGAGCTTGCGAGGCATGCTGTCGAAACCGAGCTGACCCTGCACACCGCCTACGGTACGCAGTGCCACCGACAACTCCGCGTCAGCCCCCGGCCACGAACCCGCGCACCGAGTTCGCCACCAGCTGCACGGCGATCGCGGCCAGCAGCAGGCCGGCGATCTTGGCCAGCAGCAGGATGCCGCTCTCCTTGATCAGCCGGATCACCCCGCCGGAGTAGCGCAGGCAGACGAACAAGACCAGGTGTACCAACACGATCGCGGCCGCCAACGCGACGTACGAGCCGAACTGCCCGTGGGCCTGGCGGACGTACACGATCGTGGCGGCAATCGCACCGGGACCGGCCAACAACGGTGTACCCAGCGGAACGAGCGCCACGTTCACGTCGTCCACCGCGCTGGGTTCGGTGGTGTCCCTGCCGGTCAGCAGATCCAGCGCGATCAGCAAACAGCAACAGCCCGCCGGCACCCTGCAGCGCGGGGATGCCGATGCCCAGGTACGCCAGGATCGCCTCGCCCGCCACCGCGAACAGCGTGATCACCGCCAGCGACACCAGCACCGCCTGCCGGGCCGCCCTGATCCGCGCCGCCCGCGAGCGTCGCCCGACCAGGCCGAGGAACACCGGGATCGTGCCCGGCGGGTCCATGATCACGATCAGGGTGACCGTCGCCTCGACGAACAGCGTGGTGTCGAAGAACCTCACCCGGCGGTCCGCCCGACCATCAGCGGCGTGCCGGTGGCCCGCGCGACGAGCGCGTCGAACGCCTCCGGTGCCGTGTTCTCCTGGCCGATCCGCACGACCTTGTTGCGGCCGTGGTAGTCGCTGGACCCGGTCACCACGACGCCGAGTTCGGTGGCCAGGCCACGCAGTTCGGCCCGGGCCCGCTCGTCGTGGTCCGGGTGGTTCACCTCGATGCCGGCCAGTCCGGCGGCGGCCAGGTCGGCGATCACCTCGCTGGTGACGATCCGGCCCCGCGTGCTGGCGTAGGCGTGGGCCAGCACGGTCACCCCGCCCGCGTCGGTGATCATCCGGATCGCGTCCAGCACCGGGGTGTCCGCCTTGGGCACGTAGTAGCCGCGGCCTCGGCTCAGGTACGTGGCGAACGCCTCGCTGACGCTGCTCACCAGACCGGCCCGCTGCAACGCCATCGCCAGGTGCGGCCGGCCCGCCGACGTGCCGTCCGGCAGCCGGCCCAGCACGTCCTCCGGGTCGATGGGCAGGCCGTCGTCGCGCATCCGGGTGGCCATGGTGCGCACCCGGTCCCGGCGCTCGCCGCGCAGCCGGTGCTGCTCGGCCAGCACCACCGGCGAATCCGGGTCGAACAGGTAGCCCAGCAGGTGCACCGTGCAGCGCCCGCCATTGCCGTCCGGCGACGTGCAGGACAGCTCGGCACCGCGGACCAGCGTCAGTCCCGGCGGCAACGCGGCCGCGGCCTCCGCCCAGCCGGCCGTGGTGTCGTGGTCGGTCAGCGCCACCACGTCCAGGCCGGCCGCCGACGCGGCCGCCACCAGCTCGGCCGGGCTGTCCGTGCCGTCCGACACCCGGGAGTGGGTGTGCAGGTCGATCCGCGTCGAGGCCGTCATCACCGGGCCATTCTGTCCGACCGCTGATCAGCCGGGCCTCAGGCGCCGCCGAACCCGTAGGTGTGGGCCACCGTGAACCGGGCGACCAGCCGCTGCTCGGCCACCATCGCGGCTCGGAAGTCGTCCCAGTCCGGATGCTCGCCCGCGATGATCCGGTAGACCTCGACCAGCTCGTCCACGGTCGCGTCGTGCGGGTCCGTGGCCACCGGGGTGAGCTCGACGGTGCCGTCCAGCACCAGGTAGTTACGCCAGTTCGCCGAGGTCAGGTAGAGGCTGGCCCTCGGGTCGCGCCGCAGGTTGCGGGTCTTGGCGCGCGTGTCGGTGATCGACATCCGGATCAGGCCGGTGGCCTCGTCGTGGGTGTAGCCGACGTTGGACAGTTGCGGCCGGCCGTCGCGCTTGAGCGTGACGAGCGCGGCGGTGCCCGTCGGGGTGAGCAGGGAGGTCATGTGCCCAAACTAGGGCACGAGCTTCTTCCCGCGCGCCGCCCGCTGCGCCTTGATCATCGAGAAGCGCTCGGACTGGGCCTGCTTGTCGCCGAACACGAGTTCGGAGATCGCGTCGTAGACGACCTCGGGGTGGGGCAGGAACTCGATCCGGTTCAGCGCCTGGATCTGGCCGGCCGACTCGACGATGAGCGTGCCGTAGCCGAGCAGGCGGCCCAGCCAGGTGCGCTCGTAGGTCAGGTCGGTGACCTTGCTGATCGGCATCATCGCCACGCGGTTGGTGAACACGCCGGTGATCAGCATGAACCGCTTGTCCGTGACGACGATCCGCTCGACCCACCAGTCCACCACGATGTAGGCGAACCGCAGGACCACCAGCAGGGCTGCATACCAGAGGATGTTCTGGAACAGCCAGTACCCGTCGGGCAGCAGGTAGGAGACCATCACCGCGACGGCGAGCAGGGCGATCGCCTCGAACACGTCCCACAGCACGTAGGTCCAGTGCCTGCGCACGCGAATGACCCGCCGCTCGGTCTGCAGCAGGTACTCGTCCGGGTCCCGCGGTGCGAACATGGCCCCTATTGTCCCGCAGTCGGGCTAGAACAGCGACTGTACGAAGGTCACTATTGCCTCAGCGCCGTTCTTCAGCAGGTCCAGGATGTTGGTGACCAGGCCCGATGCCTGGGTGGGGGCGCTGATCAGGAAGAACAGCACCAACGCGATGCCCGCCCAGGTAAGGAGCTTCTTGAGGTTCACGTCGATCGACCCCGTCCGCTGGTTACGTTCGTACATCTGTGTGGTGCCGGTCGTTATCGTTGTACCGCACTCCGCGCGATGCGGAGACTTTTATACCGCTCTGGTGTAAGGACTGCCTCACTACTCGGGATTCGATCACGGAGAGTACGCATGACCATGCATGCACTGCCGGCAATCAGGTGTGTCGGAGCCCTCGTTGTCGACGCCGACGGCATGCTGTTACTGGTGTTGCGCGCCAACGAACCCGGGCGCGGCAAGTGGTCCGTGCCGGGCGGCCGGGTCGAGCCGGGTGAGGACGACGAAGCCGCCGTGCGGCGGGAGGCCGACGAGGAGACAGGACTGACGGTCACCGTGGACCGGCTGGTCGGAATGGTGGAACGGCCAGCGCCGCAGGGCATCTACGAGATCTACGACTACCTCTGCACGACCAGCGGCGGCACCCCGAACGCGGCCACCGACGCGGCCGACGCCCGGTGGGTCAGCCCGGCCGAGTTCGCCGAGCTGCACTACGCGGGCCAACTGGTGGACCGACTGGCCGAAACCCTGTGGGACTGGGGCGTCATCACCCGGCCGAGCTGACCGGCCGCCGTCCGGCCGTGTCGACCACTCGGCCGAACGGGCGTCCACCGATCAGGTGGCCAGCCACACGATCCGTTCACCATGGAACGCGGTACGGGCCAGCGCGGCCGCCTCCGGCCGCCCGTCCCGCCACCGAACCAGCCCAAGAGTGCCCAATGGTGTGTCGGGATCGAAGGTCAGATCGGCCCGATCCGGCAACACCAGGCGCAGCCCGGCCTCGTACGCCTCCTGGCTGACCCACCACAGCGGCCGGTCGGCGGCCAGCGCGGCCAGCGCCGCCACGAAGTCGGCCCGCCGCTGCACCGGCAGGTAGGCCAGCACATGGCTGGACAGCACCACCAGCGGCAGATCCGCCGGCACCTGCCCGGCGGCCCGCGCCAGGTCGTCCACGGCGTCGCCGGTGACGAACGTCGGCCGGTCCTTCGCCTGTGCCATGGCGGCCTGGTTGAGCAGCCGGACCCGCTCCGGCTGGTCGGCCCACACACACGCCTCCAGCCAGGCCAACTGCTCCTCGTCGGTCAGGTCGACCGGCGAACGGTCCAGCCCGACCTTGGCGGCGACCTTGAGGTTCTTCGGCAGCGCCGGCCGGCGGGCGCCCTCGGCCCGGCTGAGCACACTGGTGAGCACCAGCGGGGCCTTGGCCGGACCCGCCGTCACCTGCTCGCCGTCCTCGGCCTGGTAGCGGTAGCCGTAGCGGTCCATGCCCAGCAGCAGCCCGGCGCTGGTGCCCACCTCCAGCAGCCCGACCGGCCGGCCGGCCTGTTTGGCCGCCTGCGCCACGGCCGGGAACAGCAGCGCCGCCCGGCGCACCTCGTTGGTCTGCGTGGTCCGGGTGGTCACCAGTTGGCGCACCTGCTCGGCGTGATCCAGCGCGAACGACCGGAACGTCGGCCACGTCGCACCGTCCACCCCGTACTCACCGCCGACGGTCGGGTAGTAGTGCGCGAGTTGGCTGACCGGGTCGGCGATCACCAGCCGGTGCACGGCGGCGAAGAACAGCGTCGCCCGCGCGTGGTGCGGTTCGGCGGCGGCCAGGAGTGCCGCGACGTCGTCGTCGTCCGCCGCCGACAGCGCGAGATGCGTGTACAGCGGCGATTCGTGCACGGCCTCCTCGTCGGCGAAGCGCCGCAACCGCCGCCGCACCAGGTCCAGCTCGGTCGGCACTGGCTGTCACTCCTTGGGTTCCGGTCGACCCGGCTGCTCGCCGCCCCGCGCGTCGCCGTAGGACCGCTTGGGCACCATGACCTTGCGGCGGAACACGCACACGACGGTGCCGTCCTGTTTGTAGCCGCGCGTCTCCACGTACACGACGCCCCTGTCGTCCTTGGACTTCGACGGAGTCTTGGCCAGCACCTCGGTCTCGCCGTAGATGGTGTCGCCGTGGAACGTCGGCTTGACGTGTTTGAGGGACTCGACTTCCAGGTTCGCGATGGCCTTGCCGGACACGTCCGGCACCGACATGCCGAGCAGCAGCGAGTAGATGTAGTTGCCCACCACCACGTTCTTGCCGAAGTCGGTGGTCTCGCCCGCGTAGTGGGCGTCCAGGTGCAGCGGATGGTGGTTCATGGTGATCAGGCAGAACAGGTGGTCGTCATACTCGGTGACGGTCTTGCCCGGCCAGTGCTTGTAGACCGCGCCGACCTCGAACTCCTCGTAGTAGCGCCCGAACTGCACCCTCGACCTCCTACCCCGGTGGACGCGCGAAGGTCCCAGTGTGAACCGCGGATGCGGTCCACGGCAGCGAATGTGTGGACGACTACACCACCGGGTGGTGTCCGCTACAGCTGGCCGGGCTGCGGCCGCATCGACTGCTTGGCGATCAGATCCCTGGCCCTCTCCGCGTTGCGCGGCTGGCACAGCACGTCGTAGCGGCCGGCCACCAGTTGGCTGGCGGACTGGAAGTCCCGCCGGCCGCGGGACGTGGTGTACCCGGCGGCGGCGAAGATCAGGCCGAACAGCACGCCGGCGACCAGGCCGACCAGAATTGGGTAGATCGGACCGCTGCGGGTGTCGAAGAAGCTCAGCAGCAGCCCGACGAACAGGCCGAACCACGCGCCGGACGCGGCGCCGGTGCCCAGCACCCTGCCCCAGCTCAGCCGGCCGGTGACCCGCTCCACCAGCATCAGGTCGACGCCGACGATGGTGACCTCCTGGACCGGGAACTGGTTGTCCGCGAGGAAGTCCACGGCACGCTGGGCTTCCTCGTAGTTGTCGTAGGACCCGACCGGCCAGCCCGTCGGCTTCGTGGGCAGCCTCGGCACACCGGCCCGTGGTGCCCCGCCTGAAGAGAACGAGCTCGTCACCGTCATCACCCCTCGTCGCGGGCTCACACACCGCGTACGCGGCTGCGGATATCGTGCCAACGGACCGCCCCGCTCGCGATCGGGACATCCGCGCACGGTGATGACCCTGCCGGCCCGCCCGGATCTGGCGGGTGGCGTGCGTCACCAGACCATCAAGCCTACGGCACGCCCGCCGCGACGGCGTGCCGGCTCAGCGGGCGCGGTACTCGCGCAGCAGGCCGCGGCTGATGATCGTCTTCTGGATCTCGCTGGTGCCCTCGCCGATCAGCAGGAACGGCGCCTCGCGCATCAGCCGCTCGATCTCGTACTCCTTGGAGTAGCCGTAGCCGCCGTGGATGCGGAACGCGTCCTGGGTGACCTCGGCGCAGTACTCGCTGGCGATCAGCTTGGCCATGCCGGCCTCGACGTCGTTGCGCGTGCCGGCGTCCTTGAGGCGGGCCGCGTTCACCATCATCAGGTGCGCCGCCTCGACCTTGGTGGCCATCTCGGCCAGCTTGAAGGCGATCGCCTGGTGCTCGGCGATCGGCTTGCCGAACGTGCGGCGCTGCTGGGCGTAGTCCACGGCCAGCTCGAAGGCGCGGATCGAGATGCCGCACGCACGTGCGGCCACATTGACCCTGCCGACCTCGATACCGTCCATCATGAACCCGAAACCCTTGCCAGGTGCGGCACCCAGCACCTTGTCGGCGCCGATCCGGTAGTCCGCGAACACCGCTTCCGTGGTGTCGACGCCCTTGTAGCCCATCTTCTCGATCTTGCCCGGAATCGTGAGACCCGGTGCCACCTCACCGAATCCGGTCGGCTTCTCGACCAGGAACGCGGTCAGGTTCTGGTGCGGCTTCTCGGCTCCCTCGTCGGTGCGGGCCAGCAGCGCGATCAGGTTGGAGCTGCCGCCGTTGGTGAGCCACATCTTCGCGCCGTCGATGACGTAGTCGTCGCCGTCCCGCCGGGCGCGCGTCTTGATGGCGGCGACGTCCGACCCCAGATCCGGCTCGGACATGGAGAAGGAGCCGCGCACCTCGCCGGTGGCCATCCTGGGCAGGAAATCGGATTTCTGCTCGGGCGTGCCGTGGTGGCGGATCATGTGCGCCACGATGAAATGCGTGTTGATCACGCCGGACACGCTCATCCAGCCGCGGGCGATCTGCTCGACGACGAGCGCGTAGGTCAGCAGCGACTCGCCGAGCCCGCCGTACTCCTCCGGGATGGTGAGCCCGAACAGGCCCATCTCCTTCATGCCATCGACGATGTCGGCCGGGTACTCGTCGGCGTGCTCCAGGGCCTGCGCGTGGGGGATGATCTCCTTGTCCACGAAGTCGCGGACCGTGGCCAGGATCTCCTGCTGCACGTCGGTGAGTCCGGCGGTCTGGGCGAGGCGGGCCATGGGCAACTCCTCATCGCGACAAGCAAGTTACCGAGCAGTATGGCAGTTGTGGGGTGCCGTGGGCGGTGAGCGTGCTCACCCGGCCACGGCCGTGCCGCATCCTCGGCAGTCCACCGCCAGCACGTACACGTCCTCGCCGCAGTTCGAACAGGCGCGGAAGCTCCGCTCGTACAGGTTGTCCCGCCTGCGCAGGCGCCGTTCCCTCGGTTGCCGGTGTTTAGCCACGTCCCCCAGCATCACCCGATCGGGAGGGCCCCTGGCAAGCCTTCGGCCGTTATCTGTGCGTTATCTCACGGCAGTTCGGGCACCTCACGGCCGTCGATCTCGCGCTGCTTGTCGTCGGTGTGCTCGGCATGCACCTGCTGCCGGCTCTCCGTGCTCGCAGTGTGCGCCGCCGCCGTCGCCGCCTCCGCGCTGCGCTCCAGGAACCGGAGCAGCTCGACCGGGAACGGCAGCACCAGCGTCGAGTTCTTCTCGGCCGCCACCTGCACCACCGTCTCCAGCAGCCGCAGTTGGAGCGCTGCCGGGGTGTCCGACATCTTCGCCGCGGCCTGCGCCAGCTTCTCCGACGCCTGCAGTTCACCGTCCGCCGAGATGACCCGCGCCCGCCGCTCCCGCTCGGCCTCCGCCTGCCGGGACATGGACCGCTTCATCGCCTCGGGCAGCGCGACGTCCTTGATCTCCACCCGGTCGATGTGGATGCCCCAGTCCAGAGCCGGGCTGTCGATCATCAGTTCTAAACCCTCGTTGAGGCGTTCCCGGTTGGACAACAGGTCGTCCAGTTCGCTCTTGCCGATGATCGAACGCAGGGACGTCTGCGCCACCTGCGCCACGGCGAACCGGTAGTCCTGCACGTTGACCACGGCCAGGACCGGGTCGATCACCTTGAAGTAGACGACGGCGTCCACCCGGACCGTCACGTTGTCCTTGGTGATCCCCTCCTGCGCCGGCACGGGCAGGGTGATGATCTGCATGTTCACTTTCTTCATGCGATCAGCGATCGGGACGATGGCCGTCAGGCCGGGCCCGCGCGGGTCCCGATGCACCCGCCCGAACCGGAACACCAGCCCGCGCTCGTACTGCTTGACCACCCGTACCCCGGTCATGCCCGTCAGCGCCAGGAAGGCACCCACGCCGATCAGCACGTCAATCAGAGCCGTCATGCGACACGCTCCCGCGTCCAGCCGCGACCGACCGGAGCGGCCGTGCCGCGTACCCAGTGATATTACGCCGGTCACCTGCCGAAAAGGCCGTCTCGCACGGTCTCGCCGTTACGCCAGCGCTGTGGCGCGGGCCTCCAGCCCGGTCAGCCAGGCATGCAGGTGCGGACACTGCTGACGAAGACGGCCGAGTCCCAGTTCGGCGACAGCCAGCGGGCCGTCGGTGGCCTTCAGGTAGTCGTCCTCTCGATAACTCCGCAGGCGCTTCGACGGCGCAGTCTCCGGTCCGTCGTTGACCAATTCAGGACCACCTGCGGCGGCGACATCCGCCCGCATGCGGGCCAGGAGATCCGGATCCCGATACAGGTCGGCCAACTGCTCGGCCGCGGCGAAGACCCAGCTCTCAGCCTCGTGCAGGGTGAGATGCGGCACGAAACGCAGGTCGTCGATCGCGGCCCCCATGGCTGCCTCGACATGCCCGACGCGGATCCGGGCATCGCCGCTCGGCCTCGATGACATGCCGGGCACGTCGCCCGGCAACCCGTAGTAGTCGATGATCGTGGTCACCGCAGCGAAGCTCCTGCCGCTCAGGAGGCGGCGGATGTCCCGCTCGAGCTTCGCCCAACTGGTAACCCCACCGCGATGCGCCGGCCCGTCCACCAGACGTTTGGTCACCAGGATCGACCAGCTCACTGTCCAGCCGGCAGTCCGCAGGTGTGGCTCCAGAACATTCCGCAGCATGACCTCTTCGGTCTGGCCCTCGAGCAGTACATGCAGTCGAGGCTCAGCCATCCAGGCCCTCGCGGTTCGGCCGCCCGCCCAGGAGGTTCTTCTCCCACAATTCGCCGAGCGAGTACTCAGCGAGCCATTCGGCCAACGCACGTCGATCGGGCCGAAGGAACTGGGACGCGCCGTCTCGGCGCTCGACGACGATGACATCGTCAAGCTGGAACTGGCCGAGCAGCGTGACCGACTGGGTCGCGAACAGCACTTGGCTGCGCGTCGCGGCCTGCCTGAGCAGTTCAGCGAGTTGCATGATCGCGAACGGGTGCAGGCCGAGCTCCGGCTCGTCAAGAACAACGAGGGCCGGCAGATCAGGATGCAACAGCAGAGTCGTCAAGCAGATGAACCGAAGCGTGCCGTCCGACATCTGATCCGCCGAGAACACGCCATCCGAACCGACCTGACGCCAGCGCAGCCGCACTCGGTCCTGCTCTTCGGGAACCAGGACGAAATCCCGGAAGAACGGAGCGACGGTTTGTATCGCCGAGACGATCCGCCGGTATGCGACCGCCTTGGCCTTGTCGCTGCTCCGCGCCAGATCGAACAACATCGCTGCGAGATTGGCGCCGTCGTTGCGCAACGCGATGTTGTCAGCGGTCGGGATCGCCTGTTTGATCGGCGAGCGAACAGATGTGTCGTGAAAATGGAAAACCCGGACACCACCGAGCTCCGGCCCCAGCGGATACCCCAACGGACGTAGCCCGCTCTCGGACGATCCTCCGTCGAGATGGACGGCCTCCCCCGTACTCGACACATGCGCGTACTCGAAGCCGAAGATCAACTTTTGATCAGCTGCTTGCAGTAACGATGCGTCGTATTCCACGTTGCTCGCCCGGATCCGGAGCGCGATCCGTTCCGCTCTGTCATTGATCAGCGAACCGGCACCGCCGTTGAGCCCCACGAACAGGCCCAATTCACCGTCAACGAGCCTGCCGAGCAGTTCGAACACCCGAACGAAGTTGGACTTGCCAGCGCCATTGGCCCCGACAAGTGCGTTGAGCCGATTCAGCTTGACGCTGGCCGAACGGATCGAGAGGAAGCCCTCGATGTCGATCCGATCCAACGTCCAGTCGACCATGTGATCACTCTACGAGGAGTTACCTGCGATGTAACACCGATCCGTCGGCTGGCGTGTCATGCCTCCGGTGGGGTCCAGCGGTCGCCTCGCTGCATGCCGGCCGCGCGGCCCTTGCCGGATACGACCAGGGCCATCTTGCGGGAGGCCTCGTCGATCATCTCGTCGCCGAGCATGGCCGAGCCCTTCTTGCCGCCGGCCTCGGACGTGTACCACTCGTAGGCGTCCAGGATGTTCTCGGCGTGGTCGTAGTCGGCCTGGGTGGGGCTGAACACCTCGTTGCAGATGTCGACCTGGCCGGGGTGGAGGACCCATTTGCCGTCGAAACCGAGTGCCGCCGCGCGCCCGGCCACGCGGCGGTAGCCGTCGACGTCCTTGATCTGCAGGTACGGGCCGTCGATGGCCTGTTTGTCGTAGGCCCGCGCGGCCATGAGGATGCGCATCAGGATGTAGTGGTAGGCGTCGCCGACGTCATAACCCGGCGGCTGCTCACCGACCACAAGGGACTTCATGTTGATGCTGGCCATGAAGTCGGCCGGGCCGAAGATGATCGTCTCCACCCTGGGTGACGCCTGGGCGATGTCGTCCACGTTGATCAGTCCGAGCGCGTTCTCGATCTGTGCCTCGATGCCGATCCGGCCGACCTCGTAGCCCATGGTCTTCTCGACCTGGGTCAGCAACAGGTCCAGCGCCCGCACCTGGTCGGCGGTCTGCACCTTGGGCAGCATCAGGCAGTCCAGGTTGGCGCCCGCGCCCTCGACGACCTCGACCACGTCGCGGTACGTCCACTCGGTGGTCCAGTCGTTGACCCTGACCACCCTGATCCGCTCGCCCCAGCCGCCCTCGTTGAGCGCGGCCACGATGTTCTTGCGGGCGCCCGGCTTGGCCAGCGGCGCGACCGCGTCCTCGAGGTCCAGGAACACCTGGTCGACCGGCTGGGTCCGGGCCTTCTCCAGGAAACGCGGGTTGCTGCCGGGTACCGCGAGGCAGGAGCGGCGGGGGCGAAGGCGGTCGACCACGGGGACCTCCTGGAGTCGGCTGGGTACTGATCGGTAACAGTGGCACGCACCGGGCCCGGCCGCTATTCGCTTGAGTCGTCTTTCACACCGCCCGTAGCCTCGGCGCCGTGACGTTCGCGGTGCCGCAGGGCTACCTGGACCAGTTCGACGAGCAGGATCTGGCCGAACGCGGTGACTGGCTGGCGGCGCTCCCGGCGAACGCACGGGACTACGCGCGGCGCTGGGACCTGCGCCCGGACGGTCCCGCGCTGTACGGCTGGGTCGGCGTGGTCTGGCCGGTGCTCCGCGCGGACGGCACGCCCGCGATGCTGAAACTGTCGTGGCCACACCCGGAGGCGGCCGGCGAGGCCGCCGCGCTGACCACGTGGGCCGGCCACGGCACGGTCCGGGTGTTCGAGCACGACGACTACGTCCTGCTGCTGGAACGCCTCGACCCGCACCGGTCGCTCAACGAGCAACCGCTGGCCGAGGCCGTGGACCTCGCCGCCCAGGTGCTGCGCAGGCTGACCGTGCCCGCGCCGCCGCTGGACCGGGTGCTCATCGAGGTGGCGGCCACCTACGCCGATGAACTGCCCGGACAGAACGCCGCCCTGGGGCACCCGGTCGACCAGAAGATGCTGGACGAGGCCGTGGACCACTGCCGCACGCTCGGCCCGGCCGCCGGGTCGCTGCTGGTGAACGAGGACCTGCACTACTTCAACGTGCTGCGCGGCGCCCGAGAGCCGTGGCTGCTCATCGATCCCAAGCCGATCGCCGGCGACCCGGAGTTCGCGGTGATCCCGCTGCTGTGGAACAGGTACGAGGAATCCGGTGGGCCACAAGGGGTTCCGGACCGGACGGCACGCATCGTCGAGGTGGCCGGACTGGATCCGGACAAGGCCAGGGCGTGGACGCTGGTGCGGGCGGTGCGCAACTGGCTGGGGGCGCTGGAGTACAGCGGGTTCCCGTACGCGGAGACGCTGGCCGGAATTGCCACGGCCACCCACGGCTGACCGGCGCGAGCGTCCGGTCTGTCGATTTCTCGGCGCGTGAGCGCGGCCACTAACCTCACCCGCATGGCAGCCGTGAACAGGGTATTCGCAGCCCGGCTCGCCGGGCTCCCGGTGTTCGGGCCGGACGGCGAGTCGATCGGGCGGGTGCGGGACATCGTGGCCGGTCTGCGGCCGGACCGACAGCCGCCCAGGGCGTTGGGCATCGTCATCGAGGTGATGTCCCGGCGGCGGATCTTCGTGCCCATGTTGCGGGTCACGTCGATCGAGCCGAACGCGGTGACCCTGGCCACCGGCCGGGTCAACCTGCGCCGGTTCAGCCAGCGGCCCAGCGAGGTGCTGGTGGTCGGCCAGTTGCTGGACGCGCGGGTGACGCTGGCCGGGCCGCCCGCCGGGCTGGACGTGGGCGAGCAGATCACCGCGGTCGTGGTGGACGCCGCCATGGAGCAGACCAGGACCAGGGACTGGCTGGTCACCAAGCTCGCCGTGCAGGAACGCAACCGGCTGCTGTCCCGCCGCGGCCCGCTGCGGGTGCTGGCCTGGGAGGACGTCGGCGGCATCGGCCTGCTCGACCTGACCGGCCAGCCGCAGGGCGCCCAGCGGCTGCTCGCCATCTACGACGGCATGCGCCCGGCGGACGTGGCCAGCGCGCTGCTGGACCTGCCGGTGAAGCGCCGCTACGAGGTGGCGGACGCGATGGACGACGAGCGCCTGGCCGACATCATCGAGGAGCTGCCCGAGGACGACCAGAAGGACCTCCTGGCCCACCTCGACGACGAGCGGGCGGCCGACGTCCTGGAGGCGATGAACCCGGACGACGCCGCCGACCTGCTGGCCGAGCTGCCGGAACTGGAGAAGGAGCGGCTGCTGGCCCTGATGGAGCCGGAGGAGTCCGCGCCGGTCAAGCGGCTGCTGCAGTACTCGTTCGACACGGCGGGCGGCCTGATGACGCCCGAGCCGGTGATCCTCTCCCCGGACGCCACCGTCGCCGAGGCGCTGGCGCGGGTGCGCAACGCCGACCTGGCCGTGGCGCTGTCCACGATGGTGTTCGTGTGCCGGTCGCCGCAGGCCACGCCGACCGGCCGCTACCTGGGCTGCGTGCATTTCCAGCGGCTGCTCCGCGAGCCGCCGTCCGACCTGGTGGCCGGCGTGGTGGACACTGATCTGGACAGCCTGTCCCCCACCGACCCGCTCGCCGACGTGACCCGCTACTTCGCGGCCTACAACCTGGTGTGCGCGCCGGTGGTGGACGACGAGGAACATCTCCTCGGCGCCGTCACGGTGGACGACGTCCTGGACCACTTGCTGCCGGAGGACTGGCGGGAGACCGGCCGTTACCCGCATCCGGCAGAAGACCGGCAGGAGCCAAGCCATGCCTGAGCTGACCATGCCACGCCGCCGGCTGGACCAACCGCGCCGGCCGCGCAGGCTGACCGTCGAGGTCGATCCCGAGGCGTTCGGCCGGTTCTCCGAACGGCTGGCCCGTTTCATGGGCACCGGGACGTTCCTGTTCTGGCAGACGCTGTTCGTGGCTGTGTGGATCGCGGTCAACCTGTCCGCCGCGGCGTTCCGCTGGGATCCCTATCCGTTCATCCTGCTCAACCTGTGCTTCTCCACCCAGGCCGCGTACGCGGCGCCGCTGATCCTGCTGGCGCAGAACCGCCAGGACGACCGGGACCGCATCTCGCTGGAGGAGGATCGGGTCCGGGCCGGGCAGACCAAGGCGGACACCGAGTTCCTGGCTCGCGAGCTGGCCGCGCTGCGCCTGGCCATCGGCGAGATCGCCACCCGCGACTACCTGCGCGGCGAACTGGACCGGCTGCGCCAGGAACTGGTGCACGAGGTGAAGCCGCGCAAGCGCAAGGGTGCCCAGCCCTCCGCCGAGACGGTGCGGGACTCGCCGGCCTGGGACGACGAGCCCGAACACCAGCGACGCTGACTCACTCCTCGGGCGGCTTCTCCGCGGCCAGCTTCTCGCAGGTGTCGCCGAACGCGACCAGGTCGGTGCCGTCCAGGCGGCCGGCGAAGTGCCGGGCCACGCCGGACAGGTGGGCGCCGGTGGCGTCGCGCAGGCGGTCGTAGCCGAGCTGGGTGAGCACCGCCACAACGCCCCGGCCGTCGGTGTCCACCCTGGCCCTGGACACCAGGCCGCCGCGCTCCAGCCGATCCACCAGCCGGGTGACACCCGACCGGGACAGCAGCACGGCGTCGGCCAGCTCGGTCATCCGCAGCCGGTGATCGGGCGCCTCGGCCAGTTGGACCAGGACGTCGTACGAGGCAAGGGAAAGTCGTTGCGCCGCGAGCAGCTCCGCTTCCAGCACGCGGGTGAGGTGCGCGTGCGCTCGCAGGAACGACCGCCACACGCCCAGTTCCGTCCGGCTCAGCAGGCGAGCCGCACCCGATGGAGGCACGAACAACGATGTTACGGACCGCGAAGGTCCACAACGTGCCGGCCCCCCGATCTGACCAGAACGTGGGAGAACGCACCAGCGGCCGAGTGGCTCACCCACCGGCCGTAACATGGGAGTGGTAGCGCTCCCGACCCCCGGTCGGGGCGCCGACCAGGGCATTGTCCAGACAGAAGGCCGGTGCACGAGACGTGACCAGCAGCCAGACCACCCAGCAGGGCACCCCGAACGTCGAGCAGGTGCGGGCCGCCCTCGCCACTGTGATCGACCCGGAGATCCGAAAGCCCATCACCGAGCTCGGCATGGTCAAGGACGTCGCCGTCCACCCCGACGGCACGGTCGCCGTCGGCATCTACCTCACGGTGGCCGCCTGCCCGCTGCGGGACAAGCTCACCCAGGACACCACGGCCGCCGTGAGCGCCCTGGCCGGTGTCCGGGACGTCCGCGTGACGCTCGACGTGATGAACGACGAGCAGCGCACCGAGCTGCGCAAATCGTTGCGCGGTGACTCGAAGGACCCGGTGATCCCGTTCGCCCAGCCGGGCAGCCTCACCCGGGTGTACTGCGTCGCGTCCGGCAAGGGCGGGGTCGGCAAGTCCAGCGTGACGGTGAACCTGGCGGTCGCGATGGCCGAGCGCGGCCTGTCCGTCGGTGTCGTGGACGCCGACATCTACGGCCACTCGGTGCCCCGGATGCTCGGCACCGAGGACCGGCCGACCAAGGTCGAGGACATGATCATGCCGCCGCAGGCGCAGGGCGTGAAGGTCATCTCGATCGGCATGTTCAAGCAGGGCAACGCCCCCGTGGTGTGGCGCGGCCCGATGCTGCACCGCACGCTGCAGCAGTTCCTGGCCGACGTGTACTGGGGCGACCTGGACGTGCTGATGCTCGACCTGCCGCCCGGCACCGGTGACGTGGCCATCTCGGTAGCCCAGATGCTGCCGGGGGCCGAGCTGCTGGTGGTGACCACGCCGCAGCTGGCAGCGGCCGAAGTGGCCGAACGGGCCGGGGCGATCGCCTCGCAGACGCACCAGCGCATCGCCGGGGTCATCGAGAACATGTCGTACCTCGTGTGCGCGCACTGCGGGGAGCAGACCGAGGTGTTCGGCTCGGGCGGCGGGGCCACCGTCGCGGCCGCGCTCAGCCGGCTGGGCGGTACCCAGGTACCCCTGCTCGGCCAGGTGCCGCTGGACGTCCGGCTGCGCGAGGGCGGCGACGCGGGTATGCCGCTGGTGCTCAGCGACCCCGACTCCCCGGCCGCGCTCGCGCTGCGGAAGATCGCGGATGAGATCGGCACCCGCAGCCGCGGCCTGGCCGGGCGTCACCTCGGCCTGACGCCCCAGTAGGCATCGCATCCCGGTCAGCTCGTGGACCGCGGCCGGGCGGTACGTTCCAGAAACCGGACTCAGGTCACCGGCACCACTGGTACCGCGGTCCAGGTGCGCCGGGCCAGCCGGAGCTTCATGAAACCCCGGATCCAGTGCGTTCTGACGCAGTGGAATCCCGGATCCAGTGCGTTCAGCAGGGATCCGGGGGGTCCGGCTGGGGTCCGGGGGGTCCGGCTGGGGTCCGGGGCGTCCGGCTGGGGTCCGGCGGGTCCGGGGGGGTCCGGCGGGGGGCGGCCGGCGGGGGCGGGGGCGGGTTAGGTGGCGTCGGGGTCGAAGGGGGGGCGCTCGCCGGGGGCTAGCAGCGTGCCGTTGGCATGGGACTGGGTCTGGGCGGCGGCGGCCGGGCTTCTTGGGTCTGAGTCGCCGTTGACGTCCTCGAAGAGGTGCTTCTGCATGAACCGCTTCGGGTTCAGGTCCTCGATCTCGAAGTCGGCGAACTCGGGACCCAGCCCTTCCCGCAGGTCGTTCTTTGCTCCCTCGGCGATCTTGCGCAGGTCACGCAGGGCCCGGCCGGCCTGGGAGGCGATCTTGGGCAGTTCGTGCGGCCCGAAGACGA